>LT635553.1:0-361987 GCA_900120395.1 Porphyromonadaceae bacterium FC4 | reverse complement strand
GATGGTACCGGGCCGTTACGCCCGGTGGGTTGTCCCATTCGGAAATCTGCGGATCACATCGTATGTGCCAATCCCCGCAGCTTATCGCAGCTTATCACGTCCTTCATCGCCTCTTAGAGCCTAGGCATCCACCATGTGCCCTTATTTGCTTTATCTATCTCTTCATTACACACTCCCACCCACGCCATCTCCTAACTCGGAAACAACGCAACGCAGAAAGCACGCAAAAGAAAAACAAGATACAAACCTATCTGCCCACACCTGCGGACAGACGATATATTTCGTAACTCTAATGATATATACAGTATACTATTTTTCGTTATCGCTCGAGCTCAGAAAGAAATCATAAATACACTCCACATACTCACGCACGGGAGTGACCCACGCCAATAAACATTGTACACATACGTCATGCGCTCCACAAAACCGAAGCCACACACCATACAAGCATACAACAGAAGACATCATCAAAATAAAACAATGTCGAAAACGAAAAGACTAAATCCGGCAAAACAAACCTGCCTAAGCAGACCCATCCTGCAGAACCAAAATCTGATCTAAAATAAATTACTCGCGTGTCGCAGCCAACACCCCCACGCCGAAAACCGGCACAGACAGCATCAGCCACCTATTTCGTCTTTACTCTATTACTTTTAACGCTACCCCGAAACATCCATTCCTCCTAAAAGAAACAAACACCCCGGAGTATTTCTACTTTGCCAATATGTCTATGATCTCTCGTGTTTCTTATAAAACAACTCGTGGAGGATATCGGAGTCGAACCGATGACCCCCTGCTTGCAAAACAGGTGCTCTGGCCAACTGAGCTAATCCCCCTACTTTTACCAGCTTTCCCTCAAAAGTAGGCCCAGGCAGAGTTGAACTGCCGACCTCTACATTATCAGTGTAGCGCTCTAACCAACTGAGCTATGAGCCTGGCTTACCACTCTTTCATCTGACCCAACACCTGGTACACTACTCTATAGCCTATAGGCGCCGGTGTAGTAAAATAGGGTATGTATTTTATAAGAAAATAAACAAGGGCGACAAACAAGTAGTCACGCGGGCTACATAGGAGTGCGCTGCACAAAGCAACAACCAACCCATGCAGAAGCATGAACCACTTCGGTCACCTATTACCGTGACCACTCAGACTCGGAAGACCATCCTCCGAATGTCTACCACCTAAACCATCTATAACAGAGAACTATTCCTCTCGAAATGGCTCCAGAAAGGAGGTGTTCCAGCCGCACCTTCCGGTACGGCTACCTTGTTACGACTTAGCCCCAGTCACCAGGTTTACCCTCGGACGCTCCTCGCGGTCACGCACTTCAGGTACCCCCGACTTCCATGGCTTGACGGGCGGTGTGTACAAGGCCCGGGAACGTATTCACCGCGCCATGGCTGATGCGCGATTACTAGCGAATCCAGCTTCACGAAGTCGAGTTGCAGACTCCGATCCGGACTGAGATGAGGTTTGGAGATTCGCAGTCAGTCGCCTGAGAGCTGCCCTCTGTCCTCACCATTGTAACACGTGTGTCGCCCCGGATGTAAGGGCCGTGCTGATTTGACGTCATCCCCACCTTCCTCTCGCCTTACGACGGCAGTCTCGTTAGAGTCCCCAGCACTACCTGTTGGTAACTAACAATGAGGGTTGCGCTCGTTATGGCACTTAAGCCGACACCTCACGGCACGAGCTGACGACAACCATGCAGCACCTACATATACGTCACCGAAGTGAACAGACCTACTTTCATAAGTCCGGCGTATACATTTCAATCCCGGGTAAGGTTCCTCGCGTATCATCGAATTAAACCACATGTTCCTCCGCTTGTGCGGGCCCCCGTCAATTCCTTTGAGTTTCATCGTTGCCGACGTACTCCCCAGGTGGATTACTTAACGCTTTCGCTTGAGAGCATACATTGTATCGCATACTCCGAGTAATCATAGTTTACGGCGTGGACTACCAGGGTATCTAATCCTGTTTGATCCCCACGCTTTCGTGCATCAGTGTCAGTTGTAACTTTGTGAGCTGCCTTCGCAATCGGAGTTCTGCGTAATATCTATGCATTTCACCGCTACACTACGCATTCCGCCCACAGCATCTACACTCAAGTACGACAGTTTCAAAGGCAAGACTATAGTTGAGCTATAGCTTTTCACCCCTGACTTACCATACCACCTACGCACCCTTTAAACCCAATAAATCCGGATAACGCTCGTATCCTCCGTATTACCGCGGCTGCTGGCACGGAGTTAGCCGATACTTATTCTTAGGTTACTTGCCTACAGGTACACGTACCTGTCTCTACTCACCTACTAAAGAAGTTTACAATCCTTAGGACCTTCATCCTTCACGCGACTTGGCTGGTTCAGAGTTGCCTCCATTGACCAATATTCCTCACTGCTGCCTCCCGTAGGAGTTTGGGCCGTGTCTCAGTCCCAATGTGGGGGGTCAGCCTCTCAGCTCCCCTATCCATCGCGGGCTTGGTGAGCCGTTACCTCACCAACTACCTAATGGAACGCATGCCTATCTGTTAGTGATAAATCTTTCTTCCATTTCCCATGCGGAAAATAGAAAATATGGAGTATTAGTCCGAATTTCTCCGGGTTATCCTCCGCTAACAGGCAAGTTGCATACGCGTTACGCACCCATCCGCCGGTCGTCATCAAGAGTAGCAAGCTACTCCCATGTTACCCCTCGACTTGCATGTGTTAAGCCTATCGCTAGCGTTCATCCTGAGCCAGGATCAAACTCTCCATTGTTAGTAAAATAATTGTGTCCGCTACAAAAGCAGACGATATCCTTTACCTAGATCAAAAAGAAAGTCCTCCTCGGCTTAGGCTGTACGTAAACACCCAAGTTAGTCTCTCGTCTGAAAATTAACGTGGCACATTCTTATATCTATAAAAATATCCCTTGTACTACTTGTTTGTTCGCATCGCACCAAAATCAGAAAACGGCGCGATGCCCTTGTTCATTATGTCTATGACCTCCTCGTTAACGCCAGCTTTTTGGCATTGGTTTTGCAAAGTTACAAAAAGTTTTCATTTCCACAAAATCTCGGGGAAAAATCCCCAAAACACCTTGTCCTGCGCATCCGCAGGTGGAAAAACAAAAGCACTCTTGCTCGTTTGCGAGTGCAAAGGTAGAAACAATTTTCCACTCCACCAAACATCCCATCCACAAAACCAACCAAACGATCATCCTTCTTTCTGATAAACAAACAGATACAGACATCGCAAAAAGTAACCGCATGACCGCAAAAAGTTTCCTACTGGAAACAGATCGCTACTATCCGTCAAATCGTTTTCTTTCCTACTGGAAACATTCCCCTACTATCCGTCAAATTTTTCGCCCGGATCCGGAGCCCGTTCCGACTCCCGAAAGCACTCGTATATAATAGAAGAGAAAAGGGTAACTTTGCACCGAGGAATCAGGGCTTCTACCGGTCCTCGTTATTTGGAACACACTGATAGTAGGATGAGCGTAGAAAGAGAGCTGGCCAGACGATTTATCTACGAAGCGCCGCCACGGGATCGGCAGCTTCGTCCCGTGGTGCGGATATCCAGCCTGGGTATCGGTCTGGGGGTGATGCTGATACTGCTGTCGTTTTTCATCATCGATGGATTTAAGCAGGAGATACATGCCAAGATCAACGGCTTTTCGGGGTCGATCCGCATCTCCTCGCCGAGTAATATCTACGGGCAGTACAGCCAGCCCCTGACGCTACATGATGAGGTGGCGGGGGATATTCGTGAGTTGTGCGGTGGAGCGGGGGTCTTTACCTTCATCGACCAGATGGCTTTGCTCAAGACCGACTCTGCCTACAGTGGGGTGCAGCTCCATGGAGTAGACTCCCTGTACAACCGGGACTTCTACGCCGGGTACCTACGGGAGGGGCGGCTGCCTGACTTTTCGGGCTCAGATCCAAGCGGGGAAGCCCTCCTCTCGCGGTCGCTTGCCGACCACTTGGGGCTGCGGGTGGGGGACGAGACCCTAGCTTACTTCACACTGGACAGTGGGATGAAGGTGCGCAAGCTCGAGGTGACCGGACTCTTTGAGACCGGCTTCCCGGAGTACGACCGGCACCTAGGGGTAGCTGACGTCCGCCTGCTCCGCGGGGTAAACGGCTGGGAAGCGGACCAGGTAGGCGGCGTGGAGGTGCACTACAAGGGGAGTAAAGAGACGGCGGTTGCCTACAGTCGGCTCTTTGACTACTTTGCGAACCGGTATGCCAACCACGGCGAAGAGTACACTATGCACACCTCTGAGGAGATGAACCGAGGCTTGCTCGGGTGGCTGTCGCTACTGGATGCGAACGTCGCGCTGATCCTGGTCCTGCTGATAGCAGTAGCCGGCATGACGATGATCACCGGGGGGGTCGTGCTGATCCTGCAGAAAGTAAACGCAATCGCGACGCTCAAAGCACTGGGGCAGCGCAATGCATCCCTCCGAAAAGTCTTTAGGTACATGGCAGTTGAGGTGCTGTGGAGGGGGCTGCTCTGGGGGAACATCTTTGCGATCGCACTGGCAATGGTTCAGAAAATAGGGAAGCCCATCACGCTGGATCCGAGCCAGTACTACATGTCCTACGTGCCCATCGTCATCGATCCGGTCACGCTCGTCCTAACCAATCTGCTGGTGACGGCGGTGATCTACCTCCTCATCTTGATTCCTACGGGGATCATTGCGGGGATCCGTCCGTCCAATACGCTAAGATTTGACTAGTTACACTATATTGAAATAATAATGAGAAAACTTTATATAGGCTCTCAGATACTGCTCGTCATAGGCGCCATACTGGGGATCAATTGGGACAAATGGTTTGGCGACCTCCCGGAGCCGGACTTCGTGCTCCCCGATAAGGTGCAGCGACTCTTCATCACCCCCGGCGAGGATGCGCTCCATGAGCGCACCCTATCTTGGGTGAGTGGCTCCAAGCGTGCCTTTTGCCTGGATCTCTTGCGAGATAGCACGCTCCTCAAAAGAATACATGCAGCTCACCACGTCGTGAAGAGTGGCGGAGGGACGACCCACCTCTACCACGCAAAAACCGGAGCACTGACAGAGGGAGCGTACACCTATCGGGTGGTCGACGAAGATATAGAGTACGAGGGAAACTTTAGGATCAAGGGGGCAAACACCGGCCGGCAGTCTTTTATCTACATAGGAGACATCCAAGACCGCTGGCCCAGTGGCACCGACACTCTGGTGATGGAGGTTCAGGACCGCTTTCCCGACGTTGACGCCTGGATCTTTGGAGGAGATATGATCGAGCGCCCGCATGACCGGCACTGGGCTCTCTTTTACGACGCTGTGAAGACTTTGGCACCGTCGACACCTTTCATCCCCGCCACGGGCAACCACGAGTACGAGATGGGGCTCAACACCGACCTGGGGGATCGCTGGGTGCACACCTTTGTCATGCCGCACAATGGACCTAAGTACCGGGAGGGGATCACCTACTATGTGGACTATCCAAACGTCCGCATCGTCTGCGTAGACACCAACACCTACGAGTGGAACCTCCCCCAGACGAACACATGGCTACAACGGGTGCTCACGGAGCGCAGAGACTCACCGTTTGTGATCGTTGTGGGTCACCACGCTGTACACTCCGTCCGAAAAGGGAGGAAAAACTACCTGGTTCACCACCTCTTGGGACCTCTATACGAGTCCTGCGGCGTGGATCTGGTACTGCAAGGGCATGACCACGCCTACGCTCGCGACGGACAAAACCCGGTCTACATCGTCAGCACGGCTGCCGTCAAGCACTACGCCGTGGGCGATCCCGAGGCGCACGACTTCTCGACCACCGGCGGGCGCTACTACCAGCACCTGCAGGTCACACCGGACACTCTGTTTTATACCGCCTACGACAAGGGGGAGAACGAACCATTTGATCAGTTTTTTATCACTAAAGAATAGCGTTTTTGACATGAAGAAAAGCCTACCACTACTCCTGGGACTACTGTCACTCACTCTGTGGTCCTGCCAATCCCAAAAAGCTCAGACCACCGACCTAAAGGTCGTAAGCTACAACATCCGATACGACAACCCCGATGACGGCATCAATAGATGGGGCAACCGCCTGCCGGGTGTCGACCACTTCATCTCCGAGACCGACGCCGACGTGATGGGCATGCAGGAAGTGCTACACAACCAGCTCACCGACCTCCAGACCGCACACCCGGACTACGAGGCATACGGAGTCGGCAGAGAAGACGGACACGAAGCGGGAGAGTACTGCCCCGTCTTTTGGAAAAAGGAGAAGTATGAAGTACTCGACAAGGGCTACTTCTGGCTCAGCGAGACCCCGGAAACTCCCGGGCTGGGATGGGATGCTGCCTGCGAGCGCACGGCAGTCTGGGTGGTTCTCAGGGACAAAGCGACCCGAGGAGAACTCCTATTCATCAACACCCACTTCGACCACCGAGGTGAGGTGGCACGCGCCAAGAGCGTGGATCTATTGCTGAGCCGCATCGATGAGCTCGCAAAGGGGCGCATGGTCGTGCTCACGGGAGACTTCAACGCAGACCCCGCCTCCGGCGTCGTGCGCAGCCTGACAGACACAAGCAACCCCCTCGCACTGATCAACACCAGAGAAGTTGCCCAACAAAAGGAAGGCACCGAGAACAGCTTTCACGACTTTGGAGAAATACCCGAGGAAAAGCGCCCGCTCATCGACTACGTCTTTGTCAACCACAAGCCCTGCACGGTGAAGACGCACAGCATCATCGACGAGACGGACGAGCCCGACCACGTCTACCTCTCCGACCACAACCCCCTCGTGGTGACCCTCTCCTTCGAGTAAAGACTCGCCCATCCATTAAAAGAAGGGGGCATCGGGATAAACCCGATGCCCCCTCATTCTTATTTATTTATCAAGAAACTGTTTACTAAAAGTTATTTTCTGATCCAATAGTTCAGTGTATTTGTCTTAGTTTTGAGGAGGATCTTCATTACTTTAGCGTCCTGAGGCATACTCACTTCAAGAACGGCAGAGCCCTCCTTAACGGGCACCTGACCTACCTTCTTGTACTCATCCCTGCCTCCTTTTGCAAAGTTATTGGAGAACGTGACGAATACATCGGCGGTACTATCTTCGTTGTAGGCATTCCAGTTGAGGATGAGCTGATCACCGATCAGGCGTGCGGAGAGATTGGCTGCATCTACAGGACGCAGCAGAGGAGTCCCGTCGAGCTCGGTAAGCACGGTGTTGTCTATTTCGACATCCATAAAGTCACATATTGTGGGAAGTACATCCACAGCTGCCACCTGACGTTCGGTAGCATATTGGTTGATCTCTTTTTTATTCATGACGATCCAAGTGTTGCGCTCTCTTTCCGACTGTCCACCATGGTGTTTGGCCGTAAGCGGAGTGCGTCCGTGATCAGTAACAACGACCACCAGCCAGTCTTCGCCAAACTCGTTTTCACGCTGAAGAACAGAGTCGTAGACGAGACCAACTAGTCCGTCCATGTATGAAATGGAGTTATAAAACTCGGGGTCCTCGCCATAGATATGTCCCATATCATCTGTATGCTGGAGGTAGACCCACGACATGTCCGGAGCATCTCGGTAGATGCTCTTGGCAGCCTCAAGGGCCACAGCTGTATCAATACGCTTGATGTAATTACTCTTATCATCGTGGGGATAAGCGACTGTATCCAGCTCGAGTCCATCAAAATGGTAGTCAAATTTTAGATTGTCAGTGCCCTTCAGACCTTCGCCGAGGAGTTTTGTCCGGTTATCCAGCCAAGTGGAGTAGATCGCAATTTTCCCATCAGGCTTACTGTCCTTGAAGAGTCGGAACATCGAAGGATAATGGTAGTTTGGCTCTTTGATGCTATTGTCCCAGACATCGTGCTTGTGAACCCATGTGCCAATGAGATGGGTTGCATATCCATTCGATGAAATTGTAGGGGTCTCCGAATACCCATTCCTCACCCCACCTACGTAGGACTCAAGGAGTACTCCATTGTGTCTGATTCGGTCGAGATTGGGGGTATAGGCATTGTAGATCATGTCGGTGGGGATCCCATCCATGATGATGAGCACCGTTTTTTTCTGCTGTGCAGAGATCGAGAGTGTACTCAGTGACAAAGCACCGATGAGTAGTGTACCACGGATAATGTTGAGAATGTTTTTATGCATAATAAAGTTTGAGGTTTTATTCCCAGCCAAATGGTTGTGGGAGGAGGTTTTTGTTTAAGTCCGTCTGATGGCGCGGGATAGGACGATAGTAGAACTTCGGCTCTACGAATGTACCCATATCCTGTGTGGTGATGATGGTTCCGGAGGTACCATTAGTCAGGTAGGCAGTAGCATTGGAGTCCGTAATGGGGCCTGCCTTATAATAGATCAGCTTACGGCCCAAGCTATTGACTTCCTTGTCTGCATCCTTGGGGATATCCTGAGTGGATGGGATCAAGCACAAGTCAGGGATGCCATCACCGGTCATGTCAAATTTACCAAGAGACGGGAAATAGATCCCCTCAGGCTCCTTCTCAAGTAGTTTACCGGCGTGCCATCTATAGAGGTCATCGTGGCGAAATCCTTCGAACGCCAGCTCCACTCGACGCTCCCTGCGAATCTCAAGCAGTAGAGGAGCAACGCCGGGGTACTTATCAGCCATAAACTGGTCTTTAGTGGGGTTTAGGTTGAAGTCGGGCATCCCGACACGCTTGCGGATCAAGTTGAGGCTTTTGTGGAGGTCTTCTTGGGTGAGTTCGCCCAGCTCTGCTTTTGCCTCAGCATAGATGAGCAGGATCTCTGCGTATCGGATCAATGGGACATCTTGATCGTCATTAGACTCCTGATCGGTCTTATTGATGAAGCCCTTGATAAGGTGGTACCCGGAGAAGTTTTTGGCGAGCTGCTGGACGTAGACTCCTTTTCCGGCGGCATAAGTACTGGTATTAACGAGTTCCCACCCGGGATAGGCATAGGTCTGACACAGGCGCGGGTCTCGGTCTTCGAACTCTTCGACATAGAGCTTAGTCTTATAGTTGGGGATAGACGTGTAGTATGCTCCATCCTTCATCAGGTAAGCCTGGAGCATGTCTTTTGTGGGGCACGACTCGTAGCTACCAAAAGAAAAGGCCCAGAAGCCTGTCGGATACATCTTTGCATCATAGTAGCGCGCAAAGATCATCTCGGGATTGTTTTCAAGATTCTTGGAGACGAATAAGCTGTGGTAGTCGTTATCTATGATGCCGGTGGAGTAGAGATTGTATCGACCACTCTTCATGATCTTGTCGGCTGCATCCCGTGCTATCTGCAGGAATCGTCCCGCCGTACTCTCCAGCTTGAGTTCCGGATGGTAGCGGCGAAAAGTTCCCTCGTGCAGAGCTATCCGTGCGAGAAAAGCGGTCGCCACATCTTGGTGAAGTTCTCCTTTATTGGCGACTTTCACACGCATGTTTTGGGAGGCGAAAGTGAGGTCTTCGATCACCTTATCCACCACGACCTCACGATCACTTCTCTTTGCCATCAAAAACTCCTCATCATTAGTCTCCAGTGGCTTATCTATCCATGGGACATCGGAGTAGCGCTTGACCTTGTCGTAGTAAAATACTGCTCTCAGGAGTCGCCCGACACCCTCAAAGTGCTTTCGTGCCTCCATAGGGATTTGTTCGTTGGCACATCCTTGGATAAGGAGGTTGATCTCTTTGAGGCTACTCCAGTTCCACTCACCGGGGAGGTTGGCTGAGTTGGGATTCGGACTACTCATGATGATCTTACCCTCGGTGGGGGACGTGGTAGCTTGGTTATCGGTCCCTTGGTCGGCTACATATATCCCATTACCACCAAAATTATATAATCCGTAGGAGTAGATACGCAAGTCGTTCTCAGACTTGAAGAAGTCTCCCAGGCCAATGTCTGTTTTTGGGGTTCTGCTCTCCAAAGAAGAGGTGCATCCGGATACCGCTAACAGCAGCCCTGCTAGTAGACAAATACGTATAAGGAGTCTGTATTTATTCATGATCGTTCATTTGATAGGACATAGGGATTTTAGAAAGTAACATTGAGCCCGAAAACAACCTGACGACTAAATGGGTAAACATATCCGAAATGGGTCTCATTGGTTACCGCCTCAGGATCAAAGTACTTTCGGAGCGCCGACCACTCATATAGGTTATCGCCACTCAAGTAAAATCGTATGCGAGAGATATTGATCTTCTCTGTCAAGGACTGAGGCAGCGTATATCCCAGAGTGATATTTTTAAGACGGAGATAAGAGCCATCCATGAGGTATCTGGTCTGCGGGATAGCAAGACCGGCATTGCGATCAATAGTTGTCCCCAAGTTTTTATCCGCAAGCCAGCACTGCAAGATAGGGTAAAATGCCTCCGTATTCTGGAGATGAAGGCCGGCATCTAGATAGCTCTGCGAGTGCTTTGCCTGGTCACCTGGCGAATCTGTCTGTGGACGATAGAAGTCAAAGGTATGGAGAGCACCTCCGGCATAGGGTTGCTGAAAAAAGCTCCAGTACAAGTAGCTAAGTGGGTAGTAGTCGCGCTTCCCCACACCCTGTAGGAATAGGCTCAGGTCCATTCCATTCCAGTCAGCTGACACGTTGAGTCCGTAGCGATAGCGGGGAGAGTTGTTTCCTATGATCTTGAGGTCTCCCGGCTCATCTACGGTTGTCCCTTTTGTTATCTGTTTGTCTCCATTCTGGTCAATGTACTTGGGCCATCCGGGGACTATATCCAGTGCTCCCCAGGGGATGATAGATGACTCATCGAGATTGGCGACCTCCTCTCTGGAGGTAAAGAAGCCATCCGACTCGAGGCCCCATATCTCTCCTATCTCCTGTCCTTCGTAGTACTGTGTCAGGAGCTTGCTGGCATTATCGAAGCGTGTAATAAATGAGCGAGCATCGGACAGAGAGAAGCGAGCAGCAAGGTTGAAAGGCTTGCCTGCCACCATGTAGGAGTCGTTGTATCCCAAGGTCAGCTCCCAACCTTTTGTACGCATATCTGCCGCATTTTCATTGGGGACACTGGCTCCGAGGACTCCCGGTAGTTCTTTCCCTTTTGTCAGCATGCCGGTAGTGTTTCTATTGTAGATATCGAATACCAACGAGAGACGGTTTTGCCAGAAATTGAGGTCCATACCGAAGTTGGTAGTCGCCACGACCTCCCAAGAGTAGTTGGGTGAGACCAGGCGGGGAGCATGGATGACCAGCGGTCGTGTCCCTCCGATGATGTAGTCGGACTGGCTCGTGCTCATGGTGGGGATGTACCCGTACTCCGTTACGTTCTGATTCCCCAGCTTTCCATAGCTACCACGTATCTTGAGGTGATTGACGTACTCGATGATTGGCTGAAAAAAGGGCTCTCTATCCACCCTCCAGGCTGCTGAAAAAGAGGGGAAGAAGCCATACCTCCTATGCTCCGGGAATCGAGATGAGCCATCGTAGCGGCCGTTGAGCTCTACAATATACTTGTTGTCGTAAGTATAGTTCAGCCGGTAGAAGTACCCGTTGATCGCCCAGTCAGCAAACTGCTCTCCAACTTTGGCTTCTCCTGTAGCTAGGGCAATGGTCGGGAAGTTGGGGGAGATCAACCCCTCACGCTCGGCACGGACCAGATCCCAGACACTACTCTCTTGATTCATGCCCAGGATTGCGGTGATCGTATGGCTGTCTATACTCCAGTCCAGATTGGCAAAGAGGTCAAGCACTTGATACTCCGTACCGGTAAAAGTCCTATAGGCACTGGACTGCCCTTCCTCACGGGCATCTTCCGGACCAAATCCAATCATGTACTTGGTCTGATAGTAGTTGTACTCTTCCATTTCCTTGGTGTAGTTCCAGCTGGCATTCAGGGTCAGCAGGTTGTCCCAAAAAGACATTTTTGCTCCGAAGCTGGTCTGAAACCGGCTGTTTTTTCGTATATCTTCACCTCCATCATGGAGCTGTGCCATGACTCGTCCGGCAGCGTTATTTGCCCAAGTCCCATCGGGATTGAGATCGTAGTCCTGAGGAGCAAGATTGTAGATCATGGACATATTTGAGTCCCAAAAGGCACTAGGTTTTTCTCTTCTCGTGAGGCTGTACGTGGTATTGTTAGAGATATTGAACCACTTGGTGAGATCATAGCTGGCACGAAGTCGCATATTGAATCGCTCCCAGTAGTCTTTGTCGACGATATGAGACAGGATCCCATTATCACGGTCGTAGCCTACCGAAGTGTAGTAGCGGTAACTATCCGATCCTCCACTGATGGATGCCTGGTGCGACTGAGCAAAGGTGAATTTATTGATAAAATAGTCCGTCCAGTCCTTGTCCCCCATATACTCGTACTGCGTCTCATCGTTGGGGTTGAGACGCGCGGGAGGCAGTGCGGGGTTATCGGACCTCTGACGCGCCCACTCGAGTCGCTCGTCACTAGCTACGTGGCCGCCACTCCAGGGGGTATTGAGCACTGCTATGTTTTTTAGTTTGAGATAGATATAGGGGTCAGAGGTTTTTCGGGGCAGCACCGTAGGGCGTTTCCAGGTCAGCTTACCTGAGTATTCCACTCTGGGAGCACCGGATTCACCTTTTTTGGTGGTGATGAGGATGACCCCAAATGCTGCACGCGCACCATAAATAGCGGCCGATGAAGCATCCTTGATGACGGAGATACTCTCGATGTCCGAGGGGAGCAAGCGATTGAGGTCAAAAGATGAGGAGGGGACTCCATCGATGAGGACCAGTGGGGCAGATCCATTGATGGACGCAAGCCCTCGTATATTGATCTCCGCTGCTTTTCCCGGCTCTCCACTAGTGAAGTCGATGTTGAGGTTGGGGATCATCCCTTGGAGTCCGCGAGAGATATCGGTGATCGGTTTTTGCTCCAGCTCTTTGGCGTTGATTTGGTCTACAGATCCGGAGAGATTAGCTTTTTTCTGCACACCGTAGCCTACCACCACCACTTCGCCTAGGAGCTCACTGTCTTCGTTCAAAGAGATATTGAGAGGCATCTGACCGTCATAGACAACCTCTTGTGTGATAAAGCCTACGTACGAAAATACTAGCGTCGAACCGTTTTTCACCTCAAGGCTGTACTTGCCATCGAAGTCTGTGGTGGTACCGTTGGTAGTTCCTTTCTCGAGGACATTGACACCTGCCAGAGGTCCCATAGCATCCGACACCGTACCGGATACGCTATTGTTCGTCTGAGCAGTCTGAGCAGAGGTCTCAGCTATGCCTAAGAGAAGACAGGTCAATAATGCTAACCAAAGGATCGTTTTGTTCTTCATGTGTCGTTTGGATTACCATAGATTTAATAAGACAAGGTCGGGAGGTGCGTCATGGAGTCCTCCAAAACCAGTGCAAACATACCGCCCTGATGTTAAGACTTCGCTAACACTTCATGAAGATGTTGTAACATTATTTTCGAGACACCTCTTGGTATAGATCCATCATGTATAAAACAAGAAAAGCCCATCTTTTTTGGGGTCTAAAAGTTGGTGGGGGTGGGGAGCTTTCGTCCGCTCCTGCGCATGCGAGAGGGGGCAGAGCCTGAGCTGGCGGGGGACGAGCAGCGGCGCAACCGCTCCGGCGTGGAGGCATTTCTGACCACTTCCGGTCGGGGTCCGTCGCTGCGCTACCTATTATTGGACTGACCCGGTACCGGTACAAAACAGACACCCCCGCCAAAGCCTTTGCATGCTTTGGCAGGGGTGTCTGCTTCGGGAGAGGTGACGGGATCAGCTCAGGCCGGTGATCTTGCCGTCGATGACGTCGATCTTATTGGCACTGGGCTCCTTGGGTAGTCCGGGCATGCGCATGATGTCTCCCATGATGACGACGATCATCTCGGACCCGGCGTTGACGACGATATCCTCCACGGTGAGGAGGAAGCCGGTAGGTGCACCGGTGCGCTTGGGGTCGTCGCTGAAGGAGTATTGTGTCTTGGCAATGCAGACGGGAAGCTTATCCAGCCTCAGCTCCTCGATCTGCTTGATCTTCTTTGTCGCCTTGCTCTCGTACTGTACTTCGGCAGCTCCGTAGATCTTGGAGGTCACCTTCTTTATTTTCTCACGGATCGAGTCCTCGAGGTCGTAGGCAAAGGTGAGTGGCTCGGACGGCGTCTTCTCGATCGTATCGACGACTACCTGTGCCAGCTCCAGCGCACCCTCGGAACCGCGGGAGAAGGCATTGTTGACCGCAAAGGGGACGCCCTTCTGCTCGCAGTAGTGGCGAATAGCCTCGATCTCACCGTCCGTGTCTGTCGGGAAGCGATTGATGCAGACGACGATACTCTGTCCAAACTTTCGGAGGTTGTCGATGTGTCGGTCCATATTGGCAAAGCCCTCCTTGAGTGCGGGGATATCCTCCTCCTTGAGGAGGGTCTGGTCCTTGCCCCCGTGCAACTTGAGCGACTGAGCGGTAGCGACCAGTACGGTCAGGTCGGGATTGAGCCCGGCGTGGCGGCACTTGATGTCAAAGAACTTCTCCCCACCTAGGTCGGCACCAAACCCTGCCTCGGTGATCGCATACTCCCCGTAGCGCATCGCCATCTTGGTGGCGATGATGGAGTTGCAGCCATGGGCGATGTTGGCAAAGGGCCCACCGTGGATGAAGGCGGGGGTGTTTTCGGTCGTCTGCACGAGGTTGGGCGACATAGCGTCCAGCAGCAGTGCGACGATGGCGCCACCGCACCCGAGGTCGGCTACGGTGAAGGGGGTGCCATCCTTTTTGTATCCGAGGAGGATGTTATCGATCCTTCGGCGCAGATCCTCCAGGTCATTGGCGAGGCAGAGGATCGCCATGATCGCGGATGCCGGCGTGATGTCAAAGCCCGTCTCTGTCGGGATGCCATTGCCTCGTCCGCCGAGTCCGGTGATGACGTTGCGGAGGTTGCGGTCGTTGACATCGAGGACCCGCTTCCAGATGATGCGGCTCAAGCCGTCGGCGTTGTTGCGGTTTTGGTACGCATAGTTGTCCAGCAGTGCGGCGATGGTGTTGTTGGCAGAGGTGATGGCGTGAAAGTCACCGGTAAAGTGGAGGTTGATCTTATCCATCGGCAGCACCTGTGCGTAGCCACCACCGGCAGCCCCCCCTTTCATGCCAAAGACCGGCCCGAGCGACGGCTCACGGAGGGTGACGATGGCGTTTTTGCCTATTTTGTTCATCCCCAGTGCCAGCCCGATGGAGACGGTGGTCTTGCCAATACCTGACCGGGTGGGCGTGATGGCGGAGACCAGGATCAGCTTGCCGGGCTTGTGCTCCTCCTTGAGCACATCCAGGCTTACTTTGCCCATGTAGTGTCCGTAGGGGTCCAGCTTTTCGGCAGGGATGCCGATGGAGGCAGCCACCTCGGAGATCGGCTTCAGCTTTGTTTCCTGAGCTATCTGTATGTCTGATTTCATAGAGTGTAGTGTTTTGAGTAGTAGTATCGTTTGATTTTTGTGGTGCGATGTCACCGACGCACCCAAGAGTACAACAACTTGTGCCGGTCAAATGTTCAGCACGTGCAACGCTACGTCAGAATATTGGATAGCCTTGTTTTGTAAACATTGACAACTTTTCTGTAACTTTGGGAACCACACATTCTCTCCTTAGAGTATATTGCCAAGAGGAGGAGTACTCAAGACTACAACGAATCAAACACCTATAAAAACAGTTACAATCATTATGAAAGCTACCAAACGTCTTCTTTTTAGCTCCCTTGTGTTCCTGCTGGCCGGCAGTCTGTTTGCACAAGACTATACGGTCCGGGTCTCGGGGAAAGTCAAATTCATCGAAGAAGGATTTAAGATGACCGCCTACCAGATGGTAGGTACAGGACAGCATGTGCTCGCAGAGGCACCTGTCGACGCAGAGGGCAACTACTGCATGAGCATCACGACGGCAAAACCGGGCGTGGTGACCATCGATGCCGGTCGCTGGCAAGCCGTGGACGTGTGGGTACAGGACGAGCCGATGGAGATTGACTTTAGGGGCGTGGATACTGCGCAGATCAAGATCAAGAACCCACCCTACGTCTTTATCAAAAGTGGTCCTAAGAACGAGGTGATGAACTTCATCAACTACGTGGGATACCGCAACTATCAAAACATGATCGCCATCTCCCAGACGATGTACCGACTGCAGACGGAGGACACCAAGTCGAAGGACAACGCGACGATGGAACTGTACGGTATGAATGGCGACGACTTTGTCGCATACATGCGCTACCTGGTAGAGTACTACGCCGATCGTCCAAGCGTGATGGCAGCGATCCGGTCGCTCAACCCCGGGGAAGACAAGGAGCTGATCGACACGGCACTGGAGCAGATGATAGCCGCGAACCCCGAGGTGGGTCCCGTCCTGGCATCGGAGTACCGAGAGGAAGTGCGTGTGAACCAAGAGAATATGGAGCGCATGAGAGCAGGCAACCCGGCTCCACTCTTTGCACTACCCGATCTGTTCGGAAAGGTGCACCAGCTCACAGACTTCCAGGGAAAAGTAACGGTCCTAGACTTTTGGGCAAGCTGGTGCGGTCCCTGCCGCAAATCGATCCCCGGAATGAAGAAGCTGTATGAGACCTACGGAAAGGATGGCAGAGTGAACTTTGTAAACATCTCCATCGATGCCAAGAAAGAAGACTGGCTGAAGGCGCTCAAGGAAGAGCAGATGCCTTGGCTGCAGCTACAGGCTCCCGATGGTGGTAAGGAAATCATGGAGGACTACCAGTTTGGCGGTATCCCCTTTGTTGTCGTGCTTGACGCAGAGGGCAAGATCTACAAGAAGAACGTCCGTGGTGAAGGCATAGAGAAAGCCATCAAGGAACTACTGTCCGGTGCCACCACAGAGGAAGAAGAAAAGGAGTCCGTAGCCATCCCCATGGGTGCGATGACTATGTGATCGTCCGGAACAGAGCTAGGGCTCACGCATTTGAAGTTTAGAGGTAGTCGGGGGTAATGATGTCGGTCGGGCTGAGCATTATGACTTTATGGAGGAGCCGGACTTTACCATCAAGTACGACATCAAGTACCGCATGGGGACGAACTAAGGCAGACAACAAGGCATCAAGTCCCCTTATTTTTGCCGCTCGAAGAGGGGTGAAAAAATTTGACGGATAGAAGGGAAATGTTTCCAGTAGGAAACAAAATGATTTGACGGATAGTAGAGAACGGTTTCCAGTAGGAAACTTTTTCAGTACACGTCACTGCAAAAGATCAATGCCACCAAAGTCTCCACCGACATCATTACTCCCGACTACCTCTAAACTTCAAATGCGTTAGCCCCGGAATAGAGCTAGACCTAATACATTATTTCAAGAGTTCATTATGTACCGATCAAAAAAAATAGCAATTGTGAGCGCCGTGCTTCTTGTGCTCTTGAGCTTTGGATGCAACAAGTCACCTCAGCTAGAGCCTCCCGTGGCGCTCAAGAGTGTGACCCTGACCCCAAAGAATCAAGCCGTAAGCTACCGCTTTGACTGCACCCTGTCCGACACCAAGGTGACCAACGAAGCAGACCCCATCCCCGACTACATCGCTGAGGAGGAGCTAACCCAGTCCAGGCTGTATGCCGAGACCACCGTAGGACTGGGTATCGAAGCCTACTACAACGGCACCAAGATCACCAAGGAAGGAGTGGTGGTAGATGCCAGCAAGGAGATACCCATAGAGGTAAGAGGATACGGCAAGGAGAGAACCTATACCATCCAGCCGGTACGTACCTCTGAGCCACCTGCTGAGGGAACCGTGTCACTCATCTCCTCGGACATGAGGAAGATGGGTATAGCGGACTACATCACCGACTTCACCGTCACGCTGTACAAGGACCACTTTTACTGCTTTGCGACAGGGGTGAATAACGGGGTGGCAGAGTATGAGCTCTACACCTCTGACAACGGTGTCAAGTGGGAGCGCGTGGAGTATCAGCCACATGAGCTCGGTGCCATCGGCGGCATCGGCAGTCGGGCTGTGGTGAAGTCGGATCGGCTCTTCGTACTGGGCGGTGCCCGTACAGAGGCTCCGGACCGATGGGGAGTACCGGAGGAGAGCATGTGGGGTGCATATCCCGACATCAGCGCATGGCGCAGCTTCTCAACCACAGATGGTGTCACTTTTGAATGCGACACTGTGGGCCTGACAACACCATGGGAAGAGGATTGGGGCGTAATGTTCAACCCCTCACTCCCAGACCCCTGTACATTCATCAACACTCTCGCACAGGACGGTAAGATCTACTTAAAGAGCAACTACGGGATGATCATGATGCAACTGCAAGGAGCCGGAGACTTCATGGTAACCGAGGACGGCAAGCACTGGGAAAGCCTTCCCTCCATGCACGATGCTACAGACCGGCTCCAGGATGCGTTCTTTGCATTCCGGGGGAAGCTCTGGACTGCCGGCGGCTTTTTCAACTTCATCGGTAGCAAGGACACCGGACTAGAGTCCGTCTACTCCACAAGCGACGGAGGACAAACTTGGGTAAAGGAGACAGACCAAGGAGGATTTGGGAAGATGTGGGGCATGACTCCATTCTGCACCGATGATACCGCCTATATGATAGGTGGTGAGATGCTACAAGATGGGCTCCGTGTCCTCTCCGACAAGCTCTACAAGTCGACCGACGGTAAGAGCTGGACCGAAGTAGACACCGGCACCAAGTACACCGCTAGGCGCTCTCCTCAGGTCGTCGTCAAGGACGGCTATGCCTACATATTTGGCGGCTATACCACTACATCGACCCATCACTATGGTTTTGATCTCAAGACGTCCATGAACTTTGAGACCTACATCCTCAAACTCTAACCAACTTTGAATATGTCACGACATACAACAGTACTATACGCTTTAGTCCTAACAGCGTTACTCTCCTGCCCTCTTTTGGCACAGACTGTAGAGGTATCAGGGGTGGTGAAGGATGAGCTGGGGGAGCCTGCTGTCGCTGTCCTGGTACACCGATCAGGCACATCAGAGACGACACTCACCGACCTCAACGGACGATACACCATCCAAGCACTTTCATCGGATACGTTGGAGTTTTCCATGGTCGGCTACGAGAGAGTGCGTGAGAGGGTCGGCAACAGACGTACCATCAACGTCCGACTGGAGCCGTCTAAGGATACCCGCCTGGCTGACCTCGTGGTAGTCGGCTACAGCACCGTAGAGAGACGAGACCTCACCGGGTCAGTCTCATCGGTCAAGCTGCCGGAGAATAAGCCCTTCATGTCCGTCGACCAACTACTCGCCGGGCAGGCTCCGGGTGTCTTTGTGTCCGGGTCCTCCGGTACACTCGGCGCAGCCAACCTAATGACCATCCGCGGTATATCCTCGATCATGGGGGACAACAACCCCCTCTATGTAGTCGACGGGGTGCCTATCTACGGTACGGACCGCGGGAGCAATAGCTCATCTACCTCGGGCGGAAGCATCGATGCGATAGGCTTCTCCGGTCCACAGGTCGGTGGTGGTTCGCTATCCAACAACACTGAGGTCCTGGAGGGGGTCTTTGAGAAAAACCCCCTAGCCTCACTCAATCCCGAAGACATCGAGTCCATCGAGATTCTCAAGGACGCCTTTGCCACCGCTATCTATGGCTCCAGAGGATCTGCGGGAGTGATCCTGATCACGACCAAAAAGGGAGCACGCCAGCGCCCCCAGGTCAATCTCAGCTACAGCCTCTCCATAGACCGTCCCCTAGCCAAGCCCAACCTGCTCAACGGAGACGAGTACGCCATGATCTACTCTGCCTACTATCCGTCAGCGACCTTCCCCATGGGAGAAAACACCGACTGGATAGATGCGGTCACCAGGACAGCTGTCAGCAACACCCTCTCCGCATCTGTATCAGGAGGCAGCGAGCGGTCTGACTACTACATTAGCCTCTCCGGTGGGGACTACCAGTCCTACATCATCAACAACGGGCTCAAGCGGTACGCCGCACGGACCAACCTCAATGCCACCCTTTCGGATCAATGGCGTACAGGAGTCAACATCTCCCTCTCCAAGGTAGACAACAAGTCCGTGGCAGCACAAGGGATCTACGGGGCTGCACTGACAAAGGCTCCCAACCTCCCGATATACACCGAGTCCGGAGACTACTACTATGGCTACGCACCCAACACCTACGGGACCTACTCCACGTACAACCCCGTAGCAATGGCATACATCAACAAAGAGGGGATCGCAGATACCCGGTTGGTCGGCATGGTTTATCTGGAGTACAAGCCTCTGGACTGGATTTCACTCAGGAGCGAGATCGGTACAGACCTATACAGTTCTCTATCATCGATCCGAAAAGGAAAACTCCCCGCTGAGATCGAGACCGCCAACAACCAAGCTCAAGAAAGCACAGCCATCAACTCCAAGATCGTCATCAACAATACACTCAACATGCACCAGATCATCGGCCGCGACCACTTCATACAGGGCGTCGTGGGTCAGAGCTATGAGTATGCCAACGAATATGCCAGCTCGATCGCAGGAGATGACTTCTTCAGCCCCGACCTGGTGGGTGTAGGCTCAGCGAGGACCAGGCGTGTTCTCCACTCCGGCAAGCAGGAGTGGGCTCTCTTCTCAGCGTTCACGCGGCTCAACTACCAGTACCTCTCGCGGTACATGCTTGGGCTCACCTACCGTCTCGATGGCTCCTCCCGCTTCAACAAGGACCACCGCTACCTCAGCACACCCTCTCTATCTCTAGGGTGGAGAGTATCAGGCGAGGAGTGGTTCAAAAAGGCGGCTCCGGATGTCAACGACTTCAAGCTCAGAGCATCGGTAGGATGGTCCAGCAAGGATGCCAACAACAGCTACTACGGCGCACGATCCGTATATACCCTGAGCGAGCGGCTCTATGGCGGCAAAAACTACCTCGTGATGTCACAGCCGGGGAACGCCTCACTGAACTGGGAAAAGACGATCACCTACGACCTAGGTGCCGACTTCTCCGCATGGAACGACCGTCTGAAAGTAACACTCGACTACTACTACCGCAAGACGACCGACATGCTATTCCCTTCCAACCTCCCATGGCATACCGGCTATCTGTCGCAGCAGCAAAACATCGCCGACATGATGAACGCCGGAGTGGACCTGCAGATCGTTTCCCAAAACATCCGCAAGGCGGACTTCTCCTGGCAGACGGTACTCAACGTTTCTCACAATACAAATAAACTCCTCCGTCTCAACTTCCAAGGAAGCCAGCTCGAGGACCTCAATAGCTCTACCAAGTACTACGAGGAAGGAGCTCCCGCGGCACAGTTCTTCCTGCTCGACTGGCAGGGCGTAGACAGCCGGACCGGGAACCCTCTATGGAAGTATGCCGATGGTGAGGTACGCGACACCCCACCCGTGAGCACATCCGACCAGGCAATTGCCAACCGCAAGGTATTTGGCACAGCGATGCCCCTGATGCACGGAGGACTGACCAACAACCTCGTGTGGCGCGACTGGGAGCTCGGCTGCCTCTTCACCTTCTCCGTAGGGGGAAAGCTGATGAACAGCACCCGGGCACAGCTCCTCACCTACTCCACGGAGAATGCCAACAACCTAAGTAAGGAGATCCTCACCGCATGGCAGCTCCCGGGCCAGGAGACAGACATCCCGAAGCTCCGACACAACTCCATAGTCGGACAGTACGACTATGCAGCAGGCATTGGGTCAAGCAGATTCCTAGAGGATGCCTCCTACCTCAGGCTCAAGAGTCTCGAGATAGCTTACAACATCCCCAAAGAACTGCTCAGCCGTACCAAGTCGATCTCAAGAGTCAGGATCTCTGCCTCTGCGACCAACCTCTTCACGCTCACCGGATACTCCGGCATCGACCCGGAGGTCAGCGCATTTGGTTCGTCCGTAGTCAACGCAGGGTACGACAACCTCACCATGCCACAGTCCAGATCTTTCCGGATGGGTCTCAGTATTACTCTCTAAAAAAGAATTGCACTAAGCTATGACACTGAAAAAGATCATACTATTCATACCGACTCTTTTGCTTGTGGTAGGCTGTCAGCTCGACTACAAGCCGGAAAACACGATGGTGGACGAGACGGTCTACAAAGATGAGAGCACAGCCGAGGCAGGACTCCTAGGAGCATATGTCAACCTCTGCAACTTCCTCTCCGGAGCACCCGACCCGATCAATGGCTACACCGCCAATGCGTACGTCTTTCTCTTTGGTGACCTGGGTACCGACAACCTCAAGGCACGCGAGAGCTATGCCTCGCTCTTCACCATCGAGTCCTCAGGGTACACCTCCAACGACCATGAGGGTACACTCAAGACCGTCTACCTCAACGGCAACAAGACGGTAGACCTCGCCAACAACGCCCTGGAGGGTATCCGTACATACGGTTCCTACAACCCCGAAAAGATGAAGCAGCACATGGCAGAGGCAAAGTTTGTGCGCGCATACGCACATTTTTACCTTCTTTGTCTCTACGGCGACGGAGCACTCCTAGGCAAAGACGATGCCCCGGGCATTGTCCTGCACCTCACACCCTTCGAGGGGTACGACGCCAAGGCTGCCGATGTGCGGAGCAGCAATGCCACCGTATGGCAGCAGATCATCAAGGATCTGGAGGAGGCTCTGCCGGACCTGCCGGACGCTGTACCGGAGGTGACCGACCGGGTGCGCGCCAACAAAGCCGTGGCACAAGCACTCCTCTCGCGCGTCTACCTATACAAGGGCACTGCGACCAACAACACCGATGAGCTCCGAAAGGCAGCAGACTATGCTCAAAAAGTACTCTCCACACCCGGATACTCACTCAAGGAAACCTCCGAGGCATACCTCGAGCTCTTTCCCCGCAATACCGTCGACGACTCCGGCAAGTGGAGCGAGCCAACGGTACGCAGCAACGAGCTCCTCTTCTTTGAGCGCAGCAGGCTGTCGGTAGACGCCTTCCCATCAGGGATACGCGGCTACTTGAGCAAGGACGGCTTCTTTGTACCCAAGAGCATGGCCGACCTGTACACCGCCGGAGACATACGCGGATGTGCGGAAGTAGAGGAGAAGGACGGAGCCGGCGACCACCTGATCGCCATAGGCTCCAGCAGCTCTTTTCCAAAAGACCTCACCTCCATGAAGTACCCCAGCAACAGAAGCTCCATCAGCAACAACGACGTGCCCTACATCCGTCTGGCGGAAATGAAGCTCACGCATGCCGAGGCCCTCACCCGCGTCAACGCCGCTGTCACGCCCGAGGCAGTCGCTGAGCTCAACACCATACGCAAGCGGGCATACACCGACCAGGCAACCGCTCCCGCTGACCTCAAGCCGGAGGACTTCGCAGACAGCCAAGCCCTCCTCCGGGAGATCCTGAAGGAGCGGAGACGCGAGCTCGCATACGAGTGCCACCATCGGTTTGACCTCATGCGGACCAACAACCTGATCCAAGACGAGACACTGGGCAAGGTACCGAGCGACAAGTGGAACCTCCCCTTCCCCGAGCACGAAGTGCGCATCTCCTCCGGGAAGATTGTCCAAAACAGCGGTTACCCAACCAAGTAACGTCAGCGGGAAGTAGAGGTCATACCTCTCTCTCAGAGAGAGAGGATACGACCTCAGACCCAAAGAGGTCTAAATGAAAACCGGAGGGTGTGTCGAGACTCATATCTCGGCACACCCTCCTTTCTTCTACACAGAGTCCCATCCACCCGACTCGTTAGCCACAAAAAAGGAAGCCGGCAGACTTGGTAAAACCAAGAACCAACCGGCTTCCAGGGGGGAGGGAAAGTTGCGGAGGGAGGACTCGAACCTCCGACCTCTGGGTTATGAGCCCAGCGAGCTACCACTGCTCCACTCCGCGATGTATATCGTAAAATAGTTGTCTATTTTCTTCGTTGCACTGCAAAGATACCCATTTACTTCCGATTTACCAAACCAACTACCCCACAAACCACTAAACAGCTGATACACAGGAACAATACATTTCTAACACCACCCGTTTAGATCACCTTGTAGAGGCGTAAAAAGTTTCCTACTGGAAATCGTTCGCTTCTATCCGTCAAATAGTTCTCTTTCTTACAGGAAACCTTTCGCTCCTATCCGTGAAACTTTTCACCTTTATGCATCCCGACCGCAAAAACATACATACTCAACTCATCACCAACAACTTACACGCATAAGCACCTGGTTCTCTTTTTTGCAGCACCGGCCTCCCACTCAGAGACATAAAGGTGAGCTTTGTTATCTCGGCCTTTTTCAGCATTTATTTTATTGATTTTAACTAAAAATAATTATATTTGCACATGACTTATAAGGTTGTGGCAGTACCGAGTGCTTAACAGGCGCCGAGATGTACGCCCTATCAAAGTGCTACGGTAGCAATACCACCTCTAGTCTGCAATTTCACAAGCAAAACCACTGATATGCAGAGAGAAAATAAGGCTACAAGTAGCACCATATTATAAATACTCATGACACAGCAACCCTAAAGGTAAAGTAGTATGAACATCCGCTTTTTGAAACGAATAGCATCGTTTCTTATTCTGTGTGCCATTTGTTCGACCCTGTTTGCGCCAGGTCTTTTAGCTCAGAGCATCAGTGTCTCAGGTGTCGTCAAGGACGAAACCGGCGAACCGGTCATCGGTGCAACTGTAATGGTCACAGGTCAGCCAAGCAACGGCACAGTCACCAATCTCAATGGAGAGTTTAGGCTCTCCGGTGTTCCCAGAGATGGAAGTGTCACCATCAGCTTCATAGGACTCAAGACAGAAGTGGTCCCCGTCAACGGGAACCAAGTCCTCCACGTCATCCTGCACGAAGATAATGAGCTACTAGACGAAGTCGTAGTAGTCGCTTATGGAGTCCAAAAGAAGTCCACTCTCACCGGTGCGCTTGCCAGCGTGGACACAAAGGAGCTGATAAAGGTACCGGTCTCCAGTGTGACCAACGTACTAGCCGGTGCTCTGCCGGGCATATCAACGGTGCAGACTTCGGGACAGCCGGGAGCTGACGTGGCCAACATCTTTATCCGCGGAGCCGGGTCGCTCAACAATGCCATGTCTCGCCCACTCATACTGGTGGACGGCGTAGAGCGTGAGTTTTCGCAGATCGACCCCAATGAGATTGCGACTCTATCTATACTCAAGGATGCCTCGTCTACTGCGGTATTCGGTGTCCGTGGTGCTAACGGCGTGATCCTCATCACTACCCGACGAGGCGTAGAGGGACGCCCGAGTGTCAGCGTGACAACCACCTCCGGGATTCAGCAGCCTATATCCTATGTCAAGCAGACGGGCAGCTACGAGTATGCTCGCTTTTGGAACCTCAAGCAACAGGCAGACGGGGTACAAGACCGTGGTCAGTACTTCACACGCGAAGCCATCGAACAGTATAGGATCGGCTCTGACCCTATCATGTACTCTAGTACGGACTGGACCGACTATATATTCAAGAAAGCATTCTTTCAGACGCGTAACAACGTCAACATATCTGGAGGTAATGACCACATCAAGTACTTTGTGTCTCTGGGCTACCTCTTCCAAGATGGTATTCTCAAAAAGCTACCTACCCTCCCCTACGACAACAACTTCTCGTACCACCGGTACAACTATCGTGCAAATCTAGACTACAAGCTGACCCCCAGCACCTCTATTCGTCTGAATGTCGGGGGCAACGTGGGTAGAAGACAGGCTCCAAAGGTGGTCGAGGGCATTCCCAACATATGGGTCTACACGACCATCTGGACTGTTCCAATGAGTGGGCCCGGTCTGATAGATGGGGTCCGTACGATCGTGGCACCAAACTTTTATCCCGGCGAAGTGGTACGCGATGGGTTTGGCGGTTTTTATGGCTTTGGGTACGACCAGCGCTACAACACTACGCTCAACATGGATGTACAGATCACTCAAGACCTGAGCCGTATCACGAAGGGACTCTCCTTTTCCGTCAAGGGAGCTTACGACAATATCTTTCGCCTCAACAAGAGCAGAGGTGGCGGAGGCATTGAGTATCAGACTGCATACTACCAGTCTTTCCTGACAGACAAGACCAAGCCCCAAACAGATCCGGACTACGACAAGACAATCGTCTTCGTACCATCCGGGAAAAACACCCCGCTCACCTACGGAGAGAGCTACGGACGTGACCGCAACTGGTATCTGGAGAGTCGGCTAAACTATGACAGGGCCTTCGGAGACCATGCACTCACCGCACTGCTCCTCTACAACCAATCTCGAGACTACTACCCCGGGCAATATACCTACATCCCTAGGAGTTATCTGGGACTGGTAGGACGCGTGACCTATGGCTATGCCAATAAATACCTAGCTGAGATCAATGCCGGATACAACGGCTCCGAAAACTTTGCTCCCGGTCGGACAAGGTACGGCTTCTTCCCGTCGTTTTCTGCCGGATGGGTCGTAACCGGTGAGGAGTTTATGAAGTCTCAGAAGTTCTTTGACTTCCTGAAGCTGAGGATCTCCTGGGGTAGAGTGGGAAGTGACCTGGGGTCCTCCACACGATTTATGTACCGACCTAGTGTATGGCAGCCATCGGGGAACTATAGCTTTGGCATCGATAACCCCAACACCCTACAGGCATTTGGCGTCGGTGTGCCGGGCAACCCCGGCGTTACCTGGGAGACAGCCGACAAGCAAAACTACGGTATCGACATCAACGCCCTTGACTATCGGCTGTCGTTAACGGCTGATCTATTTTGGGAGAAGCGCTCAGGTATCCTGATCTCTCCCCGGTCTACACCTAATATCATCGCAACCAGACTGCCCAACCTGAACATCGGAGAGGTACACAACCGAGGCTATGAGGTAGCCATAGGCTGGAAAGATGGCACGGACAATGGCGACTTTAGCTACAGCATCGGTGCTAACGTAACCTATGCGAGAAACAAAATCATCAATATGGATGAGGTGCCCAACCCCTATCCATACATGAACCTAACCGGAGGCCCCACAGGTCGTCAGCCGGCTCTGTACGACTTTGTACGACTCTACCAGTACTCGGACTTTGATCAAGATGAAAACGGCAAGCTGACCCTCAAGAAGGACCTTCCTCAGCCGATGGTGGAGGTGTTTCCCGGAGATGCCATGTATGCCGATAAGAATGGCGATGGCGTAGTCGATGGGTACGACAAAATGGCGTACGGCTTTTCGGAACGCCCGGAGTATGTATTTGGCATCAACGGAGGTATCCACTACAAAGGACTGGATATCAACATGCAGTGGACCGGTGCCACTAACGTGGCTAAGATGATGGAGGTGGAGTTTAGGATCCCGTTCACCAACGCCGGCAAGCGAGGACTACTCCAGTACTTCTACGACGACTGCTGGACTGAGGAGAACCAGAGCGGGACCTTGCCACGCGCTGCGGAAAAGTCGGAGGCTTGGAACTCCGAGCCCTCGACCCTCTGGCTAAAGGATGCATCGTATCTCCGACTAAAGACTCTGTCCGTCGGGTATACGTTCAAAGACTATCCGCTCTTGGACTCCATGGGGGTAAAAGAGCTCGGACTTTCCCTGTCGGGCTACAACATATTGACTTTCTCCCCTCTCAAGACTATGGACCCTGAGTCCCTGACGACTAACAACGGAGGGTATCCCATTGTGAAGACCTATAACTTGGGGTTGAAGATTAACTTCTAGGACAACAACTTGCAGCATGAAACGAATAACGACATTACTGCTCACCATACTAAGCATACTATACACCACCTCCTGTAGCGATATCCGCTTTGGAGATAAGTTTTTGGGCAGTCAGCCTGAGAGCTCCGGTGCAGATCTAGAGAAGATGTTTAGCTCTGCTGTAAATGCTGAGAAGGTACTGACCAAAGCCTACACCTATCTGCCCTACGGTATACCTACCGGACCGGGCGCCAACAATAAGCTGGGGGTCAATACCCTAGAGAGCATCACAGACCTACAGCAAAGCTTTAGGGACAACATCAGCGACGGACCGATAAACCTCTACTACAATGGTGCACTTAGTGCCAATGTAAACAACCAGCAGAAAGGCTCTGAAGCGTACCGATTTGGGGACGAAAATGAGTACAACGCAATACGCTACGCCTACTTTTATCTCGAAAATATCGACCGCGTACCGGACTTGACCGATGACCAAAAGCGGGTGAAGAAAGCAGAAGCTAAGGCGATAGTTGCTCTCTCCTATGCCGAGATGCTGAGGTATATCGGCGGACTACCTTGGATCGACCACGCTATCCAGCCAAACGAGGAGCTACAGTTCCCCCGCCTGACCTTTGGCGAGACTGTGGATCACATCGTGGCTCTACTGGATGAGGCTGCAGCAGATCTACCATGGGAGTACTCTAGTGTAGACAATGGTAGGCTCACCAAGGCAGGAATAATGGCACTCAAGGTACGCGTGCTGCTATTTGCAGCAAGTCCGACCTTCAACTCCGACACGCCTTGGCACCCCAATGCTGATGAATACACGAGGTATCCATCCTACCAAAAGGAGCGATGGACCAAGGTAATAGATGCTGCCAAAGCGTTCTTTAACGAACTCAACCGACGCGGAGTGTACCAGCTTGTGATGCCTACAGAAGAGACGGCACTCGCACGCCAACTCGCCTTTAGGTCGGCATACAGTGACCGAGAGAGCTCCGAAGTCTTGATCTCTACCCGACGTGGGTACAACGCAGTAAATACACATAATGATCTATATAGCCAACGCTATTACTCCGGCCCTACACTGAACTATGTCAATATGTTCTCTTGGGCTGACGGCACCGATTTTCCGGAGGACTTTGACTGGAGCAACCCGGCAAAAGATCCATTCTTCACCAACGGAGAGCCCAACAGAGACCCCAGGCTGTATGAGACGGTAGTAGTCCCGGGTGACCGATGGTTCAATGGCAACTACGCACCGGTCTATGTGAACCACCCCAACTACAGACCAACATCGGGGTTTGGCATGATGAAGTTTATCTACAGGGAGAATAGCGACCGAGCAAATAAACCTGCACACTGGCCCTATATGCGTCTGCCGGAAGTCATGCTCAGCTACGCAGAGGCTATCAATGAAGTGAATGGTGGTCCTGACGCAATAGCCTACGAAATGGTGAATAAGATCAGGCACCGAGTAGGGCTCCCTGACCTTGCACCAGGATTGAGCAAAGAGACTTTTAGAGCAGCAGTCCTTCACGAAAGAGCTCTGGAGTTTGGGTATGAGGAGGTAAGGTGGTTTGACCTTGTAAGATGGGGACGCAAGGATGACTTTACCAAGACACTCTATGGACTCCTGTCTAGGGCAGACAACCATGCCAGCCCCACATCTTTTACGTACACGCCCTTCAAGCTAAATGAGCGCAACTGGGCAAAAAACTGGGATGCGAAGTGGTATCTAGCACCGATTCCACAGGATGAGATCAATAAGAAATATGGTATGATACAGAACCCTGGATGGTAATGACTATGAGCAGAAAATATATATACACAGTACTCTCGCTATTGGTCACACTTGTCGCTCTTAATGCGCAAGAGGTGAACACGGTCTCGAGTATTTTGACGGATGACAATACGCCCCATAAAAGATCGGAGAGGATTGATACTCTCGTTCTCTCGGACACCAGTTTGTCCCCCAGTATGGACGTGACTAAGTCTTTGTATGGAAAGATTGCCGGACTGAATGTGTACGAGGGTAGTGGCTTTGCCAGCAGTGGGATGGGTAGCTTGAACATACACGGTCAAGCCCCCATCGTACTAGTGGATGGCTTTGAGAGGAGTCTGGAGGATCTCACTACTTCAGAGATCGAGTCCGTAGCTGTGCTCAAAGACGCTGCTAGTATCGCTCTCTTTGGAATCAGAGGGGCTAATGGAGTGGTCTCTATCACAACCAAGCGCGGAGCGATACACCATCTCCGAGTATCAGCAAACTACAGCTCGGGGCTCCACTTTCAGAACAGAAGCCCCCGGTTCTCTGACGCTGCGACCTATGCTACACACCTCAACCAAGCACTCGCACTTGATGGCCTACCCAAACGGTACACCGACAACGAGATCAATGCTTTTAGAGATGGGCATCTCCCCTACGCTTACCCTAACGTTAACTGGTGGAATGAGTCGCTAAATACTCTGGCGACCACCCACAATGGGACCGTCTCTGTACGAGGAGGATCGGAGAGATTCCGCTTTTACTCCGTACTCAACTACATTTACGACCGAGGATTTCTCATCCAAAACAAAGAAGATGATCGGTACAACTCTAGTCAAACCGATACCCAGCTTAGCCTGAGAGCTAACCTAGATGTCAACCTCACCTCTTCTACTTTCTTCAAAGTAGGTCTGATGGGTAAAATCGCTGAGGTCAATAGAGCACGACACGGCAGTATATTCAACGCTATCTACAATACCCCATCTGCTGCATTTCCCATAAGGCATGCTGATGGCATCTGGGGCGGTAGCAGCGTATATGGTGCCAATAACCCGATTGCTCTACTATGTGCTACAGGATCTCACAAGACCACCATAGGTACACTCCTTGCCGACCTGGGCTTTACTCAAGACTTCAGCCAGCTGGTAGACGGACTGAGTGCAAACCTTGCTATCTCATTTGACAACAGCGGCAGCATGTTTGATGCTAATATAAAGCAGTACAGATACAAAGAGCTCCGTCCTCAGCTACTCTCAGACCGGAAAACAGTAGTAAGTGACCCCGTCATCTATGGAAAAGACTCTGAGGTTTTGGGACACAGTCAAGACTTCTCCTCCCTCCTCATGCGAGCTGCTCTCCGAGGAGGCATACAGTACCACCGGGTATTCGACGACCTCCATGAGTTCTCTACCTCAGTCACGTACAGCCAGCAGTCCATGATCCGGAATAATCGCAACACCAGTACAAAGAACCAAGCGATTATCGGAACTATCAACTACGGCTATGACGACAGATACTTGTTCAGCGGAGTCCTCAGCTATTCCGGCACTGCGTTTCTATCAAAGAAGAATCGCTTTCTTCTGTATCCTGCACTTTCTGCCACATGGAACATCTCCAACGAAGCCTTTATGGCAGAGCAGAGGTTTCTTGACCACTTAGCCCTTTCTGCATCCTATGGTACGGCAGGGTGGGATGGAAATCTCAGCCATGAGCTATACCTACAGGGCTATGGTCGACGCGAAGGGGGTGGTTATTTCTTCACCAACAATGTAGACTTCAAAGCAGGGCAAGGCGAAGGTCCACTACCTGCACATAACCTGATGGCGGAGCACCAACAGATGGCACAGGCGGACTTGGAAGCAGGCCTGCTGGGTAATAGGCTCTACATCAAAGCCGAAGGGTTTTACACCAAGAGGAGTCATATTCTTGTTCCTCCGGGAACCATCTCTAGGGTCATCGGTATTCCTGTAAACGTAGTCGATGAAGGCATCCAAGAGTACTATGGAGCTGACTTAGCCCTAAAATGGCATGACACGGTTGGTGACCTAGCGTATAGCCTCTACGCCAACGGCAGCTATGTAGACTCCAAGCTGATCAATGACAATCAAGAGTTCCAGCCACACGACTATCTCTACCGAAAGGGCAATCGTGTCAATCAGGTATATGGTCTCGAGGTAGAGGGTTTCTTCAGGGATCAGGCTCAGATCAATAGCAGTCCCACACACACCTTTAGCGATGTGATGCCTGGAGACATCATGTACAAGGATCAGAATAATGATGGTCTGATCAATGACCTTGACGTCGTAAAGTTGTCAGGCACCACCAGTCCGAGGTTTTATTACGGATTTGGTTTTAGGATGGACTACAGAGGTATAGCCCTAGACGTGGATCTACAGGGTCTTGCTGGGCGCACCGTCAACCTACTCCGGTCACCACTATACAAGCCATTAGTAGACAATGGCAATATCTCCGACTCCTATCTCCAGAGTGAGACCCCCTGGACACCCGACGATCAAGATAGAGCCACTATGCCACGCCTGACCACAAAGTCCAGCCCCAACAACTACCGAAACAATTCACTTTGGTATCGTAATGGCTCATTCCTCAAGCTTCGTAATGTCAAGCTCTCCTACACCATACCCGAGTCAATACTCAGCTTTACCACAGCAAAGGTGTATGTACAGGGCACCGACCTACTATCGATAGACAAACTCAAGACCGTAGATCCTGAACATATAGCCGGAGGATACCCCTCTTCCACTGCTCTATGGTTAGGTATACATATGGACTTCTAAATGATGGACCTGACAGATGCACAATATGATTACTAAAAATACACTACGGTCATTTTTATTAATGATCACCTGCTTCCTTACTGCCTGCAACTACCTCGACTTTGACGAGACCAATGGGCTAAACACTCGGGAAAACATCTACAGATACTTCGAAAGCACCGAGCAGATGTTGACCACGGTCTACTCCTACATGCCGCAGGACTTTGGGACTGTCGGAGGGTCAATGCGGGATGCCGCCTCAGACGATGCCGAGTATGCCGATGCCTCCGGTAGCATCCAGCACATGAATCGAGGGAGCTGGTCAGCAATCCGGACTATAGACGACCAGTGGGGTCTGTACGATGGAGTCCGTGCTGCCAATGAGTTTTTAGACGGCTTTGAGACCACAGACTTTAGCCGCTACCAGCACGACCTTAGCTACAAACAGTGGATGAAGAAGCTCGAGCTCTTTCCCTACGAGGCAAGAGTACTGAGGGCCTTTTACTTCTTTGAGCTGGCTAAGCGCTACGGAGACATCCCCATGCCGCTCAAAAAGCTCTCCACCAAGGAGGCCAACGAGGTGGAGAAAGTAAAGTTTGAGGACGTGATTGCCTTCATTGTTTCTGAGTGCGATGACGCTATGAGGGTACTTCCTGACACCTATATCGGTCAGCCCAACAACGAGACCGGCAGAGTCACCAAAGGATTTGCCATGGCTGTAAAGTCCAGAGCACTCCTCTACCTAGCCAGCCCACTGCACAACCCCACCAATGACAAAACCAGGTGGATCAACGCCGCACAAGCCGCACTAGACATTATCAACACAGGGCTCTACAGCCTAGACCCTGCCGACAAGGTCAACAACGTTGCCTCAAAGGAAGTGGTCCTGTTTCGCATGAACGGTACCAACAGCAACTTTGAGCTACGCAACTTCCCAATCCGTTTTACCGAGGGACAGCGCCAGGACAAGCTGGCGACAGCGGTATTTCCTACTCAGAATCTTGTAGATGCCTTTGAGACCATCAACGGCTACCCTGTCACGCTAGGGGCAAATGGTTTTGAGAGTGCAGACCCGGACTTTGACCCTCAGCGACCGTATCACAATAGAGATCCGCGTCTGGCGAAGACTGTGCTTGCCCATGGCATGAAGTTCAAGGAGTCTACCATCGACCTCAGCGCACAAGGAGCAGACAGCGCTCCCCTCATAGAGGGAGGTAGTGCCACAGGTTACTTCCTACGAAAATACATTCAGGAGACGACCTCGTTCAAGCCGGACCACACCGTTTCCAACCAGCACCACTGGGTGATCTACCGGTATGCTGAGACTTTACTCACCTATGCAGAAGCAATGGTCCAGGCGTTTGGTGACCCTCTTTATACAGACGGCACCTTTACCCACTCAGCGGTCTGGGCACTCAATCAGGTTCGAAAAAACGCCAACATGCCTGAGCGAAAGATGACGGACAAGGAGCAGTTTTTGAAAGCCATTAGGCAGGAGTGCCGTGTAGAGTTTGCGTTTGAGGATCACCGTTTCTGGGATGTCAGGAGATGGATGATCGGTAGTCAGACTCAAAAGGACATCTATGGCGTAGACATCAAGAGGGACGCACAGGGACAGGACTCCTATGCTAAAAAAGCAGTAGAAACTCGCACGTGGGAAGACCGCATGTACCTCTACCCGATCCCCCAATCCGAACTCTACAAAAATGCCAATCTGGCACCTCAAAACAAAGGGTGGTAAACAAACGATGCCCAACACTTACTAATAGAACGAATCCAAACAATAGATCAATACTCCTATGAAGTCACGTATCCTACTCTGCCTGGGTTGGTCACTGCTGTTTTTTGCAGCCTGTACCAAATCACCCAACGAGCCTGTCAAGTATGTAGACCTTAGGTACCTTGCTAAAGACACCTATTCACTTGCTGCTCTAGACCCGGAGCCACTTAGTATACAGGTCAAGTCCACCTACCCTTGGGAGGTGTACAACACAGCTCCGGAGTGGGTCACCATCACTCCGGAGACCGGTGTTCCCGGTGAGCTCTACGATGTCACCATTGCCTACCATGACAACAACGCTCTTGACGATCGGATAGATACGCTAACCATAAAGAGTGACTACTGGGTAGGCAAGAAGATAGTCGTTTTCCAGAAGGGGGTTGCCTACCTCACCACCTCATTTGACGAAACATCTGCTCTATCCGAGAAAGAGAGCGAACAGACCGTAGCTGTCCTGAGCAACCAAAAATGGAGTGCCAAGATAACATCAGGTGAAGAGTGGCTAAAAATCATCTCCAAGAGCCAAGGCGAGCTTGATGGCGAGGTCACACTACATGCCGCTGAAAATCTCGGCGAACAACGCTCTGGAACACTTACTCTGTACGACCGACATGGTGTTGAGCAAGTCAACGTCTCCATCCACCAAAAGGGAGTACAGCTTGATCCTGACCTCACCTATCTGCGCACCGATCACACCGAGCAGCAGGTCAGCGTGGCAGTACACTCCAACACTCGCTGGACAGTCAGCAAGGTAGACAGCACTCAGGAGTGGTACACCTTTGCAAAGACAGAGTACAACGACAACGAGCCGCTCCTCATCAACTTCACCAAAAACGAAGGCAGTGCTGTACGTACTGCAGTGATTGAGCTCTCTACTGCTGCTGTACCCGGCATTACCCCGGTCAAGAAGCAGATCGTCATCAAGCAGGCTAATGACAACACACCAAGCCGTCAAGAGCTGGACGAGACCGAGCTGGCCAAGTGGAGGACGTTCTCAGGCGGCAAGCCACAGGTGGTCAATGGCAATGACGCAAGCTTCAGAAACGCACGCATCATCCGTGATAATATGCCGATCGGGTACTATGCGTTTAGGGTACTGCCGGTAGGCAAGACCAACAGCCAGGTATTCATCATACAGGGTAGCAATGAGCTAAGGCTCCACTTCGAGGGAGCAAAGGGTCGGATATTTATCAACCCCAGACCATGGCGCCAAGGTAAGAATGTCGCCTTCGACACGACGAAACCCAACACCATTGCAGTCAACATCACGAAGTCAAGAACCAAGAAGGGCAAGATAGACCTAGAGTACTTCCTCAACGGTGAATCCATCCAAAAGATGGAAGCCTTTGGCATGGATCCAGAGACTCCCTTCAGCATCATCATGGGTGCTAACAATGGTACCGCTATATTCGACTACTACGAGTACAGTGCACCCATCAAGTGGGGAGATGAATAAACAAAAGAAACAAAATCAAACAATGGTATGATCTACAACAAACTCTATATCACCCTGATCATAGCTATCAGCACGATGTTCGCAGCCCAGGGCTGCAACCCCCAAAGGACAGGAAACCCAAGCCTAAGCGACCAGCCCGTCAGGGATGTTATCCTCCAGGCTTATGGGAAAAACTACCATGGCTATATCGATCACCGGCTGCATACCATCACAGTCGGTGGGATACAGTATGGGAGCGACGTCACGGACATTGCTTTCGTCTGCCCGGATAAGACAGAGATACTACCGGCTCCTACAAGCCTTCTGGGCAAGCTCCCCGACCGGCAGCTATTCACACTCAACAGAGGCAACAGCAAAGTGGACTATCAGCTCATCCTCACTGATTACAAGGGTACAAAGAGAGGCGATATACCTGATGAGGACTCACCCTGGAGACTCGTGTGGTCTGATGACTTTGATGGAGATCAGATCGACTGGACCACTTGGAGCAAGACTCCCCGAAGTACTCCGGACTGGTGCAACACCATGTCTGATGCCGATGAGCTCTATCAGCTCAAGGATGGAGTGCTGAAGCTACGTGGCATCAAGAACAACGACTCCACCGACCCCTCACCGTACCTAACCGGCGGTATCTGGACGATGCAAAAGAAGAACTTCAAGCTGGGAAAAGTAGCCGTGAGAGCAAAGTTTAGCTCAGGACAGGGTTTCTGGCCTGCAATCTGGATGATGGGCAAGGAAGGAAAGTGGCCTGACAGAGGCGAGATTGACATCATGGAGCATCTCAACCACGACCCCATCCTCTACCATACCATACATACCGACTATACCTACACCAAGGGAAACAAGACCAATCCGCCCAGCCACAGTACTAGCAGAATCAACTTAGATGAATTTAACGTATACAGCGTGGAAGTGGTGGATGGAGAGGTGATCGTCCGAGTGAACGACATTGTCACTCTCCGCTACCCTAAGGTCACTCCTGCAGTCGCAGGACAGTTTCCTTTTGATGAGCAGGAGTTTTACCTCATCCTTAGTGCACAGCTTGGAGGTAACTGGGTAGGGTCAGTAGACCCGTCACAGCTCCCTGTAGAGCTAGAGATCGACTGGGTAAAGTACTACGAGCCCAAGGAACAGTAAGGGATAAAAAGAGACGGTCACCTAACAAACATCTGAGACACGCACCGGTGACAAAAAAGATCAGCCCGTAGAGAAGCATACTTTCCCTACGGGCTGATCTTTTCTTGATGAAATAGACTTGAGGTACTTAGGATGGTCAGACAAGATTGACCCAATAGTTTCTTTGCACTTCGGAGACGGGCAAAAAATTTGACGGATAGAAGCGGAATGTTTCCAGTAGGAAAGAAAATGGTTTCACGGATAGAAGCGATCTCTTTCCAGTAGGAAACTTTTCGACCCCTCGCCTCAACCATTTGGTGACCCCGCGGGGTCGGCGGTTCCGTCTTCCCGGTGTCATTTATATTAAAAGGTGATGGAGAAACATCGGATCGGTAGCACCCCGCAGGGGTGCCTCCTTCATAGACCGGGTGTCGAGGAGGGGCGAAGCCCCGACGATGACCCCGGGAATGCGAATAGCCCCGTCATAAATACGACCCCGCCAGGGGTCGCCATAGGATCGGGCTGTTTGGCGACCCCTAGCGGGGTCGGGTGGAGGTGAGGGATGCGTTGTTTTCCCGGGGTCTTCGGTGCTGCGCACCTCGACCGCGAGCTACGAAAAAACGACCCCTAACGGGGTCGGTAGTTCCGGACAAGAGGGGGTGGCGCAGGGTCGTTTTAGTGTTTTTCAAAATTAAGCAGGTGGTTTTTTGGGAATGTTGGGAGAAAAAAGTAACTTGCCAAAAGTTGTGGCTGTGGATTTCTGACCACTGACGTAACTTTAGCGAAAAAGAGGACTCACTCACTAGTCGAGCTTGGAGTAGACGAGGGTGGGAGTCGTATTTATGAAAAAACCAATTTAGCGCATGAAACAACTACTTGCAAAGTTGCTCCTGACCATGGTCTGCACCGCCGGTGTGGCACTGGGTCAGAACGTGACGATCAAAGGGAAGATCGTAGAGGACAGCACGGGAGAGCCTATCGCCATGGCGCCCGTCCAAGTCAAAGGAGAGAGTAAGGGCGCCTACGCAGACATGGATGGAGCTTTTTCCATCGAGGTGCAGGTGGGGAAGATCCTTGTATTTAACTACGTGGGATTCACGCCCTACGAATACACTGTAAAAGGAGCCAAGAGTGACCTGGTGGTTCGCCTCAAGGAGGAGGCAACGATGCTGGAGGGCGTGGTCGTCGAGACCGGGTACCAAAAGATCGACCGTCGTCTCTTCACCGGTGCAGCGACGGCAGTGGATGCCGACAAGGCCAAGGTGGACGGTGCGACGGATGTCAGCCGTATGCTCCAGGGTAAGGTAGCCGGCGTGCAGGTGCAGAACGTCTCCGGGACCTTTGGTGCAGCGCCCAAAATACGGGTGCGCGGTGCCTCGTCCATCTATGGCAACTCCAAGCCCCTCTGGGTGGTGGACGGTGTAGTGCTGGAGGATGTGGTGGACGTGAGTGCCGATGACCTCGCCAGCGGTAACGCCAACACCCTGCTTGCCAGTGCTGTAGCAGGGCTCAATGCCAACGATATAGAGTCCTTCCAGATCCTCAAGGATGCCTCCGCCACTGCGCTCTACGGTGCACGGGCGATGAACGGTGTCGTGGTGATCACCACCAAGAGTGGATCGGCAGGACGCACCTCGGTCAGCTACTCGGGAGAGTTTACCCTGAGGGAGAGACCCAGGTACAGTGACTACAACGTCCTCAACTCCGCCGAGCAGATGGACATCTTCATGGAGATGTACCAAAAAGGGTGGCTCAACTACTCCTACACGAGCCGCACCAGCAATGCGGGCGAGTTTTATGTAATGTCGAAGCTGATCAACCAGTGGGATCCGGAGACGCAAACCTTTGGGATGCCCAATACTCTGGATGCGAGGATGGACTTTTTGGAGGCAGCGGGTAGGCGCAACACCGACTGGTTTGGTCTGCTCTTCCGCCCTTCCATACAGCAAAACCATGCCATCAGTGTCTCGGGCGGAAATAAGACGACCAACTTCTACGGCTCGCTCTCCTTCCTCTACGATCCGGGATGGACGGTGGCTGACAAGGTGCAGCGGTATACGGGTAACTTCAACCTGAACCACAAGTTTTTTGACAACCTCTCGCTCAAGCTCTCCTCCAATCAGAGCTACCGCCAGCAGCGGGCGCCGGGTACGCAAAACCGTGCCACCGACCCGGTGAGCGGTACGGTGTCGAGAGGATTTGACATCAACCCCTTTAGCTACGCACTCAACACCACACGCACCATGCGTGCCAGGGATTCGCGCGGAGAGCCGTTCTTTTACCAACGAAACTACGCTCCCTTCTCGATCCTCAATGAGCTGCAGGAGAACAATATCCTCATCAACCAGCTGGACAGCAAGTTCCAGATGCAACTGGACTGGAAGCCCGTCCGTCAGCTGGAGGTGAGCGTGCTGGGGTCGGCAAGGTTCGTGAAGACCACGACCGAAGAGCGCATCACCGAGCACTCCAACCGTGCCATGGCGTACCGTGCGGCGCAAGATGCGGTGGTCACCCTCAATAACCAATACCTCTACAGGGATCCGGAGAATGTGGACTCCTACCCCGAGGTGGTGCTGCCTCATGGTGGATTTTACAACACCACGGACAACCTCATGCACTCCTACTACTTTAGGGCAAGTGCCAACTTCAACGACACGTACAACGACGCTCACATCGTCAACCTCCTGCTCGGAAACGAGATCAAGAGTGCGGACCGCAAGGAGAGGTGGAGCGATGGATTTGGGATGCAGTTCGACAAAGGCAACAGCGTCTTTACCGACTACCGGATCCTCAAGCAGCTGATCGAGAATAACAACAACTACTACGGCATGGGCAACCTGTACGACCGCTTCGTCGCCTTTTTTGCCACGGCGTCGTACTCGTACATGGGGCAGTATACCTTCAACATGACGGGACGCTACGATGGGTCGAACCTCCTCGGTAGAGCAAGGTCGGCACGCTGGCTGCCTACATGGAACATGTCTGCCTCGTGGAATATCCTGGAGACCCTCCTACGCGATCAGAGCACCATATCTCACCTGCTCCTGCGTGGTACCTACGGACTGACCGCCTCCATGGGACCGGCGCGCAACTCCCTGCCTATCTTTTACAACGGAAGGACCTACAGAGGACTCTCCAAGTACGACGAGTCTTATGTCTATACCAGTTCCCTCGGTAATAAAGGGCTGACCTGGGAAAAGCAGTACGAGACCAACATCGGTCTGGACTTTGGTCTGTGGCGCAACCGGATCAGCTTTAGCGGGGATATGTACTGGCGGAGAGGATTTGACCTGATCGGGGACGTGATCACCTCGGGAATAGGTGGACAGCAGTTCAAGACCGGTAACTACGCCAATATGGAGAGCCACGGATTTGAGTTTTCGCTCAACACGCAGAACATCATGAGCCGGGACTTTAGGTGGAGAAGCAACTACACCTTTTCCTACAACCAAAACAAGGTGACCAATCTCCAGAACAACGCCCGACTGATCGACCTGGTACAGGAGTACGGCTCACCACTGGAGGGCTACCCAGTACGCTCGATATTCTCTATCCCCTTTGCGGGGCTCAATGAGTTTGGCGCACCTACCTTTTACCTCAATAAGGAGCGCAATAACCCCACCTACGCAGGTGTGGACTTTCAGCAAAACAAGGGGCTGGACTTCTTGAAGTACGAGGGAACCGTCGACCCAACCATCACCGGAGGTATGGAGCAGACTTTTGAGTACAAGGACTTTGCCCTCAGCCTCTACTTCACCTACCAGGCGGGCAACGTAATCCGTCTGCCGTATGAGTTCTACTCCAGCTACAGCGACCAGTACGCGATGCCCCGAGAGATGCTCAACCGCTACCGTGGCAATGGGGATGAAAAGAAGACCAACGTCCCGGTGATCCTGGACTACCGTCTCTACCGTGCCCTGTCCGAGGGAAATATATCACAGGCGTACAGTGCGTACAACTACAGCGATGTCCGACTGGCAAAGGGCGACTTCTTTAGGCTAAAGGACGTCACCCTGAGCTACAATGTCAACCCTCAGTGGCTCCAGACGCATGTCAGCGGACTGAAGAATGCCCAGCTGCGCTTCGTGGCATCCAATGTCTGGCTCATCTATACCGACAAGAAGCTCAACGGTGTAGACCCGGAGTTTGCCAACTCCGGTGGAGTGGCACTGCCCACACCACACCAGTATACGCTGACCCTCAGACTAGGATTCTAAACACAAGACCCGGAATAATACATTATGACACAACATAACAGACTATATACAACTGTAGCGTCATGCGGGGCGGTCTTGCTCCTGCTGATGGCTACCGGATGCAATAAGTTTTTGGACTACGCACCGGACGACCGTGCCCAGCTCAACAACATCGACGCGATAGCGGAGCTGATGGTGGGCGCCTATCCGGACAATACGTACCAACCACTGTACGAGATCCGCTCCGACAACGCCGTAGACAAAGGCATGCGAGCCTGGACACAGACACAGGATCAGCGCGAGATCTATGCCTTCCAGGAGCAGATCAACAATACCTATCAGGATAGTCCGGTAGGCTATTGGCGTGCTCTCTACTGGGCGACATCCGCTGCCAACCAAGCGCTCCAGAGCCTGGACGAACTAAAAGATCTATCTCCGGCGGATAAGCAACGCGCCGATGAGATCCGCGGTGAGGCTCTCATGGTCCGCTCCTACAATGGCTTCATGCTTGCCGAGACCTTTTGTAGACCCTACGACCCTGCGACGGCTGAACAGTTTCTCGGTGTGCCATACCCCACTGAGCCGGAGGATGAGCTGATCAAGCAGTACGAGCGTGGCAACCTCAAAGAGCTATTCGACCACATCGTGGCGGACTTTGAGGAGGGCTACAAGCTCATCGGATCCAACTACAAAAACCCGAAGTACCGCTTCACCAAGGTGGCAGCTGCTGCCTATGGCACACGGCTGTACCGAAAACTGGCCAACTGGGACAAGGTCATCGAGATGGGAACCGAAGCCCTCGGCAGCAACCCAAGCTCCAGGATACGTGAGTACCGCAAGTTTGCCCAGATGACCTGGGCAGGGTCCAAAGCTGCCTGGCCGCTCCCCGAAGAGGAGTGCAACCTCATGGTCGCTTCCTGTCTGTCGCGCTGGAACTGGCAGTGCGGGGACAGCCGCTACTCGGTGGACGAAGCCACTTGGCGCACGATCAACCCCTCTAGCTCCTTCCTAGGCGATGGGCTCAACGTCGGCACCCGGATCTACGGCAGTGGCGATGGCGGACTGTACCTCAACTTTGCCAAGCACGCCAGCTATCTCAAGTACACCAATGCCCAGCGATCCAACTACTACGAGTACACCGGCGTGGTGATCTTCACCGGTGAGGAGGTCCTCTTCAACCTCGCCGAAGCGTACGCCATGAAGAATAACTTTGACAAAGCCAACGAACTGATGCAGATCTTTGTCGCACGATGGTTCTTGGGTTACAGCCCCACCTCCTATCTCTACAAAGTGACAGCCGACAAGATCAACGGCTACTACGCCAAGGACAGCCGGGAGTTCAAGCCCTACTACCCACTAACTGAGGAGCAGACACACTATGTCAAGGCTATCACCGACCTAAAGCGGTTCGCCTTTGTGCACGAGGGGCTCAGGTGGCTGGATATCCGCCACTACAACCTACCGGTGGATCACAAGCTCCTGCATGACAACGATAAGCGCACCTCCGAGCACCGCCTAGAGCCGGGAGACCCCAGGTACGCTTACCAGCTGCCGTCCTCCGTACTCGGCTACAACCTCGAGCCCAACCCCGGATATGAGGTATCCAAGCCTATTGACTAACCCTGATCCGAACACAACTATGCATACCAATATGATCACCAGACGACTCGGTATCCTATCCGTGGCACTTGTCGCTCTTCTCACCGCAGGGTGCAGCAAGCAAGATACCGTGACCGATCTCGACTTCTCACAATACAAAAAGAGCCTTGCCACACCCACTACCGAAACGGACAAGTGGATCGAGGAAAACCTCCGCGTTCCCTACAACATCCAGGTACTCTGGCGGTACGCCGACATCGAGACCGACATGGGCTACAACGTCATCCCGCCCAGCGAAGAAAACGTACAGCCCTTTCTGGAGACGCTCAACAACGTCTTCATCAAGTCCTACATCGATATCTACAAGGGCAACCCCACCTACCGCGACTCACGCGACTTCATACGCACCTACGTCCCCAAGCAGATCCTACTCTTGGGCGAGTGGGAGTACACCGGCAACGGCACAATACGCCTTGGGGTCGCTGAGGGCGGTCGCCGGATCGTCCTCTCCGGTATCAACTACTGGCGAGATGCCAGCCAGATGGAGCGCTTTCTGCACACGATCTTCCATGAGTTTAGCCACATCATGCACCAGACCAAGCTCTACGACATTGAGTTCGAAAAGATCACCAAAGAAGGCTACACCGCTCAGTGGGCGAACCCCACCGACAACTACTCACTCCGCATGGCTCAGGCGAGAGAGCAGGGCTTTGTCAGCGACTATGCCCGCAAAAACCGAGACGAAGACTTCGTCGAGACCATCGCCTACTACCTGATGCTCACCCCCGAGGGCTGGGAGGACTTCCTCCGCAACATCGATGGCTCCGTCAAGTACGATGAGACCAAGGAGAGTGTCCACAAAGCCGGACTCTCCCCCGACGAGCGCCAAGATGCACTCCGCGACCTGGATCAAAAAGTGATCACGCAGGGCGAGATCTGGAATCGTCACCTCGACAATATCTGGGACCTTCTTCAGAAGCACATCGACTCCGGCGAGATCACCGCAGAGGCCCGCGATCAGATCATGAAAGCGATAGACTGGGGCGAGGTCACCGACGAGCAGTGGGACCTGATCATACGGCTCACCGGCAAGTCGCTCGACGACCACTACAACGATATCCTCGCCGGTGCCCCCAAGATCATCGTCACCTACGATGAGGTCTGGGCTGCACACACCGATGTGATCGTCAAGATCCTTGAGAACGCTGCCAACGAAGGCGAGATAGCCCCATCGGTAGTCGGAGATGTCCGCCAAGCTCTGAAAAACAAAAAGCTCACCCCCGAGCAGGTAGCACTGATCCAAGAAAAGGCGGGCATGACCCTGGATGACCTCTACCAAAAGAAGTCCACCCCTGCCGCCAAAGAGGCCAAGATCCTATCCATCACCCTTGATGAAAAAGCAGAGCACCAAGCCGCGGCAGCCAAGATCGAGGCGGCAAGCAAAGCGCGCGACAAGATCCGCCAAAAGCAGACCTTCATCGCTGCGTACCTCAAGGAGAAGTGGGGCATCGACATGGACCGGCTACGCGACATCGTCTTAGCCAACTTAGCTGCCGTACACAACCCCTCCGGCACGGCACAGCCCATTGTCTCCGGCATGGATGCCCGGATCATAGAGAAGGGGCTGGACAGCGAGTTCCGCTGCTGCATACACGACGATGACAGCCCGGAGCACCACCCGGACGGCAATAGCCCAAAAGCAGAGTTAGCCCCGGAAAAGTAATCTCTTTTGTCAGAAAACACAGACTATGAAACGATATACAAAACAAGCTTTTACAGCTCTTTCACTCGGTCTGGTCCTCTTGCTTGGAACCTCCTCCTGTCAGCGCACCGAGGACCTCATCTTCGACAAGAACTACGGAGATAGCTCCTTAGACCGGATTGATGAGACCGACCGCATACTCCGCTCGGCTGCCAACGGCTGGGAGACCGACTACACCACCGGGTCCGGAGATACGTTCAGACTACAGTTCAAGTTCGGTGACAACAAGCAGGTGACCACCTACAGCGACTTTGACCCCAACCCCACCGTCAGCTCCTACACCTACAACCTCAGCCGTAGTGCCGTACTCTCGTTCGACACCTACGGACTACTGCACCGACTCGCCGACCCCGTTGTCCTCCCCGACATCTACAATGAGGAGCTAAAGGGGAAAGGCTACCAGGGCGACTTTGAGTTTGAGATCCTCAGCGCCACACCCGAGCAAGTGGTACTGCGCGGGATGAAAAACCGCAGAGACACCACCATCCTCAAGCCCCTCAAGCACGCACCGGATGCCAATAGTGACGTTGCCAACCTCATGGAGCTCAACAAGAGCCTCTTTCCCGAGATCTCCACACTCTACAAGAGTATAGACGTCGGCGGCACCCCCAAGGCAGACTTTGCCGTAGAGCCAAGCAGCAGTGCACTGCTCTCTGCCACCTTCTACCGCAACGTCGCTGTCGTCAAGCAACTCTCCGCCACCGGTGAGCCGGTCGAGACCCGGCATGAGCTAAAGCCCACCGCTACGGGATTTGAGGTCTCACCTGCGATCTCTATCGATGGCAAGACGTACGGTGAATTTGTACGAAACAGTGAGGGCGACTTTGTGGCAAAAGAGGCACCGGAGGTGAAGTTCAACCTCATGAGCAACAAACCCCTTGTCCCCAACAAGCACGGCGAGTATCTGCCCAAGACCCACTACATCTCCACGCCCAAAGGCAACCACTCCACCCTATTTGTACGCAACATCATCAACAACTACCGTGCGAAGGTCAACAGTAATCTTGCAGAGATCTATGTCGGCTACTTCACCAACACCGATGAGTGGCGTCCGCTCGGCTTTTGGAACACCGGCAACACCCGAAATGTCATAGAGGTCAAGCCGCGACTGATCGAGGGCAACACCTGGACCTACGATGGTCTGTGGGCGAATGATCAGACGAAAAGTCTGATCGAGCAAGAGGGCACCGGCCTCCACGAGTTTGCCGTCTACTTCACCACCTACTTCGACTCCAACAACACCGTCTACATTGAGGACCTCTCCGAAAACGGAGACAGCAGCTACCTCCGCATCGTGAGTGCCAAGGACGCCCGCTACTGGTACACCGTCAGAAGATAAGGTCGTCTCCACCGTATACAGACCAAGCGTGGGACCCACAACTCCGTGGGCCCCACGCTTTTTCAGTGGACCGCCCCAACTCCTCAGGGGTTGTATTCACCGACAAATGCTACTGGGAGTGACCCCAACGAATGTTGGGGTCATACATCAATAGCCCATGGTCATGCGCTCCTTCGGAGCTTTGACCATGAGAAGAGAGACAAGGTATCATCCTCCCGACCCCGACGCACGTCGGGGTCGCACCTGTTGGCTCAATTTTATCCGGGATTTTTCGCCCCCGGATCAGGCCAAAAAATTTGACGGATAGAAGCGGAATGTTTCCAGTAGGAAACAAAACGATTTGACGGATAGTAGCAATCTCTTTCCAGTAGGAAACTTTTCGTCCCCGCTCGCCTCAACCCTATGGCGACCCCTGCGGGGTCGTACATCAACAGCCCAGGGTCAGAGCGACGATAGGAGCGAATGACCCTGGGAATACGGTCCTTCTCCTCAAAAACGACTCCGACGAACTTTGGAGTCGCAGCATCTGATCGCGGAGTGCGACCCCAACGTGCGTCGGGGTCGGGGATAAAACCCGGATCGGTTACCCCGGGTCAGAGCTCCTTCGGAGCTCTGACCCGGGGCTACATTGTATGACCCCTAACGGGGTCGGCATACTCGTCTGGTTTCCCATTTTTAACATCCACTCCTCATTGGATAGACGTTGGGCAGCAGCACCCCGCAGGGGTGCCTCCTTCATAGCCCGGATGTCGAGGTGCGAAGCACCGAAGACTCCGGGGAAAACGATTGCCCCCAAAACAAAACGACCCCGCCAGGGGTCGCCAAACGATCTAACCCTATGGCGACCCCTGCGGGGTCGGGAAGGACCTCGGGTACCGTTGCCCCGGGGTCATCGGCGCTTCGCACCTCGACACCCGGGCTAGGAAGAAACGACCCCTAGCGGGGTCGACGGAATAGGGGCAGGCAACAGTCCGAGAAAAACGGGTGCGGGGGAGCAGATACTTTTGGTAACTTTGTCGGTAGTCAATTATATTAGATGTACAACGACCAATGAAAAGAAATCAGATACATATACTGCTGCTTGCCCTGGTTTTCTGCTGCGCGGGGTGCGGATCCCTCTCGGCACAGACCAAAAAGGCACAGGACAACATGCTGGAGATGTCGCGCGCCCTGCAGGTCTTTAGCGACGCACTGGCTGGCGTGACCAACCTCTATGTGGACACCGTGGATGTGCAGGATATCTCTACCTATGGGATCAATGCCATGCTCTCACGCCTGGACCCCTATACCACCTACATACCGGAGACGGAGACGGCGGACTTCAACTTCATGACCACCGGTGAGTACGGTGGGATCGGAGCCTACATCCAGCAGGTGGACAGCGTGGTGTATGTGCAGTACCCCATGCCCGGATCGCCGGCGGAGGAGTCGGGACTGCGTACGGGAGACGCTTTTTTGGCAATCAACGGGAAGCGCATGATCCCGGCGACGGCAAGTGAGGTGAGCAATGCCCTAAAAGGTCCGATAGGGACCGACGTGAGCGTCCGGATACAGCGCCTCGGCGAAGAGTCTCCGCGCGAAGTGACCCTGACCCGAAAGAACGTAGTAGTCGACCAGGTCGTCTACCGAGGGATGCTGGATGGAGACATAGGGTACATGCGGCTCTCCTCCTTCACCGACAAGAGTGCTGCCGATGTGCGAAGGGCCTATGGCGAACTGTCGAAGAGTGGGGACATGAAGGGGTTGATCCTGGACCTCCGGAGCAACGGGGGTGGAGTGCTGGATGGTGCGATTGATATCCTTAGTATGTTTTTGCCCAAGGGTACGGAGGTCCTCTCCACCAAAGGCAGACAGCCTCAGACCCAGGAATCCTATACGACTACCGACCAGCCCATCAGCACGACCATACCCCTAGTGGTGCTGATCAACTCCGGCTCTGCATCCGCCAGCGAGATCTTAGCCGGTGCCCTACAGGATATGGATCGCGCCGTCTTGGTCGGCTCCAAGAGTTTTGGAAAAGGTCTGGTACAGAGCACCCGACCGGCAGGCAACCAAGGCATCCTCAAGGTGACCATCTCTCGCTACTACATCCCGAGCGGACGCTGCATCCAGCAGCTGGACTACAGCCACCGCAACCCCGATGGCTCCGTGGCCGCCGTACCGGACAGCCTGACCAACGTTTTTTATACCAAAAACGGTCGCCCCGTACGCGATGGCGGTGGGATCCGACCGGATATAGAGGTGGAGGACGAGACGCTCTCTGCCCTGGTCTATACGATGCTGGCAGAGGGGCGGATCTTCAAGTTTGCACGCGAGCTGGCGCAGAAAAAGGCAAAGCCGGCTCACCTCAGCGATCTGGTCATCACAGATGAGGACCTGGAGGACTTTTTGGTGCACCTGGAGGCGGAGGACTTCAAGTACGGCGAGCGGAGCAAGCAGGCACTGGATCAGCTGAAGACACTGGCAGAGTTTGAGGGGTACAAAGGACAAAGCAAGGAGGAGTTTGAGGCACTTGCCAAAGCCCTCACCCCATCGCTTCGGAAAGACATCGAGCCCCATCGTGAGCAGGTGAAGAGCCTCCTGAGGGGCGCGCTGGCGGTCCACTACTTTGGGATGCAGGGGCAGTATGCGATCAACCTCGAGACAGACCCCACACTCAAGGAAGCCCTCGCCGTCCTCAACAGCCCCGAGCGCATGGAGCAGATCCTACAGCCGGAGAAGAAACAGTAACCCTGAGTAGCGACACCCCATGAGCAAAAAGAACAATGGCGGGATGGTCTACTCGACCAACAAAAGCTACATGCAGGATCTGCTCGCCGATGCCCTGCGAGAGCCTGTCACGCTCGAACCGGAGCAACAGCATCTGCGGGTACGCCGCGACGCTAAGCAGCGCAAAGGGAAGATCGTCACGCTGGTGACCGGCTTTGAGGGATCCAAAGAGGACCTCTCAGACCTCTGCAAGCAGCTCAAGCAGGCTTGCGGCGTGGGCGGATCTGCCAAAGACGGTGCCATCATCATCCAGGGTGACCTGGTGGACAAAGTGATCGAGCAACTACAAGGGTACGGATACTCCAAGACCAAAAAAGGCTAAAGCCAAGTATGCTGACCAATCCCCAAAACCTCATCGTGTACAGTGCCTCGGCAGGTAGCGGTAAGACCTATACCCTTACCGGCGAGTACTTGCGCCTGCTGTTTCAGGGGATGCTGGATGGAGAGGGGGTGAAGTACGACAGCATACTGGTCGCAACGTTTACCAACAAAGCAACCGTCGAGCTCCGGGAGCGCATCCTAAACTTGCTACGCGACCTGTCGCAAGGGAAGAGTGACAGAGCATCCGAGCTGATCGAGAAACTGGAGTGGAAAGGCAACCCCTCGGAGGACAAGAAGCAAAAAGAACTCCGAAAGTATGCCGGCATCGCACTGGAGAGTATCCTGGAAGACTATGGGAAGTTTCGGGTACAGACGATTGACTCGTTCTTTCAGGAAGTGGTGCGGAGCTTTACCCTTGAGCTCTCGTCGGTCAGAGGGGGATTTGAAGTGGAGATCGACACCAACATGGTCATGCAGCTGTCCCTGGATCGGCTGATCGATGAGCTACAAAACAGCGACTCGGAGCATGCTGAGATGCTGGCGGTGCTGGAGGAGATCTATAAGGAGAGTGCGGAGGAGGGGGCGCGCGTGGATCTGCGAAAAGAGTTCACAAAGCTGCTCAAGCCCCTCATAGACGGGAAGCAGAAGCAGACTCTGGACGAGCTCTACAAGGTCTATCTGGACAAGGATCGGATCGACCGGGCACGGGCAAGCCTCAGAGAAATAGCGCAACGGCTCCCCGCCAAAGTGGATCAAGCACTGGCGTCTCTCGACAGGATCCGAAAGACCTACGGGCTTGACTACAAGAACAGCAGCAGAGGAATCCTACAGGGTCTCTACGACAAGCTGGAGCGCAGAGAGGGAATAGAGAAAATAGCCGATGGGACACTGATCAACGCAACAATCCGTGGGATCATGGAGAACGCCCGAAAAGGAGACGAACGGGCTTGGTGCGCCAAAAGTAAGTCCGTCGACGTGCACGCAGCCTATCATGCTGCGAGCGGTGAACTCCTGGCGGTACTGGACTCACTAGACATCAGCGAGAGTGAGGAGTTTCGGGCACACACCACGACGGATATCATGCTCCGCTTCCTCAACTGGATGCCGGCGATCCTCAAGTTCAAGCAGAGCTTGGACAAGTTTCAGCAGGAGAACAACATCGTACTGATCTCGGAGATCAATCCACTGCTCAGTGACATCATTGACGGATCGGAGATACCATTCATCTACGAGAAAGTTGGCTCCTACATTGAGCACTACATGCTGGATGAGTTTCAGGATACGAGCCACGTCCAGTGGGACAACTTCACGCCCCTGCTCAATGAGTCGCTGGGCAACGACCGAAAGAACTACTTGGTCGGCGATGTGAAGCAGAGCATCTACCGCTTCAGGGGAGCAGACAGCACCCTGCTGGGGTCCATGATCAGTGCCGAACCGACTCTGGTGGACTTGAAGTCGCTACCCACCAACTACCGAAGTGCCGACGAGGTGGTGGACTTCAACAATCTTTTCTTCAGCGGGATATACGACTTCGAGGCGTTTTTCGAGGCGGAGCAAAGTGTTCTTCCAAGTAGCATCTACAGCGATGACAACGTCACACAGAAGAAAGATAACAAGAAGAAAGTCGATGGCTACGTACGGATTACGTCGACAAAAGAGCCGATGACTAAAGATCAGCTCCATACGCTGCTCCAAGAGCTGTACCACGATCAATACCGTCCGGGAGACATCACGCTCCTGTTTCGCAAGGGCGATGAAGCTGTAGAGGTTGCCCGCTGGCTCCGAGAGCTTGGGGACTCGGAGGACGATCCGCACAGCTACGACTTTGTATCGGACGAAGCACTTGCACTCAACTCTTCCCCGGCGGTCCGGTGTCTCGTGGCACTGGTGCACTACCTGGCACATCCCGGAGATACCAACGCCCTCAGCCTACTGCACTTGTCGCTCTTCACCCTCTTGGGCTGCGATGCCGACCGTACCGACGAAGCGCAAGAAGAGCTGCTGGCCCTCTCCTCCACCGGTCTGTCGATCTACGAGACCATCACTGAGGCGGTCACTCTCCTTGAGAGCAAAGGAAGCATCAGGCCGGAGGATCGGGCGTACGTTGCTGCCTACATGGATCAGTTATTCAACTACACCGCCCGCTTCACCCCCACCTACCTGCAGTTCGACAACTGGTGGCAGATCAACGGGGACAGCCTCTACATCGAGATGCCGGAGGAGGCTGCCGACTGCATTCGACTCATGACGATCCACAAGGCCAAGGGGCTGGAGTTTCCGGTGGTCATCCTACCCTTCGCCACTTGGGACATGCTTCCCAACCCCTCCACCAAAAGGGTCGTCCTCATGGATAAGCCCACGGACCTGCCCGGCTTCCCGGAAGATCTGCCCCTCTACTACCTGAGGGAGTCGCCGAGAAAAGACTGGGAGATGAAGAGCTATTTTCGCACGCAGTATCTGGAGGAGCAAGAGCAGCTCTACATGGACAATCTCAACCTCCTCTATGTAGCCTTCACACGTGCATCGGAGCGACTATACGCCTATACGACCCAAGAGCCGGAGAACACCAAGGGGGATGAAAAGAAGAGCGTGGGTCGGCTCATCAACCTACGCATAGAGCAACAACTCGGTGGCTACGAAGAGCAGGACGAAAAGCCCAACGTCTATGAAAGAGGGAAGCGTACCCCAAAGACGAAAAGCGACGACCTCCGAAGCCAAGAGATCGAGATAAGCGCTCTCTCTGCCACACCCCAGTACTCGGGACTCTCCTTCATGCCCAAGCCGTTTGAGAGCACCGCCACTCGTGCCGGCGAAAAGATGCACTACCTGATGGAGTCCGTCCATAGTCCGGAGGACTTTGACCATCTGTTTGGCGAAGATGAGACCTACTCCGAACTGGTAGAGGCATTTCACCAATCCCTCACCAACCCCACAGTCCGCCACTGGTTTGCTCCTTCGGAGGGCTGGCAGGTCTATACCGAGCCACAGTTCTACAGTCCCAAGAGTGGTCGTACCATACGTGCCGATCGGGTTTTACTCAACGACACCGAGCGCCAAGCGATAGTCCTGGACTACAAGTTTGGCGAGCCACACAGTGCGCACAGGCACCAGGTGGCAGAGTACATGACTGTCCTGGAGGAGATGGGCTACAGCGTCACAGGCTACCTCTGGTACCGCTTCACAGACCTTGTTACCGTACAAAAGAGATGAAAGAAAACATACTGGGCTATACCCTCGAACAGCTCCAAGAACTCGTCCGTACCCTCGGACAACCATCCTACCGCGCCCGGCAGGTTGCGGAGTGGCTCTACCAAAAGCGTGCCGCCACCTTTGAGGAGATGACGAACTTACCGAAAGCACTCAGGGAAAAGCTGGAGGCAGACTATCAGGTGGGGCGTACCTCTACGGTGGCATCACAAGTCTCGAGCGACGGGACAGAGAAGTACCTCTTCCGCCCTCTGCACCATCCGGAGCTCACCTTTGAGACCGTCTACATCCCCGAGAGCGATCGGGCTACGCTCTGTGTATCCAGTCAGGTGGGGTGCAAGATGAACTGTCTCTTTTGTGCCACCGGCAAGATGGGCTTTCACGCACAGCTCACACCCGCCGACATCCTCAACCAGATCTTTGCCACCCCTCATGCCGAGGAGCTCACCAACATCGTCTTCATGGGCATGGGAGAGCCCCTGGACAACTACGATGCTGTCTCGAGGGCCATAGAGATCCTCACCTCCGACTATGGTTACGGCTGGAGTCCCAAGCGCATCACGGTCAGCACCGTGGGACCCCGAAAGGGGCTCAAGCGCTTCCTCGAAGAGCAGACAGCACACCTCGCCATCAGCATTCACAGCGCCATACCCGAGGAGCGGCTCAAGCTCATGCCGGTGGAGAAGGCGTTTCCCATCCAAGAGGTGATCGAGACCCTCAAGGGCTACGACTTCTCGGGTCAGCGGCGACTCTCCTTTGAGTACATCGTCTTTGGTGGCACCAACGACACCACCGCCCATGCCGATGCACTGCTGCACCTCCTCAAGCCGCTGGACTGTCGGGTCAACCTCATACGCTACCACGCCATACCGGGTGTTCCTCTGCAGACCTCGGACGACGCACGCCTACAGAGGATGGAGGAGTACCTCAATAAGCACGGTCTCCGTACCACCATACGCCGCTCCAGAGGAGAGGACATATCGGCAGCCTGTGGCATGCTCGCCACCGAACATCGGCGCTAACACATGCGAAAAGCTCGTGACCTCACCACCGGTTCCATTGGCAAGCAGATAGTCGGACTGGCTCTACCCATCCTGGGCAGCGGGTTCCTCCAGATGCTCTACAACTTTGTGGACATGGCTTGGCTGGGACGGCTGGGTAGCGAGTATCTGGCAGCAGCCGGTGCCGCCTCCGTATTTTTTTGGCTGGCGTCCTCGCTCTCTCTGCTCAACAAAGTCGGCGGAGAAGTCACCGTAGCATACGAGGTAGGCGCACACCACGAGGAGGGTGCTCGTGACTACGCCGGTCACGTCAGCACGCTGGGGCTGCTCATGGGGCTGCTCGTCATGGTCGTGTACCTCCTGCTTGCCCATCCCTTCATCGGGTTTTATCGGCTCAGCCCCATGATACACGGCTATGGTGTCAACTACCTCCGCATCGGCGCACTCGGGCTTCCCCTCACCTATCTGACCGTAGCCCTCACCGGAGTCTACAACGCCTCCGGACGCTCCGAGGTGCCTTTTCGCGCCACAGCGATAGGCGTGGTGACCAACCTCATCCTGGACCCCCTCTTCATCTTTGTCCTCGACCTCAAAATAGAGGGAGCCGCCATCGCCACCGTCCTCTCACAGAGCGTGGTGCTGCTCCTGATCCTCCGCCGGCTCTCTCTGGATCGGCTCTTTGGGGGCTTTCCCCTCCTTGGGCGCCTCAGTCTCGCGACTACCCGGGCGATTCTCAAGATCGGCACCCCCGTCGCACTGATGAACTCCCTCATGGCGATCATCAGCATGAACCTTGGTCGCTTTGCATCCGTAGCCGGAGGACACATCGGAGTGACGACCATCAGCGTGGGCGGGCAGCTCGAGGGTATCTCCTGGAATACCGGGCAAGGGCTCTCCACCTCCCTGAGTGCCTTCGTCTCCCAAAACTACGGTGCACGACAGCCCGACCGCATCAAGGGAGGACTCTCCTTCACCCTCAAGGTCGCCGCCGTGGTCGGTGCCTTTGGGTTTGCCCTCAACTATTTCTTTGGCGACTGGCTCTTTGGGCTGATCATACCCGAGGCTGAGGCGATCTCAGCCGGCGCGACCTACCTGCGCATCAACGCTCCCGCCCAGCTCTTCATGATGGTTGAGATCACCTTTCAGGGCTTCTTCTACGGCATGAAGCGCTCCCTGCCCCCTGCCCTCATCAGTATCGGCGGCAACGCACTCCGCATCCCCCTCGCGATGCTGCTGCTCCCCCTCTTCCCCGGCGTGGAGACCATCTGGTGGATCATCTGCGGCACCTGCTTCCTCAAGGGCTCAGCCATCCTCATCTACTACCTCGCCACCCACCAAAAGCTCCTCCGGCAGTAGCCCGGTCTCTACAATCGGAGCGGCAACGACTGCACCGGTGCCCCCTCTGTTTTTCACCGCTCTGGGTCGTGCCAAAAAGTTTCACGGATAGAAGCGAAATGTTTCCAGTAGGAAAGAAAACGATTTGACGGATAGTAGCAAACTGTTTCCAGTAGGAAACTTTTTGCGCTCAGGCTCCTAACTTTTTGCTACCCATAATCAGCTGCCAAGAAAAAGAGCCTGCAGGCTAATCCACCTACAGGCTCTTGGCTTTCACCCGCTACTCTGAGCAGAGGGCACTACTTATTGGAGATCTCCTCTATGGGCTCCACTGCAACGAACGACTCGATCGGCCATTGGTAAGCGCTTACCAGTTCACTATTGTTGTACGCTCCATCGTTCATCTCCCTTATCCGCTGTATGAGGGCGTCCGCCTTGGCCGGGTCTTGCTCCTGAACCAGGAGACAGGTATTGAAGCCCGGCCAGACCGCCGTATCTCTATGAGGAATATCGAAGTCACTCTCTGCCAGCACCTTTGGGATGACCTGATAGGTCTTTATACTTAGCTCGTGGAGGAGGGACTCGATCCGCTCCTGCATGCTGACATTGCAAGTAATGTATATGAATCTCATATCAACTGTTTTTTGGCTTGATCTCGTTTTAGTCTAAATTGTTTGCGCTCTCTATTGAGCCTACGCTGGTGCACGGAGGCATACGCCGTAGGAACCAATATGAGGGTAACCAGCATAGACACCAGTAGACCACCGATGATGGTGATTCCGAGCGGTGCGTACATCTCCTTGCCCATACCGGTACTGAGTGCCATCGGCAGCATACCGAGGATGGTGGTCATAGAGGTCATCAGCACCGGACGCAGACGGGAGTGACCTGCCTCCATCACGGCGTCCCTGATGCTGAGCCCGCGCTGGACGAGCATGTTGGTGTAGTCCACCAGGACAATACCATTATTCACCACGATACCTACCAGCATGATCAGTCCGATGAAGGATACCACACTGAGGGTCGTACCTGTCAGGTAAAAGGCGAGGATGACGCCCACCAAAGTAAAGGGTATCGCAAAGAGGATGATGAATGGATCCAGGAGGGACTCAAACTGAGCCGCCATCACCATGAAGACGAGGAGGATGCCAAGGATGAAAATAACCCGAAGCGAAGCAAACGTGTTGCCCTGATCCGCCACCTGACCACCCAGGTAAATGCTGATGCCGTCAGGCAGTGGAGTGTTGTCTATGATCTCCTGTGCCTTCTTGGCTCCATCACCGAGGGAGATGCCGTTGAGGTTGGAGGTGACCTTCACGTACCTCTGCTGGGTCAGCCGCTCGATCTGTGTGGGGCCATCCACTTCCTGTAGGTCCGCCACCGACATCAGCGGGATCTGCTGTCCGAGGAGGTTGGTCACCTGCATCTCATGGAGCTTGGCGATCGAGTTGCGGTAGTCAGCTGCGTACTGTATCCTGATATCGTAGTCCGATCCGTCCTCGGTGAAGGCACCGGCATCAGCACCATAGAGGTTTTCGCGAACCTGCATACCGATCAGTGCCGGATTGAGAGCCATCTGTGACGCCTTGCTTTTGTCGACCACGATGTGGACCTCTCGGTTTCCGGTGGAGGCGAGAGCCTCTACGTTGGAAAACTCAGGGTACTCCTTGACGATCTTCTCTAGGTCAAAAGCCATCTTGTTGATCTGCTCGAGGTTGTTGCCATAGATGATGAACTCTATCGGTGCCTTATTTCCTGTGAGAGCAGTGGCCATGGCACTACCTCCGGATACGGTCACCTTCTCGATCTCCGGCAGTGCCTCCAGCATGGGACGGACGGCGTCGGCTATCTCTTGGCTGCTCCGCTCGCGCTCGTTCACCGGCTTGAGGTGGCAGAAGATACTTCCGATGTTTTTACCCTCCTTGAAGCCCACAGTGGTGAGAGCTCCGTCGGGGGTCTGCCCCGTGATACTTGCGAGACCACCCACAGCAGCCTCGGGGACTTCACGCTCCAAGATCGCCAGGATCTCTTTTCCCAGCTTTTCGGTCTGAGCGTGGGATGTCCCTTGCTCGGTCTCAAAGCGGATGGTGAGCGAACCTGCGTCGATATCGGGGATGTAGTCCGTACCGATAGAGCGGCCCAAGAACATCACCAGGACAAAGACGACAATCGCAGTGCAGAGGGTCAGCGACTTGTGAAACACTGCCCAGCCTAGGAAGCCTCGGTACCACTTCTCGATGCGCTGGAACATACGCTCGCTCCACTCGTACAGCTTGCCGTGCTTCTTTCCCTCGCCATCGCGTGGGATAGGCTTTTGTATCACACTGAAGAGCATAGGGGTAAGCGTCAGCGCAGTAAAGAGCGAGGTAATCAGACAGGTCACCGTCAGTATCGCCAACTGCTTGAACATCACTCCGACAATGCCACCCATAAACACCAGTGGCAAGAATACCACTACCGTGGTAAGGGTCGATGCCGCAATCGCAAGCCCCATCTCTGAGGCTCCAAACATGGCTGCCTGCTTGGGCATGGCACCTCTCTCGGCATGCTGTGTGATGTTTTCGAGCACCACAATGGCGTTGTCCACCACCATACCGATGGCAATGATCAGGGCTACCAGTGAGAAGATATTGATGGTATAGCCCAGGATCTGCATGACAATGAATGCCGAGATCAGGGAGACAGGCATCGTCAGGAAGACGATGAGACTGGACCTCCACTCGCGCAGGAAGAGCAACACCACCAGGGTGACGAAGAGAAGGGCATACCAGATGGATGAGCTTAAGTTGTTGATGGATGATGTCACCAGCTCATCCGAACCAATAACCTCAAATACTTGGACGTCCGAGGGTAGATCTTTTTGGATCCGAGTCATCTCCTCACGTACCGCTTCGGAGACGTCTACCGTATTGGCGTCCGTCTGCTTTTGTACCATCAGGGCGACACCCTTGCCGACATTGTTGACCGCCGAGGCGTCCATTTCCTTGAAGGTATCCTTGACCGTAGCAACGTCCTTCAGCCGGACGATCTTGCCACGAAACGCCTTGATCACGGTGTTCTCTATCTCGTCGACACTCTCATACTTGCCGGGCATGCGGACGGAGAAGTCGTACGCACTATCGCTGACAAAGCCTGCCGGGACGTTGATGTTATTGGCCTTGAGCATAGTCGACAGCTGCGCAACAGACAGGCCATAGGCCTGCATCCGCACCGGGTCGATCTCGATGCGTATCTCACGCTCCGGCTGACCTAGGTAGATGACCGTACCCACCCCGTCGATCTTGCGCAGGGCAGATGCGATGTCATCCTCTACGATCTGCTCCAGACCATTGTAGCTCTCGTCTGCATTGACAGCATAGACGAGGACAGGCATCATCGCAGAGTTGATCTTATAAATGACCGGGGAGTGGGCTTGTGACGGCAACCGTGACTTGACCAGCTCGAGCAGGTCTCGTGCATTATTCGCCGCAGTGGTAATGTCCTCTTCCCACTTGTACCGCATCTGTATGAACGAGACGTTTTCTTTCGAGATGGACTTGATCTCCTCTAGGTTAGCCGCAGACGACAGCACCGCCTCCAAAGGCTTGGAGACCTGCTCCTCGACCTCGACTGCCGATGCTCCGGGATAGACCGTGATGACCGTAAGGGAGGGAAACTCCATGTCCGGCATCAGGTCGAGGGGCAACTTCGTCAGAGAAAACACACCTATCACCATCAGTGCCACGAAAAGCATGGCAGCAGCAATAGGTCTTTTTACACCAAATTCTGGAAGTTTCATGTATACTTTACCGCTCTACAATGTTGATTTGTGACCCGTTGCTGAGTTTGTTTTTGCCCTCCAGCACTACGGTGTCTCCACTTTTGATACCCTCACCCTCTACATAGACCCAGCCATCTCGGAGCTCTCCCCGGGTGACGGGGACGCCACTCACGGTGCGGCGATCGTCATTGACCTTGAACACTTGCTCCTCTGAGGTTCCCGCAAGACGGTAGATGGCACTGAGCGGGACAAAGACGCCCTCACGCTCCGGAAGAGCGATGGCGACATTGCAGTACATACCGGGCTTGAGGCGGTTGCCGTTGTTCGGGATGTTGACCTCTACAGCTGCGGTCCGCGTCATCGATGAGAGCACCGGCGATAGGTACGACACCTTGCCCGCAATGGTATCCCCGGGTAAAGCATCGAACGTAATGGTGGCACTCTGTCCTACCGCAATGTGTCTGAGCTCTTTTTCATTAACCTCTATGGTTATCTTTAGGGGATTGACCTGGACCAGCTCTACCACCCCGCTCTCGAGCTTGAGGTCGTCGCTCACACTCGGAGTGAAGGAGTAGGTCTCGCCCTCATTCACCAGGATGTCTTTGATAATCCCACTAAATGGAGCTGTGATGGAGGTATTCTTTTTGAGCATCTCCACCTTGGACACCGATGCATCGTACTTCGCTTTGACGTGATCGTAGTCCATCTGGCTCACGCTCTCCTTTTCTCTCAGACGAGCGATCCGGTCAAAGTCGCGCTTGATCGCATCGTTCTCGATCTTTGCCTGTACCAACAGTTCATCTGACATCTCCACGATCAGGGCACCCTTGGGCACGTAGCTCCCTCGGGTGTAGTGGACACGCTCTACTCTCCCAGGCAGCGCAGTCCCCAGACTGGCGCTCCTGGCAGGATCAGCACTACCTGAGAAGCGGATGGTCGGTACATAGGACATCTCTCTCGCCTGCCCGACCGTCACCGGGACCACTTTCGCCTCCTCAGCCTCTTGGCTCTGGTTTTCTTTCTTGGTGCAGGCAGGAGTTATCCCGACAAGGACCAGTAGGAGTGTCGGGTATAAATAGCTTTTGAATGTATTGGTTTGCATAGGTTTTGTTATCTCATCTCTTGTGGTCATTGATTCTCACTTGTTCTGCGTACTTATAGAGGGCTCCGGTAGACTTCTCCAGCTGAGAGAGTGCCACAGCCGCCTCTACTCTTGCGTCAATATCTTGGGACGATGCTTTTTCCCACATTGCTTGCGCCTCGAGGATATCACGGACGTTGTTCATCCCCTCCAGGCGGTTGTCTTTAGTTATTCTCAGGTTTTCCTCCGCCTGCTCCTTGGAGAGCTTTGTCATCTCCATTCTCTTCAGTGCTTCTGCGTACTTGAATCTGTTTTGCTGCACTTGCAGGTTGATCTTCTCCTGTGCATCTCGCAACTCCAGCTCAGCCTTCGCTACTTCTTGGTCCGCGATGTGGACTTGATGCAGCCTATCTCCCCAGGTGAATACCGGGATATGTACTCCTACCCCTACGACCCAGTCGCCACCGAAGTTATTTTGCGTCCCTTTGTAGACATTGGGTTGGGTCCAGTTGTATCCCGCCATCAGGAAAGCATTGGGCATGAATTGCGACTTCACCATCTTTCGTGCCGACTCCGTGATTGCCAGTTTCTTTTGGAGCATGGCTATCTCGGCACGCTCATCGGGACGACCGATCACCATGGAGAGTCCCTGCTGCAGTTGTTCCTCGGAGATCACATCACCGGCTAGTGTGAGCGACTCTGCATCTGCACCCAATATCTGCGCAAGCAGCATCTTCGAGAGTTCCAGACCATTCTCAGCCCTCATCAAGTCGAGCTCTACCTCATTTAGCTTTACCTGCACTTTCAGGACTTCGTTGCGGGTGGTCATTCCCTCGGCATAGACGTTTTCCAGGTCCTGCTTGAGTCGCTCGAGGAGAGCTTTATAGCTATGTGCGAGGCTCACCTTTTCTTGGGTAGAGATCACTCTCCAGTATGCCTCGTCTACCGAAGTGAGTACCTCAGCCTCGGTCAGCTTCACCTTCTCGTGCGCGATGTCCGATGCGTAGCCTGCCATCTTGTTGGCCTCTACGATCTTGAACCCCGTAAAGACGGGCTGACGAAGCGTGAATCCACCGGTGTAGATGGACTTAGGCGCTATACCGATGAAGTCCAAGGGTACCGAGAGCCCCGGAGGAGTGACCCCGGGGATGTCGAAGTCGATAGCAAATGGGCGCACACTCCGATCCCCCGGGTGCACCCACCCTCCCGTGAAGTCTATGCGAGGAAGGTACTTGGTCTTGGCAGACTTTACCAAGTAGTCCGACGCCACCTCATCCGACTGAGCGATCTGCACCGACTTGTTGTGCTCCAGGGCCAGTGCACGGCACTGCTCTAGCGTCAGTGGGGATTGGGTCTGCGCCTTCGCCCCGGGATTCAGGGTTAGAAGGGTTGCTAGAGCCACCAGAGTGGCCCTTATTCTCATACTATTTCGATTCATAATGTGCTAAATAACGTTCCTAACTTCTTTTATACCTCAGAGATCGAGCCTCTTTGGCAGAAAAAGGCCTCAGACGGCGCCTTGGTACCACTCTTTGAACTCCTTGTTGCGCGCTCTACTCACGATGATCTGCTCCGGAGTATCCACGTAGAGGGAGACGGTCAGCTTACCGCCAAACCACACCGACATACTCTCGATGGCGTCGTGGGCGACGATGTACTGCCTATTTGCTCTATAGAAGTGTTTCGGATTCAGCTCCCGCACGATTCGATCCAGCGAGAGATCCATGAAGTACTCCTTATTACCTGTCGTCACCAGTACAGCTCCCTTATTCTCCGACCGTATATAGGCGATCCTATCCACCGATACCGGCAGTAGCTTATCCCTGTAGGGGATCAAAAAGTGACTCTTATAGTTGGATGACGACTCCCCCAGTGCCTCCATCATCTTTGCCATGATGGCTTGGTTATCCACCTTACGGTCATCGGTAGCAAATAGCTTGATCTTATCGAGTGCTCTTTGCAGATCTTTCTTCTTGACCGGCTTGAGGAGGTAGTCAATGCTGTTGACCTCAAAAGCCTTCAGAGCATACTCCTCATAGGCAGTCGTGAAAATGATGGGGCAGGATACCTCCACGCGGTCAAAGAGCGAAAAGACTTGCCCGTCCGCCAAGTGAATATCCATAAAAGCCAAGTCCGGCTGCGGATTATTATCAAACCAATCAACACACTCCTCCACACTCTGCAGGATAGTCAGGACCTCGATCTCCGGTGCTGTCTCCGTCAGGAGCGACTGCAGGCTCCGTGCGGTGAAGTACTCATCTTCTACGATTATGACTTTCATATCAGTTTTTTGGCTTTGGGTTCCAGTTGATCCAGGCTCTTCACCAGTGGCAGAGCTACCACAAACGTATCATCGCTGGAGCTGATCTCTATATCTTTTCCGAAGACCAGGTGGTACTGCTCCATCAGGTTATCAAGTCCCACCCCGGTGCTCGCAGAGGAGCTCCGCTCCCTCAGCTGCAGCTTATTCTCCACCACCAGCCTATCATCCCTGGTACTGATGCGGATGGTCAGTGGGATCCTCGTACTGGCTATATTGTGCTTGATCGCATTCTCGACCAAGATCTGCCCCCCGGAGGGGATGATGTAGTAGTCCAGGTACTTATCCTCTATCTGCCACTCTACATTGAGCCCCCCATAGTAGCGGATACACATGAGGTAGAGGTAAGACCGTACAAACTCCAGCTCCTCCGACAGAGGCACCACCACCTTGTCACGCATCGTGTGACGAAAGACGGACGCCAGCTCCTGCACATATCTCCGTGCCTGCTCATCATTCTCACCAATGATACCGTTGAGCGTATTCAGTGAGTTAAAGAGGAAGTGCGGGTCGGTCTGATTCTTGAGCGCAGTGTATCTATTCTGCAGATTCTCCAGGTTGAGCTCCTGTATCCCCACCACCGCCAGGTGGTTTTGCTTCATCAGGTAGATGAGCATGGAGAAGAGGAAGGTCACCACCAGGATCACCAGATCCTTCACATACAGTATCGTAGCGTAGGTCTGGTAGTTGAGCACATCCCTAAACCACCACCGCTGCATCCGAGACAGATAGGGCGACACCAGGATCATCCCCACCAATAAGCTCAGCAGGATCAGCCAAAACTGATACTGACGAAAGTCGTACCTATTGATCGCCCAAGACTGGATCGTCAGCAGCACGTAAAAGAAGATCACATTCACCAAGACCGTCGCCAACGAGTGCCACGAAACGACCGATCTCAGCCCCAGATGCTCCCCATCGACCAGTCCATAGTAGTAGATAGACGATGACAACATCACGAACGCCAGCAAAAAGCAGACAATCAGTGTAGCCAAGAGCACACTTCTCCGCTCGTCGCTAAGAAAGATAAATCCTTTTTTGCGCCGCCTTATCCGACGCTTCAAGATCGGTGTTGCCATCTGTCTTCTATTCCTAAACTTGTCCTTCGATAAAGCTCCTAAGTACCACAAACATACCAATCATGCACCACCTAGGACACCTCCCGGGCAAAAATGTGGGCGAGCAAACAGCACTTTCCCCTTGGCTAAACTCTTTGAGATAAAGCCAAAGGGAAAGGCTCACCACTCAGTAGAGAGTAGATATCAGAAGCGATAGCCTACTCCCACAGTCAGAACACTTGCGTTGGCCTTGTATGAGTCAGCACTGAGGGTATACCCCAGCTTGGAGGTCACGTCAGATATACTGGTCTTGATGTCATCGATCTGGTTGATGAAGCCATACTTGTAGCCCATGTTGATCTGGATACCGTTGGCAAACTCATAGCCCAGCTGGCAAGCGATACCCACATCCCATCTCTGGAGAGCAGACTTTTCATTGCGCTCCTCGTACAGATCTATCGGGTCGTACTTGAGATTGATGTTGGTCACAGCTCCATTATACTCCACCTCATCTGTCTTTGCGGAAAATCCCACACCTACATACGGACCGACTCCACCATATAGGAGACCATTGCCCAGCTCCATCTTACCAAGAGCATATACAGGGATCTGCATACCCCAGTTGTTGATCTTATTTTCCAGAGTTGCGTTCTTGGTGACATCCGCCTCAAGCCCTATGCCTCTGTAGTAAAACTCCAGCTCAGGCTGAATAGCAAAGTTGGGGTGAAGGTTGATCCTCATGAATCCTCCAAAGTCAGCACCGGGCTTCATGTTGCTCTCGAGAGCCTTGAAGTCATCGCTCAGTACGAGGTGCGAGAAGTTTACTCCTGCCTTGACACCATACTGTAGATCCACAGATGACTGCGCCATTGCCGATGTGCCTACCAGGCCTGCGAGCAGACCCGCAGCAATTGTTAGTGTGTAACGTTTCATATTCATATCATTCTTTATGTGTGAAAAAAATTCTCTATAGCTTCGTAAACTCGGTCCATTCGATCGCCATGGACCATCTATCTTACGAGCACAAAGGTAGGAAGGATAGGACACCGGCACCAGCACTTTCTACCGAACCGACAATAATAGCTACCGAACCGACTTTTTTACCACCCAATTCCCTAAAAGCCCCATACCTCTGATCAACAAACAGATACGGATCCCGAAAAACAAGGTGCCTGGTCGCCAAAAGTTTCCTACTGGAAACCCCTCGCTACTATCCGTCAAATCATTTTCTTTCCTACTGGAAACATTTCGCTTCTATCCGTCAAATTTTTTGACAGGACACAGACGAAAAAAACAGAGGAATACCGAAATACCTTGGCAATCTCCCGAAAATAAAATAACTTTGCTTGAAGTTGAGAAAAACACAAGCGCCTAAGCTTTTTGCCCCACTTTTATCAATCAAATAGTCAAGCCGGAGGTCCTCAACAAGCTTTATCCCCGCCGCATTTTAGAATGCCCCGGGAAGCATAAGCTCATAAAGGTGTGGGAGGCGTGTACATGCAGCTGCTCAAGGATAAGCTTGACTGATCACCACAAAAAAAGAATAGTACCACTATATTTAGAAGAATAATGATGCGACAAAAAAGACACCTACTTCTCTCGGTACTGCTCCTACTCGCGAGCAGCACCCTCGTAGCTCAAGCCGGTCGTAAGTACGACCCGGTGGACTACGTGACCACTATGATGGGGACGATGTCCAAGCACAGTCTCTCCACGGGAAATACCTACCCTGCCATAGCTCTCCCATGGGGGATGAACTTCTGGACCCCTCAGACGGGTAAGATGGGCGATGGCTGGACCTACACCTACACAGCGGATAAGATTAGGGGACTCAAGCAGACGCACCAGCCCAGCCCTTGGATGAACGACTACGGTCAGTTTTCTCTGATGGCGGTGACCGGTGAGCTTGCCTTTGACCAAGATGAGCGTGCCAGCTGGTTTTCGCACAAGGCGGAGGTGGCGCGTCCCTACTACTACAGCGTCTACCTTGCGGATCACGATGTGACGGCAGAGCTGGCACCGACTGAGCGTGCGGCACTCTTTCGCTTCACGTTTCCGGACTCGGAGCACTCGTACATCATAGTCGATGCTTTTGACAAAGGGTCGTATGTACGCGTTATTCCGGAGGAGCAGAAGATCGTAGGGTACACTACCCGAAATAGCGGTGGCGTACCGGACAACTTCCGTAACTACTTTGTACTGGAGTTTGACCGACCCTTTACCTACACAGCGACGGTAGCCGACAACAAGCTTGACACCGCTCGTGGTGAGGTTACGGCAGACCACACGATGGGTATCGTGGGATTTAGCACCAAGCGGGGCGACCGGGTACATGTGCGTGTGGCCTCGTCCTTTATCAGCCAGGAGCAGGCAGAGCTCAACCTCAAGGAGCTGGGCGACCGTAGCCTGGAGCAGCTGAGTGCTGATGGCAGAGCACGGTGGAACGAGGTGCTCGGACGGATACAGATAGAGGATCCGGACCTGGATAACCTTCGGACGTTTTACTCCTGTCTCTACCGCTCGGTACTCTTTCCACGCGCTTTTTACGAGATTGATGCCGAGGGCAGGGTGATGCACTACAGCCCCTACAACGGCGAGGTCCTCCCCGGATACATGTACACGGATACCGGCTACTGGGATACCTTCCGCTGTCTTTTCCCACTGCTCAACCTCGTCTACCCATCCGTCAGTCGGGAGTACCAGCAGGCACTCGTCAATGTCTACCTGGAGAGTGGCTTCCTCCCCGAGTGGTCGAGCCCGGGACACAGAGGTATCATGGTCGGGAATAACTCCGCCTCCATCGTCGCCGATGCCTGGATCAAGGGCATCCGAGGACAAGACATAGAGACCCTGTGGGAAGCAGTGAAGCACGGAGCACACAACGTGCACCCAACGGTGCGAGCTACCGGACGCTACGGACACGAGTACTACGACAAGCTGGGCTACGTCCCCTACGATGTGGGCATCAACGAAAACGCAGCCCGTACGCTCGAATACGCCTACGATGACTGGTGCATCTACCGGCTCGGCAAGGCACTTGAAAAGCCTGAAGCTGAGATCATGCCCTATGCTAAGAGCTCACTCAACTACCGTAACCTCTACGATCCGGAGCACAAGCTCATGCGGGGACGTAATCAGGACGGGAGCTTCCAGAGTCCGTTCAATCCGCTCAAGTGGGGTGACGCCTTTACCGAAGGCAACAGCTGGCACTACACCTGGTCTGTCTTTCATGACCCGCAGGGGCTGATCAACCTAATGGGCGGCAAGGAGTCGTTTAACAACATGCTCGACTCGGTCTTCAACGTTCCGCCCCACTTCGATGACAGTTACTACGGCGGCGTGATCCACGAGATCCGTGAGATGCAGGTCATGAACATGGGTAACTACGCCCACGGCAACCAGCCTGCCCAGCACATGATCTACCTCTACAACTACTCCGGCGAGCCGTGGAAGGCACAGTACCGGGTACGCGAGACGATGGATCGACTCTACTCCCCCACGCCCGATGGATACTGTGGCGACGAGGACAATGGTCAGACCTCGGCTTGGTATGTCTTCTCGGCACTGGGCTTCTACACGGTATGTCCGGGATCGGATCAGTACATCCTGGGCTCTCCCCTTTTCGAAAAGGCGACCGTGACCCTGGAGAATGGCAAGAGCTTTACCATTACCGCTAACGGCAATGATCCGGACCGACGCTATGTGGAGTCGATGACGGTCGATGGCAAGAACCACACTGCCAACTACGTCACGCACAAGCAGCTGACAGATGGTGCGGACATCCACTTCACGATGTCGGACACACCCAACAGGTCTCGAGGCACCGCCCAAGCAGATGCGCCCTATTCGCTCTCATCGAAAGCTCACAAGTAAGGAGGGCACCAAGAGCATGACTCCTTCCCGATAAGAGCATGCCCCCTTCCGATAAAAAATAGAAAAAGTCGCCCCGTCCTCCGAAAGTGAGAACGGGGCGACTTCTTTATTCAGTCCGTGCCGGCTACATCAGCAGACCCGCAGGGAGGTGAGGAGCGGTACTATCTCGCTTAGGGCAGCCACCTCGTAGACAGGTGCTTTGGGGGCTTGGAGCTCAGGCTGCGGTTCTCTATGGGGGTTGAACCAGATCGAGGGAATCCCCACATTTTGTGCACCGATGATGTCCGCATCCCAGCTGTCCCCGATCAAGATCACCTCTGAAGGACGGGTGTGACTGACGGAGAAAGCGTAGGTGAAGAAGCGCTTATTGGGCTTATTCGACTCTGCATCCTCGCTGAGTACAGTCACGTCTATATAGGGGAGGATGCCGGAGCTTGCCATCTTGCGCGTCTGTATCTCCCTAAAGCCATTGGACACCACGACGATCCTATAGAGTTGCTTGAGCTCGCAGAGCAGCTCCAGAGCTCCGGGCACCACCTTTTCTTTCGCCGCTGTACGTGCCAGGAAGTCCGCATTGATCTCTAGTACCTGCTCGTCAGTCAGTCGCCCCAGTCCCGGCTTGAGGGGTTCCCTCAGCCGGCGCAGGGTGAGCTCTTGCTTGGTGACCTCACCCCTCCGGTATAGGTCCCAGAGGTGGTCGTTTTGGGGCTGGTAGACCTTGAAAAACTCATCAAATGGTCCCAGCTTTGCTTCCCAACCACGCAGGCGGTAGATCTCCTCGAGGCTGTCTCGGTTGTTTTCCTGCGTAGCCCAGAGGGTGTCATCCAGGTCTATGAAGATGGTCCGGATCACCTAGGCTCTACCTCGATCACCAGATAGCGTCCCTTGCTCCAAAAAGCCTCAGCGTCCAAGATACGCAGCAGCTTATTGCCCTCGGAGTCTGCATCCAGACGGTAGGAGGTAGCCGGGTGATCTGTACGCACCCGTGCTCGTGGTGCAAAGAGGGCTATAGAGGTGACGTTGCGTGTGTCGATGGTCAGGAAGTAGTCCTTATTGAACCCTTCCGGCAGCACCTTCACGCTGCTAAAAAGACCGCCTCCGGTCAAGATGTTTTGCTCCCTCAGCTCCTCCATCGTCCCAAAGCAGTAGTAGGCAGTATAGAGCTCCGCTTCCTGCTTTGCGAGGCGTCTGTCTTGGAGCTGTATGGTGGTCTCTTGGAGTCGTTGGCTTTCTTCGAGGTCACCGATGATGCTATCCTGCTGCGCCACACGAGCGGTGAGTCCTCCTAGCTGCTCCTGCAGAGAGACGATGGTAGCCTCCTTTTCATTGAGTTGGCTTTGGAGGCTGTTCAACTTCTGCGTCAGCGAGTTGATATTGATGTTTCTCTTCTTCAGCTGCTCCTCTTGCTCGTTGATCTTCGCACGGTTTTCCTGTAGCGACTTGCTCAGGATCTCGATCTTCCCGAGTATACGGTCCCTCTCAGATGGGGTGAGCTCGCCGGTAGCGACCCCCACCTCTATCATGTGCTCAGCCTGAGTGAGCTCGGTGAGATTGCTCTCCACCTCATTGATCAGCGAGATAGCTTCGTTCAGGCTCTCCTCGCTCTGAGCTTTTTCCTCCAGGAGGATGTTGTACTTCGCTCTTAGCTCTTGCTTGCTTTCGCCATTCTTATCACAGCTTACTGCACCCATCATAAGCAGCACGAGCGCTGTAGTGGTGAATATTGTACGCATCTGTTTCATGATCTTATTTCTCTTGCTTGTATTTGTTCTTGTGAGTTTTCTCTTCTTTGGGAGCCGGTGCTATCAGCACGACCAGTTCTCCCATGGGTTTGTTTTCTTCAAAAAAGGTCAGCAGCTCGTCTGCCGTACCTCTATGGTATTGCTCATGAATCTTGGAAATCTCTCTTGCCACGACGATCTCCCTCTCCTCATCATCAAGGAGGTCCTTTAGCTCCTGCAGGAGCTTGATGAGCCTGTTGGGCGACTCGTAGAGGATCGTCGTCATCTCCCGCTCCTTGAAGGCCAGGATCCGCGACTGCCGTCCCTTCTTATTCGGCAAAAAGCCCTCAAAGCAAAATCGCTCGCACGGCAGACCGGACGCCACCAGTGCCGGGACAAATGCCGTCGCTCCGGGCAGGCAGGTCACCTCCACTCCGGCATCCAGGCAGGCACGGACCAAGAGGTAGCCGGGATCCGAGATACCCGGTGTGCCCGCATCCGTGACGAGGCACGCTCGCAGTCCACCGGCTATTCGCTCGACCAGCCCATCCACCACCCGATGCTCGTTGTGCATGTGGTACGGCGCCAGGGGTGTCGTGATGCCGTATGCCTGGAGTAGCTTTTGCGACGTGCGCGTATCCTCTGCCAAGATCAGCTCCGCTTCAGACAGTACCCGTACCCCCCGATGAGTGATATCCTCGAGGTTACCGACAGGCGTAGGTACTATGGTCAGTAGGCCGGGCATAGGGGATCACCGTTCGCGGATGTTATCTTCGACAAAAGCGACAAAATCCCGGACACTCTCCTCATCTTTCGAAAACCGAAGGGTGTCGTACAGATAGCTGTAGAGCTGACTCCGGCTGCTCAACCGCTCTAGCTCCTCCAGCACTTCGCGCAGGGTACCTTGGTTCCCGGCAAAGAGCTCATTAGCGTAAAAAAACGACTCAGCCAAGGAGAGCTTTCCGACAACACTTATGGTCAAGGGTCGTCCCGCATCAGCGACAGGCTCCTCGGTCTCGGACGACACAGAGGGCGCAGTCTGCGGAACTGCAGCAGCCTCGGACGAGTCCGCCAGCACAGGCTCCTCATGAGGAGTCACCACCGGTGTCTCGGCAGTGGCATCGGCAGGGTTTACAGCCGTGAAGTCCTCCAGTCCCGGCATGTCGTCTATCTGACTCCAGGCTCTCTCTGCAGGCGGGAGGTCGGTGACAGGGGTCCCCTCGCTCTCCTCCCCATCCGGCACCGGAGGCACACAGGGTGCTTCCGTAGAGATCGGGGTTGACACTTCGCTCTCTATCTTTTCGATCATCAGACTGAGCTCACGCATACCGTTTCGCAGCTGAGTCAGGCTCGCATCCAGAGACGCATAGCTCTCCTTCAGCTGACTCACGAGCAGTTCTTTTTGGCTCTGTTGATCATTCATAGCATTCAATCATCTATCGTTTCGTTCCTGAGCAGGGCGGCAATGCAGTCACCCCCGACTCGGACGAGTACAATTACATCGCAAAAGTACCAAAAATTTACACCATCCATGAAGTCCCCTACTTCAAAGTAGTTGCACTAGAAATTTCGGTGTCTTTTTGCCCCGGCGTGAAGCAAAAAAAAATGGACGGATAGGAGCCAAATGTTTCCAGTAGGAAAGCGAACGGTTTCACGGATAGAAGCGAACGATTTCCAGTAGGAAACTTTTGGCGATCAGGCAAACATCTTTTACACCACCATAACCAACTATCTATCAGCGAAATACAAGAAGTCCGAAAAGATACGGATGGGGCGTAACACCACGGTAACCTCAAAGTCATCATGGTGTAATACCAATGTGTGACTTTTGTGGCGTAAAAAGGGAAGAAATGAATAGGCAGTGCTCATCGTCCAACAAGAATCTACAATGCACTCAGAACAAGACATACCAATAAAAGAGACAGTCCGTCGACTCTTGCTCGCTGTACTCCTCCTTGTACTCATCGCTCCTGCAGCACTCGCTCAGGGTGGGACACTCACCGGTACGGTAAAAGACTCCGAAGACAATACCCCGCTCATGGGCGCCACGATACGGATCGAAGGGACCGGTCTGGGTGCAGTCTCTGACCTAGACGGCAAGTACACCATCGCCAACATCCCTGCAGGGACCTACACGGTGGTGGTGTCGTACATCTCCTACGTGACACGCAACATCAGCGGCCGGGAGATCAAGGCAGGCGGCAGCTACCATCTGGACATCACCCTCAGTGCGGACAACGAGCTACTGGATGAGGTGGTGGTCGAGACCAAGGGCAACAGCGAGAGCGAGACGATGCTCCTGCTTCAGCAAAAGCAGACCCTCATAGCGACCCAAGCCATCGGGTCAAAGGAGCTCTCAAGAAAAGGAATCAGCGACGCCGAGTCCGCCGTGGCTCAGATCTCCGGGGTCAGTAGACAGGATGGAGAGAAGAACGTCTTTGTACGCGGCCTTCCCGACCGGTACAATGCCACACTACTCAACGGCTTTCCGATCCCCTCCGATGACCCGGAGTACAAAAACATCTCTCTCGAGATCTTTGACACAGACATGATCCGAAACATCTCCGTGGCAAAAGCCTTTAGCTCGCAGATAGGCGGGGATGTGGGCGGTGCCGTGATCGACATTCAGTCCAAAGAGCTGGTCGGAGACCGACTCCTGGAGTTGAGCGCCTCAGTTGGTGGAAACAGCTCGGTCTTTGGCAACGACTTTTACAAGCAGGACGGGACCAACTACTTCGGGGTCAGCAGGCGTGAACGCCCGGGTCAGGAGCTATTTGACCCGATGTTCCTCCGCCGGGATGTGGGCAATCCCTTTGCAAACCGTCTACACCCGACCCGCTTCACCGGCCCTGTCGAGCACGCCCTCGGAGCCAAGCTCGGGAAGCGCTTTGACCTTGGTGCCAACAGCCTCGCTCTCCTCCTCGTCGCCAACCACAGCGTGGGCTACTCGCACTCCAAGCGTATCTCGCGCGCACTCTCCGTGGCGGATAGCTATGGGATCATGCTCAAGGATCTCTCGGGACAGACCTCTACCATCGATACGAGACAGATGGTACTGGGGAATGCTCTGCTCGAGCTGGGACACAAGCACACTATCGAGTATAACCTCTTTTTTATCCACTCCAACGACCAGTACGTCAACCGACTCTCCGGGCTGGATGCTGTCAACGACACTCCGGAGCAAAACTTTCAGATCGACCAGCTACGCCAGCAAGCCAACGACAACTACCTAGTGGTGAACCAGCTCGACACCAACTGGGAGCTGGCGGATAAGCTGAGGATGAACGCCGGAGTAGCTGCCAACATCATCAGGGCGTACGAGCCGGATCGCCGCACGCTCTCCTTTTGGAAAAAAGAAAACGGATGGGTACCCAACCCCTCCTCCGACAATAAGCGCTTTTACTCCGATCTGACCGAAAACGACTACATCGCACGTACCCGGCTGGACTGGGAGTACACCAAGGGGTCTACACTGAGTGCCGGCTACACTTTTCGCGACATCACCCATACGTTTGCAGCTTTTCAGTACTCGTATTACTCAAGCGGTCTCACATTCGACGAGGCGGGAAAGGATACAGCCAACTGGGACGAGATCTACCGCCCGGAGTACCTGGCCAATGGTAAGACTGCCCACCCGGGAGCATGGGTGGAGTATGGCAATACGGAGTGGTACACCGCTGACCGTCAGTCGCACACGGCATTCGTGGAAGTGGCTCATCGCTTCTCCGAGTCCCTCAGTGCACAGGCAGGAGTACGCCTAGACATCGTGGACCAAGTGGTCACACACGGCATGGGACAAAAAGTAGGAGACGCACCGGTCGCCTACCCGGCGTACTACACCCCCTTTTGGCTACCAAGCTTCAACATCAGATACGACCTCAACGACAAACACACTCTACGCCTCAGCATGGCACGTAGCTATACCTTGGCGAGGTTCAAAGAGACAGCACCATATCGCTACGTGAATATCGGCTACTCAAGCGAGGGTAACCCCGGGATCAAGCCATCCGATATATGGAGTATTGACCTAAAGTATGACTGGTACATCAGTCCGACAGAGCTGTTCTCGGCAACCCTCTTCTACAAAAATATTCACAACCCTCTCTCGCGCGTATTCAAGGGGGGAACCGCAGGCATACTCGAGTACGCCAACCCCTCTGACTACGCTCATGCTGCAGGGGTAGAGGTTGAGGTCAAAAAAGATCTGGTCAACGTCTATGACCCGATGACGGAAAGGCGCCACAAGGTCAATGCCGGACTAAGTGCTTCGGCAATACTGACCACCATGACCCTAAAGATAGAGGTACCCTATGTGGAGCCGCGGAAGTCGCAGCTGGAGGGGGCTTCACCCTGGTTGCTCAATGCGGACCTCTCCTATACCTATACGCAGGGTGAGAAGAGCTACGGACTCACCGCCCTACTCCACTACTACCACGACCGAATCCATACCTACGGTACGATCGGAGGAAACCAGTACGATCTGATCGAGCAGGGTATGGCGAGCCTCAACCTGGTGATGCAGGCAGACCTCGCAAAAAACCTAACCCTCAAGCTAAAGGGCAACAACCTCCTAGACTCCCCGGTGAAGCTGAAGCAACGGGCAAGCGACTCGCTGGTGCAGTCGCATGGCAACAACATCTACAGCAAGCCGGGCGATCCTTACGACGGGACGAACCTAGTCGGACCGATACCGATGAACGAATTCCGGAAGGGGATAAGCTTCAGTCTCGGTCTGGGCTATAGATTTTAACGAAGAAAACAAGAATGCTCAACAGTAATTTTTCACTAGACACAAGTATGAAGAAGACACTAAAAACACTAGCTACGCTACTGACCGGTACCATGATCGCTCTAGCGACTGTATCCTGTGATGACGGCAACACTCCCGGGAAAACCGACGGAGACGGAGAGATCATCACCCTACCAAGTGAGGTGAAGAGTGCCATGACACTGGACAAAGGCTCGTACAAGCTGGACAGGCCGCTCCTCGTAAAGTCCGGAGCATCACTGACCATACCGGCAGGGACCGTGATCGAAGCGGAGCCGGGATTCAACAGCTACATCCTCGTAGAGAGAGGGGGTAAAATATTCGTCAACGGTACGGCAGAGAAGCCGGTGATCATGACGAGCACGACCAAGCAACCCGGAGCATGGGGCGGACTTATCATCAATGGCTACGCTGAGCTGACCAAGAGCCAGCCCGAAGCAGCTACGGAGATCAACTCCGTCTTTCCATACGGACCCGGTAAGGGCAATGCACCAAAGAATAACGACAACTCCGGATCCATCAAGTACCTCATCATCGAGTACCCCGGAGCGAACATGAATGACGACACTGAGCACAATGGACTCACACTCAATGGTGTGGGCAGTGGCACTACCATTGAGAACGTGTTCGTCTACAAGTCTGCGGACGATGCCATTGAGTTCTTTGGCGGCCGTGTAAACGTGACCAATTTCCTCAGCGTAGACGCAGATGACGACATGTTCGACTTCACTCAGGGCTACAGCGGAACACTCAAGAACGCATACGGCATCTGGAACGAAGGACACAAGAGTACTGAGTCGGACCCACGTGGCGTGGAGGCTGATGGCAACCACGACGGACAATTCCCCACCGATGCCAACCAGAGCAACTTCGTCATCGACAACGTGACCATCGAGCTCAACCAAAGCCCCAAGAAGGATGACGGCTACTACATGCACGATGTCTTCAAGGTTCGTCGTGGTGCGACAGCAGTGATCAAAAATGCCCTCGTGAAGGGACAAGGACAGGCTAAGGACCTCATCGACACGACCGACAGCAAGGGACACGGCATGCTGACCATCAACTACAACATCCGGCTCACGACACCTCTCTCCGGCAAGGAGATCAATACGCCCTCAGGCATCGAGTCCGTATCCGCGACCAAGGATAACAGCACCGGCACCAGCTCATCCATCTTCAGTTGGACCGGCTACGACTTCGGCGCGATGAAATATACTTCTAAAGTGAAATGAATGCTTAACTGATTCTACAAGAGTACAACTGTAATTTAAGCGTCCGGGAGCATGTGAATGCCCCCGGACGCGTCTTTATTTTGCTTTACCGGTCTGAAGCCAATCCGCTTACCGGCTTGGCTTGCGCATCGTTACTCGCCCAGGTAGTCGACACGCAGGTTGCGAAGGGTGCCCTCAAACGGCTCCAGCTTTGCCAGCGGGAAGACCAAGGTCTGTACCCAAAAGCGCGGGCGGTCGAGGTGTTTATCCTCCGGATGGGAGATGATCGCGAGCGTCTGCTGCAGCTTGCCATCCACGTAGAGACTGGTCGATCGGTTGGTCCCCTCGATGGCGATCCTCACCTCCTTATTTACCGGCACGGTGTAGTCAAAAGTATAGCGGTACCCATCCCGCTCATAGCCCAGCCGACCGCTCTCGGGATCGCTGAGGTAAACAATGCTGTTGCGAGACGAGAAGAGGCGCGTCCCCCTCTTATTCTTTCCCGCTTTTAGGTCAAAAGAAACCCGGTAGTTGTACCCAATATCCTCCATGGGTAGCCCGAGTGTTCCGACCTTAGGGCTCTCCACACGTGCGATAACCCCGGGCAAAAGTCCCTTGGGGAGTCCCAGGAGATTTCCGACCGGTGTGGCGCTGATGTTCTTGCGCTTGGCATCAAAGACTTCGAACGGAATAGTGGTGTTTTTCCCCACCCACATCTTGGTTGCCATGGTCTGGGTGGCGGGGTACATCCTGTGGAATACATCTTGTGCACTGATGCCGTTGCCACAGTGGTCGTTCCAGACGGCAAACATCCCGCCCTTGATCTGCGGATGGCGCTCCTCAAAGACCTCATTCGCAGTAGCTACAGCGGGGGTCCATTGGTTGTAGAGGGCGCCGATATTCAGGTAGTCGTAGTAGTACCCAGCTGCCGGCACGATGTACGTCCAGTTGTCCGGTATGGCGATCACATCGTAGCCGATGTTGATCATATCGGAGGTCAGGGAGTAGTCCTTGCTCCAGCAGTACATCAGCACGTCGTCCACCTTCACCGGGGTCTTTCCCCTGGCGTGGGTGAGGCTGCCCCACACGGCTGCACGCTTGCCGTACTCCTCCACCTTGTGGATGTAGTGGTCGGTAAAGGCTCTAAACTGCTCCACCACCTTCTGGTCCTTATTGCTGTACTCATCCGTACCGATATGCACGTATTGGTTCACAAAGACCGGGTCATCGCCCGACAGATATTCGTCAAAGAGGTTATCCAGCACCTCATAGGTTTTGGGGTTAAAAAGGTCGAGATGGTCCTTGCCATACTTATCACTACCCAGCTCCGGCATGTAGTGTGCAAAGGAGAGGGAGTGCGCCGGCACATCTATCTCCGGTACGATCGTCACCCCATACCGCTCGTTTGCCTCCTTTTGGAGCGCACGAAACTCTTCCTTGGTGTAGTGGCCGTCCTTCGCCGTCAGACCGGGGTAGCGCTCACTCTCCAAGCGAAACGCCGCATAGGTCTTGTCCCAGTCGTCGCCATAGAACTGCTTGAACCCATTGTCATTCAGGTGGATGTGCAGGACATTCATCTTGTAGTAGGACATCATTGCCAGCGTGGAGCGGATGAAGTCGAGGTCAAAAAACTTGCGCCCCACGTCCAGCATGAAGCCGCGCACCGCATACTCCGGCTCGTCTACGATCGTCCCACACGGCAGCGATCTGTTTTGCTCCAGCAGCTGCAGTACCGTCTGGCACCCCCATCGGAGGGAGCGGACACTACCGCCCTCGACCCGCACCCCCTCGGGGGAGATGAGGATACGGTACGCTTCATTGGCATCCGTGAGGAGATCGTCAGTGGTGAGCTCCAGACGGATTCCGCCGATAGCAGCGTCGTCCGTCATCATGAGCGGCGTTCCAAGCACCGACTCCAGCTGACCGCAGAAGTCGTGGCTCAGCGCATGCAGCTCCGGCGCAGCAGACAGCACCGTCTGTGGGGTCACGAGATAGGTTCCCTTACCACCGGTCCAGCTCTTCAGCTCAGGGATCACAAAAGGCTTGGCATTCTGGGCAAGTACGCTGACGCTCAGAGCCACAAGGGATAGTAAAAGTAGAGGTATTCGCTTCATGTCTTTAGTTTTTGGGATTATTGCTTGAGCAGCAATATACCTCAAAATCCTGAAACACTTCCCCTCCCCGACATGGAAGGTTCGCCCAATTTTTGTCACCTTTGTAAGCAGGGGGTGGATCAAGACAACATACAACCCTCAAAAAGACCAAGCAACATGAACACCCTCTCCCCTGATCGCCACATGACTCTCCAGGTGCGGGGCCGTCTCCTCGACCTCACCCGGCAACCGGTCGTCATGGGCATTCTCAACCACACTCCGGACTCCTTCTACGCCGGCAGCCGCATCCGGACCGACCGGCAGATACACGACCGCATCGAGCAGATCCTCGACGAGGGGGCAGAGATGATCGACGTGGGGGGCTACTCCTCCCGCCCCGATGCCGCCGACGTCAGTCCGGAGGAGGAGTGGCGGCGACTGAGAGAGGTACTCACAGCCATACGCGAAGTGCACTCCGATGCCATCGTCAGTGTCGATACCTTTCGTGCGGAGGTGGCTCGCAAGTGCATCGAGGAGGGCGATGCAGACATCATCAACGACGTGTCCGGCGGCATCATCGACGGCGACATGCTCCGCACCGTGGCAGAGCTGCAGGTACCCTACATCCTCATGCACATGCGGGGCACGCCCAAGACCATGCAGAGCCTCTGCGAGTACGAGGGACGTGTGGCAGACGGCGTCCTCGATGAGATGATGGTGCAGCTCAAGAGAGTGAAGGAGCTCGGGCTAAGGGACGAAAACATCATCCTCGACCCCGGCTACGGCTTTAGCAAGACTACGGACCAAAACTACGAGTTGATGGCAGACCTGGGCAAGTTCATGCCCCTGGGCTACCCCGTACTGGTGGGGATCAGCCGCAAGAGCATGCTCTACCGCCTCCTCGGAGGGACACCGCAGGAGATGCTCAACGGCACCACCGTACTCAACACCTACGCCCTCCTGGAGGGAGCGCACATCATACGGGTACACGATGTCCGGGAAGCGGTAGAGGCGGTCAAGATTGTCCAAAAGATCCGAAGCTTCGACCGGGGCAACTGACCCAAAACAAACAACCTATTATATCACTGAAATACAAATAGTTGCAGAAGCCAAAAAGTTTCCTACTGGAAACAGTTCTCTTCTATCCGTAAAACTGTTTTCTTTCCTACTGGAAACATTCCGCTACTATCCGTCAATTTTTTTGTCGTCACGCAGGGGCAAAAAAACAGTCGCGGGCATCGAGATGAAGTTCGCCCGACTCGGACTTTGGGATACTCGGCACAAAAGGGTATTTTTGTACAGAAGTAATATTTTCAACCTCACACAGATAGATTCTTTTTCTAAATCACTATGCATTTACTAGATACGCTGGTCCAAAAAGCCAAGCAAGCTCCACGGACCATTGTCCTACCTGAGGGCACCGAAGAGCGCACCCTCAAAGCCGCCGACCGTGTCCTGACGGACGGAGTGGCAAAGATCATCCTCATCGGTGAGCCGGACGACATTCACAACAAAGCCAACGAGCTGGGACTGAAGCACCTCGGCGGTGCACGCATCATCTCCCCCACTCAGAATCCGGATAAGCAGAAGCACGCCGACCTCCTATACGAGCTCCGCAAGAAGAAGGGGATGACCCCCGAGGATGCGCTCAAGAAGGTAGAGGATCCTCTCTACCTCGCCACACTCCTCATCAAGAGCGGCGAAGCAGACGGTGAAGTGGCAGGTGCACAAAACACCACCGGCAACGTCCTCCGTCCCGCCCTACAGATCATCAAGACCAAGCCCGGAGTACGGGTGGTGAGTGGTGCTTTCGTCCTGATCATGGACGAGCACCTCCAGGACCGCTACTACGGCGAGGAGGGGGTCCTCGTCTTGGCGGACTGTGCCGTCATGCCCAACCCCACTGCCGAAGAACTGGCTCAGATAGCTGTCTCCTCCGCCGATACCGCTCGCGCTATTGTCGGGATGGAGCCTAGGATCGCGATGCTGAGCTTTAGCACCAAAGGCAGCGCCAAGCATGAGCACGTGGACAAGGTCGTAGAGGCTACCAAGCTCGCTCATGAGCTCGCACCGGACCTGCAGATCGATGGCGAACTACAGGTGGACGCGGCTCTTGACCCCAAGACCGGTGCACAAAAAGCCCCGGGTAGCACAGTGGCGGGCAAGGCAAACGTCCTCGTATTTCCCGACCTACAGAGTGGGAACATCGGCTACAAGCTGGCACAGCGACTGGGAGGAGCCACAGCCGTCGGACCTATCCTACAGGGCATCGCACACCCGGTCAACGACCTCAGCAGAGGCTGCTCCGTGGAGGATGTCTACCACATGATCGCCATCACCAGCCTACAGGCTAGCGCAGCTATTCAATAACATCCCAAAATCCAGATACAGAAAAAATGAAAATACTCGTACTCAACTGTGGAAGCTCATCCGTCAAGTACAAGCTCTACGACATGACGAACGAACAGGTCATTGCCAAAGGTGGTGTAGAGCGAGTGGGTCAGGAGGGGTCATTTCTGAAGTTTAAGGACCGCATGGGCGAGTCCGTCACCATCAACAAGTACCTGCCGGAGCACACTGCCGCGGTGGAGCTCATCCTCGATACGCTGCAAGACCCCAAGTACAAGTACATTGAGTCGATCAACGAGATCAACGCCGTGGGACACCGTGTCGTACATGGAGGGGAGACCTTTAGTGCAAGCACGCTCATCACCGACGAGGTGATCAAGAAGGTACAGTCCCTGAGCGACCTGGCACCTCTTCACAACCCCGCTAACCTCAAGGGTATGGCGGCGATCTCCAAGCTCCTGCCCGATGTACCCCAGGTGGCGGTATTTGATACAGCATTCCACCAGAGCATGGAGCCGTACGCCTACATGTACCCGCTCCCCTATAGGATGTACAGTGACTACAAAGTACGCCGCTACGGCTTTCACGGCACCAGCCACCGCTACGTGAGCAAGCGCGGGGCTGCGTTCCTCGGTCTGGACTACGACACGGCACGCATCATCACTTGCCACATCGGCAATGGGGGCTCCCTCGCTGCCATCAAAGGCGGCAAGGTAGTCGACACCTCCATGGGACTCACCCCGGCAGAGGGACTCATGATGGGGACCCGCACCGGAGACATCGACCCCGGAGCACTCGTCTATGTGATGCAAAAAGAGGGGCTCGACACCGACGGGCTCAACAAACTGATCAATAAGGAGTCCGGAGTCCTCGGCGTCAGCGAGATCTCCAGCGACATGCGCGACATCGAGTCGGGCATGGAAGCCGGCAACGAGCGCGCCATCCTAACCATGAACATGTACAACCACCGGATCAAGAAGTATCTGGGTGCATTTTTAGCCGAACTCAACGGCGCTGATGCCATCATCTTCACCGGCGGGGTGGGCGAAAACCAAGCCGTCACTCGCGAGTACGTCTGCGATGAGATGGACTACGCCGGCATCAAGATCGACAAGGAACTCAACCGCAAGGTACGCGCCAAGGAAGTGCTCATCTCCGCACCGGATAGCAAGGTGAAGATAGCCATCATCCCCACCGACGAGGAGCTGCTCATCGCTAAGGACACCCTCGCCCTCGTCTCTGAGAAGTAACGCATGCGTCCCTGCCCTAAGGCAACAGGTCGCTACGCTCACCTCTGAGCGCACAGCACAAGAGAGCACAACCCCGTACAGCATTTTGGTGTGCTGCACGGGGTTGTCTTTTCCTCTCCCATAGCCCTACGGAACCACACCCCTTGGCGCTTTTACTTGTGTGCGGGAGCCACCGCTACCATGCGGACAGCAGCCGGGTGGATGAGGCAAACGGTTCGGCGGGAAATAGTTCCGCTTCGGTGGCGCTTTCTGCCTTCTCACAGCCAAAAAGAGGCTGCACCACAAAGATATTTCGTATATTAGCGGATGTTATAACTCATCGAGCAGGACTGAAAAACGATACAGTACGCTCAAATACACCTAACATAACTGCAACTATGTTCAAAGGAAAGACTATAGTATACACCTCGGGGACTTTTGATATGTTTCATGCCAACCACCTGCGCATGATCAACTACGCACGAGCCTTGGGTGATATATTGATCGTGGGGATTAGCACGGACGAGCTGGTCAAGAGCTACAAGCCGGCACCTATCATTCCCTTTGAAGAGCGAAAGGAGATCGTCGAGGCTCTCAAGGCTCCCGACATCGTCATCCCACAGCACTCACTCAACCACACCGAGATCGTGAAGAAGCTCAATATTGATGCCTTTGTGGTCGGTGACGACTGGGAGGGAAAGTACGACTACCTACGCGATCTGGGTGTACAGGTCTTTTATTTCCCATACGGCACCGGTGTCTCCAGCACCAACATCAAGGAGGCTGTCGCCGAGTCCTACCACTCCCGGCTGAGCAAAGAGCAGGCTCAAAAGCCCAACCCCAAAGAAGAATCCATCAAGTAACTCTCCGTCATGGGACACAAGATACTGATCACCGGAGGGACCAAGGGTATAGGACGGGCAGCCGCCGAAGCGTTGCTCGCCTGTGAGCAGACCGACGCTGTCTGGCTCACCTATGCCTCGGACAGTGCTGCGGCAGCCGCTTGTCGCGACGAACTACTGAGCCGCTACCCAACCAAGGAGCTCTACATCAGTCAGCTGGACGTAGCCGACCCGGAAGCACCACAGCAAGTACTGGACGAGGCCAAGGCACTTGGCTGGTACCCCACTGCGGTACTCTTCAACGCCAACCTCACTTACCGTGAGCCCTTCGGTGCGTACGACGCTGACGCTTGGCGGAGAGTCTTTGATGCCAACGTCCACTTCCCCGTCTTTCTGACTGAGAAGCTCGCCCCGCTGATGGAGCCGGGCGGTGTTTTTGTCTTTACCGGATCCATGATGGCGATAGAGCCACACGGCACTTCGCTCGCCTACGCAGTCACCAAGAGTGCCGTGCATGCCCTGGTCCGGAACCTAGTCAAGCACATCGAGCCCTATCAACACCGTACGGTGGGGATCGCACCGGGCTTCGTCGATACCGAGTGGCAGAAGAATAAACCCGCCGAGATCCGTCGAAACATTGAGAACAAAGTAGCTCTGCACCGCTTTGCCACCCCCGAGGAGATAGGAGAGGTCTTTAGGCTTGCGGTAGAAAACAGCTATCTCAACGGCGACATCATCCCTGTGTCCGGTGGGTATAGCTACAAATAACTCACGTTTAATACAAAAAAGACAGACACTACAATGCCTGAATTAGATATAGAGATCGAAGATAGTCCCGAGTACATCAGTTCGCTAAAGTCTCTGGAGACCGAAAACACTATAGACCGTATCTTCTACAGACCTATCGGCTTCTGGATCGCACGGCACCTACAGCACACGCCCATCTCACCCAATACCATCACCATCATCAGCATCTTCGTAGGGATGGCGGGAGCGTGGTGCTTCTTTTACCCCTCTCTCTGGACGACTGTACTTGCCATCCTACTGATGATGAGCGCCAATATCCTAGACTGCGTCGATGGTCAGTTGGCACGGCTTACCGGCAGGTACTCACCCATTGGCAGGATCCTGGACGGCATGGCGGGGGACTTTTGGTTCATCACTCTGTATGTCGCTCTCAGCCTCAGGATCTACAACGAGTATGGGTACTGGTTCATCTTTGTCATCGCTTTTCTGTCGATGCTGAGCCACTTTCAGCAGGCATTCATCACGGACTACTACAAGACGCTCCATCTACGCTTCATCAGCCCGGAAACGGGGAAGGAGTTTACCACCTACGATCAGATCAAGGAGCGGTACGCACAGATGGAGCCGGGGTACAAGCGCTTCTTTTTCAAGCTATACGTATGGTACACTTACCTCCAGAGCAGCATCACACCTGACCTACAGGCGATGCTCGTATCCATGCGGCGCCACGACATCACGAAGGAAGACCGAAGCCGCTTCCGAGCCGGCAGTAGGATCATCATGAAACTGGTAGACCTGATGACCTTCAACGGCAGGACCATTCCCCTCTTTATCTTCGCACTATCAGGGCAGATCTGGTTTTACTTCGTCTACGAGGTGTTCTTCCTAAACATCGTCTTCTTCACCGCACGCAAACAGCACGAGATGCTCTGTCGCGAGTTTACAGCTTCGATCGAGCGGGCTACCCCACCCACTCTATGAGTCAGTACGATCCAAACAAAATCCTAGTCGTCAAAGACCTCGTCGACTCCGTAGGACCGTTCTTCGACTCAGCACTGGGGAGTGTTCTTGGGGAGCTCCTCTTCAAGTTCGCCAAGGTCAATGACCTAAATACCATAGGGAGTCGCCACTGGCATCTGAGGCATGCAGAGTTTGCCAAAGCGGTTCTCGACGATCCGGACATTGGTGTCAGCTACCGGATCCATGGCGAGGAGCACCTGGAGAGGATGAAGCACGAGGAGACGTTCGTGACCGTATCCAACCACCCTTTTGGCGGCATAGACGGACTGATACTGGTGGCGATCATCGGCAGTATACGCCCCGACTACAAGGTCCTGGTCAACAACTTCCTCTCCTACATCACCCCTCTTGCCGACACGTGGATCCCGATACATCCTCGCAAAAACAAGAAAAACTACCAGCACGTTCCCGAGAAAAACATCTCCGGGCTGCGCATGGTTGCCAAGCAACTCTCCCAAGGTCACCCCATGGGTCTCTTCCCAGCCGGAGGGATTGCTCACTACGACTGGGCGAAAAAGAAGCCAAAGGAGCAGCCGTGGCAGATGAACAGTGTGCGTATACTCAGCCGCGCCGGTCAGCCGATCTACCCCGTGATGTTTGGTGGAGAAAACTCCAAGTGGTTCTACCACCTCGGGCGAATCAGCTACAACCTAAACGTCCTGCGCATCCCTGTCGAGATCCTAAATAAACAAGGGCAGACCATCGATGTCTACATCGGAGAGCCCATCACCCCTGAGGAGCTCCGCGCCATCCCCACCCTCAAGGAGACCCGCACCTACCTCATGGATCGCTGCCTCGGGCTTATTCGGTAGACAGTGGAGGGTCTACGAGGTTTTGGCTAACTTTGCGGACGACATTGTCCTTACTCATACCCGATGCAAAAACGAGCCAACCACATACTGTTCACAGCGACCCTCTTGCTTATAGGGTTGGTCTACGGCTGTGCCAACCGCGTCGCTCCCGGTGGCGGTCCCTACGACGACGACCCACCCAAGCTGATCAAGATGACCCCGGAGGATGGGGCGCTAAATGTCAGCAAGAAGCGCATCACGCTCACCTTCGACGAGTACATCACGCTCAAAGACCCACAGAAAAAGGTCATCATCTCCCCGCCCCAGCTCCAGAGACCACAAATCCAAGCCCTGGGGAAGCGCGTGGAGATCGTTCTAGAGGACTCCCTCATCCCAAACACCACCTATACCCTCGACTTCACTGATGCCGTACAGGACAACAACGAGGGCAATGCGCTCGAAAACTTCTCCGTAGCCTTCTCCACCGGTGACGCCATCGACACGATGGCCTTCGCCGGGATGGTGCTGGATGCTCGCAACCTCGAGCCCGTACAAAACGTAGTGGTCGGCATACATCCTGCCGACAGTATGCCTTCGGCGTTCAGAGACACCACCTTCCTGCGGATGAGCCGCACCTCGGACTACGCACGCTTCGTCATCCGAAACATCAAGCACGGCAGCTACCACATCTACGCCCTACAGGAGGCAGACGGCAACTATCGCTACGACAACCCCACCGAGGGTATCGCCTTTTTGGACAGCATCATCACCACCCGCAGCATGCCGGCGGTACGCAACGACACCATCTGGCGCGACTCGATCACCGTGGACACGATCCACACGGTACACTACACCCGCTACCTCCCGGACGACCTGGTCCTCNTCCCGGACGACCTGTTCCTCCTCTTTCCCCCCCCCGAGAGTGCCCGCCGATTCATCTCCAAAAGGGAACGCCCCGAGCCGTACAGGCTCGACCTGACCTTCAACGAGCTGCCCGACTCGGCCTTCACCATCCGGGCCGTCGACTCCCTACCCACACCGGCGGGAAGCTGGTATGTCCTGGACCAAGACCCCAAGACCAAGGTAGTCTCCGCATTCATCACAGACAGCCTGGCACTAAAGCACCAGCGCTTCGCCGTCAGCTACCACACACTCGACTCGCTCAACAACATCACCCTCAAGACAGACTCCATCACCCTCAAGCTGCCCAAGCCCAAAGCTCAGCCCGCCAAAAAGGGGGGAAAAGCCCCCTCCGCACCCACGGAGCAGCAGGCAGACAGTCTCCGGACAGCTACCGACACGCCCAAGAGTCCTTTTAGCGTATCGGTAGAGCACAATGGCTCAGGCGGTACATCCGACAGCATCCTCTTTCAGACCACCCTGCCCATCGACACCGCAAGCCTCGGTGCCATCAAGCTCTACAACGCCAACGACAGCATTCTCAAGCCGGTAGCCATCACCGACATACGACTGCTACCCGGCAGGACCACGGCAGGCATGATCACCGCTCCGCTCAAGTATGGCAGTCAGTACGAGCTGCACTTCGACAGCCTGACCTTCTGCGACATTTACGGCCACCACCAGAGTGAGATGATGGTGGATGGCTTCAAGGTCGAGGAACGCGACCAGTTCTCATCCCTCGAGATCACCGTCCACGACGTAGAGGGCCCCATCATCGCCGAGCTCCTCAACCTCCAGGACGCGCCGGTCCTCATAGCCTACAGCGACAGCACCACCGTACGCTTCGACGACCTCAAACCAGACAAGTACGCCCTCCGGATCATCATCGACCGCAACAAGAATCGCCGGTGGGACCCCGCAGACTTTGACTCCGGCACCCAGCCCGAGCAGGTCTACTATGCGCCCAAGACCTTCGAACTGATGAAAAACTGGGAGATCAAGGAAAACTTTTATCCCCTCCGAGTACCCATTCAGCGGCAAAAACCGCGCGAACTGATCAAAAACAAGCCTGAGGAAAAGAAGAAAAAAGACCGCAACGCTGAGCGCGAACGCGAACGTCGCGAGCAGCAACAGCGCGAGCAGTCCGTCACATCCCCCTTCCGTTTTTAGCCGACACAACCGCACCAAAAACCTCCGCATACTTGCCGCTGTCCTCTCCTGAAATAGTACACAGTTGGGGAAGCCAACCCCAACAACAATGAAACCAGAAAAAAGTAACCGAGGACGAAAGGGATATCCCCTAGATTTCAAGTGGAGAGTCATCGACGACCTCCTAGCCACCGGCGAGAGCATCGCCACCACCAGCCAGCGCTACGGCATCACCACACGCACCATTCGAAATTGGTTGCGTACCTTTGGTGTAGAGTTACCCAACCAAAGCACCCCTAGCACTATGAGCAAGACAAACAAGCACAAAGCCGTAGATCCAGATTACGCAGAACTCAAGCGCGAAAACGCTCGCCTCAAAGCAGCCCTCTTTCAGGCTGAGAGCAAGGCTTTAGTCAACAAAACGCTACTCGAAGTGGTCTTGAATCGCTACCACATTGATCTAAAAAAAAAGACCGATTTGTAGCCGTGAGACAGCTTGAGTCCGCCCAAGTGAGAGATCAAAAGCTCTCCATAACCTACCTTTGTCAGCTGTTAGAAGTCAGCCGTAAAGGCTACTACAAGCACACCTTCACCGAGCAAGACGAAGATGTCAAAGTAGCCTCCGTCCTGCACTATTGCCAGTATGTGCGCAGTTGGCTCCCCAGGGCAGGCGTAGACACCCTCCAGGAGTGTACCAACAAATACTTCAAAGGGACCTTCCAAGTAGGTCGAGACTGGCTCTACAAAGTGTTAGGAGCCAACGATATGCTGCTAAGAAGTCGCAAGCGTAAGCGTCCACTCCAGACGACCAAAGGCGTGGTCAATCATGGCTTCCAAGACCACCTGAACACCACCCCTAAGTACATCGCCACAGACCATTGCCGGCTCACCGTCTCAGACATAACCTACGTCAAATGTTTAGGGGGCTTCGCATATCTCTCCCTGACGATGGATGCTTATAGTCGCATCATCACAGGCTTTGACCTGCAGCCCACGCTCTCCACAGAGGGTCCCTACAACGCACTAAGACAGACCGTTGACTTCTACCAAAAGCATGGCTTTGACCTCAAAGGACTCATCTTCCATAGCGACCGAGGCTGTCAATACGTCTCCAAGCAGATGACCGACTACGAGGCCAGCCTAGGCATCGTAACCAGCGTTACCCAGACAGGCAACCCCCTCCACAACGCTATGGCAGAGCGACTTAACGGGATCATCAAGAACGACTGGCTCTACAACTTCGAGGATAAGCCCATAGATCAAGTTCGAGAGATCCTCTCTCAAACTATTGCCCTTTATAATACAGCGCGTCCTCATCGAGCCCTCAACAAGAAGACTCCGATGCAGATGCTCATACCAGAATACCCCAACCCTCTAACCACACAACCGTCTAAGAACCAGACATCTAAGAACAATTCTCCAAAAGCTCCGAGCCTCAAAACTCCGAGCCTATGCCGCCCAACTCCCGACAAAGAGCTATCTTTGTGTACCTCCGCAGTAAAGACGACACAAGTCGTGTACCCCAGCAGGAGTAAAACGAACAGATGAGTACGCTCACAGGACTAACAAAAATAACCCGTGTACCATCTCAGTAACACCTCCCCAACTGTGTACTTTTTTCAGGAAGAGGACACGCCCTCCTCCCCGGCAAAAAGTTTCACGGATAAAAGCGAAAAGTTTCCAGTAGGAAAGAAAACGATTTCACGGATAGAAGCGGACGGTTTCCAGTAGGAAACTTTTTGCTCTCAGCCGCTTATCTTTTCACGACCCATATCTATTTGTTTTTCAGAGATATAGACGGGCGATCTTTTTGAGGCTGATTTTGGATGCCAATACCGGCTTTTTGGCGGGGTGTCTGAGGGGTTGTTTGTGGTGGCGAGCATGGTGCGACTGCCCTTTTTGGCGGGAGAAAACGGCTGAAACCGTTAGTGATACTTTTAGTACCTTTGCGTGATATAGATAAGGGAGAGCAAACATTGATGAATACAAATAACCTGGAGCAAGGCGGCGAGATACGGGTAGAGGGTGCTCGTGAGCACAACCTCAAGAACATCAACGTATCCATCCCGCGAAATAGCCTGAGCGTGGTCACCGGTCTCAGCGGTAGCGGTAAGTCGTCCCTTGCTTTTGACACCATATATGCGGAGGGGAATCGGAGGTACATCGAGACCTTCTCGAGCTATGCCCGGGGCTTCCTGGGAGGGATAGAGCGCCCTGATGTGGACAAGATCACGGGACTGTCGCCGGTGATCTCTATCGAGCAAAAGACAACGACCAACAACCCGCGAAGCACCGTCGGCACGACGACCGAGGTGTACGACTTCCTACGTCTGCTCTACGCCCGTACAGCGACAGCCTACTCGCCCTCTACCGGCAAGGCTATGGTGCGCTACACAGAGGAGCAGATGCTCGACACCATCACCCGGACCTACCTCGGCAAGCGTATCTACGTACTGGCACCGGTGGTGCGAGACCGCAAGGGGCACTACCGCGAGCTGCTGGAGAATCTCCGCCGCAAGGGGTACACTCAGGTACGGGTGGATGGCAGCATCCTCCCGCTCACACCGGGGATGGCGCTCTCACGCTACCGCAACCACCGGGTGGAGGTGGTGATCGACAAGCTGCAGGTACGCCCGGAGGATGACCAGAGAATACGCGAGACGCTGCGGACCGCACTCAAGATGGGGAAGGATCTGGTGCTGGTGTGGGATCCGGAAGCAGAGGAGGCACGCCATTTTAGCAAGAGCTTGATGGACGAGGAGACGGGGATGAGCTTTGAGGAGCCGGCACCGCACACATTTTCGTTCAACTCCCCCAAGGGCTCCTGCCCGAAGTGCAAGGGGATCGGGATGATCCCCACCCCGGACATGAGCCGCATCGTACCGGACGACTCGCTGAGCATACGGGAGGGGGCACTGGCACCTCTGGGGAAGTTTAGGCGCGGCATGATCTTTTACCAGCTCATGGCGATCACGGAGCACCACGGCTACACCATCGACCAGCCGATCAGCGACTACCCCGAGGAGCTGATGGATGATCTGCTCAGCGGGGCGGACTACCCCCTCCGGATCAGGGTGCGCGAGGGTGGCTCGTGGCAACGCCTGCTGCCCTACGAGGGGCTGAGCAACTACCTCGACAAGCTCTCTCAGGACGACGACTCTGCCAAGGCGAGACGCTGGGCGGAGCAGTTTAGCACCTACACCACTTGTCCCCACTGCCACGGCACACGGCTCAAAGAGGAGGCACTGGCGTTTAAGATCGATGACAAAAACATTGCCGAGGTCAACCGGCTCCCCCTACCCGACCTCCTCGAGTGGATCAAGCAGGTGCCCGACAAGGTCGACCCCAAGCGGCGGGTGATCGCACTGGAGATCTGCAAGGAGATCACCGACCGACTGGAGTTTTTGCTCGAGGTGGGACTGGACTACCTCTCTCTGGATCGGACTACCGGCAGTCTCTCCGGTGGCGAGATGCAGCGGATACGGCTCGCCACACAGCTGGGCAGCCGACTGGTCAATGTGCTCTACATCCTCGATGAGCCGAGTATAGGACTGCACCAGAGGGACAACGACCGACTGATCCGCGCCATGAAGCAGCTCCGCGATGCCGGCAATTCGCTCCTCGTGGTGGAGCACGACCGGGAGATGATGGAGCAGGCGGACTATATCGTGGACCTCGGTCCCCGCGCCGGTCGCGATGGCGGACGGGTCATCTTTAGCGGCACGCCGGAGCAGATGCTCAAGAGCGACACGCTGACGGCACAATACCTGAGGGGAGAGAAAGAGATACCGGTACCCACCGATCGGCGCAAGGGGTCGGGACACTCACTCCGGCTCATCGGCGCCACGGGGAACAACCTCCACGGAGAGACGCTGTCCATCCCTCTGGGGACCTTTACCTGCGTGACAGGGGTGAGCGGCAGCGGGAAGTCTACCTACCTCAACGACACCCTCTACCCAGCCCTCAGCAAGGTACTGTACCGCTCCACACAAGAGCCCCTGCCCTACGACAGCATAGAGGGGATGGAGTACATCGACAAAGTGGTGCAGGTGGATCAGTCGCCCATCGGACGTATGCCGCGTAGCAATCCCGCCACCTACACAGGCGTATTTACCGACATCCGCAACCTCTTTGTGGAGATGCCCGAGAGCAAGATAAGGGGATACAAGCCGGGACGCTTTTCCTTTAACGTCAAGGGGGGACGGTGCGAGACCTGCAAGGGCAACGGGTATAAGCGTCTGGAGATGCACTTCCTGCCGGATGTATATGTGCCGTGTGAGACCTGCCGGGGCAAGCGGTACAATCGCGAGACGCTCGAGGTACGCTACCGCGGCAAGTCGATAGCCGACGTACTGGATATGACGGTCAACATGGCGGTGGAGTTTTTTGAAAACAACCCTAAGATCCTGCGCAAGATCAAAGTCATCCAGGAGGTCGGGCTGGGGTACATCAAGCTGGGACAGCCCTCCAGTACCCTGTCGGGGGGCGAGTGTCAGCGCATCAAGCTGGCGACCGAGCTCGCCAAGAGGGACACCGGGAATACGGTCTACTTCCTGGACGAACCGACGACGGGGCTCCACTTTGACGACATCAAGATGCTCCTCAACATCCTCAACCGGTTGGTCGAGCGGGGCAATACCGTGGTGGTCATTGAGCACAACCTGGACGTGATCAAGGTGGCTGACCACTTGATCGATATCGGTCCCGATGGGGGCAGAGGCGGTGGACACATCATCTTTGAGGGGACACCGGAGGAGATGATCCGCACGAATGTGGGCTTTACCGCCCGGTACCTCAAGCAAGAACTAGAGCGATGATTGCGGCAGAACAACTCCTCCAAAGTCTCAACGAAGAACAGCGTCAGGCAGTCCTCCACCAAGGCAGCGACAGCCTGATCCTCGCAGGTGCCGGCTCCGGTAAGACGCGCGTACTCACCACGAAGATAGCCTACCTCCTGAGCCAAGGCGTACCGCCCTCCCGGATCCTCGCCCTCACGTTTACGAACAAAGCGGCCGGCGAGATGCGCGAGAGGATCGGCGCAATGGTTGGTAGCGAGCTCTCCAAGATGCTGCAGATGGGGACGTTTCACTCGGTCTTCGCTCGCTGGCTCAGGCAGTTTGGGCATCGTCTCGGCTACACTTCTGACTACACGATCTACGACGCTACCGACTCCCGTACCCTCGTGAAGGTAATCATCCGCGAGATGCAGCTCGATGACAAACGATACAAGCCCAACAACATCCAGAGCCTGATCTCAGCCGCCAAGAACGACGGCATCTCTCCCAATGAGATCAGCAGCCCCAAGCTCGACAAGCTACCGGTGATCTACAGCGAGTACGAAGCCCGCTGCAAGCGTGCCAACGCAATGGACTTTGACGACCTCCTACTCAACACGCATCGTTTGCTCAAAAACGACGAGGAGGTGGCACGGGTGATGCGGCAGCGCTTCAGCCACATCCTCGTCGACGAGTACCAGGATACCAACCTCGTCCAGGATCAGATCATCCGCCTACTCAAGGGGGAAGACACAGAGATCACGGTAGTCGGCGACGACGCTCAGAGCATCTACTCCTTCCGCGGAGCCGTACTGGACAACATCCTACACTTCCAGTCGCACTTCCCCGACACCCGTCTCTTCAAGCTCACCAAGAACTACCGAAGCACCGCCAACATTGTGGGTCTGGCAAACAGCTTGATCGAAAAGAACCAGTTCCGCATCCCCAAGGAGGTAGAGGCTGTAGCCGGTGAGGGGGAAAAGCCCACCCTCTTCAAGGCTTTCTCCGGAAGCGCCGAAGCAGAGATGATCGTCCTGCAGATCCGTGAGCTCATCCGGCAAAAGGTTTCCCCCGACGAGATAGCCGTACTCTACCGCACCAACGCCCAGAGCCGAGTCATCGAGGAGCAGTGTCGCAATGCCGGCATCAACTACCGCATCTACGGCGGCACCTCATTCTACGACCGAAAGGAGATCAAGGATATCCTCGCCTACCTTCGGCTCATGACCAACGACCGCGACGACGAGGCGTTTCGCCGCATCTACAACGTTCCCGCACGAGGCATCGGTCAGGTAACCTTTGACAAAATCGCCGCACTGGCGGAGCAACACCAAGTGCCGCTCATGCAGGCGGCACTCCGCACGGATCTACTCTCTGCAGAGCTCAACAAGGGTGCCCTGAAAAAGGTAGCGGACTTTACCACCCTCATCGACGGCCTCTCCTCGCAAAAGGACCAGCTCTCCCCCGAGGAGCTTGTCCGGCTGGTCATCCGCCAGACCGGCATCAACACCCTCTACCAAGACGGCTCCATCGACTCCGAAAGCCGGCTCGACAACATGGAGGAGCTCCTCAGCGCCGTAGCTGACTATGTAGACACCCGCATCAAGGAGACCGGCGATACCCCCACTATCGAGGACTTTGTCCGCGACATGGCTCTCTACACCGACCGCGACCAGCAGGAGGACGACACACCGCGAGTCACGCTCATGACCATGCACGCCTCCAAGGGTCTCGAGTACCGCCATGTCTTCTGCACCGGCATCGAGGAGGGGATCATCCCCAGCCAGCGCAGCTGGACCCCTCAGGACATCGAGGAGGAGCGTCGCCTGCTCTACGTCGCCATCACCCGTGCCAAAGAGCACTGCACCCTCAGCTATGCCGACACCCGCCGCCTGCACGGGCTCCAGGAGATCTGTGCCCCCAGTCGCTTTCTCCTCGACCTCACACCCAAGTACCTCCACGACCTCTCAGGACTTTTCGGACAAGGGACAAGAGAGATCCCTCGCCAAAGACCTCCGATAGAGCGTCCTCAGCCGATCCCCACTCCCACACGCAGACGGCTAAAGCCTCTCCCCCCGGAGCCCACGACCGGTCCGAGAGTGGTCACCGACACCTCCTCCGACACCGACCTCCGGGCAGGAGACCGGGTCAGCCACCAAGCGTTTGGTGACGGGACGATACAGGGCTTTGAGGACAGTATCTCCGGCACCAAGGTACACATCATCTTCGACTCCGGAAAAGACGCCAAGTTCATACTAAAGTTTGCCAAACTGACGCCCATTCGCCCCAAATAATCAAGAGACCATGAAGCAGTTCTTCCAGACCCTCAAGAGGTTCGTGCCACCGTACAAGTGGTACGTCATCGGGAATATCTTTTTCAACATCCTCTCCCCTCTGCTCAATCTCCTAGCCTTTTCACTCATCATCCCCATCCTGAGAGTCCTCTTCAGCATAGACACCACCGTCTACACGTTCATTCCCTGGAGTGAGATGACGGCACAGGGGGTCATGGATGTGGTCCAAAACAACTTCAACTACTTCATCACCCGCCTCATCGAGAGCTACGGTCCCTCCACCACGCTGATCATCCTGGGCTGCTACCTGGTCGGCATCACCCTGATCAAAGTGTCCGTGCAGTACATGGCACTCTACTGCATGATCCCCGTCCGCACCGGCATCGTGCGCGACATCCGCAACGCCATCAACAACAAAGTCCTCGGTCTGAATCTCGCCTTCTTTAGCGACGAGCGCAAGGGCGACATCATCGCCCGCATCACCGGCGATGTCAACGAAGTCGAAAACTCCATCGTCAGCTCACTCGATCTACTGATCAAAAACCCACTGATGATCATCATCTCACTCGTGGCCATGATCATCATCAGCCCCCGACTGACACTCTTCGTCCTCATCCTACTCCCCATATCCGGGTACATCATGGGCAAGGTCGGCAAGCAGCTCAAGCGCAGCTCACTCGAGGCACAAAACCAGTGGGGCGTCCTCATCAGCATGGTGGAGGAGACCCTGAGCGGCTTGCGCGTGGTCAAGGCCTTCCGAGCTGAGCCAACGATGACCAAGCGCTTCGAGGCGCACAACGACCACTTCCGAGACATCAGCAGACGCATCTCCCGCAGATACGAGCTGGCTCACCCCATGAGCGAACTCCTCGGCACCGCCACCATCGCCATCGTACTCTGGTACGGGGGGACACTCATCCTAGGACACACCGAGTCCATCGATGCCAGTGCCTTCATCTACTACCTCGTGATCTTTTACAGCATCATCAACCCCGCCAAAGAGCTCACTCGCAGTGCCTACACGATCCAGCGGGGGATGGCGTCCCTAGAGCGGGTGGACAAGATCCTCCTTGCCGAAAACCGCATCACCGACCCCGCCGACCCACATCCGCTGGTGTTCGACGAAGCGATCACCTTTGACCACGTCAGCTTTCGCTACACCGACCAGTGGGTACTCCGAGACATCAACCTCACCATCCCCAAGGGCAAGACCGTCGCCATCGTAGGAGAGAGCGGATCCGGAAAGAGCACCCTCGTCGACCTCATCCCCCGCTTTTACGACATCCAGAAGGGACGTATCACCATCGACGGCACCGACATACGCACGGTTCGCAAGTCCGACCTCCGCGGACTGATGGGCAATGTCAACCAAGAGGCGATCCTCTTCAACGACACCGTCCGCCAAAACATCGCCTTTGGCAACCCGGATGCTCCCTTCGAGGAGATCATACACGCCGCCAAGATAGCCAACGCCCACGACTTCATCATGGAGCTCCCTGAGGGCTACGACACCAACATCGGAGACCGCGGCGGACGACTCTCCGGCGGACAGCGCCAGCGGCTAAGCATAGCAAGGGCGGTGCTCAAGGATCCGGAGATCTTCATCCTCGACGAAGCCACCTCCGCACTCGACACCGCTTCCGAAAAACTGGTCCAAGAGGCACTCGAGCGACTCATGAAAGGGCGCACCACACTCATCATCGCCCACCGCCTCTCCACCATCGTCGGAGCGGACACCATCGTCGTCCTACACCAAGGGCAGATCGTGGAGATGGGGACCCACCAAGAGCTACTCGCTCTCGGCGGTCGCTACGCCCGACTGATTGAGATGCAGTCCTTCTAACCCCTGCGCCAGACTAGTTTCCTGAGCGCAAAAAGTTTCCTACTGGAAAGAGATCGCTACTATCCGTCAAATCATTCTCTTTCCTACTGGAAACATTCCGCTTCTATCCGTCAAATTTTTTGCGACCCTCCAAGCCGCCTCTATGGCGACCCCTGGCGGGGTCGTTTATTGGTTGTTATGGTTCGCCGTTTTCCCGGGGTCTTCGTATATCCGCAAAAACGAAATGTCCGTGAGTGTTGAAACGAAATGTCCATCTAGGTAGGCGTGAAGAGAGGGTTTGGAAAAGGTGATTTTAACGAATAGTATTGAAACGAAATGTCCGTTAAGTGTGACACAGCACTGTCTTTAGTTGGGTTTGTCTTTTGAATGAGTATTAAGTAGTACATTTGTGAGAAAAGAGTATTTAACCAATAGAAGTAAAGAAATTATGGGAGCAAGAGATTTTCTAAGGAACAACTTACCCTATGCTATTGAGAAAGTAGATGGCAAGTGGATTGTGATGAATAGAGACTACGTGGAGATTGGTGAATGCCATCTACCCGACAAAGAGATAGTCAAAGCAGCCTATACTAAGAAAGAAGACAAAGAAGGTAATGTGACAGCCGTATATCTATATGATGATGGTTGCACCCCGAACTTCATAGGAGAACCAAGCCGTTTAGATGAAGAAAATTGGAAAGCTTATTGTGACCGTCTAAAAATATTGATTACTAAACGTCCTGCGCCAGAGCAACATAAGCAACAAAAGAAATTGTCTATACGTAGATAACAAATGCTTGGCTGGAACTCATTACAAAGAATGACGAAAGGAGCTTAGATGCGTCTAAGCTCCTTTCATTGTTTTTGGGTGATTAGTCAGGGAGGATGGAGACCTTTCCATCCTTCTCATCTACGAATAGGTGCTGGACTTGGGCAAGTGTTTGGTGGTGTAGCGTTTACCATTGACCCCATAAATCTTTCCTTTCCGTTTCATATTCTTTGTATTTTAATGGTTAGTACCGCAAAGGATCCACTTAGTTCAAATACTTGCGACACTTCAAGATAGTTTAGCTTATCCTCTGCGTCCGGACGGTGGTCGGACGCTGGTTGGACGGTGGTTGGAGGGCGTTAGTAGTTGGTGACGAGCCACTCCTCTTGCTTGCGACGATTGCTCTTAGAGGCGGAGATGGTGCGGGTGATGCGGTGGATCGTCCAGCCGTGTTTGGTGGCGTATGCTTGGATCTTGTCGTAGGGGAACATGGTGAGTATCCACTTGCCGGTGAGCTCCGTCATCAGGGCTAGGAGGGCATCTAGGTGGGCTTCGCCAAATAGTCCTTCGTAGTGGCCACAATTACTGTTGAGATACGGTGGGTCGATGAAATGGAAACAGTCCGGAGAGTCGTAGCACTTGATTACCTTGAGTGCGTCTCGACTCTCAATAGTGACTCCCTGCAGGCGGTCGCTGATTGCTTGCGTGATGTTGTCCTTGGCGTTGTTGACGCGCTTGGGCATGCTACCGCGAAAGTCATACCCAAAGGATCCATCCAGTCGACTGGCAAAGCTCTGCATGGAGCGTACCCATATTGCCCAAGCGATGTCCACGGAGTCGTAAAAGCAGGGGTAGCTGAGGATATGCCCCGCCTGCGTGTGCGTGTCACGTGAGTGTAGAGTGGCGTCGATCCGCTTCTTCAGGGCTGGGTAATTGGTTTGTGCCACTCGGTAGAATTGAATAAGGTTGCCATCGAGGTCATTGATCACCTCACTTGGTGCAGGCTCCTTGGCAAAGAAAAGAGCAGCACCTCCGAGAAATGCCTCAGTGTATCTCTTGTGTGGTGGCACGAGTGGCAAGATATGCTTTAGGATGCTCTGCTTACCGCCGTAATAAGTAATGGGGGTCTTGATATTTACTTTAATTTTCACTTCCATGTCTTAGTTATTATCACTATCTTTGTGCTATCTCTCACATACTTTATAACGAAGGTGACCAGACACCTGACGATGGCATATAGCCTCTGTCTTGGTGTCTGGTCACCTTAACTATTCTCAGAAGGGTGAGAGCTTCTGAAGTAGAGACAGGGGCGTTTTCGTGCCTACTCGTCTCCAAGTCGTATACAAAGGACGGCATTATAATATGGCTCAACAAATAATGGCATAGATTTCTTATGCCACTCTATCTCCGCTCTCAATAAAAGTTGCTACCTTTGGGGCAGTTGAAGTAAGTATCACACTTTAGGATGAATAAGATGATGAGATCAATTTTGAGAATGGCGGTGGTGGCGGTGCTGATGGTGCTGATGCTGATGGTCACGGCGTGCAACACCAATAAGCCGAATGAAAAACTACTAGACAAAAATGCTATGGTATATATTAACGTAACGGATGGCAAAGCTAGAGCCGTTAATCCTGACCTACCCGATAACCCCGAGCACCTAACCCCTCATGAGCTGGTCGCCCAAGCAGAAAACATGATACACGACGGTGAAGAATATAAGGAAATGCGAATGTGGCTCGGAGGAATCCTGGATGAACACAGTTGGCTGGTAACTGCGGGTAAACGTAAGATCGGAGAGTATCAGTACAAGCTGCCTGAACAGGCAAAGTTTGTATTTTGGGGCGACTTCATTATTGATGCACGTGATAAGGATAATCCTAAGCTAGTCCCTGACTTCTTCCATTATAAGAACGTCCATTTTGTGGACAAAGATGATAAAATTATCGGCTATATTCCTCAGAGGATATTTCGTGAGGGATGGGAAAAGGTGAAGACGGCGTTTGACGCTAAAAACTACGATGAGGTGTATCGACTCTTTGAGGAAGTGTATACGGCTTTTCCTTGCACGCCGGAAGAGTATGCTAAGCTAAAAGCAGAGGGAAAGAACTAAAGCAGACCACTGCTCGCATAGGAGGGTACCATCTACTCGGTGGTACCCTCCTTTTATTTACAGAGAAACAGCCTACTTTACTCCTGCATGGATGACAAAGTCAAACGGGCTATCAAAGACCTCGTTATAGCCCACTCCGTAGCCGGGGTGCAACTCCACTACCACATAGGCACTCCCTTTTTCAGCCACACGGAGGAACATTCGTTCGTTACCTATGATGGTACCCGTGATAACGTAGTTAGTATGCCCTATACTGTGTGAAATGCGGTACCGTCCTTGTCGCTCTCGACTTGTTGTCACCGTATTACCTCTACACCACCCTAGACTGCCCCATTTATTTACATTGCCGCAGGAGTAAAAGCCGTCGGTCTTAATGTAGTCTACCTGAAGCCCGCCCTTCATCTTGAGTGCGGGAGAGCCACCCGTGCCGAGGTAGTCGAAGTCGATGTACCGCTCCCCACCACCGTAAAAGCGCACCCCGCTCGGTGTGATGATCGCTTGCTTGTAGTCGGTCTTGTAGACTTGGTGCACCGTGAAGCCAGACAGACTGGCACTCACGTCGTACCCATATTTTAGTAGCTCAAAGGTTTTGATGACCCTAAACTTGACGGTATGTGAGCCACTATTGAGTACATGAGTGACAGACAGATTCCCTGATGATAGCTGTTGACTACCCATGGTGTCGTTTTGTCCGTATACCCATCGCATACCATTGTCGCCATCTCCTTGCGAGCCTACATACTTTGCTCTCCACACCCCGGATAGTCGACAGAGTACGATATTATCTACGGTGAGCTCTGCGGCGAAGTACATTTCGGCACCCTCTATATTCCGTTCCGGTACATTTGGCGGGTTCCCGGAGTTCAGAGCCATGTTGTCAAGGTTAAACGTCACGGCGGTATTGTCGTTGGTGACGTATATCGTCTTGGTATCCTCTGCGCTGTTTGAGCTCACGGACGCTGACAGCGTGAGCTGCTGCATCGTGATGGCTTGGGTTGTATCGACGTTGTTGCTATTGATGACCGTATCTATGGGCTTGACCGACATGCGCCCGACGGAGAGGTAGGGGGTGCTGTCGGCAGTGTCCTTGTAGTCGATACGGTCGCCTCCGAAGTAGAGGTTGCCAACGTGCCCCGTACCGTCATTGCTCAACGCCGTCTCCTCACCAGTACGTACAAAAGCTTGCACCGTCCACGCCTCCAAGTCGTAGCTAGTGGAGATTATCTTGTAGTCACGGTCCGTTAGCCACTGTTTCCTTGCCTCATCGCTTGGCAATGCTTTCCACGCATTCAGAGTAGATGAAGAGAGCATATCTTTGATTGCCCTCGTGTCTGTGTAGCCATAAGTAATCCCCAGCGATAACGCTTTGCTACCATGCGTCTCCGTCCCGCTTATCTCAGCGGTCACCCGCTTTGAGTTAGGATCGGAGAGGATGATGTTATTTGTGAGGAACAAACCGCCAGAGGGTGTTGACGAGCCATTCTTCAAGCAGTCCAGGAGGTACTGAATATCCTTTGTGTCGGTCTTGTTTAGCAACCCTGCAGCCAGCTCCTTCTGTGCTTTGTCCAAGCTATCAATGAACGTGTTTGCGTTGGCGAGCCCTCGCTTCACCTCGTCCAGAGCTTTAGGGTCTGCGTCCTTTCCCACAGCTCTCACCCCAGTATCTACCCACTTCTCACCGTCATAGAGTAGCCAATTGCCCTCCTTGCTAATCGTTGGGGGGGGTATCGCCACGTCGTTTATCTGAATGTTTACACTCCTAATAGCCATATCAATTACCAGTTCTTTGCGTTCGTATCATCATACGTAAACTCAATATCATCGGCGACACCGTCCACGTGATCGCCAACTCCCAGTTCCAGCTTACTCGTACCACTTGCTATCTGCGTGCCATTGAGCAACCAACGGAAGTCGCCCCCATTGGCTCTCGCTCGCTCCGTCACGTCTGTGACACCTTTGCGGATAGTGGCAGTCACCACCACCTTACCATGCACGCCACCCTCCACCGTCTGTACGGCTCTCGGTTGGTCCAGCACCTCCCCACTGTCACCAATCACTCGGTAAGTAGTGCGGAAACTCCCTTGGCGATTAAGGCTAACGGAAAGGGCGTCATCTCCTTGCGCCTTGATACCAGTATCTGTATAGTCGCCTTTGTCTGCGTCCCACTCACACCAATTGCCGTCCTTGACAATCGGTGCTTTGCCGTTATCACCTTTTGAGGAGCGTCCGCTATCTACATACTTGCCCTCTGACGGCACATAAACCTCCCACGTGCCTTTATCATTGATTTGTGGCGGGTTGGCATTAATCGCATCTATCTCCGCTTGCACATCCTCGGGTGCGGGTGTCCAGTCAGTAGCGACGGTGCCTCGCTCCAACATAATATCCCTAACCTCAAGATACTTGTGAGATATATAGTTTCCATTGTCTCCATCTGGTGAAAAGTTGTGCGAATATACTTGGACGTTAGGAATCTGTTTGTAGTCTCCTATCCGGAAATTAAATGCGTATTTTTTTAATCCACCTTTATCCTCAGTGCTAGCCGGTGGTAAGTACGATATGGTTTTCGTACCAACTGATAGCCTAACTCTCCACTGAGGCTGACCAATATCATCGCAATCAAGCAGGAACGACAATGTAAACTCATCTCCCTCCTCAACGGTGACATTAGTTATATCACTAATGATCAGAATCTGAACACTTTTGTCACCACTCCATCTGTAGTGATAAGGCTTTATTTTGTACAAAGATGGCTGATATTTATTGGCTGCATAATTTCGACCACCCACCTGCACACTAGCTGGTATCTGCTTATCGATTTCCGACTTTGCATCCTTGATGGCTTTTAGCAGGGCTTCCCGCGTGGTGTCATAGGCTGCAAATGCTTGCGTGACCGCCTCTCGCTCCTCCTTTGTTATTTTGCTGTCCGCAATAGCATCAGCGATTGCCTTTTGTAGTTTGTCAATGCTTCCAGTGCCACTAGCTATCACCGCATCAGCGGCTACCTTGAAATCCTCCTTATCCGCGAAATAAGGGCTTCCAAGGATATAATCCACATTGCTTTGTAGCTGTGCTTGCTCCTCATCAATTCGCTTGCTAGTGTCATTGAGGTTTGCTCGCTCCTGCTCGGAAATGATGCCGTCCTTGATACCCTCAATCCACGCCCCCTTGATATCCTCCGTCTCCTTTTTAAGGTCTGCGATATTGCCTGTAGCCGTCTGCAAGTCACTTGATAATGCACCAAGCTTCTCCCTTAACTCCTTAACCTCTGCAACCGTGGCGTATGGCTCCACCCAGTCCGTATCGCTGTATAGATACTGCGGTGGCGTGTTAGCTTTGACGCAGTGCTTGTATCTCCACTCCGTCCCCTGCTTGTAGATAAGGATATCGCCCACCTTGTAGCTGTCGCCACTAGTGGGGGTCTCCGTCCAAATCTTGACCGTCTCCCCCTCCATTTCGGCTATCTTAGCGATTGCCGACGATAGGGCGTTATCTTTTACCACCTCCCAGCCGTAATCAGATGGGTTGCTAGGGTCGCCACCCGTCCGCAAAGTAAAGCGATAAGCTGTGTTACCATCTTTATCAAAGTAGGCATCTCCCACGTGTGTGGCAAAGATGTCCGCTTTCGTCTTGTCGTCGGTAATTGGCTCCCCATTGTCGCCCTCCAGCCAATCCTTTACAATCGTGCCGTCCATCGTCGGTGCCCCGCTTCCCTCATAGCTATATACCGCTTTATCCACCTGCTTTTTAAGCCCCGCGACCATATCCGATAACGCCTTGACCGCTTCAGGGGTCGGTATCTTCACCGCCACCGAGGAGCCGTTGGGATTGGTAATCGTTATCACCTGCTTTTCGGGGTCAAAGCTAACGGTAGGAGAGGGCGCAAAGTTGTTAAACAACCCCGTTACACTATACGTATAACGTGGCACAAACTTCATCACCCCAGTATCTACATCGGGCTGTGGAATATTTTCTTTTGAATAAACCGCCATCCATTGAAATCTTGCACTCTCGCCCACGCTCTTAGGGTCTTCACTCCAGCCCGCCTCTTTTAGGGCTTTATTCAACTCCTCCAGCGACCCCCATCCCCCCGTTTGGGTTGGTGCCTGCGGCGTCTCACTCGTGTTGGTGAGCTTGAAATACTTAATGTTATTAGCATCATCTTCAGGGTAGCTCCGCACTCCGGTATCTACATACTTCTTAAGTTCATTGCTCCACTGTCCCCAGTTACCATTAGCTAATATCATCGCCGGCATACCGTCTACACGGTCTAGGATAGCGACATTAACTCTTTGCTTTGCCATTGCTCTCTATTTATTTAAGGTTCGTATACTCTTGCTCCAAAATCTGTGGGTCAAACTCCGTGAAGACATTTGCCACCCACATCACATCATCAGAAGTAAGCGTCACCACATCTCTACCTGCATTCGCTTCGCTCCACTCCTCATCGGTCACCCCCTTATCATCATAGCCGAGAGGGCTTTTGCGTCCCCACTCGTACAACCTCCTTTGGCTCTTAGCCATCACCACCGACACATCTTCGCGATTTCGGAGATACCGCACCGTTAGCGACACCGCACGCAGTTTCGGATTTTTCGCCCTCTCATCCACATACATCGGTACCCCCTCATTTAGATTAACAATTTGCACCTCCCAAATCGCCGGTATCTTGCTCTCCACCTCCTCAATAGCTTCAGCAACACCACCTCGCTTGCCGTCGGGGCGGCGGAAGGTGATACGGTCGGAGAGGATCTCACCGGTAGCGAGGTCGATGCGCATGCGTCCGTTGGCAGACTCGATCTTATCCGTCACCATCTGTCCGGGGCTGATCATGGAGTAGCCGTAGAGGCGGTTGTAGGCACGGTCGTTGTCAATGATGCTCGAGAGCGTGCCGATGAGGAGGTGGTAGTAGTCGGAAACCTCCTCCATGCCTATGGGGGTCTTGGAGAGGAGGCAGACGCCTGTGTTGCCCTCCTTCGCCACTTTGGCGTAGATGTAGTAGCTCTCCTGCTCCTCCGTGAGAGCCGGTGACTCATACTTGGACAGTGACCAGTAGCGATAGTCGGAGGGCTTTCGGCTGTTGGTGATGCCCGTGATGCCGATGGTCTGGTGACGCAGGACGGTGTTGGTGATGGTGACCCTCTTGGTGGTCGGGTTGTAGTTGATTGCCGGCGGAGCGGACTGCAACGAGCCGACACGCTCTACAAAGTCAAACTGCGTCGCCTGGCTGCCCACGAGGAGTCCCATGGTCTCGATGACGGATGGCTTGATGCGCTTGGTGAAGCCCTCCAGCCCCTCCACTGCGTCCGAGACCATCCCTATATGCTCCAGTGCCTGCTCGTAGGACTGTCGTTGCGATCGCTGAAGCTCTTGGTCTCGTTTCTGGCTTAGCACCTCCTGAGCCTCCGCCCTATTCAGTAGGTTCCAAAGGCTTCCGCCCACCAGGGCGGTAGAGAGCGTGATGCTCGGTGCGGTAGGGTTATTGACCTTCTGAGCCATCGACGTGATCCTTATCACCGTTCCCTCGGGGTGAAACTCAGGGTCGGAGAAAAGCACATGCCCACCGGGCACAAGCTTACCACCGATCTCCAGCCACTTCCTCTTTGCCCACATACCATCCACCTCTCCCTCAAAGGTGAATTGCGGCAGACTGCGTTCGGAGAGTGTCCGAATAGCCTCCTTTAGGAGTTCGTTCTCTGCCCGAGTGACATACTCTTGAGGGAGAGCTATCCCAAAGATCGCATACTTATCGCCAGCCTTTGGAGCCCACTCCTTAGAGGGCATTATAAAGCCGTCTTGCTCCGAGGGTATCAGTTCAAAGCGACGCTCTTGGTGGTGATAGCCCGTGAGAGCTGTCTCCGACTGACGGATCTCAAACTGACGCCCTGCCAAGGCACCCGTCTCAAACTTCAGAATCGCCTTTTCACCCCGAATGCGGTAGTCGTTGTAGTTGAGCTCCTCAGGGATTGAGGTGTCGATGATATCGTAGAAGTGCTTCTCTTCATTCGCAACTACTACCAACGATACCACACCCACCCGATGCGGATAGAGGTCGGTCAGCTCCATAGCTCCTTCCGCACCATTGCCCTCTATCAGCTCAATGTAATTACCAGCTTCGTCTGTCCGCATCCCCTCTCCGCTCCAGCTTTTAGGCAGATGGAGCGTAGAAGCTCCGTACTTCGTCGGGTTGATATTCCGATTGCTTCCTAGCACATAGAGCCGAGAAATGGGGAGGTTATCGGCATTACCACGCTGAGAGACTCCCGAGAGGAAGCCATTACCCTTACCGTAGCTTAGGGGTAGCGGGTCCTCCTTGTACCGCTCATCTTTGCGTAGAGAGATACTCTTGCCCTCTACCACCCACTCAGTGTGAAACTCCTCGGCCACTCTCCCCAGTGCTGCCCAACAGCTCTCCTCCTTGAAGGCTATCGTCTTATCGTACGAGGTGGCGACGCAATTGCCCACACTCCACTCACGCCCCATGGAGTGAGCGATCAGAGTGGCGAAGTCGGTAGGCGAACCTGCGAACACGAAGGAGGTGCGAGCGATATTGGAGGGGTCTTTGAGGAGCTTATGCTTCAGTTGCTCGGCCGAGCTGTAGAAAGTGGTGATATACTCAAAGTAGCCACGCCACAGCTTCTTTGTCTCCTGCGGATAGATAAGGGTATAAGTATTTCCAAGGAACTCTATGGCAGCCCCTTGCTCCAACTTTATATCTTGGTCGCTACGGAAGTGAAGCACCACTTTCCCTGAGGTCATTACACCTGTGGTGAGTTCGCTCTCATCAGAGGGGTAGACCTTTATAATCGTACCGTTATTATTTATCTCCATCATATTATCTGAAAGTATAGTGTGAAGTAAAACCTTGATCGAGTGAGCTTGCACTCCGTCATCTCCTTGTAGTAGCAGGAGCGGTCATTGAGCGTTTGTTCACCGACTTTCTTTAGCTCTCTAGCGAGGAGCGAGAGAGGTGTAGTGAGCTGATCCTCCCTGCTGTAGGGTATCACGCACTGCACCTGCACCTCCTGCGGTTTGGTGTAGAGATCGGTGCTTTTGGTAAGCTTTCGACCGCTGATAAAACTTGATTCGGAGAGCCATCGCCCCTCCTTAGGCGTATCAGGCATCAAGAATGAATCGTAGAAGTCCACCACCCCAATGCCCATTGCTCCGAGGTCGGTGCCATTGAGTGCCACCTTTTGAAGAGACATCTTCGGCACCTCGCCCTCCACTTGTTCAAAGCGTTGCCACACCTTCATCGGGTCGAGTACCTCATATTGGCAGGTGAGCTCCACCGTCTTAGCTCGCTTGTGGAGCTTGAAGCTCGATACCTCTCTCAATAAGCAATTAGAGGAGAGCAACGGGAACTGCTTACTAATGAGTGATCCAAGTTCCTGTAGACTTAGTGATTGCTCATTAACCAGAACGAGTGAAAGCTCCATGATGTAGCTTGCCCAAACGGGTGCGGAGAGGTCACTCTCCAGCCCCGATTCATCTTGCCAATTGTTGGTAGGTGGCTCCTTACGAGGCGGTAGTTTGTAGAGGTCGCCCTTGCCCTCACGTGCGAAGCAAATCATAGCCATTGGAACCGTGTCTCGAAGTTAAACCGCTCGGCAAAGATGCCCGGTTGGATCTGCAGAGGCTCCTCCGAGGAGCAAGAGAGCGGTGCGATGGCTCCATCGGCATCCCACCCCTGGAGAGCTTTGTAGATCTCCGCTACCTCGTCATACGGTTTCAGTCCCTCCATCTGTCTGGTGAAGTTGACGTGCTGTGCCGTCTCCGTCACTCGGTCGGTGGCGTACGAGAGCGAGATAGTAGCCTCGCACTCCTGTTCATAAGGCGTTATGTCTAGGGCTCGCCTAGTGCTTATGCGGATCAGCAGACAAGGGAAAGCGACCATTGGCCGTGAGCTCTCGGCATAGAGTGTATTGAGCTGACCTCGGTCGATGTCGATCAGTCGGAGGAAAGGACACTCCTTGGATAGATGCTTAGCGATTGTTGTATAGATTGCTTTCATTTTCGGTTGCTCATTAGTTGTTTTGTATGTGAAATAAGGGGGTGAAAAACTTCGTGTACCAAACAGAAATACTTCACGTACCAAACAGAAATGGTTTGCGTACCAAACTTTTCATCACCTTACTAGCTCCTTAAGTCTTTGTAAAATCTTATTCTGTATCTTTTGGGTCATCACCTTGGAGCGACCGATAAAAGGACGCTTGGGCATGGTGAAAGGCTTCTTGCCGTAGATCTTAGCCTTGCCACCAAACTGATGCACTGCTGCATAGGGGCTGCTATTGATGATGCGGACACCATTGGAGCGTATCTCCATGCGAGTGGCACGACGTAGCTCGCGAGTCTCACCGTGTAGGATGGGGGCATTCATACGCTCGGGGCTTCGCTTGCCCGTCTGCCCCGAGTGGCCAAACCACGGTGAATCCGGTTTGCGACGCTCCACCTCTTTCCAAGGGTTGAGGACACTATCCACAAAGCCTCCTTTCTCAAAGTTTTCATCAAAGTGATCGAGGGCTATCCGCCCCATATCTATCTTGACGCCCTCTCCCTCCACGTACTTCCTCACCTCCGCCATCTTTTGAGGGAACATTTTGGCAAATTGAGTGATATCCATTTGGTTATATCTTATTTGTTAGTTATCTTTGCTGTATAAACGAGGTGGTGTATATTTGCGACCCCTGAGGACGATTCAGGTAGGCGACGGGATATACGCCACCTTCTTTCTATATCAGCTTGATGAAGTGAAACACAATCTCTCCCGTTCTCTTTTCCTCAAACTGTAGCTCAACCTGTCTTCCTTGACCAATAGGGCTATTGCCTATGTACTTGGTGGTAAAGATATGATAGCCATATACCTTATCAGCCTTTGTTGGTTTGGCATTTTCCTCAAATCGGTATTTGTACTCTAAACCGAAGTACTTATCGAGTGAATAAAGGATTTCCTTTTTTATGGGATAAAGCTCTCCATATCGGAGGTTTTCAGTGATTGAGTTTCTAACGAATCTTGCATTTCGGCCGTTAAACTCTGCATACCGGACTGCTCTTCCTCTTAGAGTTGCCAAAAGGTCTTTTTGAGTCTCTTTGGAATCCTCTTTTTGCTTATTCTGTTCCTTCGCCAGCCGGTGCATAGGGCATAGCTTGCTAGTGTCGTCAGCCGGCTTAGCTCCCGTCACCAGTCCTTGCCTGCGACATTCGGGGCAGGTGGGTAGCCCTTGCCCCTTTGTGTAGGGGTGTTTGTGGAGGTCAAAGAGGCTGCCACTCTTACCAGGGTTGTTCGCCAGCCCATCCTTAGGCTCGTCCTTGTGTGAGCCATCAGGCAGAGCGGTAGGAGCCTTGTCGGTAGGACGGACACGGCACTTGCAATTCCAATCAAGCGGAGGCAAGTGCGTGTCCCACCAAGGATGCTCTATAGGTAGGATGGTGCCGACAAAGGCGAGGTGCTCAGGACGCTTATCCACACTATCACTCTGCAGGTACTCCAGATTGGGGTAGAGTGCTTTCGTCTTGAGAGCCTCTTTGTATTGCACCGCACTACGAGCCTTTAGCACAGCGGTATTGTACTCTGTTCGGAGCCACTGCACATTGTACTTCCCGATCACCTTCTCCGCCAGCTTCCGAAACACTGCAAAGCTTCTCAGTCGACCATTAGGTTTCACCAATAATGCCCCAAGGCTTTCCATCTCCGCATGCGTCTTGAAAGCACTCCACACCGCCATATTGTAGCGAAGCTCATACTCAAAGGCAGGCTCCTCAACGCCAAAAGAGGATGGATCGAGGACTACCGATAGAGCCTCCTGCATCGGGAGGTTATTCGCTTCAAAGAGCGATGGAGATAGTCCATCGCCCTGACTGCCATACACCTCACGGAGGGCTTGAGATAGGAGATTGCCAAGGTCAATAGTCGTACCATCCTCCAGCTTAATCTTGCGAGGTGTAGAGGTGGTCAAGCTGTCCCATAAGTCCTTTGCCCGCCCCACCACTCGCTGTGGGGCTTGGACGAAAAAAGAGGATAGCCCTTTCTTGGAGGGGGGCTCCTTTTCAGGTGGGGTATCTTTATCAGACGAGTCAGACGGGTCGGACGAGTCGGGAGCTTCCTCTTCTTTAGTAGCTTCCTCTTCCCCCTCCTCCATAGGGATGCCGAAGCGTTCGTGCAGCCACTTCTTGGGTATGTCCATCATCGTGTTGAGGATTGAGAGCTCCTGCACCGTCACAGGCTCTGTACTCTCGGGATAGGCAAAGCGACCGCCCTTAGTAGGTAGCCCTTGAAGCTCTAGAAACGGCAAGAGGTGACGATTGAGGACACGCTGCAGGTATCGCATATCGCTCTTATTCTTCGCCTCCTCCACCTCTTGGTGCACCGTACCAAGGCTACGAGCTCCACGCTCGCCCGATATAGTGGTGAGCGTCTGCCCGAGGATGCCGACCAACATCTCCTGATTGCAGGCATCAATAAACTGCTTGAATGAGATGCCATTGGAGGCACTGCTCTCACGCATCTCTATATCCGCCTCTTTAGGCACTACCATCCACGAAGCCGAACCGGCACGCTCCATCGCTTGCTCCAGCTGTCGCTTGCTCTCGGGGTCGTAGGTGTTGTATTTGCCTACCCTTTGGGGCATGCCGAATAGCTCTATCCATTGAGCCCAGTCGCCAAAGCCACCTCGCTTGTAGATAGCAAATGGGATAGCTCTTAGGATAATGCCATAGAAGCGAGACTTCCCGAGGATCATCAGATAAGGGTCATTGACGTAAGAGATACCACGCTCGTCTAACGGGTCGAGTAGGATCTCCTTTCGCTCCACATCAATGTGCTTCGGAGGGATTTCGGAAACGGTTAGGCCACTATCCGACCATCCAAACTCCGCTCCTGCACGTCCTTTCAATCTTCCCTGCATGATGAGGTTTTGGAGGTTTTCAAACTCCTCCGTGTCGATGATCTCCTTGATCACATCTACCTCCTTACCTTTGGCATCAAAGAAAGTGATATCGGCATTCACCACCGCTCCTATCCGCTTGTCCATGGCGTCTGCCAGCGTGGTATCCACCAGCATATCCTCGTAGAGGTCGTAGAGTTGAGCCATTCGCCCACGGTCGGCACTCCGCATAGCCATACGCCAGTCGTTCACATCCCAAGGCCTACGGCTGGGTGCTTTGACGATGAGCTCTTGTACGATCAGCCCACCACTCTTCTTATTTGTCTGCTTAGTCTTTTCCATATCTTATGTCTAGTTTTTAAGTGTCACGCCATCCCTTTTGATGATTGATAGGTCACGGCTCACCTCATTGAGCTTGGCGAGGTGCTGCGTGTGCGATGCGATCAGCTCTACATTGCGAGCTATACCTTGTAGGATCTGCCCTCGGAGCTTATCCATAGAGGTGCGACCTCGCTCTATCTCCACCAAGAGCCGCAGCTGTAACAGTTGATTCGTTGCCAAGCCCATCAGCTCATTGATGCTATCTTGCGACGCCTGTGCCAGCCCCCTGCGAGCCACCGCCTCACGCTGATAGCTGTCGCTCCACACATCGACCCCCTCCTTATTGAGTTCGGAGCGAGCCTCCTCCTTGGCACGTTTGTACTCCCCCACCAGCTTTCGGTAGTTTCGCTTAAATTCAATGATGTCGTCCGTGATGCTTTGGTCGCCTCCCACCCCAAAGCTCTCCTCCATCGACTTCTGTAGCTTGTCGAACTCACGCCCGAAGACTGCCGAGAAGATGAGCTGATCGAGTATCCTCCCAATCATCTCATCCAGCTTTTGCTCAAAACTCTGCATCTCCGTCTCCCACTCACCGCTTCTGAAAGCGTCGGCAAGAGCCTTGCCGAGGAGGTCACCGATATCGCCGGCTAGCTTCTTGAAGGTCTCTCTCATCTCCTTTTGAGCCTCAAGAGCCTCCTTGCGGATCTCCTCCCAGTTATCCACCAGCTTCTTAGTCGCCCGGTCAAGTCGGTTGTAGTCGGCAAGGATCTTAGGATTGAGCTCGAAGGTCTTGCTTCCCTCCTTGAGGATCGTGCCGTACTGCTGAGTGAGCGACTTGAAGACGGGCACCGTTTTCTTGGCCGCAGCACCAAAGATACCGCCCAGCAGACCACCTACCAGTCCACCTACCAGAGTACCGATGACAGGAATGGCTGTACCGATCGCGGCACCTGCTGCAGCACCGCCCAAAGCACCCTTGGCAGCGTTTTTGCCACTCACCACCTTCCTAGTCCCCACTTGTACGTGTCCTGCCCCCAGCTTTTGCACCGACTTCTGTAGCTCCGTCATAGCTTGGCGGTACCGCTTTGCCCCATTGATCGCATTCTTGTAGGGGTTCTCAACGCCAAAGAGATTACCCTCCTTGCCCTTAAATGCTTGGATGCGTGCCAATGCTAGGCGGTGATAACTCGCCTCTACCTGCTCCGCATACTTCCGCTCTGCCTCAGCATTCTTTCGGCTCTGCTCCGTCGCCACAGAGACCACCTGCATAATGCCTGCCACTGCATTGCCGAGCAAGTCCATGGTGCTTGCCCCTTTCTTGAGAGAGGAGAGGATATTGCCCACCGCACTAGAGGCAGAGCTAAAGATCTCGCCCATCTCACCACCGATAGAGCTGAGCGAAGCAAAGATACCTTGGATGCCTTTGCCGATCTCAGCTACTCGCTTTGTCGGTGTCTCACTAAGTGCTTTCCCCAGCTCCTCTATCTCCTGCGTTGCCTCTTGGATCGCTTCGCTCGCCTCTCCGCCACTTGCCTCTATCTCTTGGAGCTTTTCAAGCCTTTGCTTACTTAGCTCCAGTCGCTTATTGAGGTACGCCTCCTCGGCATCGGTTTGGAGGGCATAGCTATCCGACTGCATCTGCTGAGAGCGGAGAGCTATCCGCTCTTGGCTGTCAAGTAGCCGAAGCTCGTGCTCTTTCTGTGCCAACTCACGCTCCTTAAGGTGCTGTGCATTTGCCGTGGTGAGAAATGCTTGCAACTCTTCGTCACTCTCCGCATTGGCTCTTGCTCGCTCTTCCACCTTGGCGTAGTAGCTGTCTATCGCCACGAGCTGCTCCTCAAGGCGGCTATCCAACCGTCCTGCCACCTCACTATTCAGCTCCTCCATGATAGCATTGGAAGCTTCGTTTTGGAGCTGTACATCGGCTTTGTACTTATCGTCGAGAGCCGAATCAAGAGTGGTGAGCTTCTGCTTCTCTTGGCTGGCATCAATCTTGTACTTCGCCTCTAGCTCCGCAATCTCCTTCAACTGATTTTGGACAAGTCGCTTCCGCTCACGGTACTCCTCTTCGAGCTCACGGAGCTTCCGCTTGCGTGCATTCTTAATGCCGGCTATCTCGATGGCTGTGGACTCCTTGATCGCATCCCGATGAATCGCCTTGATACGCTCCTCGGCTCGCTTCCGCTCTTTGAGGTAGGCATCTGCTTCTTTTTGCCCTCCATCTCCATTCTTGGGGTCAGCCTCTTTGATGCCGGCCTCTCGTAGTATCTTTTTCGCCTCTTCTGTTTTCTTACCTACTGTGCCAATCAGCTTGTCCCCGGCTTCTCTCGCCTTATCAGCTTCTTTTTGTAAGTCATCAGCTGCATCTTGGGCAAATTCTTTGGAATTGAAGATATGCGAATATCCACTGCTTGACGCTCCTGCGGTGGCAAGACCGGCCAAAAACTTATCCCATACGCTTGGATTGGATGCTCGCTCCTCCGCCTCCTGCTCCAGCTTAAGAGCCTCACGGTACTTTTCCACCGCCATCTGCATGCCTGCCATAGCTTCGGCACGTGACTTCAGACTATCACGAAAGGCATCGACATTATTGACAAATAGGTTGTCGGCATCAAGTGCAGTATTGATGGAGACACCGAGTTCATCAAAGTCTTTCTTGTGCTTTTGGACAAACTCCCTACGCTTCCTTTCATCCTTGCCAAGGGCTTCGTAAGCTCTCCGAAGTTCCTCAAACTTAGCCACCTTTGGGGCATAGGCTTGAGCTACCGCCTCTTGGTATGCTTCAGTCTCCTTCTTGAGTTCCTTTTGCTTGGAGATATACTTATCCAGGGCAGATAAGCCCCAGCCAATAAGAAAGCTGGCACCCAGCGTCATGGCTCCCATCATCAGCTTGGCATTGGTCTCCGAGATCTTGAAGGCTGCGGCAAGCCCCTTAACGGCTCGTGTATAGCCATTGGTGAGAGCAGTAACCGTGCGAATCCTAAAAGCACTCGTGGAGCTAAGGGTCATCTGTAGTTGCTGGAGACCGATAGTGATCGCCAGCATACTCTGTACCTTCGTTTGAATTTCGGCATACTTCTTGCTCTCACCCGACACCATTCCTATGCTACCTACCACTGCAGAAATGGCACCACTTAGGCCTTGAAGCCCGCTGATGACACCGGCCATACTACTAGCACCCTGCGTCATCATCCGTTGCTCCTTTGATACCATTTGGTAGGCAGAGTTGAGTTGACCTAGCTCGGCACGTAGCTTTTGGTAGGCCTTGCTATTGCCCTCGCCAGCCAGCTGCAGACGTTGCATCTCATCTCTAACCAGCCTGATACGGTCAGCCAAGGACTCCTTGGACTGTCGTAACTGCTGAAGCTCGGCTCGTAGCTTTTGCAAACCTTGAGTCTCATCGATCAGCTCCTTCTGTAGGTTATCGAGTGGCTTTTGGAGGATACTCTTATTGAACCCTCCCGTTTTCTTCATTTCCGCCTTGATACGGGCAATCTCCGCCTTGAGCCTGGCAAGGTGCTGAATCTGCAAGGTGACACTCTTCTGCAACTCCTTCTCTGACTCACGAGTTACCCTTAGGCTATCGCCTTCGAGCTTCGTCATCGCATCACTTGCCTTTCGTGCCTCGCTATCTACATTCTGCCGTAGCTGTAAGTCTATATATACCGGTTCCATTGGTTAGAAGTGATTGTTGCGTTTCGGGTTGCTACCATAGAGGTACTCGGGTGAGTCTACATTGCCGTCGCCATCTTCATCGAGAATAGGAAGATCCGGAGAGACCTCGCCCTTCTGCACCTGCCGAAGCCAAGCAATGGATCGCTCATAGCGAAACCGTCTGAAGTCCAAGTCGGCACCGGCATTGCAAAGGGTGATGAAGTGCCACACAGCTATGTCCTTCGTAAATATGAGTAAGAGGGCGTGGCGGCCATCTCCTTGAGCCGAAAAGATAGCCTTGCGGTCGTAGCGAGCCAAGTAGCCACTCACCTCCTCCACCGCTCCCTCAATGGCAGAGAGGAGGATCGTGTCGTCATCCCCTTGGATCAGTCGGATATTCTCTTGGTAGAGATGGGTCTTTAATTCGTCAGTCGTAATAAACATAGCCTATCAGTATCTCTTGCTATTGTGTCTCCGTCTGCCAAAGACTACGCTGTCGGGCTGTAGCTCGGAGAGCTTGTTGTTGATTTGCCACACCGCTCCCTCAATGCAGTCGGGGCCGTCGGCAGGGGCCGGAAGACGTGGTGCGATGAGCTTAAACTGTTCCTCCAGCCTTTGCATGTTGGGATTGCCTGCCTCCTCAAGGTTAAAGACCAGACGCCCCTGCCTATTGAGTGGCTCCAACGCTCCCTCGATACGAGCGTACTTATCCATCTTCGCACGAGTGTCAGGGGCAATCGGTATCAGTCCTCTCTTCTCCGAATGCTTGACGAATAGTGGTTGAAGCACCTGCTCCCAAAAGGGATCCTGAAGGGCATTATTCTCATTGAGGTAGTAGACGGGGCAACGGTCACCCACATAGTCCCGTAGATCGTAAAACCAAGTGACGTAGCGGTCATTGGTCTCCTGTCCGAGGTAGCCGGTGTAGATGTAGTACTTCCCTTCGTAAAAGCCGACTAGGAAGACCGCCTTGAAGCTTGATTGCTTACTGCGTGAATTGCTCGGTGAGGGGTCGCCATAGCAGACGGCAAAGGGCAACTTCCGGAGTGGCGGACACTTATCCCACGTGATCTCGGTAAAGACCTCGCCCTCACTGATGGGGTTATTGAAGTACTCCTGCTGTGCTGCACTCGTGCTGATCATTGAGAGAATACGATCAATGTCTGCCTCGCTATTCCTTGCCCAGCTGCTCTTGCCGTTGGTATCACGAATATTGACGATGTCCCACTTATCGGCTTTCGCTCCTGCTCGGGTGATACAGCAATCCTTGGCGATGATATTACCATTGAAAAGAATGCGGTAGTTGCCCGAGACGGAGAGTGTGGGGAAGAGTGCCTTTTCAAACCACTCCCACTTGGTCTTGATGCGGTCGGGATTGCGTACCTCCTCATCGGTATCGATGTCGTCGACAAGGATGAAGTCGGGGCGTGCCTCCTTATTTTTCAGACCACGAGGAGACTGCCCTGCACCAATACCCCGAAACGAACAGCCACTAGCGATCACAAACTTATCCTCTTCCCAGTGTCCCATCTGCATCTGCACACCGTAGTCATTGATGATGCGCGGCGACTTCTCGAGTACCAGCTTGAAGGGGGTCAGGAGGTCAACTGCCTTGTCCTTGGAGTTGCTCACAAGTAGGAAGTTCTTGATCTGCCCTGTGAGAGCAAGGTAAAGCACCTCCATCATGGAGCGAGTAGACTTGGCGAGCTCACGGCTCCACGACCGCACCTCGTACCAGCGGTCGTTCTTGAGCAATCGCTTCGTCGCTTGCTTGTGAAAGGGGGCAGGCTCCGAGCTGGCAAAGCTAGGAAAGTAGTACCTAAACCACTCCTCAGGCTCTGCTTCTAGCTTTTCGATCCTCGCTCTCTGCTCGTGGACAGGCTCAGAGGTATTGACGCTGCTCTCCTCGACGAGTGCCAGGATATAGCTTTGCCACGCCTTGTAACTCTCCTTCTCGGCTATATTGAGTCGTCTCATCTTAGTTTACTCTTTACATAGTCATCGTACAGTGGTGCCAGCTCCTTAGCTTTCTCTAGGTTGTGGCTACGAAGCCAGTCAAAGAAGCCTGTGAAAGCACTGATAATCTCGGGCAGACCCACCTCCGTCTCCAGCTTCTGAATAGCGGTAGAGAGCTTGTTGATGGTATCGGCCTCGCTCGCATTGGGGTAGCGATTACCCTCTCGCTCACTGATACTCTTATTCATCTCCGAGAGCTGTAGGTAGAGGTTCTTGATCTGCTCCTCCTTGGTGATGGTGAGGCTGACTCGTAGCTCATCCCACTTCTCATTCTTTACCCAGCGGTTGATGGTCTGCGGAGCTTTACCTGTCCGCTCCGCCACCTCTTTTTGGCTCAGTCGCTCCTTCGTGTAGAGGAGCTTTGCCCACTCCTTGACTTGCTTCGCATTCATATCCTCAAAAGTCTTCATTCAATGGCATCGGAGTGCCGTTAATCGTGCGTGGCTGGTCGGCCTCCTCCAGTAGGTAGATCACCCACGGCTCACCCCACAGCACTTCTCTCAGTGTCAATCCTCTCTCCTTACGTATCTTACCGATCATCCCAAAGGGGCTATTGAGACCCACCACGGTGGTCTTTAACTCCCCCCTACCTCTTGCCCCATCCTCACTGCTGTCAGATTGGCTGTCAGCATCGTCCAGATGGTAAAAGCGGTAAAATCCTCCACTCGGCAGAGTGACCGTGTGATAGCGAAGAGCTCCAGCAGGCTCTCACTCGCCACACCCCACAGTAGCCAGTGCTTTAGTGGCTGTCGAAAGAGGGGGATCCGCCAACGGCTGTTGAGGATCGCCACCGCCAGCACCTCTGCCAGCACCTCCACCCGGGGGTTGAAAGGCTCATCGCTCAGCTTATGCCGGAGTGCCAATCGCTCTATCTCTAGGATCGTGCCGGCCTTCAGGTGACGAATGGTGAGCCGTCGGCACCTCCGCGGCACCAGCCATCTAATCAGAGGAGGGGCGGGCAGGTCAAACTGCACGCCCCTCCCCAAGAGCAGGTCTACCGCTTGTGACCTGATGCCTTGATCGTCACTGCCCATCGCTTACTTCTTGATATAGAGAGTGTCGACAGGCCATTCGGGACTCGCAATGGTGGCGGTAAACCGAAATGGGAACTTCGCCACACCGCCCTTGCCTATGCCGATGTCTTTCGTCACAAACCCTTGGGCGTTGGGGATCACAAAGGCGTTGCCACTACGGCTCTCGATCTTGAGAGCCAGCTTCAATTGCTTCAGCTTGCCGTAGAGAGCCACCCCGTTGCCACTCTTTAGCTTGGCGCCCTCAAAGTACTCTATCAGCTGATCCTCACTGAGCTTCACGAAGCTACCGGTCACCTTGGTAGGCTTCTGCTCATACTCCACCTCGATAGGGGTGTCTAGCTCGTGTACATAGAGCTCGTCCTCCTCGGGTTCCTCGCTTTTGATATTGATAATATCCTCCTGCAGGGTAAATGGGCACTCCTTCCACTCCGCTGTAGCGATGCCCTCCTCCGAGGTGATCGGCTGAGCTGTGTAGAGCTTCGCCACCTTGTACCTTCCGCTTGTCATTTCTGTTGCCATAATCTATTTCGTTTGTAGTTAGTAGTTAATTATTTTGCGTGCCACCTTGATAAGTAAGAGGAGCAGTGCCACCCCTCCGCACCACATGAGTGCCTTTTGCCACCCATAGAGGCGGTTGACCTCTCGGGTCACCTCCACCTCTATAGGCACCTCTTGGTACTCCACCCGTGACTGCGTCTCCACCTCTAGGGGAGGAGTCTCTGCAGTGATGTCGATGCCTTCGCCACTCACTTGCCAGTGGAGCCGTGGGGCGGTAGGCTGAGTGCCCTGCCGGTAGCTCACCTCTCTGAATGCCGGTCGGAGGCTATCCGAACGCTCTCCGAAGAGTAGTCGGAGGGTGGTCGTATCGCCCTCTATGGTCTGTCGCTCGATACGCTCCTCCACCCTGTGGGTGAGTGGCACCGCTACCATACGCCGGGAGCAGCGGCACCCACACAGTAGGGGCAAAAGTATCAAGAGCAAAAGCTTACTTCTCATCGGTGCTGAAGAGGGCGTCAAGCCTTTGTTGCATCGCTTGGATCTTGCGGTTATTCTCTTCATTCTTACGGGTGAGTCGCTTGATCTCTGCCTCCATACTCCTGATGGCCTCCTTCAGCTGAGCATTTTCGGCCGATAGGCTCACCACCTTCTCTTGGCTCTCGGTATAGCGTCCCACAATCGTTTTATTATTCTCAAGGAGGAGATTTACGCTGGTCAGTTGCTCCTGCAGGTAGACATTGTCCTTGCTTCTCTTCCCCGTGAGCCATCCGACCACTCCTCCCACAGCTCCCGATAGCACGGGTATGATAATGGTGAGTAGTTCAATGTCCATAATTCTATTCTGTTAGTAGTTAGTCATTATTTATTATATCAGCTTCCACCCCTCCTCCACTTCGCTCAGCACCGCAGGCACACCATTCTCTTGGTGGCTGATGGCACTTGCAAGAGCTATGAGGGTGGCCCGGTCGCACCGTAACTCCTGACAGCGATGATAGCCTGTCTTACACTCCACAAAGCGGATGTACGCCTCGGTATCATTGTGATCCTCGGGAGGTGCCCACCTGGTCACAAGGTCGTTCACAGTAGTGAGGCGATACTTCTGCATATAGGTGCGGAGCGTGATCAACAACGCCCGGTAGCCGTACGCCATCGTGCTAAACTGCTCAAAAGCTCCAGTGCGGTAGGTACTCCCTTGCCATTGATTGCAAGGGTAGTACCTAAGATTTCCTGGATTGTTACGCCTAAGACCTAAGGGAGTCATCACCTTACACACCAGTGCCCTTCTTAAAGGCGACCGTACCTAAACCTTTCTTATTCATTTGGCTTCCGCCTGCTCGAACAATGAAGCTCAATACATCACCATAATAGAGAGGGTCATTCTCTTGTATGAACATCTCATGGTCTCCCAATGCACGGCAGACCCAATTCTTATGCCAAGCAAAAGCCGAATTTTCACCAACAAGCGTGCTCCGCAACATCACTTCAAAACCGTAGAGCATACCCAGAATACCGGTGGAAGCATTAGCTGAAGCTAAGAATGCATTCACTTGCGCTTCTGTAAGGTCTTCAAGCAATTGCTCATAAGCAATAGCATCAAGAAGCAAGGTGCGTCCTTTCTGAGGAATATCATCTTGGTTGAGCATCGTCTGTGCCTTTAGTACATCCTTACGACCAAAGGTCGCTTTTGCGGTAGTGATTGATCGTTTGGAGTCGGTAGGTATCCACGATTTAAGGATCTCTGTAGCCACCTTATCCTCAAGGGCTCCCTTTGTAGCTGAGAGGACAGCATCTCGCTTGTCGTAGGAGAGTTCGTATTTGTCAGCATTCTGAATGTAAATAGGATCGGTGTAGATCTCCTTAATCTCAAAAGTGAGCTCAGTGTCTACCTTCTCTGTAGCTACCTTAGGACGTGCGATCGGGCCGACATTAGCCTCCTGCTTTTCACCTGCATTTGGTATGTGGACAATCTTGCCGGCACGGACGAACTTGTCTGCATTGTAGCTCCTTGCTAGAAAGGAGTCGTCGGGGAATAGATCCTTAACGAGATGGTCTATCCATATCTCTTTCTGTAGTGCCATATCAATTCTTACTTTTTAATATTAAAACGTTCATTGTACTTCTCTTGGTAGAGTACAGGATCATTGGCTCTCAGTTCAGCTAGTTTCCCTAGCTTATCCAACTCTTCCCAACTCTTATCAGCAAGGCTAGCCATCTTTGAGTCCTTTTTGTCCGTCAACTGCTCTGTAACACTTCTACGCCTTGGCATCGCCTCTAGCACCCTGAGTGTCTCGTCAGGGTTCGCATCAAAAAGAGTAGTCATACTCTCTTTTTGTGACTCCATAAGGGATCCACCCTTAATTGCTTGGTCAAGTAAAGCTTCAAAGCGATTTCGCTTCTCTTGGAGCTTCTTCTCTTCTGCCTCCTTCTTCTCAGTTCGCAATGCCTCCACCTCTTCAGTGAGAGTGGAGATGGTCTTTTGATTAGCTCGGATGGCAGCAATGGCGTCATCAATCGTAGCATCATTGGAGAGATTGAGGAGTGTCTTCACAACTTCATTCATAGTCTCTTTCTTACCTGTTATTGTTAATTGTCTATCTGTCAGTTCTAGTATCGTTGGGATATCGGCTTCTCCCACTCGTAACCCATTAGCGTCGTAGAGGGCAAGGGCATTATGGTTAGCTGGGATGTTGCAGATGGAGACTTCTCTCAAACTCCACTTAGTGACTGTTGGAGCATCTTGCCCATCAATATATAGGCTGGCGTCACTTGTGGACTCCAATACCCAAGCACCTACTGAGCAGGCACTGATGTAACCCTCTTCTACCTTTCGGGCAATCTCCTTTGCTTTTGGATCGCCCTGGTCAAAGTTGGCTTCGGCGAGTATCTTGTCAGCCTCAATGCGGATATTCTCCCAACGACCAATAGGCATTTCGCGGTCATCGTGATTGTAAAACATCACAGGATTCTTCTTGAAGTCGTCAAGAATCACTCCGTTGGTCAGCATCCTAAAGCCGTAGCTATTGACGCTCTCATCATGCAGTATAAATGTCTTCATCTCAGCTGTCTATATTCACTTACACCGCAAACATAATCTTGTGAAGACCCCATTTGCAAATATGTATGACACCGTGTCACACATTTCTGCACTTTGCCAAGCTGTATGCCGTATTTATGATGAAAATAAGGGCGAAATGCTTCTCAGCACTTCGCCCTCTAGTAATTATGAAAAAGCATTCAATCAAATCTTTCTTCATCCTCTTCTTTTGCTTCGAGGAGCCTTCTCCTATGTCTTGCCAGACTTCTATAGAAGCTCCTTTCGCTCATCGGGATAACCCGATTAACCTTGTTGCGGTAAATCCACCGCTTGCTTCTGTCGTGTCGATGTGGCTCGTACCACTCCTCAACTATCTCCCACACCTTTTCGTCTTTAGACTTCAGGTGCTTACATTTAAGCACCTCCCCCTCCTTTGTCATACTTACCTCCTTTCTTTGCTTGTTATGTACTCCATTACCTCCTTCCATCCTTGCCAACCTCCGACGCACTTATCGTCGATATAGAGGTCGGCATATACCTTTCGGCAGTCGTTTTGGAAGTGGTCTTTATTGGCTCTAGTATTGCAATTGATGCCATCGAAGGGCACTCCTCGCTCGAGGAGAAAGTTGATGGCGTCGGTCTGGTCTTGCCCCTCGCGGCAGGTCCAGATGATGAGGGTATGCCCCTGTGCCTTGAGCTCCGTCATGGCTGGCTTTGCTCCTGCCACCAGCACTCCTACAGAGGGGAATGGGCTGGCGTTGAGCACGCCGTCAAAGTCTACTGCTATCGTCATATCAACTCAATAATCTTAGTTTGGGCTATAGATACAACACCTGCACTCTCAGCTAGTCCCGAGCTCTTCTCCACACAGTTGAGAGCCTCTTGACAATCATCGGCATAGAGGTACATCCCCTTACGCACTTTCCTCTCTTTGCCTGTAGACTCATTGAGGACTATGTAAGCTACGGTGCATTTGTAGATTCGCTCTCGCTCCTCCTCTTGATTAAGGAAGTCGACGCCCTTTTCTAATCTTACCGCCTCAATAATGATTGGCTCAATAGCAAATGGCTGAAGGTACTCTACTACCTTATCACCTGCGTTCTCACCCTCTTGGTGACGGACTAGATATTGCTCGCCTTTGCCCTTGAGTTTATAGCCGTACTGCTCATTACGCCTTACGACTCTTGCTGTCACTAAACTAATCTGATCCATAATACAAAATACATTTAATCGTTATCTATTACATCTACTTCAGCTCTCTCCTCTTGCTTTTTATCGATGACATTGAGGAGCAATTGCTGGGCTTCGGAGTCGGTAGTCACCTCTGTGATGTTGAGGGGGAGACGCTCCCACACGCCAATATCATTGCGTACCTCGGCCTTGAGGAAGATCTTGGAGACGGTCTTGAAGTGACTATCCTCTATGAGGCGTACACCATCAATGAACTGCTCCGAGCCACTCTCCTCGGCAATCCGCCTCAGCTCTAGCACCTTATCGGCCTTGAGGTTGCCACTCGCATCCTTGGCGAGGAGCTTGAGTACCATGCCTACGAGGGCTTGGGAATTGTCGTCGCTGGCGAGCCCCTTGATGTACTCCATCACCATCTCGATGCCCTCCTCCACGGTGTCTTGCCACCCATCGAGGGTGTGGACGCCCATGGTGACCCGCTTTTTAGAGTCGGGCTTAGTAAAGGTGTAGCTCCACTGCCCATCGGCCTTGAGCCCAAGGGTCTCTCGCTTCATCGCTACGAGATCCATCAGGCTACGGATGGCGGAGTTCTTGGTGGAACGGAGCTGATGGCTCATGAGGGTGAACTGTGTCACTACCTTATCGACCGTCTCATCGACTAGCTCACGGTAGGCGTTGAGATTGGCCTCCTGCTCTTCTCTCCTTTTCCGCTTTGCCTCCTCTAGCTTAAAGGCCTCGAAGCATCTACGCTCCTCCTCTGTCATGACAACTGTTGTAGTCATCGTCTTTTCATTGGTCTCCATATTTTCTCCAATTTTGTGATATAATGTTATTCAACTACTTTCTATTTTCTCTATGCTTATTCGGATTTATTACCACCAGTTCAACCTCAAAAATGAGCTCTTAATCAATAGCATTCTTAGTGCTATAGTCCTTGAGTTGTCTCAAGGAGCTACGATGCGAAATGAAGTTATCCATGTCATTTCCAAAGATGATAGCCCGATGTGCTCTCGTATTAGTGAGTCTCAGTGTGCTATAATGCTTCATTGTCCAAGTGACGAGACGGGATTGCAGTATGCCTATCAATTTGCTCACGAGTTTTGTCACTGGCTGATTGGCGGAACTCTATCAGGTGAGTGTGTTGGCCTCTTTTGGCTTGAGGAAACAATATGTGAGCTTGCTTCCTTTCATTGTCTCTCTGTATTGAGAGGCAAATGGAGCCAATTTGCTCCTGAGTATCCCCTCTACCTTGTGGATGACTATATTTTCCATACGCTAGAAGATGGTCTACCACCTGCTCAATTGCCTTTGTCGGGATACATAAATTCTCACCGAGGGGAGCTTTATACACCTGAGTACCATCGAGACTTATACTCACAGATGGCGCTTGCACTGTATCCCCACTTCCGGGGCTGTCCACAGCTGTGGCAGCTGCTGCCCTACTTTGGTGATCTGAAGACCCATGACCGTATTGATCGCTGGTTGGAGGACATGGGGCATAGGACTCCGGCTGAGCTGCAGCCGCTGGTGCAGGCTTGGAGTGAGCTGCTCCTGGGATCCCCTCAGCTCCATAGTCAAAAATAGCGGGACACCACTTGAGGGTGTATAGGACGTCTTGTCGATTCATATTCATTCATTTTATTAGTTATACATCACACTATTGCTGCTTGCCTCGGGGTAGTAGAGGGTGAGGGTACGTTTGGGACGGGGGCGCCCCCGCTCGTATGTGGACTCGGTGCTGCGCTTACGGAGGATGGCGTGTAGCTTACGCCGCAGTGCCTCTAGCTCATCGTTGTCCAGCCGGTAAAAGTCCTTGCCTGCGATCCGCTTTTGGCGGACAAAGGTGTTGATGGCATCCCAGTCTCGGGTGTCCACTCCGTACTCGGTCAGTAGCTTGAGCACCGCACTGCGCTTACGCTTGCGGCTCTTGTCGCCCTTGGCGGGCTTGCTCCCAGTCTGTGCCCGGAGCTGCTCCCGGAGCTTGCTGAGCTCCGACGGGGTCAGCTCATGCAGTGAGGTGGTACGACCACCCGAGACCCCGGCACAGAGTAGCTCCTTGAGCTCCGACACCTCCAGCGGACTGCCCAGGGCGGTCATCATGGCGTAGAAGTCACTGTACTTGCCTTTCATCGTTAGATCAATTTTAGTTCGTCCCGTAGTCGGTAGCTCACCGCGCGCTCATAGTCGCCCAGCTTATCGTCGTACTTGTCAAGTAAGCCCAGTATGGTCATGCGCTCTCCCGGGCCAAAGTTGAGCACATAGTGCGACCGTGACTGGATAGCCCGCCCCGCCATCTTGTGGTAGAGCCCGTAGACCATGGAGGCGGCACCCAGCATTCGGGTGTCCTCTATGACTGTCCGTGTCTGCTCCTCGTATGAGGTCAGGTAGTACTCGGCTATACGCCCGATCACCCAGATCTCCTCGTAGCTCAGGCGCATGCCTCTCGTCTCCGTCATGCGACGGACCATATCTGCTGATACCATAGTGTTATGCTTCGTTTTGTTGGTTCGTATCCTCTCTGCTGCCCCAGTAGCTCTCTGCCCCCTTGTCCCAGATGTTGATCCAGCCGCGCTCACCGAGGAAGCGTCCTTTGCTGTGAGCACGGTAGCCCTCTACCCATATTTTGAGCATCGCATCGTACATGATTCGGCAGGCACTCCGACCATCGGGCTTGCTCCCACGTGCTTGGCAACTAAAGACGAAGAGGTGCCTCGGAAACTCGCCTACTAGCTCTTGGTAGCTCTCAAAGGTGAGCCCTGTATACTGTAGGCTATCGATGATCACTACTCGTGGGCATCGACGCTTCCGAAGGCGTACCTTGAGGGTCTCCATATCCTCGGTGATGATGAGTAGCTGGCGGTTGACCTCCTGCATACCGTGTCGCCGGAGTTGCTCCTGAAAGCTCAGACTCAAGCCCTCCTCGAGGCTATTGTAGATCACTTTGCCAAATCGGCACAGCTCCTTGGCGAGCTGCATCATAAAGCTACTCTTGCCATTGCCACTGTTGCCCCACACAAACCATGTGCCTACGGTCTCGGGCTCGCCAAACGCCAACTGCCACTCGTCGCTCAGGCTGAATGTCTCTTTTCGCATCGAGAAGACTTGCTTGGGGCTAAATGCTCGCTTTGCCATATCACTTTCTCCTCTTTCTATCTACTCTCTTAATCTCAAACCCTCCCGTGACTAGGTCTCTAGTCACTCTTACCTTGGCGTACTTGGGCATCTCTCTGAGCCACGCCACAATGATTATTGCTCCATGGCTATCGGGGTGCTCCTGCAAGAACCCTCCGTAGATCTTGAGCGCCTCGTCTCTAGTCATCTTGGGCAGTCTTAGCTTTGCTTCTACTTTCATTGCGCTTTCTTCTCTTTTAGTTTCTTTCTGCTTTCACTCTTTTCTTTACCCGCCTAAGGTCATTGTCGTAGGCGGTGGCATCTTGGATAATGCTGGCGAGTACCTGCTCGTCACTGATCCCATTGCCTCGGCACACGGCATAGACATCTTGGCTATTGATGGGCTCGGCACGGAAGAACTTCCGTCCAAGCCGACTATTGAACTCTGCGTACCCTCGCTTATTGCCCCTCAGACCTCTCTGCATCCTCTGCTCTATACTGCTAGTGGAGAGGAAGACGAGTCCGCACCGATCCTCGAGGTGGTTGTAGATCTGCACGAAGTAATCGAAGACCCCATCGGTGAGCTTATCGGCCTCATCAAAGATGAGTAGGGGCAGATGCTCGCTCTGTAGGTGTTCCACAAGCTCCATCAGGCAACTGCGTAGACTGCTGCGTGTGAGCTTTCGCCCGATGCTCCTGCCTACTTCGCCGAGGAACTCGCTCCGCACCATATCGCCACACAGCACGTAGTGGGCGTTGGGATTCTGCTCGGCATAGTGGCGGGCGGTGGTGCTCTTGCCACTCCCTGCCTCTCCAACAATCCATGTGCAGCCGGCATCCTCCTGCACATCTTCCATCACGGTGGTCATCTCAAGGAAGGCACGGGTCTCTACGATATTCCACCCTTGGCTACCGCTGGCAGGCTTGGTCTTGGCATCAATCTCTCGCCACATCTCTTCGCTCACCTTGCCATCGGGATCGCCCTGAAGCATCACGCTAATAGTGCTTTTGCCGACCTTGAGCATGGTGCTCGCTTTGTTTTGGCTACCGGCTTTCTTCTCAATAAATCTCTTTAGCTGATCAATAACTCTCTGCTTTTCCATAATTCATCAATATCTTTTGCGTGTATTCTTTTTGATCTCTTCTCTACTCAGGGGCTTGAAGTTTTCAAAGCCCGGTAGGAGGTCATCGCTCTTGCTCTGTCCTACCACTTTGATCTCTATGTCGTCCCACGTCTGTAGGCTCTCTTGCTTCTGCAGTTGGGCAGGCTCTAGGGGTGTGCCTTCTCGTAGTAGCTCGAGAGGCTTAGGGGTGGGCGTGGCGGTGATGCCTTTCTCCTTGTGTCGCTTTAGCTTCTCGGCCACTCGCTTCTCTACCTCTTGGTCGAGCTCGGTTCGCTCTTGGGCGTTGGTGCCTGTGACATCGGGCTCCAGGCTGGGAGCTCCCACCGCCCACACTTCGCTGATGGATCTCTGCTCGGCTACCAGTCCCAGGCGTGCCTTCTTATCCTCTTTCTGGATCATACGGATCCACTTGGCATCCTGCTCTCCTTGCTCTTGGATCGCTCGGGCAATCTCAAACTTGGGAAGGAGGGTACGCTCGAAGCGAAGCCCGTTCTTTGTCTCGGTGTAGAGGTATACCTTGGTGATGTCGTCGGGATTGTAGCGCACGATGAAGTTCCGGCCTATATTCTTGAGTCGCCACTCGAAGTCTACCAAGAGGGTGTCGCCCTCGTAGCGGTAGGCATCGTACATAAAGGTCTCTTGGCCACTCTGCATGGATAGACCACTATCATCAAAGCGGATGCTCCGTGGTCGGGTGACGAGGAATAGCTCTTCGTAATCGGTCCGGGTGAGTGGGCTGAGGGCTTCATTGACACTCGTCCGGTACATCTCTATCCGTGGTCGCTTGGTCTCGGGGTGCAGGCGGAGGTTCCACTCTTCTCGCATTGCTACGTACTGCTCCTCGAGCTCTTCACGGCTACGTGGGAGGAGGTTGAGGTTGGTCTTGATCCACTCTAGCTTGGCTCGGCTCTCGGGGTTCTTGGCGGTGATATTGGCTCCTGTAAACCAAGGGCATCGCCTGAGCACCTCTTTCTGAAACCTGCCGAAGACGCTCTCAATGCTCTTACTCTGTGGTCGATGAGCTTGCGTTGGGCGGTGGACGATGGATATTCGGTCGAAGAACTCTCGGGCAATCTGACTGCTCTGACCACCTTGATTGTCGTGGACAAACTCGTAGGGTCTCTGGCCTGCGGTCTTGAGGCTCATACAGACGGCTCGCCACTGGGCTAGGAAGTCCTCGTTGTCGCAAAGGGCATACCCAAGGAAGCACTCGCTGTAGGCATCGATCACCTCCACAACCATTACGGTACGGAGCTTGCCCCCATCATTGTAGTAGAGGTTGAGCTTGGTACCATCGATATACCAAAGACTATCACGCTGTGTGGGGAGCTTGGTCTTGTGTTTGTAGCCGAAGAGTTGGTAGGCACTGAGCTCGCCAACCACTCCGCCATACCACTTCGGTTTCACGGCAGGGCTATAGAGGTAGTTGCGAAGTGCTTGGATGCTATCTAGCTCTTTCCAGCCCATCTCTTTGCACTTGTAATTGTAGAGCTCTAGTATCTCTTCGTGGCTCAAGACGGGGAGCTTGGAGAGCTTGAGGGCGATGATGTACTCACCGCCTTCGCTGGTGATCTTTTGGCTGTTGTTATTGCCCATGGCTCGGGTGATTAGACTGCTGTAGCCCTCTTTCTTGTACTGTCGTATCTTCTCTCTCAGTCGCCTTTCGCTGGCCGGTAGGGTGTGTCCATACTCTTTCCGGAGCTCTTCCGAAGCCTGGTGGAGGAGTTTGTGGATGTCGCTCCTTTTATTATTGAGTTTGTTGCTGAGCATCTTGAGCCGTCGCTCTTCTTGGATGAGTGTATTGAGGGTGCTGGCATTCAGGGTGTACTCCATAATCAGATCATTGGGCAAGCTGAGCTCACTCCCATCTCTATCTTGGTACCGATGCCGGTTGTAGAAGTCGAGGGCTTTGACATCTCGTGTCATCTCTACTTCATCGCCCATAATCATCTTTGGCTTCGTGGGCAAACCATATCGCTCAATCAAAGCATCCTGCACCTCTTTCGGCAAGGTCGCCACATCTATCAACGCTTTTACCCCACGACCCTGAGCTCGCCTAGCATACAATACCAGTCTTCGTGAGAGCCAAGACCGTAACGTACCCTCTTTCACTATAGGATCGTCCCCACCGGAACACTCCCTATAGGTGGTGCAAAGCTTATTGTCGTAGTATATCATCATCTAGAGTACCTGGGACAGAAGCTGTGCCTTTTGCTGAAGCCGCATGAGCTCCTCTATCTTGGTGTTTTTTAACTCCTTGATCACTTTACCACGCTTCGATAGAGTGGTAGCATCATTAGTGAGGTCAACCCTAATCTCCACATCTGCTCCAAATCGCTGAACAAGGTAGTTTTCCGCAAAAAAGGTCTCCATATCCCCACCTGTACTCTTACCACCATTTTGCAGAGCAAGCATCCTGATTTTCTGTGCAAGTTCATTGTCGCTACGATAATTAAGCGCAAAGCTTACAGTCTTGTCGCTGACATCAAACACAGTACGCAGTTTTTCTCGCGTCTCTTGGCTTACAATTATTCGTCTCATAATCTCTCGGTATCGTGACATTTCTTATTTCAGTATATTTGTGACCCGGTAATCATCTTACCACGTGACAAAGATATGCAAGATATTTGGACTATGCAAGAAAACTCGAACATTTCTTCTCCCATCAAAAAGAACATCCTAGAATACCTTGATCACAAGGGGATATCACAATACCAGTGCTACAAGGAAACTGGGATGACCAGGGGAATACTTGGACAAAACAACGGTATAAGCGAGGATAACCTGACGAGATTTCTCGCCTACTATGAGGACGTATCTCCGGAATGGCTTGTCACAGGCAAGGGCGAGATGATTAGACCAAGTATCGAGAAAGAGGCGATCATAACTCCTATTCATCACCCGGACTACACAGAGAGAATAGAAGAACAACAGTACATACCCCTCTATTCTCTTGAAGCGACGGCAGGAGTATTACAGCAGCTCGACCTATTGCCGGAGTATGAGATCGGAAAAATTCACATACCCAATATGCCAAGCTGTGATGGTGCTCTCAATGTTACCGGGGACTCCATGTACCCGCTGGTAAAAAGCGGTGATATAGTGGCGTACAAAATCATACACGACATCCAGAATATACACTATGGAGATATGTACCTCATCAGTATAAATGAAGACGGGGACATTTACATCACCGTCAAGTGGGTACACAAGCACAAGTCCGATCCAAACAAAGTAACCCTAGTCTCAAACAACGAACACTACAGCCCACGCGACGTCGAGATAAGGCACATTCAGCACATCGCACTAATCAAGTTCACTATTCGATACAATAATATGGGCTAAACAGGTGTGTCGCACACCAAATGCCACTTTTATATGCATCTATCTATATATCAATGGGTTGCAATTCATTTGAGTGTACACTTACATATGTCATAGTGTGGCATTTACCCCTCAATAACATACGCAAAGGAGCCACTACACAATAGACAACCGTATATCTACATATATACAGAGACGAAAAATATACCAACTACTGCATACCCTAAACTACTTTTCTGCATACCCTAAAACACAATCCGTTTTTGGCTGGAGTTTTTCCAATGCATACCCTAAACTCATTTTTGCATACCCTAATGCATACCCTAAGTGGTTTCAGTTATCTTATTACCGTCCGATTTCCTTCCGAACGCCACCCTTAAAACGCCTCTTTTTCTCTTAGAATTCCTGCCCTCGCCAATCACTAGGACACCATTCAAACACAACCAGCCGAAAGGACAAAGAAAAAGCCCACAAAGCCCATACAATTAAGCTTTGTGAGCCATCGCCCCATCCATCATCCATTCAAACCAACCCCAAAACCAACCCCTTTGAGGACTTATTCACAACACATCAACACCATCAACTCGAACACCCCTCGAACACTCCTCCAAAAATCAACCTGAAATCAACCAAAATGCACATTTCGTTTCAACACTCACCCCAATAGCCAAAACCACACAATACCCCACCAATCAGCCACTTACACCCAATTTCCCCTCATCACCTTTCTGCACATCCCGTTCCCTCCCCCATATTCGGTGCTGCGCACCTCGACACCCGGGCTACGAAAAAACGACCCCTCCGGGGTCGGCAGTCCCCGTCCTTTCGCTCCGTTAAATATACTCCCTTTTGGATAGGAGGTGGGGGGCGGAAGCACCCCGCCAGGGGTGCCTCCTTCATAGACCGGGTGTCGAGGAGGGGCTAACGCCCCGACGATGACCCCGGGGAAAGACGATTGCCTCCAAAAACAAAACGACCCCGCCAGGGGTCGCCATAAGGTCGGGGCGTTTGGTTACTTGGGCCGGCAGAGCCGGGCTAGCGAGAAGGGGTATTTACCCCGGTGCATGTCGGGTTCGTAGAGCACAGCCCGGGGTCAGAGCGACGATAGGAGCGTCTGACCCCGGGCTACATTATGCGACCCCTATTGGGGTCGACTGATGCCGGTCGTCTGCCTAAGCCGTCGGCGGCGGAGTGCGCCATCCGGGAGGGGACAAGTGGCTTCGCTTTTTTTCAGAAGGTCGCAGAAAATGTGTACCTTGCAGATGGATTTGTAGAGTCCATCCTCCGGGTGAAATGCGACTGCACCTCCGACTGTTGATGACTTCGAAGACAATTATACAAGGATGTACAAGACTTACCCCCTTCCCCTTCTTCCCGTAAAAAAGATGACCCTCCACGGCGACAGCACCTGCCTCAAGGTACGTGACGACGACTCAGGCAAGTGGCGCAACCTCAAGTGGGACGAGGTGGGTACTCAGATCCAACGCACGGCGGAAGCGCTGGTAGCATTTGGGATCGGAGTACAGGAGCCGGTCGGTGTTTTCTCGGAAAACATGAAGGAGTTTTTGTACACCGATATGGGCTGCCTGAGCATCCGTGCCTATGGGGTACCGCTCTATGCGACCCTCTCCACCGGTCAGGTAAAGTACATCGTGGAGGACTCCGGCATGCGTCTGCTCTTTGTGGGCGGACAGCGCCAGTACGACTGTGCCTACCCGATCACCCGGACGCACGACCTCACCCTCGTGGCGTATGACCCGGAGGTGACCTTTGCTCCGGAGGATGAGCGGAGCATGTACTTCACGGACTTCCTGGAGAAAGGAGCGCGCAAGTCCTGCCAGGATGAGGTGGAGAAGCGCCGTGTGGAGAGCCGCGAGGAGGACATCGCCTTCATCCTCTACACCAGCGGCACCAGTGGTGAGAGCAAGGGAGTGATCCTCACCCATCTGAACGTCGCCACCTCCATCAACCACCACGCCGGCATGCCGGGGATCAAGGCACAAAACATCAGCATGAACTTCTTGCCGATGACCCACATCTTTGAGAAAATGTGGTGCCTGCTCTGCCTGCAGTGTGGGATCATCATCGCCATCAATACCGATCCGCACCAAATCACGACCACACTCCCCGAGATACGCCCGCACTACATGTGCAATGTGCCGCGCTTCTGGGAGAAGGTGTACCTGGGTGTCCGAGAAAAGATGGAGCACATGCCCCCCTCGCTCAACCACGTCAGCCAGGACTGCCTAAAGGTGTGCCACGAGTACCAGATGGAATACCTGGCAAAGGAGAAAACCCCACCCCTGGGGCTGAAAATGAAGTACAAAATGTACGAAAAGACGCTCCTAAAGCTGGTGAAAAAGACCGTAGGGATCGACCGCGGCGTCCTCTTCCCAGTGTCCGGTGCGGCTCTGAGCAAGGAGGTGCATGGCTTTTTGCTCTCCTTTGCGATCCCCATCGCCTACGGGTATGGAGCGACGGAGACGACGGCGACGGTCTCCTACTGCATGCCGGAGGAGACCAAGTTTGGCAGCATAGGCAAGCCCCTGGATCACCTGCAGATACGGATTGACCAAGAGGCGGGAGGCGAGCTCCTGGTGAAGGGATCGTCCATCACCACCGGCTACTACAACAAGCCAGAGGAGAATGCCAAGGCGTTTACGGAGGATGGGTTCTTTAGGACCGGCGACCTCGTCACCCAAGATGAGGATGGCTACCTGTACTTCAAGGAGCGCTCCAAGGATCTCTACAAGACTGCCAATGGCAAGTATATAGCCCCACAGATGCTGGAGGGGCTGATGGTGAGCGACTCGGTCATCGAGCAGGCACTGGTGGTGGCGGATAAGCGCAACTTTGTGAGCGCCCTGATCTACCCCAACTGGTCCAAGCTCACCAAGCTGCTCGGAGAGCAGGAGGGCGGAGCAGACCTGCCGCAAGACCCGGAGGTCCTGCGTAAGTCCCCTGAGGTGACCGCCTTTTTGCAAGAAAGGCTCAACCATGCTCTGCGCGACGTAGCCGAGTATGAGCGGGTCAAGAAGTTTTATATCATACCGGAGCCCTTTACGATCGAAAATGGTCAGCTCACCAACAGCCTAAAGGCTAAGCGGGCGGTGATCCTGAGCAGATACCAGGACGAGATCAACGATCTCTATGGGTATGCGCTCAACTAAGACGACCGGACAAGAGATCAGTAAGGGACTCTGTAAATATAGGATCAGAACAATACTTTGAGAAGACTCTTTTTATTCCTTTGTCTCGGGTTGCTACTGGCGGGATGCGTGACAGATGGGCAACCGGAGTTTTTGAAGTCCAAGCCGCTCTATCTATTGGTTGACAACCAGAAGGATCGGTTTGGCAACTTTGTCGTGTACGAGCTGGAGCAGCTCCCACAGACTCACTCCCTCGAAGTGATCGAGAAGCTGAAGGGGCTGCACACCGCTCTGTCTCTAAAGAGCCTGGGGGAGTTTGATGAGCTCTACCGTCCCGGATCGACCTACGTGATCCTGGTGCGAAAAGTGACCAGCAACGGGAAGAAGGAGGCGGTCTATAACTACGCAAAGATCGAACTAAGGCTGTAGACACAGGTGGCAGAGCAAGCAACATACACGGCAGAAACGAGGAGCCCAAACCGCTCATCGCTGGCTCAGAAAGCATCCCGACTCTTCGTAGGCGACACGACGATCTGGGTGATCCTGCTGGGACTAATGATCGGAAGCATGGTGGTGGTCTTCTCCGCCATCAGCCAGGAGGCGTTTGCTGCAGAGATGTACGGCAGGGCTTTTTATGGAGAGTTTATGAAGCACATGCTGCTGATTGTGGTCTCCTTTATCCTCGTCAGCGCCATGGCACGTGTGCCGACACGCTACTACCGGTGGCTGTCCGGTGCTATGATGATCGCTGCGATCCTCTTGCTGGTGTGGACCCTCGTAGGAGGGACAGAGCTCAATGAGGGTAAGCGCTGGATACAGATAGGGGGGTTCACCCTGCAGCCGTCGGAGTTTGCAAAGGTAGCCATCGTGAACTATGTGGCGAGCTGCCTCAGAGGGAAGAATGGTGAGCACGCATCGGTCGAGACGTTTGTAAGGATATGGGGACCGGTACTGCTGGTGATCGGGCTCATTTTCTTTGAAAACATCTCCACGGCGGCCTTCATCTTTGCCATGGTCTACATCTTGTGCTTCATCGGTGGTGCCAACTCCAAGTGGATGCTCTACATCCTAGGCTTCGGGGTCGTGGCGATGCTCATCTTCCTAGGCGCACACGCACTCATGCCCAAAAACGCAGAGATCGGACGCTCCGCTACCGGGCAAAACCGTATCTCGCGCTTCATGGACAAGGCATTCAAGCCCATCGACGAAAACACCTACGATGACATCATGGGCATGGACTACCAGGTGGTGTCTGCACAAAAAGCAATCGCCAACAGCGGTGTCACCGGTGTGGGAGCGGGACAGAGCGAGCTGCGTCAGTTTTTGCCGGCTGCGTTCTCCGACTACATCTACAACGTGGTGGTGGAGGAGTACGGGCTCTTTGGGTCGTTGTTTCTCATCTTTATGTACATCATGTTCTTTTGGCGCTGCGGGCAGCTCGCCAGGCAGTCCAGGAGCATGTACAAAACCCTCCTCCTGATGGGGGTGGGACTCATCATCACCTCGCAGGCGGTGATGAACATGATGGTGGCTGCCAACCTTCTGCCGGTAACCGGTCAGACCCTGCCATTCATCAGCAAGGGAGGGAGTAGCTATCTTTTCATGTCCATGCTCTTTGGGATGGCACTCAGCGTAAGCAGAGAGATCAAAGAGGCCAACCTCAAGAGGGATGCCGCCGCCAGCGACATAGAGGGAATGCCCGAGGTGGAGATGGAGCGCATCCCGGAGATGGACGATCCGGAATCATCATACGACGAACTATAGACAACAGTCATGAAGCGAGTAATCATCAGTGGAGGGGGAACAGGGGGACACATCTTCCCCGCACTATCGATAGCGGGAGAGATACAGCGGCGCTACCCGGAGTGTGACCTCCTCTTTGTCGGGGCAGAGGGACGCATGGAGGCTGAGCGTATCCCGGCAGCGGGCTACTCCATCCGTCTGCTCCCGGTACAGGGGCTGGAGCGCGGTGGCGGATTATTCAGCAAGATCCGCACCATGAAGCATCTCCTCCGCAGCATAGAGATAGCACGGAGCTACCTCGCAGACTTTCACCCGGAGGTGGTCGTAGGGGTAGGAGGCTACGCCAGTGCGCCCACCCTGCTCGCAGCTTCGAAGAGCGGCATACCGATCCTCGTACAGGAGCAAAACTCATACGCCGGCAAGACCAACCGGCTCGTAGGACGGCGAGCAGAGACCGTCTGCGTCGCTTATCCAAACATGGAGCGATACTTTCCAAAAGCCAAGAAGATCGTCCTCACCGGGAACCCCGTACGTGCTGCCCTGACCGAAGTCCCCAAGCATGACCCCGAGGCGTACTCCGAGCTGGGGTTAGATCCTACCAAGAAGACGCTTCTGGTACTCGGTGGCAGCCTCGGTGCTCGCTCCATCAACGACAGCGTGATCCACAGTCTGCCCCGCCTGGCTGAGGAGAAAGAGGTACAGGTACTCTGGCAGTGCGGCAAGGGCTACTACGACGAAGCAAAGCAGCTCTCGCTTCCGGCAAACGTACACCTACGGGATTTCGTCAGCCGGATGGACCTCGCCTACGCCACTGCCGACCTGGTCGTATCGCGTGCCGGTGCCGGATCCATCTCCGAGCTAACCTTACTGGGCATGCCTACGATACTGGTTCCTTCGCCAAACGTCGCCGAAGACCATCAGACCAAAAACGCTCAGGCACTTGCGTCTAAGGAGGCAGCAGTACTCATCAAGGATAGCGACTCCGTGGAGCAACTCATCGGTACGGCTCTGGAGTTGATACACAACGACAGCGAACTCGCCACCATGAGCCAAAACGCCCTCACGATGGCGCTACCCAACGCTGCCGAGCATATCGTCGACGAACTAGAGCTACTCCTATGACCAACGATAAGACACCCGTATTTTTTGTCGGGATTGGAGGCATCGGCATGAGCGCTCTGGCACGCTACTTCCTCTACTACGGCTATACCGTCGGGGGGTACGACCGAGTGCGCACACCCAATACCATCGCCCTTGAGGAGCAGGGAGCCCACATCCTTTACCAAGACAACCCCGACGAACTACCGCCGGAGTTTCGTGCTCCGGCACCTTTTCAAGTCGTCTACACTCCGGCGATACACGAGGACAACCAGCTCCGGCAGTACTTCTCTGCACATGGCTACCCGCAGGTCAAGCGCGCAAAGGTACTCGGCGAGATCACTCGCCGGCACCGGGCGCTCTGCGTCGCCGGCACTCACGGCAAGACGACCACCTGTACCCTCCTGACGCACCTCCTACGGTCTTCACACATCGGTACCAACGCCTTTCTCGGAGGAATATCGCTCAACTACCGCTCCAACCTCCTTCTGGACGAAGCCAGTCCCTACGTCGTGGTGGAGGCGGATGAGTACGATCGGTCGTTCCACCAGCTTCATCCCGACCACGCCATCATCACGGCGACGGAGCCGGACCACCTAGACATCTACGGCACGGCAGAAGCATTTCACGAGGCTTTTGACCACTTTGCCGGGCTCATCCCATCCGGAGGGACTCTGCTCGTCCACGAGGATGCCCTCATCCACTCACACCCGGACGGCGTCACGCGCTTCACCTATGGGCAGAGAGCGAGTAGCGACTACCACTACAGCCACCTCACCTACGATAGAGGCGAGCTCTACTTCGACTGGCACTTCCCCGGCGGGATCTTCGAAAAACTCCGGATCGGTACCCCCATTGAGGTCAACGTCCTCAACGCCACCGCCGCTCTGGCACTGGCACAAAAGCTGGGTGCTACAGAGGACGAACTGCGTCAGGGGCTCCGCACCTTCCTCGGAGCTCACCGTCGCTTTGAGCGCACCACTCTCCCGGACGGGCGCGTAGTCATCGATGACTACGCCCACCACCCCGACGAGATACGCGCCTCACTGGACTCCATCCACAAGCTCTACCCCGACCACCATGTCACTGTCGTCTTTCAGCCCCACCTCTACAGTCGCACCCGCGACTTCCTCCGGGCGTTTGGCGAAGCACTGTCGGTAGCAGACGATGTCCTCCTCATACCCATCTACCCGGCACGCGAAGAGCCCATCCCCGGGATTACCTCGGACGCCATCCTACCGCACATACAGGCGGAGCACAAGGCCGCGGTCACCAAGGAAGAGCTGATCCCGGAGCTGGAGGCGCACCACCCCTTCGACATCCTTGTGATGATGGGTGCCGGAGACATTGAGTTCGAAATCCCCAAAGTCATCCGCCACTTCAGTGAGTAAGCACCGAGTCATACAGAGCCTACTCCTCATGGCCGCCGGTATCCTCGCTCTGATCCTGATCGGCAGCTACCCCCTGTCTCGGAGGCAGGCACGCTTTGCGGTTTTTCCCTACAAGACCCGCGTCAACATCCTAGGCGGGTCACAGGAGAGCTCCTTTCTCCGCCAGACGGAGGTGACCGACCTGCTACCCTTTTCCCTCACGGACAGCAGCAGCATGCCCATCCGTACGGCACACCTCGAGCAGGAGCTCGTCCGTGAGATCCCGTATGTCCGCTACGCCTGCGCCTACGTATCGCCCGCCACACGCACGCTCAACATCAACATCCTGGAGCGCACCCCGATCATCCGTTTCTACCGCGATGGTCAGACCTACTTCATGGACGACGAGGGCATCTCCATCCGAGGACGCATCGGTTCAGCCGCCTACGTCCCCGTAGCGATTGGCATGCTGACCGACTCCATCGTGCAGAGTACCCTGTACCCCCTCGCCACCTACCTGCACGAGAGCAAGGAGTACCGGCACTTCTTTTCGCTCATCGACATCGTCTCCGACCGCAAGGTCCACCTCTACCCACGGGTGGGGGACTACATCTTTGAGCTACACGGGCTGGGCACGCTGGAGGAGGACCTCAGCAAGATCCCCATCTTTTACGAAAAGATACTCCCGCAGACCGGCACCAATCAGTACCGACTCATCAAGCTGTCGTACAAAGACCAAATCATATGTCAGAGAAGAGAGTAAAAGGCACTGACAAGCAAAAGCAGCGTGCTTACCTTGTCTCGTCAAGCGTCAATATCATCCTCGCTCCGGTGAAGCTGGCTGCCGGCATCCTCGGCAGGAGCTCATCACTGATTGCAGACTCGATCAACTCTCTGGGCGACGTCCTCGCCAATGCCGTCGTCTACCTCTTCCTAAAGATCTCAGCGAAGCCACGGGACGAAAACCATGCCTACGGGCACGGGAAGTTTGAGACCCTGGCAGCCCTGCTCATCGGTCTGACCATGCTCATTGCTGCCATCATGATCGTCGTACAGTCCATCACTACCCTGGGCGACTTCTTTGAGTCCGGCACACTGCCTCCGGAGCCCAAGTACGTGGCACTCATCGTGGCGCTCATCACCCTCGTGACCAAGTCCGTAGCATATTGGTACACCCGCATACAGGGGCAGGAGACCGCCTCCGAAGCACTCGCCGCACAGGCTGAGGACCACCGCATGGACATCTACAGTGCTTTCGCTGTCTCCGCCAGCATCCTTTGCGCCAAGTTCTTTGGCGGAAACGCCCTACTCACCGAGCCGATAGCCACCATTATTGTTGCCGGCTTCATCGCCAAGACCGCCATCGATATCATCCGCTCATCGATCTACCCCCTCACCGACGCCAGTGTCCCGGACGAGGTCGTGCAGGAGATCAAGGAGCTGGTCTCACAGGTCCCGGGCATCTACGATCCCCACAACTTCCGCACCCGCATGATCGGCAGCGACACCATGGCGATAGAGATGGACATCCGCACCCATGGCAGCACCAGTCTGTACGATGCACACGAGCTCACCATCCGGGCGGAGCGACTGATACGCGACCGCTTTGGCGACGACACCCACATCTCCATCCATGTAGAGCCCCTGCGGGGAGAGTGATGATCGACCGACCTCTGCCCATACGCTTGGTACCCGGTCGGCTCGAAGCCGGGGTCGATGAGGTAGGCAGAGGATGCCTGGCAGGACCGGTCTGTGCCGCAGCCGTCATCCTGCCGGAGGACTTTGACCTACCGGAGCTCAACGACTCCAAGCAGCTCACCCCCGCACGGCGCAGAGCTTTCGCCCAAGCCATCATCGCCCAAGCCATCACCTACAGCATCGGCGAAGCAACCGTCGAGGAGATCGACCGGTACAACATCCTATCCGCCACCTTCCTAGCCATGGAGCGTGCCATCCGGGGCCTCACTCCGCAGCCGGAGCACCTGCTCATCGATGGCAACCGCTTCAAGCCCCACACCACCTCCATCCCCTACGAGACCATCATCAAGGGCGACAGTCGTGTCGCCAGTATTGCAGCCGCCTCCGTCCTCGCCAAGGTGCACCGCGACCACCTGATGGAGGTCGCCGCAGAGACCTACCCCGAGTACGGCTGGACGCACAACGCCGGCTACGGCACCGCCGAGCACCGAGCCGCCATCCGTGCCCATGGGATCACCCCCCTGCACCGACGCTCCTTCGGACCCTGTCGGCCCTCCCTCTTCGACCCGCAAGACTTATAAAACACCTATCCATCATGAAAGAATCCACCCACCACCCGATACGCCTCACCCTACTCGCCACGTGCCTCTTTTTGCTCGTGGGGTGTAGCCCATATGAGAAAAAGAACGACCTGCTGCGAGAGAATCTGAAAGGAAAAGTCGAGTCATACTCAGAGTACACCTACACCGCAGTAGAGAAGTTCGGAGAGGTCGTGAAAGGAGAGATGACAGCAGCCACCATCCGAACATACAACACCGCAGGAAATCTGACAGAAGTAAACCACTACGACGACGATGGCTCCCTTGAGCGAAAATGGAAGTTCGAATACGACGACAATGGGATCCGTACAGAGGGGAACTTGTACAAGTACGATGGAACACTTCTAGCAAAATGGGATTACGAATACGACGACAAAGGGAATCGCACAGCAGCAAACCGCATGGCAGGAAACCGCTACGAATTACAGACAAATACAGAGAGAGCGGAATACACGTATGATGACAAAGGATACCGCACGGGACTCAACCACTACGACTCCGATGGAACACTTCTGCTGAAGTGGGAATACAAGCATGATGGCAAAGGGAATCAGACAGAAGCAGACTTGCATGCCTACGGTGGAGCATTCTACTCAAAAATAAAGTACAAGGGGTACGATGACAAAGGAAATTACACAGAAAAAAGCAGGTACAACTCCGATGAAGTACTTCTGAGCACAGACACATACGTCTACACCTACGACAGCAAAGGGAACTGGCTCAAGAGAATAACCTACGAGGACGGAGTCGCCACCGAAGTATGCGAGCGGGAGTACCGGTACTACTGAGCAAGAGCCCGACAGCCCGGGAGCCTGATGTTTTTTTTGCACTCAGCGACACGCCAAAAAATTTGACGGATAGAAGAGAAATGTTTCCAGTAGGAAAGCAAACTGTTTCACGGATAGAAGAGAACGGTTTCCTACTGGAAACTTTTTGCGATCAGCCGTCCGCCTTCACGAAACCGTCCATCCAACTGTATATCAACAACATACACCCTCGACTCATTTACCCCGGTCAGAATAGATCCATAGGTCAGATTTTAGGGGTAAAATAGTTAACTTTGTGACATGGCAAAGAGACGATCACTCCTCATACTGCTCATCGGCATGCTCAGTCTGTGCGCCCTCGGGGTACAGGCTCAGGAGGTCGTGGAGCTGACCCCGAACGAGTTTGCAGAGAAAGTCTACGACTTCCGAGCCGGCGGTCCGTGGAAGTACCTGGGCGAGAAGCCGGCGATAGTGGACTTCTACACCCCTTGGTGCATCCACTGCAAGACCCTCAAGCCCCGACTGAAGCGACTGGCAAAGGAGTATCCGGAGCAGATCATCATCTACACCATCAACGGCGAAGATGCCCCCAACCTGGCTCGCCGCCTAGGCATACAGGCGTACCCCAGCCTGCTCTTTATCCCGATGAGGGAGATACCCACACTGAGCGTGGGTGCTCTGCCGATGAAGGATCTGCGGGAGGGCGTGGAGAATATACTGCTGAAGAAAGAGAGCAAATGAACGAAAGGATATACCTCCTCGAGGAGGCTGACCCGGCGGTCTTCTACGGCATCAACAACCGCAACCTCGTGGCGCTGCGCGAGCTGCACCCCAAGCTACGTCTGATGGCTCGGGGCAACGTCATGAAGGTGATCGGCGAGCCAAAGGAGACGGACCACTTCCTCAAGCTCCTACATCAGCTGGAGAAGTATGCGGTGGAGTACAACGACCTGCCCGAGACCGTCGTCGCAGAGATGGCGCACGGCAATATCGTGGAGCACAAGGAGAGCGACCATGTGATCCTCTACGGAGCATCGGGACGCCCGATCGTCGCTCGGACCGCCAACCAAGAGCGTATGGTGGAGCTGGTACAGGCACACGACCTCGTCTTTGCCACCGGACCGGCAGGGACCGGCAAGACGTTTTTGGCGATAGCGATGGCAGTCAAGCTGCTACGCAACAAGCAGGTGCGCCGCATCATCCTCAGCCGCCCTGCCGTTGAGGCGGGGGAGAAGCTCGGCTTCCTCCCCGGAGAGATGAAAGAAAAGCTCGACCCCTACCTCCAGCCGCTCTACGATGCACTGATGGAGCTGGTCCCGGGCAATAAGCTCCGCGAGTACATGGAGACCGGAGTGATCCAGATAGCCCCCCTCGCTTTTATGCGCGGACGAACGCTCAATGAGGCGGTGGTGATCCTGGACGAAGCACAAAACACCACGACCCACCAGATGAAGATGTTTCTCACCCGTCTGGGGCTCAACGCCAAGATGATCGTGACGGGGGACGCCAGTCAGATCGACCTTCCACGCGGGATGAAGTCGGGACTGCGGCAGGCGAAGCATATTTTGAGACACACAGAGGGGATCGGATGGATAGACTTTGACCGCACGGACATCATGCGGCACGGTCTCGTGAAAAAGATAGTCGATGCCTACGAAGCAGACGAGCAAAGGCACGACAAAGGAAACGACAATACACAGAACCTATAAGTAAATAATATCATGGCACAAGCACTGACCAAAACAAACCTTTCGCTCCCGGGACAGAAGAGCGTCTATCATGGCAAAGTGAGGGATGTCTATACCCTCGAAGACGACCGCCTCGTAATGGTAGTGACGGACCGGATATCCGCCTTTGACGTCATCCTCCCCGAGGGCATCCCCTACAAGGGAGAGATCCTGAATAAGATAGCAGCGACCAACCTGGATGCGACCAAGGACATCGTCCCCAACTGGAAGATCGCAACCCCGGACCCCATGGTCACCGTGGGACACAAGTGTGAGCCCCTCAAGATCGAGATGATCATCCGCGGCTACATCACCGGTAGTGCTTGGCGGGCTTACCAAGCCGGAGAGCGCGACCTCTGCGGTGTGAAGTTGCCGGAGGGACTGGTGGAAAACCAGAAGTTTGATCACCCGATCATCACCCCCACCACCAAGGCAGACAGCGGACACGACGAGAACATCACCCCCGAGGAGATCGTCCGCCAAGGACTGGTCAGTGCGGAGCACTACAAGCAGCTGGAGGAGATCACCTACAAGCTTTTTGAGCGCGGTACGGAGATTGCCAAGAAGCGGGGACTGATCCTCGTGGATACGAAGTATGAGTTTGGCATCAAGGATGGCGAGATCATGCTGATCGACGAGATCCACACCCCGGACTCCTCCCGGTACTTCTACGCCGACAGCTACGAAGAGCTCTTCGAGAAAAGAATGCCCCAGCGTCAGCTCAGCAAAGAGTTTGTACGCAAGTGGCTGATCGACCACGGCTTCCAAGGCGAGAAGGGACAGGCAGTCCCCGAGATGACCCCGGAGTACTGCGCAAGTGTCACAGAGCGCTACATCGAACTGTACGAGCACATCACGGGCGAGACGTTCGTGAAGCACCCGACCGACGACCTCGAGGGACGCATCGAGCGCAACCTCACCGCCTGGCTCAACGAGCAGTAAAGAGATACCCCACAAACACCACTCCACCACTATGGCAGCACCAACAAAAGAATCGTCCAACTTCACCGGTCGCATCAAAGAGATGTTCGACTTCATCGCTCCGCAGTATGACTTGCTCAACAAGGTCAACTCCTTTGGCATGGACAGACTGTGGCGCAAGGAGCTGGTCAGACGAGTAGCCGCCGAGCAACCCGGGCTGGTACTGGACCTCGCAGCCGGCACGGGAGATGTCTCCATCGCCCTCGCCAAGAAGCTGCCCGGCGCCACGGTGGTAGCCGCCGACCTCTCACAGAAGATGCTCTTTCACGCTCTCTACAAAGCGTTGAACGAAGATCTGACAGAGCAGGTCAAGATAGCCGTGGTGGACGCCACCGACCTTCCGTACGAGGACAACACCTTCGATGCGGTGACTTGTGCTTTTGGCGTGCGCAACTTTGCCAACATTCCCAAAGGATTTAGCGAGATGCACCGGGTGCTCAAGCCCGGTGGCATCTGCGCTATCCTGGAGCTTTGCCCCCCGGAGCCCGGTCTGCTCAACAGCCTATACCAGATCCACGCACAGGCAGTGATCCCCACCATGGCTCGGCTTTTTGGGTCGGACATTTCCGCCTACGACTACCTCGGCGACAGTATAGAGGAGGCGCCCAACCGCGCCGTCATGGAGTACCTAATGCAACAAGCCGGCTTCAAAAACACGTACTACCGTGAGTTTTTCCCCGGCGTATGCGTGCTGTACATCGGCTACAAGGGACGGTTCGAGGACGAACTAGAGAGGAACAAACTGCACTTCATCAAGCTCCTTGCCCAAGACCTCGAAGGATGATCTACGGGCTGGTAGGCAAATACCTCCGACACTCTCGCTCAAAGGAGATCTTTGAGGAGGGGATATGGGGTTCGTCGACGGAACATACCTTTCGGTACATTCAGACAGACGACCTCGGAGAGGCTATCCGGTCGCTCCGCTCGGACGACCAATGGGGCGGGCTGATGGTCACAACGCCCTACAAAGAGCAGGTCATCCCTCTGCTGGACCACCTCACTCCGGATGCGGAAGCACTGGGGGCGGTCAACTGCGTCCGCAGGCTCGCCGACGGGACCCTGTGGGGAACCAATACGGACTGGCAGGGGTTTCGGCACTCCCTGCACCTACACTCCATCAGCCGAGCCCTTGTTCTGGGGATGGGAGGAGCGGCAAAGTCGGTTGCTTACGCCCTCCGGGATCTGGGCATCGATACCTGTGTGGTCTCACGTTCCTCGAGAGGCGACCTCACCTATGACCACCTTCGGGAGACGGGGCTCGGTGCATACGACCTGATCGTCAACGCCACTCCCCTCGGCACCGCACGCCTGCCTCAGGAGAAGCCCCCACTGCCCTACGACACGCTACGGGTCGACGCCCACCTCTACGACCTCAACTACAACCCCGCCATTACCCCCTTCCTCCTGGAGGGGTTGCAGCGCGGCACATCGGCTCAAAACGGAATGCAGATGCTCATCCACCAGGCACGGGTGGCTTGGGACTTCTTTCAAACCAACGAACAAAGACTAATCCAACACCCATGAACCCATCCCTGCACCCCTCAGCAGCCGCATTCGCAGATACCAAGCCCCACTACGAGCTACTCAACGGGCTACGTGGCGTCGCCGCCTTGATGGTGGTCTGGTACCACATCTTTGAGGGCTACGCCACCTCTCCTGTCACTCAGCACTTCAACCACGGCTACCTTGCCGTAGACTTTTTCTTCATTCTCTCCGGCTTCGTGATGGGTTATGCCTACGACGACCGACTGCGAAAAGGGACACTCTCGCTGGGCAACTTTTTCAAAAGGCGCCTGATCCGCCTCCATCCTCTGGTCATCCTCGGAGCACTCCTAGGCGTCGTCTCCTTCCTGCTCCAGGGTGGTGTGCAGTGGGACGGCACCAAGGTAGCCCTCTCCATGGTACTGCTCTCCTTCCTCATGCATCTCTTGATGATCCCCGCCGCACCGGGTGCCGGCGCAGAGATACGAGGCTTCGGCGAGATGTTTCCGCTCAATGGTCCCTCGTGGTCGCTCTTCTTTGAGTACATCGGTAACATCCTCTACGGACTCTTCCTCCACCGGTTGCCCACCAAGTGGCTGGGTGCCTTAGCCGGAGCCTCAGGCGTGGGGCTGCTCTGGTTTGCTCTAGGCGATTACTCTGGTGTTGGCAACCTGGGCAGCGGCTGGTCACTGGCAGGTACCGGCTTCGTCGGTGGCATGCTGCGGCTGCTCTTTGCCTACACGACCGGACTCCTCCTAGCCCGGTTACCCCGATCCAAGCGTCCGATCAAGGGAGCCTTCTGGTACGCGTCGGCTGCCATCATCATGGTACTCTCCATGCCTCATATTGGTGGCGGACAGATGCCCTGGCTCAACGGTCTCTACGACGCACTCTGCATCATCCTGGTCTTCCCGCTACTGGTCTACATCGGAGCCTCGGCACAGCCCACGACACTCCGCAGCGAGCGGGCTTACCGCTTCCTCGGCGACCTCTCTTATCCGCTCTACATCGCCCACTACCCGATCATGTACTACTTCTACGCATGGCTCTGGAGAAACGAGTACACCTTCGGTCAGACGTGGCCGATCGTCCTCGGTGTCTATGCGCTGGCCCTCCTCGTAGGCTACCTTGCGCTCAAGCTGTACGACATCCCCGTCCGTCGCAAGCTCACCACCCGACTCCATCGGAGCAAATGACGGCACGGGGCATTTCCCATCGGCTTGGTTGATTATCCACAAAAAAGTCTAAAGAGTTGGCATCCGGGCAGCTATCCACCCTTTATGGGGATAAAAATCCTCAATTTTATGGACGGCTGAAGAGAATTTAGTATCTTTGTAGTGCTTTTGAGACAGTTAGAAAGATAAAAGAACTGACTAGACAATAATTCAATAAACAAATTCAACACAGAAACTATGGTAAAGATAGGTATCAACGGCTTTGGCCGTATCGGTCGCTTTATTTTCCGCGCAGCTATGGAGCGCGACGACATCGAGGTAGTAGGTATCAATGACCTGCTCGACGTAGACTACCTCGCATACATGCTCAAGTACGACACCATGCACGGTCGCTTCAACGGCAGCGTAGACTTCGACGCCGAGAAGAACCTCCTGATCGTGAACGGCAAGAAAGTACGCTGCACCCAGGAAATGGACCCTGCCAACCTAAAGTGGGACGAGGTAGGTGCGACCATCGCATGCGAGAGCACAGGACTATTCCTGACCAAGGAAAAGGCTGAGGCACACCTCAAGGCAGGTGCTAAGTATGTGATCATGTCTGCTCCTTCCAAGGACGACACCCCCATGTTCGTATACGGCGTGAACCACGACAAGTACGAAAAGGGTACCAAGATCATCTCCAACGCAAGCTGCACCACCAACTGCCTTGCTCCCATCGCTAAGGTCCTCAACGACAACTTTGGCATCAAGGACGGTCTGATGACCACCGTACACTCCACTACTGCTACTCAGAAGACTGTAGACGGTCCATCCAAGAAGGACTGGCGTGGCGGACGTGCTGCCAGCGGCAACATCATCCCCTCCTCTACCGGTGCTGCAAAGGCGGTAGGTAAAGTAATCCCCGAGCTCAACGGTAAGCTGACCGGTATGTCTATGCGCGTGCCTACTCTGGACGTATCTGTAGTAGACCTCACCGTCAACCTTGAGAAGCCCGCTACCTACGAGCAGATCTGCGCAGCTATGAAGAAGGCAGCAGAGGGCGAGATGAAGGGTGTACTCGACTACACCGAGGATGCAGTCGTATCCAGCGACTTCCTGGGTGACAAGCACACCTCCATCTTTGACGCAAAAGCCGGTATCGCACTGACGGACACCTTCGTGAAGGTTGTTTCTTGGTACGACAACGAGATCGGCTTCTCCAACAAGATGCTCGACATGGCAGCTCACATCGCAAAGGTGAATGCCTAAGACAAATGCCGCTCTATGAGCCGCGTGCTCATAGTAAAGCATAAACGTAGAAGGGTGTGTCGCACGTGCGGCACACCCTTTTTTGCTGCAAAAGACTCGCCCCGATGGCGACCCCTGCGGGGTGCTGCCCACCCAATGTTTCGTCACATTATAATTATTATTCAGATGATCTGGGAGAACGGGTCTGCCGACCCCGCCAGGGGTCGTTTCTCCCTAGCCCGGGTGTCGAGGTGCGAAGCGCCGAAGACCCCGGGGAAAGGCCCCGACCCCGCAGGGGTCGCCACAGGGTTGAGATGTTTGGTGAAGCGGATGGGGTCTGCCGACCCCGCTAGGGGTCGTTTGTTCGTAGCCCGGGTGTCGAGGTGCGCAGCACCTCGACACCCGGGCTAGGAAGGAGGCACCCCTACGGGGTGCTGCCGAATAGTTTAGTACTGGAAACCGTTCGCTTCTATCCGTGAAACCGTTTTCTTTCCTACTGGAAACTTTTCGCTACTATCCATCAAATTTTTTTGCTCGATATGCCGGTAAAAAATAGGTGGAATTTCTAATATGATGCCCCCAGACATTGAGCTCACATTATTCTATAGCGGTGGGCTTTTTGGTATCTTTGTGTTGTTAAACCAGAAAACAAAGTACAGATATGCAAATAATAGAGTGGATACGTCACACTTCCCTAGAGGTGACCGGCACCAATATATGCTACGGCAGAAGTGATGTGAATGTATCCGAATCTTTCGTGGAAGAAGCAGACAAAGTCCACGAAACCATCAAGGGCCGCGAGTATGATGCGGTCTACGCCAGCCCACTGAGCAGAGCACACAAGCTTGCACTGCACTGTGGCTTTTCGCCGACCATAGACCCTCGGATCCGGGAGCGTGACTTCGGAGCCTGGGAGATGAAGACCTGGGATGAGATCATCCCTACCCTCTCACTACCGGACGGTCTGGACTTCATCAGCTATGCGACACACCTGGGTATGGCGCACCCGCCCAAAGGGGAGACGCTGCGCACCTTCATCGGTCGTGTGCGAGACTTCATAGAGGAGCTCCGCACGACAAAAGCCGAGCGGATAGCCGTCTTCTGCCATGGAGGCGTGATCAACTCCGCCCGATTTCTTCACGGCAAGACAGACATAGAGCACCTCTTTGTCCACCTGCCCGAGTATGGATCCGTAAATCCCCTGGAGTACCCAAGAGACTTGGTACTCCCTACACTTGATGACCTCCATGTGGACTAATTTTCTCCTTGTACTCGTAGGGCTTACCCTCGTGACAGTTGGTGCCAATTACCTCACCGATGGTGCGGCATCGATTGCGACCCGCTTCCGCATCCCGCAGCTGGTGGTGGGACTGACCATCGTAGCCTTTGGGACCAGTGCTCCGGAGCTCACCGTGAGCTTGATTGCCGGCACCGAGTCTGCCGGAGGTATTGCGGTGGGGAACGTGATAGGTAGCAACATTTTCAACATCCTTGCCGTCCTGGGTATAGCAGCCATGATCTCGCCGCTGCCCGTGGACCGCAACTCCCGCAACTACGACATCCCCATCGCCATCTTTGCCGCCATCGTCCTTGTCGTGGTTCTCTCGGACAGAGTGCTGGACGGCTCTCCCGACAATAACATCACGAGAGTGGAGGCGATCATGCTAGTCCTCCTCGGCGGACTCTTCATCCTCTACACCCTCATAATGGCGCTACGCGGCAGACACGAGACGGAGGGTGAGGAGGTCGAAGCACCAAAAAGAGGGGTGTGGGTCGACATCTTCATGATGATTGGCGGGCTGGTAGGGCTGGTCTATGGAGGTCAGTTGTTTGTGGACAATGCGTCTGAGATAGCCGTCTCTCTGGGCGTGAGCGATACGCTGATCGGTCTGACGCTGGTGGCGTGGGGCACCTCCCTGCCGGAGCTGGCGACCTCGATCGTGGCAGCGATCAAGAAAAACGTCGGCATCGCTGTAGGAAACGCCATTGGCAGCAACCTATTCAACATATTCTTCGTCCTCGGTATTGCCGGCACAGTCAGCCCGATGAAGGACCTACAGTTTACTCATCTCGACCTATTCATGCAGCTGGCTGCCGTACTCATAGCGTTCGGTGTGGCACGCTGGGTGGGCAACAACCGCATCACGCGGGGCGAAGGGCTCGGTATGCTCCTGATCTTTTTGGCATACAATGCCTTCCTTATCTACAGCGCAACCGGTGTATGAAAAAGACTTGGCCCCTGCTCCTCACACTTCTGCTTCTCACCTCGTGCGGAGGTGATAGCGGTAGCGACACCGAGACCATCGCGGTCAGCGTGGCTCCGCAAGCTTGGTTTGTCGACCGGCTGTCGGGAGGGATGATAGAGACGCAGGTGATGGTCCCCCCCGGTACCAACCCCGAGGTCTACGACCCCTCCCCGCGGGACATCGCACGTCTCGAGCGTGCGGACCTGTACATCTACCTTGGTACGCTTCCCTACGAGGCGAAGTGGCTCGAGGCACTCTCATCGGACGGACCCCGGCGGATCAACCTCGCCGACTCGATCCCCCATGACTTGGTGCACACCCACTGCGATGAGCATGGGCATGCCCATCCGCATGGCGATCCGCACTACTGGTCTTCGTACCGGGGCGGACTGGCGATAGCGGAGGTCACCTATCGGGCGCTCTGCTCCGCTTTTCCGGACCGGCAGGAGACGTTTTCTACAAACTACACACAGCTGGTGGACGAGATCACGGCTGCCCGAGATGAGGCACAAGCCTACTTTTCCTCCCTGCCGGATAGTGTGGCTTTTGTCATCTACCACCCTTCGCTCACGCAGTACAGCGAGGAGATGGGGCTCAGGCAGCTCGTCATCGAGCGGGATGGCAAGAGTCCCACACCCCGCCAGCTGGCGGATCTCATCGATACCGCACGTCGCCGTCATGCACGTGTGGCACTGATCCAGCAGGAGTACGACCCGCACAGTGCCGAGAATATAGCCAAGGAACTGGGAATACCTACCGTGCAAATCAATCCACACAACCCGGACTGGCTCTCGGAGATGAACCATCTGCTCGAGGCACTACAGACACCCGACCGACTAAGCAACTGACCATGGATACCCCGCTACTCACCGTACAGGATCTCACCCTGGGCTATGATCGCTCACAGCCACCCATACTGTCGGACCTGTCCTTCAGCATCTATCCGCTCGACTTCATCGGCGTGATCGGCCCCAATGGCGGTGGCAAGACCACGCTCATGCGCGCCCTTCTCGGGCTACTCACCCCCCGGAGCGGAAGGATCACCCGACCGAGCGGACACATAGAGATGGGCTACGTCCCCCAGCAGAGCAAAGTGGACAGCAAGTTTCCGATCACGGTACGGGATACCGTCGAGAGCGGACTGATGCATGCGGGTAAACTGCGCATCACCAAAGCCGATCATGAACTAGGCACCAAGATCCTGGAGCAAGTGGGGATGACCGACTATGCCGACACAGAGATCGGTGCCCTCTCCGGTGGACAACTGCAGCGTGTACTACTGGGAAGAGCCCTCGTGAGCAAGCCGGACATCCTGATTCTCGACGAGCCGAATACATATGTGGACAAGGGCTTTGAGAACCGGCTCTACCAGATCCTGCCGGAAGTCAACAAGGAGACAGCCATCATCATGGTATCGCACGACATAGGTACACTGAGCCGCATGGCACGCCGACTCTTTTGTGTGAACCGCGGGCTCCACATCCACGAGGGTATCGACGCCGTCTGCGCAGCCTGCTCCGATGCCAACGCTCTACCCTACCTCCGACTTGCGGATCACGAGTAAACAGAGCAGACATATACAATTATAGGGTCAGGGGTCACGCATTTGAAGTTTAGAGGTAGTCGGTGGGGGCTGAGCATTATGACTTTATGGAGAAGCCAGACTTTTGAGCATTATGACTTTATGGAGAAGCCAGACTTTATCATCAATGACGACATCAAGTAGGTGACGAACTAAAGAAGACGACAAGGCATCAAGTTCCCCTATTTTTGCCGCTTGAGGAGGGGTGGAAAATTTGACGGATAGAAGGGAAATGTTTCCAGTAGGAAAGAAAATGATTTGACGGATAGTAGCAATCTGTTTCCAGTAGGAAACTTTTTCAGTACACGTCAACTTCTCTCTTGAGAGGTTGAAGAAAAAGAAGAAAAGAGCCCTGGCGGCACTGCAAAAATCAATGCCACCAAAGACTCCACCGACATCATTACCCCCGACTACTTCTAAACTTCAAATGCGTGAGCCCTGGTTACAGGGTCAGCTTTTGGGGCTAATTCAAAGAAAAAGTGTAACTTGCACTTACTATCATTAGGATAAAATAAATACCAAAATACACTATCAATATCGCTTATGCATAAGTTATTACACACTCTAACTGTGGTGTTTTGTGCTTTTTTTGCACTAAGCTCCACAGCTCAGAATCCTTTGATGGAACCCTTCCCCATCGACCCTAGTGTCCGGATGGGCAAGCTGGACAACGGGCTGACGTACATCATTCGTCACAACGAAAAGCCTGCGCAGCGTGCGACTTTCTACATCGCTCAGCGCGTCGGATCCATGCAGGAGGAGGATAGTCAGTCCGGACTGGCACACTTCTTGGAGCACATGGCATTCAATGGGACTAAGAACTTCCCCGGCAAAAACCTCATCAATTACTTGGAGGAAAACGGCATCAAGTTTGGAGAAAACCTCAATGCCTACACCGCCTTTGACCAGACGGTCTACATGATCATGAATGCTCCGTCTACCCGCTCATCCATGGTGGACTCCTGCCTGCTGATCCTCCACGACTGGAGCACAGCTATCTCACTGGAGGGAGACGAGATCGACAGGGAGCGCGGAGTGATCCACGAGGAGTGGCGCTCACGGGACAACGGATCGATGCGTGCGTATAATAAGATCTTTGAGCGAGCATTCCCCGAAGGCAATCGCTACGGCAAACGCATGCCCATCGGTAGCATGGACGTAGTGCTCAACTTCGACCACCAGACCTTGCGCGACTACTACCACCGCTGGTACCGTCCGGATCTACAGGGGATCATCGTCGTGGGAGATGTGGACGTAGATGCAGTCGAGGAGAAGATCAAGGAGACCTTTTCGCACATCGAGCTGGATCCTTCACGCCCCGAGCGCGAGTACATCGAAGTACCCGACCTGGAGGCACCCATCAGTATCGTGGTCACCGACCCCGAGATTGTGGGCACCAGCGTGAATGTCATGTACAGCACAAAGGCCACCTCCATCAACGAACGCAACACCCCGCTTCACATGATGGAGAGCTATGCCATGAGCATGCTCTCATCCATGATGAACCAGCGCTTTGCAGAGCACTCCGTGAAGGCAGACTGCCCCTACCTCAGCGCAGCAGTCGGCTATGGTCCCTACCTCATAGCCCTCACCCGCGACGCCCTCACGTTGCAGGTAACTGCCGACAAGGGCAAGTACAAGCCTGCCATGGAGGCAGCCGTTGCTGATCTCAAGCAAGCGGCACAGTATGGCTTCACAGAGAGTGAGTACGAGCGTGCCCGTACCAATTACCTCACCGCCTACGACAACCTCCTCAAGAGCAAAGACAACCGAGAAAACGGTCAGTATGCAGAGGAGTACTCGACCTTCTTCACCGAGGGTGGCTACATCCCCGGCATCGAGGTGGAGCACCAGTGGATCAACGCCATCTCTCAGCAAGTACCGGTAGAGGCGATCAACGAGATCTTCCAGCAGTTGGTCTTGAAGAACGGCAACAACCTGACCCTTTACCTCATGGCGCCCTCAGCTGACGACCTCGAGTATCCGACCGAAGAAGAGCTGCTCCGGCAGTACAATGAAGCGATGAAGCAAGAGGTAGAGCCCTACGAGGAGCAGGCAGTAGCCAAAGACCTCATGACGGAGCTCCCCAAGGGCGGATCGATCGTCAGCGTGGAAGAAAACCAGCCATTTGGCTCCACGCTACTTCACCTCAGCAATGGTGTCCGGGTCTACCTACAGCCCCTGACTCATGAGAAGAACCAGGTCTCTCTCTCCGGAGTAAGCTTTGGTGGCACTTCGCTCTACGACGAAACAAAGGAGAGCAACGAGATCCGCACGCTCAATACCTTTGCGACCATAGGTGGTGTCGGCGAGTACGACCCCATCCAGCTCAGCCGAGTCCTTACCGGCAAGAGCGTATCTGCGAGCACGTCGGTAGGCAGGCTGATGGAGCAGGTGAGTGGCAGCTCCAACTCCAGCGACATTGAGGACATGTTCCAGCTCGTCTACCTCTACATGACCGATGTTCGTCCCGACACCGCATTCTTCAAGAAAACTCAGGAGCGGATGTTGGCAAGCCTCCAAGCGCAAAAAGCCAACCCCTTGAACACTGTCATGCAAGACAGCGTGCCCTATCTCCTGTATGGGGACAACATCATGGCACGACCACTTACCACCGAAGATGTAGAGTCGGTGAACTACGACAGGATACTGGAGATGCACCGCGACCGCTTTGCCAATGCGGATGACTTTGTCTTCTTCATCAGCGGAGACTTCGACCCGGAGGAGATGAAGCCCCTCGTGGCTCAGTACCTCGGTGCTTTACCCTCTACCAAGCGTGTAGAGCGCGAGGATCGCAGCAAGGTCCTAAAGTACCTCTCCGAGGGCAGGACCACCCACTTCGACTTCAAGATGGACACCCCCACTTCGTCGGTTATTGACATGTACGTCGGCGACGGTGCGTACAACCTCCGCGAGAAGCTCCTCATGGGGCTCCTCACCGACGTGCTCAACCAGACCTTCCACGTCTCCATCCGTGAGGACGAGGGCGGCACCTACGGAGTGAGCGTCATGGGCAACATCGACCGAAACCCCGAGGGTCAGAGATCACTGGGCGTGATGTTCAAGACCAACCCTGAGCAAGCGGTACGACTCAATGAGATCGTCAAGAAGCAGCTCAAGGAGATTGCCAAGGATGGCATCAACGAGAGCTACTTCACCAAGGCGGTCCTCAACCGCGAAAAGAGCTTCTCCGAGGCTCAGGAGTCAAACAGCTACTGGGGCGGACTGCTCATCAACAAGGTGATCTGGGGCGAAGAGTCTCACGATGCGTACCTGGAGACCCTGCGCAGCATCACTCCCGAGGACATCCGCAAGTATGTGGAGCAGATCGTGACCAACGACCGCTACTTCGAGATGATCGCATCCGGTAAGCCCGATGCCAAGTAAGTCAGCTTCATAGATACTCCACCACCCGGAGTACCTCAGATAGAGAGCGGGTGTGTCAAGACTCAAAGTTTTGACACACCCGCTTGTTTTATCCCCAAAGAGCTCTAAAAGCAAAACCTCCTCCAACGACAACACGAGGAGAAAGAGAGAAAGGACTCCCCCTCACTCCTCGTGCGTCTTCTCGAGATCCAGCTGATAAAGCGGCTCAGTAGCTGCCTCAAAGGGTCGGCAACTACCGTTTGGCACACGCACCTTCCAGATATACCCCTCCAGATCAGCATCACTATCGAGCGTCTCCACCTCGTGCTCGCGCAGGAGCATCATCACGGGGTTGATCAGATCGTACGGGAAGCGGAGGATGTAGTACGTGTAGAGGACATACCTGATCTGCTCTGCCGCATCCAGCGCCTCAGCTGCTGCGGTCCGGTACGCCACCATCAGCCCTCCGGTACCCAGCTTGACCCCACCAAAGTAGCGCACCACCACGACCAGCACATCCCTGAGATCGTAGCTCAAGAGCTGCCCCAAGATCGGCTTTCCCGCCGTACCCGAGGGCTCACCATCGTCGTTGCTTCGCTCATCCGCCTCCTCATCATGCCCGATACGGTATGCCCAGCAGACATGGCGCGCATCGTAGTACTCCTTTCGAAAAGACTCGATCCGCTCCATCGCCTCCTCTACGGTCCGCACCGGCAGCGCATGCGCTATGAAGCGACTACGCTTCTCCGTATACTGTGCCGACACGGCAGACGTTATACTCCGGTACTCGTTCACGCCTGCTCCCCCACCAGTCGGTCGATGGCATCACGCCAGTCAGCCCCATTCTCGGGACGAAAAGTAATGAAGCCCAGCTCCCGTGCAGCAGCCGTATTGGCAGCCCCGTCGTCCAAAAAGAGGGTCTCCTCGGGGCGGATCCCGCTGTCGCTGATGATGGTCTCAAAGATTGTCGGATCCGGCTTGCAGACCTTCATTCGGTATGAGAAATAGAGCTTCTCAAAGTGCTCCTCCAGCCGCCGCCCGCTCCGGAGAAAGTCGGGAGAAAGCGTGGTGCGCGAAACGATGGGATTGGTATTCGAGAGGCAAAAGAGACGGTACTTCGGACGAAGCACTTCGTAGATATAGTCCAGCTTTTCCTCATCCACCCGCTCAAAAAAGCCCAGCAGGGCATGCTCCACAGCCTCGTGGGTAACTTGGTCGCCGTAGCGCTCACGGAGTGCGGCTACAAACTCATCCTCAGTCACTTCGCCCGACTCCAGATGCAGGAAAAGTCCGCTCTGCAGGTACGGGTCGAGCATCCGATCCGCATCATGCACACCGATCGCCTCAAATCGCTGCACGGCACGGTCGCGGTTCAGCGTGATCAGCACTCCGCCCAGGTCGAATAGTATATTCTTGATCATATCGTATGGGTATCTACCGGTTGGTATTGTTCAATAAAAGAAATGGTGACACAATATACTCATTTTCCTCCGAGACCCCAGGATTAGTCAGGCTCCATACCCGAAGTTTCCCCACCGGAAGCCCCCAATTTTTTTGTCCCTCAGATTCGGACAAAAAATTGGACGGATAGTAGCGAAATATTTCCAGTAGAAAAGAGAAATGTTTCACGGATAGTAGCGATCTCTTTCCAGTAAGAAACTTTTCGCCGCCGGGCGTCGCTTTTTTCACGCCCCATATCTGTTTGTTTTTATTACCTTTGTCTCTGGTTATGGATCAGATGCAGATCATAGAGATTGTCGCCGCCACCATAGGGATCATCTATGTGTGGCTGGAGATGCGCGCCAGTCGCTGGCTCTGGCCGGTCGGCATCGTGCTCCCCCTCTTCTACATCTACATCTCGTGGGAGAGCCGGGTGTACGGCAACATCGTCGTCAACGTCTACTACATCATCGCCTGCATCCTTGGCTGGATCGCCTGGCACAGGAGCCGTGGCGAAGCCGGCGACGACACCGCCGGCATCCGCTATATGCCCGTTCGGACGGCACTCATCACTCTGCTGATCGCTGTGGCAGGGGTCGTCCTCATCACTCCGCTGCTGAAGCACTACATGGGCAGCCCCTACCCCATATGGGACGGCATAGCCACCTCCGTGAGCCTGGTCGGCATGTGGCTGCTGGCCAAGAAGTACATCGAGACCTGGTACTGCTGGATCTTGAGCAACGTCATCTACTGCACGCTCTACTTCCTGCAGGGCTTCACGGTTACCGGCTACTTTTTTGTCATCTACAGTGTGGTCGCCGTCTTGGGCTGGTACCGCTGGCACAAGCTGGGTAAGCAGCCCGAAGCGTAAGCCCCCTCCTCTTCACCCTCACAAACCTCACCATCGCTTCCCGTAAGTGGCACGGGAGCACCTGCCCTTGCCCCTGAGCCATCCCCTTGGTTGCTAGCGGAAATGACCTACCAAGTTAGGCAAGAAAGTGGTACCTTTGCACATATATTTTGAGACCATTCAGAGACTTATGACAGAAAAACAGTTCAACACGTACGATAAGCTAGACCTACACGAGGTCAACGAATCTATGCTGGAAACGTGGAAGAGTGAGGAGCTTTTCAGGGCATCCCTGGCTCTCCGCGAGGGTGCAGAGCGGTTTGTATTTTACGAGGGTCCTCCCTCAGCAAACGGTCTGCCCGGTATCCACCACGTCATCGCCCGTACGATCAAGGACATTTTCTGCAGATACAAGACCATGCAGGGGTACCTCGTTGACCGCAAGGCAGGATGGGATACACACGGACTGCCCGTAGAGCTGGGCGTGGAGAAGAAGCTCGGCATCACCAAGGCAGACATCGGCACAAAGATCTCCGTGGAGGAGTACAACACCGCCTGCAAGAAGGAGGTGATGAAGTACACGAGCGAGTGGACCGAGCTGACCGAGCAAATGGGCTACTGGGTCGATACCGACAACCCCTACATCACCTACGACAACAAGTACATCGAGACCCTCTGGTACCTCCTCAAGCAGCTGTACCAAAAGGGACTGCTCTACAAGGGCTACACCATCCAGCCCTACTCACCGGCAGCAGGTACGGGTCTGAGCTCCCACGAGTTAAACATCCCCGGCACCTACCGCGATGTGAAGGATACCACCTGTACCGCAATGTTTGTGGTCAAGGATCCGAAGCCCGAGATGGAGGGCTTTGGCACGCCGTACTTCCTCGCTTGGACCACCACCCCGTGGACCCTGCCGTCCAACACCGCACTTACCGTGGGACCCAAGACCACCTACGTGGCAGTCCGCACCTACAACCCCTACACGCTGGAGCCGATCACTGTAGTGCTCGGTGAACCACTCCTGCACGCCTACTTCGACAAGGAGGGGGAGCAGCTGCCCATGGAGCAGCCGGAGAAAGGGACCAAGGTGCTGCCCTACCGCATCGTGGGACGATGGACCGGCGCCGAGTTGGACGGCATGGCGTATGAGCAGCTCTTCCCGTGGGTCAATCCGGGTGAAGGGGCGTTTAGGATCATCACCGGAGACTTTGTCACCACAGAGGATGGTACCGGCATTGTGCATACAGCACCGACCTTTGGAGCCGATGACTACCGCGTAGCCCAAGCCTCCGGAGTACCACCCCTGCAGCTGCTCGACAAGGAGGATAACCTCCGCCCCATGGTGGATCTGGAGGGGAAGTTTTACCGCCTGGAGGATCTCAATCCGGACTTCGTCGCAGAGAAGATGGACGCAAAAGCCTACGGGAGCTATGCCGGACGCTTCGTCAAGAACCAGTACGACGACACCCTCGCCGAGGATGCCGAGTCGCTGGACATCAGCCTTTGCATGCAGCTCAAGGAGCGCGGGCAGGTCTTTAGGATCGAGAAGATGACCCACAGCTACCCACACTGCTGGCGTACGGACAAGCCGATCCTCTACTACCCGCTGGACAGCTGGTTCATCCGGAGCACCGCCAAGCGTGAGCGAATGATGGAGCTCAACGACACCATCCACTGGAAGCCTACCAGCACCGGCACGGGACGATTTGGCAAATGGCTGGAGAACCTCCAGGACTGGAACCTCAGCCGCTCCCGCTACTGGGGGACCCCCCTGCCCATCTGGCGAACAGAGGACGGCAAGGAGGAGAAGTGTATCGGGTCGCTGGAGGAATTGATACAGGAGATCGAGCAGTCGGTACAGGCAGGAAACATGAAGTCCAACCCCTGGCAAGACTTTGTGCCGGGCGACTACTCCAAAGAGAACTACGACCGTGTGGATCTCCACCGCCCCTATGTGGATGAGATCGTCCTCACCGCCAAGGATGGACGCCCCATGTACCGCGAGACAGACCTGATCGATGTCTGGTTTGACTCCGGTGCGATGCCGTATGCGCAGCTGCACTATCCTTTCGAAAACAAAGCACTGATCGATGAGCACCTCTACTACCCGGCAGACTTTATCGCCGAGGGAGTGGATCAGACGCGTGGGTGGTTCTTCACCCTGCATGCGCTGGGAACTATGCTCTTTGACAGCGTCGCTTTCAAAAACGTCATCTCCAACGGGCTGGTGCTCGATAAGGATGGCAATAAGATGTCCAAGCGACTGGGCAATACGGTAGACCCCTTCAAGACCATTCGGGACAGCGGGTCGGACCCTCTCCGCTGGTACATGATCACCAACGCTTCGCCGTGGGACAACATCAAGTTTGACCTCGACGGCGTGGAGGAGGTGTCCCGCAAGTTTTTTGGCACCCTGTACAATACCTACTCGTTCTTTGCCCTGTATGCAAACCTGGACGGCTTTGTCCCCGGCGAGATGCAGGTAGAGCACAGCGCGCGCCCTGAGCTGGACCGCTGGATCCTCTCCGCCCTGGGCAGCCTGATCGACGAGGTAAGGGCAGACCTGGACGACTATGAGCCGACCAAAGCAGGGCGTGCAATCAACGACTTTGTGAACGATCAGCTCAGCAACTGGTATGTGCGTCTGGGACGTAAGCGCTTCTGGGGCAGTGGCATGTCCGAAGACAAGCGCTCGGCATATGAGACCCTCTACACCTGCTTGGAGGTGATCTCCAGGCTGATTGCTCCATTTGCACCATTCTACGCCGACCGTCTCTACCGAGACCTTACAGGCAAAGACCGAAGCGTCCACCTCACCGACTACCCGACAGCGGACCCACAGTGGAAGGACCTTCCCCTCGAGAACGCCATGGACTATGCGCAGCGGATCTCCAGCATGGTACTGGCTCTCCGCCGCAAGATGGACACCAAGGTGCGCCAGCCACTACAGAAGATCCTGGTACTGACAGCGGACGAAACGGCCAAGAAAGCTATAGCGCACGTTCAGGATCTCATCCTAAACGAAGTGAACGTGAAGGAGCTCGTCTTTGCCACAAGTGATGCCGGGCTGGTCGTGAAGCGTGTGAAGCCCAACTTCAGGAAGCTGGGACCAATCTTCGGAAAAGAGATGAAAGCGGTGGCGGCTTACCTAGAGGAGCTGGACCAAACGACCATCGCCACTCTGGAGAGCGCCGGGGCAATCCCCTACGGCGACCACTCCATTAGTGTGGAAAACGTCGAGATCATCTCCGAGGATGTTCCCGGCTGGCTGGTGCAAAACGACGGCAACATCACCGTGGCACTCGACGAAACCATCACCGAAGAGCTACGCCTCGAGGGCTATGCTCGCGAACTGGTCAACCGCATCCAGAACCTCCGCAAGTCCGGTGGCTTCGAGGTGACGGACAAGATACAGGTGCAGCTCCAAGCGCACCCCACCATACACGAAGTACTGACCCACCACGCCGACTACATACAGGCTCAGGTGCAGGCACCACAGCTCACCGAAGTCCCGGACCTGCAGTCAGGTGAATGCCTGGACCTCGATGAGGACCTCAATATTTTTGTGGAGATTACCAAGATCAACTAACACCCTTTTGAGATATGGAAAAGAACAGATACAGCGACGAAGAACTGGAGGAATTTCGCGAGATCATCAATAAGAAGCTCGAGAAAGCCCGCAAGAACTACAACATCCTCCTAGCCAGCATGGATAGCCACGACGGCACAGACATCACGGACACCATGCCGACGTACAAAAACCTGGGCGAGTCCGCCACCCTACTTGCCAAGCAAGAGACGGCAGCCAGCGCAGCACGCCAGCGAAAATTCATACAGAACCTCGAAGCGGCACTGGTGCGCATCGAAAACAAGACCTACGGCATCTGTCGTGCGACAGGCAAGCTGATCCCCAAGGAGCGACTACGTGCCGTACCTCACGCCACCCTCAGCATCGAAGCCAAAAAGGCGGGATACAAGTGAGCCGTCGCCCTCCTATATATATAGCTGCCCATTCGTTGGACAAAAAAGCCGCCACCCGGCGTATGCTCGTGGCGGTGGGCTTTGTCCTGCTCCTCCTGGTGGTTGATCAGGCGATCAAGTTCGCCGTCAAACTCAACCTCATGCTCGGAGAGAGCATCCGCGTCACCGACTGGTTTTACATCTACTTCACAGAGAACCCCGGGATGGCTTTCGGCTGGGAGGTCTTTAGCAAAGGCTTCCTCACCGTCTTCCGCATCGTGGCGAGCATTTACCTGGCTTACCTGCTGTGGCGGACTGCTTCGCGGCAGTTTGGCACAGGCTTCCTACTCTGCATTGCAGCGATATTCGCCGGAGCTGTAGGCAATATCATCGACTCCATCTTCTACGGACAGATCTTCAGCCACAGCACCGGACAGGTCGCCACACTCTTTCCGGCCGAAGGAGGCTACGCCGGCTGGCTCCATGGCAAAGTGGTGGATATGTTTTACTTCCCCATCATCAACACGACCTGGCCCGACGGCATGCCCTGGGTGGGTGGTCAGGAGCTGATCTTCTTCCAGCCGATCTTCAACTTCGCCGACGCCTGCATCTCCGTAGGGGTCATCTGCCTGCTCCTCTTCTACAGTCACTCCTTCACTGCACTCCTCAGTGCGCCAAAGGTAACAACTACCGCAGAGGAGACACCCACCGATGAAGTCCGCTAGAGTCATACCTCCGCAGCTCACGGCACTTCTACTGCTGGTACTCCTCCTGGTGCAGTGCCATGTCCGCCCCTCCAACGTCCTTTCGCGCGAAAAGATGCGGGACGTCCTGCGAGACATGACCCTCACCGAGACCTACCTCGACAGCCAGTACACTCCCGACTCCATACGGGTACTCCACTACGAGTCCGTCTTCAAAAAACACCACATCTCCCGGGCAGACTACGACTCCTCGCTGGTGTGGTATGCCAAAAATGCCCCAATCCTCAACGGCATCTACTCCGAGCTGATGACGGAGTTCCAAGACAACGCCACCGCCCTCGACAGTGCACTCGTGGACTCCACCCGACTGTTCCGCATACGCTACGAAGCCCCACAGAGCCTCTGGACGAATAGCAGCCGTATCGTCATCCCATCGGAGCGCCGGCTCTTCATGCTCACACAGTACCTGAGCAGCACCGACACAGATCTTGCCGGCGGAGACACCCTTGACCTAAGCCTTCACCTCACCCCGCTCGACAGCCTGCAGGAGCTGCACTTCGCACTCTTTGCCAAGGACAGCACCGGGCAGATCGCCCACCGCGAGCGACAGATCGTCCCCAGCGGCAAGCAGGGCTACACCTACGCCTTTGCCCTGCCCGACAGTCTGCCCGAAAAGGCCTCCCTGCTCCTGCAGCTGCTCTACCTCAGTCGCAGAGACACCACCCGCGGAGCCTACCCGCCCGTCCTACTCGACAGCATCACCCTCCTGCGCCACGAGCCCGTCGAGCTCCCGACCGACTCCCTCACCACCACCGAACCAGAGCAGAGTCCCACCGAGGAAGAATAATAGCAGACTTCAAATAAAGCACACCTCCCCTCTATCCAACGGACTCTCCCCTTTGAGGTTTTCCCCTCAGGAGAGGGGGCAAATGCGATGATTCTGCACTCTACCCAGCCGTAGTTTTCTTTTTCTCATCTCTTTTTGTATCTTTTGCAAAAGAAATCCATCAACTACTAAACTCGTTTAAGTCACGGGAAATTACACTTTTTCAAAAAACAATCATTGCTCTTCGTCATCCTTTTTATAGGACTTATAACATCCTGTAGCAGGGAAATCAATGTCTTGAAAGCAGCGGTGCCAACAGTGGAAATGCTCCAAGGACATTTAATAACTTTCAGTACAATCACCAAATCATCAAGGGAATACGGAGATGAAAAATAGAGTATTTCTTACGCTATCAATGTTGGTAGCAATGGTCTGCGCAAGTTGCCAAAAAGGAAATAACGGTATCGATGGAGAGGGCACCATCAGTCCCTATTTCTTTACAGGCATTCTCAATCCGACACAACTACAGATACACCCCATTAGTTTGTCCGGAGTCGAACACAATACGACTTTGCAGGTGACACTGACAGGAAAGTTCTACACCCCGTATAATAGCAATACGCACGATGAATTCGAGACTCTGGCGAGGGCAATAGGAGACTTGCCTCAAAAAGAGGGGTACGTGCATGCCACTCCGGCAGACAACTTGACGATCAGCACCTCTATAGAAAAGGTTTCAATCGTAGCTGTTTCGAAATACAACGACACTCATCCGGAAGGTAGCTCTCTGAACGATATTGCGACACTAAGCTATAGCTTCTTCGATCCGGAGTTTGGAAAGAACGTCCACTCCGTCTCACCCGAAACAACTCGGAGGGACATCCGGCAGACACCAAAGATTACAGACCTTTCTCCCATCAGACATCCGGCTCTTGGATTTCGCCAATACACCCGCCTTTCGAAAATCCTCGAGATAGAAGCATTCGTTATGTACCTCGAGTTGACAGCTCCTCCCTCTGTCCCGACACAGAGGATTTCTGTACTTCTCCAGCTAGGAGACGGAAGGGAGCTGAGAGGCGAAGTAGAGCTGAATACAGCGACCCCGAGCACTCTACCCTGAGAGAGTGAGTAAAGGCGCACGCAATCCGAGACCTTGTTCCAAAGCCTCCATAGCTCAAATGCATGTCCCTCTGCCGTTTTTGTCCCCTCTTGGTCAAGCAGCAGAGAGAATGCCGTACCGTCCTGATAGACAAATAGATACAGATCACAAAAAAAGTTTGGTACCTGAGGGCAAAAAGTTTCCTACTGGAAACAGTTCGCTCCTATCCGTCAAATCGTTTTCTTTCCTACTGGAAACATTCCGCTACTATCCGTCAAATTTCGTGAGCAGATCACAAAAAATCCCCACATATCTTATATATCGTATTATCTTTTTACGTACATTTGGTCGGAAATACAACAAACCACTAAAGGTACACAGATATATGAAACGATCACAAATAAACTTAGGCTTAGCGCTTATAGCTGTTTTATTTTCTGCCCTGCAGCCTGCATTTGGGCAAGCCGAGACCGGTCGCTCTCTAAAATGGAAGGTAGCCATTGGTCGCTTTTCCAACGAGACACAGTACGGCAAAGGCATTTTTTACGACAGAGAAAATGACCCCATCGCCAAGCAAGCTCTGGACATACTCTCTGCCAAGCTGGCTGCCTCGGGCAAGTTTATCCTCCTCGAGCGGTCGGATGCAGAGGCTCTTGTCCAAGAGGTCGAAGAGGGCACGAGTGCCAACAAGATAAAGGCAGACTACGTCATCCTCGGCTCCGTCACAGAATTTGGACGGAAGACTACCGGTCAGGACGGGCTGTTCACAGCCGAGAAGACCCAGCAGGTCGAGGCTGCCGTCAGCCTCAGGCTGGTAGATGTAGCCACCGGGATTGCCACCTACTCCGAAGAGGCAAAGGGGCACGCCACTACCGTAAGCAAGAGCACCCTGGGACTCGGGGGCAAGAGCGGCTACGACGCCTCGCTTGGCGACAAGGCTATCTCTGCCGCGATTGATCAATTGGTGGAAAACATCATCAACAAGTGCTCTGACAAACCGTGGCGCACCTACCTCATTTCCGCAGGCGAGGACGGCACGATCATAGCAGGCGGAGCCTCACAAGGACTTATGGTAGGCGACCGTTTTGACATCTACACAAAAGGCAAGAAGGTGAAGAACCCTCAGACTGGAGTAGAGATAGAGCTCCCGGGCAAGAAGGTAGGCTCCATCACCATCGATGCAACCCTTGGAGACACGCCCCTGACAGAGTTTTCGATCGTCACTGTCGTGGAGGGCGCGATAGACCCTACTGACCTGACGAAGTACTACGTCCAAGAAATAAAGTAAAAACCCACATAACCATGAAAAAAACAACTCTACTCCTACTCTTTTTCAGTCTGGCAGCTCTACTCACCGCCTGCGGATCAGTCGGTAGTGCCACCGGAGGATATGCAGATGAGGGATACGTGAAAGTCGTAAGCAAGAACCCCGAACTCATCGAAACAACAGTCGCCGTGAGCATCGACAAACAAAGCCCACGGGAAGCGATTGTCCTGGATGCAAAAAAGGCAGTAAGGTCTGAGCCTCACTTTATCCTAAAGCCCGGGACACACACCATACAAGTAAGTGACCGGATGGGTACGGTATTATATGACTCCAAGATCTTTCTCTCAGCAGGAAAGACCAAAGTGATAGAACTTCGTTAAACAACAGCAACAATTCACATTATGAAACCAATCTCCAAGACTTTACTGGTGGGATTTTTTGCGCTCCTGCTGTGTGGCTGCGGAACAACCAAGACTCTCTACTCTTGGTACGACTACGACAGCACGGTGCATACTTATACAAAAACCCACACACCCAAGAGTGAGCAAGCGCTCATGGACACGTACGAGAAGCTAATCAACAAGCCGGGCGGAACCCGCAAGACCATCCAGCCGGGCATCTGTGCGGAGTATGGCTATCTACTCCTCAAGATGGGCAAAAGGGAAGAAGGGCTGAAACTCCTCAACAAAGAAGTGGAACTGTATCCCGAAAGCACGGTATTCATCAAACGAATCATTAAGCAATTTGAGAAATGAAAGCAACTAAATCCCTCCTAATAGGTGTCACATCGCTCGTTTCGATGGTCCTACTGCTCTCCTCCTGTGGCAGTAGCAATACGCTCCTCAAGGAGCAAGCCTACCCTGAGCTCTACGCTCAAAAGCCCCTCAGTATACTTGTGATGCCGCCGATCAACAAGACGGACAAAGTCGAAGCCAAGGAAGCCGTCTATGCCTCATTGTACCATCCGCTCGTGGAGCAGGGGTACTATGTGTTTTCACCAATACTTGCGGAGGAACTACTCCAGAGCGAAAGTGCAGACGATGCAGAGCAGTTTATCGATGGCAACCTACTGCCATTCCGGCAAGTATTCGTAGCAGACGCAGCGCTCTTTACCGTCATCAAAAAATGGGAGAAGATGTCGCTTCTCTCGACCATCAATGTAGAGATCGAGTACATCCTCAAGTCTACCAAGGACAATAAGGTACTCTTCCAAAGGTCGGCAGACTTGACGGTAGACTGCTCGGCGGGTGTTTCCACCAGCAACGCGCTCGTCAACCTCTTGGCCAACACCGTATCTACGGCTCTCACGGATCATGTCGTAGGTGCTCGCCGTGCCAACACCTTTGTACTCTCAGACCTTCCGAATGGGAAGTACGGGCCTGACTTTGATAAAGACCGGACTGCTTCTGCCGGGCCAAAAGAGATAAAAGGAAGAGTACAAAAGTAATAGAATCTTCTCTTCCATTCTCAAAACAACAAACCCTCCCTGTATGCCACCGATAGCGTGCTACAGGGAGGGTTTGTTTTTGACACCATCGTGAGGGCAGGAAGACGACCCTACGGGGAAAGACAAAGCGAAGCCCTGCGGTACCAAAATAGGTAGCTCGCAGGGCTTCAGGGGGAGGGAAAGTGGCACCACCAGGATTTGAACCGGGGACACACGGATTTTCAGTCCGCTGCTCTACCAACTGAGCTATGGCGCCATTTGCCGTATGGGCACTTCTCGGTGGTCACCCTCTGATGACCTTTTGTTGAGAATTGCTTTGCAAAGATAGTACAAATCTTTCAAACCACCAAGGACTCACCAGCGAATTTTCTTTGCATCGGAGAGTTCGCGCTTGATTTCACGCTCCCGGATGGCGTTGCGCTTGTCGTATTCTTTCTTACCCTTTGCTATCCCGACCTCAAGCTTTGCCAGCCCGCGGTCGTTGACGAAGAGCTTCAGCGGGATGATGGTCAGCCCCACGTCCTTGGAGGCCTCCAGGAGCTTGCGGATCTCGCGCTTGTGCAGCAGGAGCTTGCGGTCGCGCCGGGGCACGTGGTTGTTGTAGCTCCCAAAGAAGTACTCCGCTATATGCATGTTTTTCACCCACACCTCGCCCTTGCTCACCAGGCAAAAGGTATCCACCAGAGATGCCTTGCCCTGCCGGATGGACTTGATCTCGGTGCCGTACAGCACCAGCCCGGCGGTGAAGGTCTCCAGGATCTCGTAGTCGTAGGTGGCGCGCTTGTTCTTGATCAGCACGCGCTTGCTGTTGTTATCCTTATTCTTTGCCATAAATTTAGTGCTACAAAGGTACTCAAAAAACCAGGGTCTTCGTATCCGAGACCGCTCTGATTTTTCCTGCACCCGCACCGAGCCAAAAAATTTGACGGATAGTAGAGAAATGTTTCCAGTAGGAAAGAGAAACGTTTCACGGATAGAAGCAAACGGTTTCCAGTAGGAAACTTTTCTTGCGACCGGGCACTTCATTTTTACGACCCGCCCGGGACAATTCTTTGATAAAAAAGGTACGCGAATACATCGTATCACTTTTTTTTGTAAATTTGCGGTTGTGATTGATTCACATCATTCAACCAGAATTAAAAAAGAAAACAAAGACATGAAGAAAACTATTTTACTGACCGTAGCACTTGCCGCTACCGTAGCGTTTGCTGCTTGCGACAATAAAAAGAAGAACGAAGAAGGCCAAGGCGCTGCATCCGAGATGATGGAGATCCAAGAGGCGATCGAGGTCGCTGAGTGGGTAGGTACCTATGAGGGCACCATCGCTCAGGCTGATGGCGCAGGATTCGTAAGCACCCTGGAGCTGAAGGATGACAATACATTTGCATTCACTCAGACCGCAAACGGTGGCGAAGGCACAGCAGAGACGCTTGAGGGTACTTATGCAGTCGACGCAGAGAGCAACATCGTGACCCTGACCGCAGCAGACGGCATGGTACAGAAGTTCCACTACGAGGGCACATCTGTAGTCCTGGTAGACAGTGAGGGCAACATGCCTGAGACTCCTGACATGTATCGCCTGGTGAAGAAGGCCATCTAAGCCCTCTCCTCAGCGGTACAGACTAGTACCGAAGAAAAAAGAAAGTGCCGGAGCTGCTGCTTCGGCACTTTCTTTTTTGGCTCCCGGTGTGTTTTCCAACCGATCGGGGGAAAATTATAGAGGGCGGGCATGCACTTTCATTTTTTTTGCTACCTTTATAGATAAGGTAGCTCCTGGATCGCCAGGCTATCGTGCTGCCACACATTTGTAATATGATATCTGGACCAATGGATAATGATCGGATCGCCCTTTTGCACAAGACCCTGAAGCACTTCTTTGGGTTTGATTCCTTCAAGGAACTACAGTTGGACATCATCAACAGCGTCCTGGACGGGCACGATACCTTCGTGCTGATGCCCACCGGTGGCGGCAAGAGTCTCTGCTATCAGCTCCCCGCCCTGATCAGCGAGGGCACGGCGGTGATCATCTCTCCGCTGATAGCGCTGATGAAAAACCAGGTCGACTCGCTCCGTGCCTGCTCGGAGCACGACAGCATCGCACACTTCATGAACTCCTCTCTCACCCGTGCCCAGCTGGACGAGGTGCATGAGGATCTCCGGAGCGGGGCGACGAAGATGCTCTACGTGGCACCGGAGAGCCTGACCAAGAAAGAAAACATCGAGCTGCTGCAGGAGATCAAGGTCTCCTTTTATGCCGTAGACGAGGCGCACTGCATCAGCGAGTGGGGGCACGACTTTCGCCCGGAGTACCGGCGCATACGGGACGTGGTGGATGCGATCATGCGTCGCCCCATCATCGCTCTCACCGCTACAGCAACCCCTCTGGTCCGGGAGGATATACAGAAGAGCCTGGGCATGGAGCATGCCAAGGTTTTCAGCAGTTCGTTCAACCGACCCAATCTTTACTACGAAATACGTAAGAAAGATGAGGGGATTGATGCGGATATTATTAAGTTTGTCAAGTCAAACCCCAATAAGACCGGTATCGTCTACTGCATGAGCCGACAGACGGTGGAGACCTTTGCAGAAGTACTGCAGGCGAACCACATCAAGGCGCTACCCTATCATGCCGGCATTGATGCCAAGGTGCGGGTACAGACCCAGGACGCTTTTCTCAACGAAGAGATCGACGTGATCGTCGCAACCATCGCTTTTGGCATGGGGATAGACAAGCCGGATGTACGCTATGTGATCCACTACGACATCCCCAAGAGCATGGAGAGCTACTACCAAGAGACGGGACGTGCCGGACGGGACGATGGCGAGGGGAAGTGCATCGCCTACTTTAGCATGGAGGATATCAAGCACATGGACAAGCTCCTCCAAAGCAAGAAGAAGAGCAATAGCGAGACAGAAGTAGGCAGGCTGCTGCTCAGCGAGATCAAGGAGTATGCCGAGAGCCCCATCTGCCGGCGAAAGATACTACTGCACTACTTTGGTGAGACATACGGGCAGGACAACTGCCACAACTGCGATAACTGTAAGGCAAATCATAAACAAGTGGAAGCAAAAGACACGCTACAAAAAGTACTCAAAGCCCTGAATGCTCTGAAGGGTGAATTCAAGACTGACTACGTCATCGACTTCGTCAGTGGAGAGATGACAGCAGATATCGAAAACTATAAGCATGACCAGCTGGACGAGTTTGGGATATGCGAGGGAGAGGATGAAGAGCTACTGGAGACCATCCTACAGCAAGCTGAGATCGATGGGTATATACAGAAGAATACGGAAAAGTACGGGGCACTGGAGATCACAAAGACGGGGAAGGCGTTCATGAAGAAGCCCAAGTCTTTCAAGGTGTCCACCCCCGACGATGAGGAGTCCGAGGACGACTCGCGGGCAAGCCTGAGCGACAGCGGCGCTGCCGACCCGGTCATGTACTCCATCCTCAAGGACCTCCGACGCAAGACCGCACGCGAAAAGAACCTGCCGCCGTACGTGATCTTTCAGGACGCCAGCCTGCAGGATATGGCAAGCTACTACCCCATCACGATGGAGGAGCTACAGAACATCAGCGGCGTCGGTCGCTCCAAAGCAAAGAAGTACGGCGCACCTTTCCTGAAGGTCATCATGCAGTACGTGGAGGAAAACGATATCCAACGACCCGAGGATATGCGCATACGCACCGTACCCAACAAGTCCAAGCTCAAGGTGGCAATCGTCCAACTCATCGACCGAAAGGTGTCCCTCGAGGACATAGCCAACACACACAACCTGGACTTCTCCGAGCTGCTGGATGAGATAGAGTCCATCGTCTATAGCGGGACCAAGATCAACCTAGACTACTTCATCGATGATGTCATGGACGAGGATAAGGTAGAGGATATCTACGAGTACTTCAAGGAGTCCGAGACAGACGACCTGGACACCGCCATGAGCGAACTCGGCGACTGCGAGGAGGATGAGATCCGGCTCGTCCGACTGAAGTTCATCTCCGAAATGGCTAACTAGTAAGCTCTCACCCAACGCTACCAAAGCTTTTTTGAACACCACGACCACCATGAAAGAAAGAGTGACACTCCTAGTCATTTTCAGCCTGCTCTGCTTTGGCTGTCATAGGGAGAAGAAGGGGACCGAACTGAATAACCTGGTCCGGTGGCACGAAGTCACCGTAGAGGATCACTTTAGCCCGGAGGAGTACTCGAACCGGGAGTTCGGGGACACCTACGAGACCAAGCTTGACCTACTGGAGCCCAATATTCCGGAGAAGAAGTACAAGCCACTCGAAGAGGGTGTACGGGGTTTCGTGAGAGAGCGGTACGACTGGCTGATGCAATCCCTGGAGAGTAGGGGAGCGGACGTACCTCTGGACACTCTTGCCAACCGGCTGGCACAGCAGAGACGACAAGAGTTCTTTGAGGACTACAACGACAGTAAGATGGGTACCCTCACCTTTATCCTCACCAACCAACTGAGTGCCAAGGATAGCATCGCGTACAACCAAGACGGACTTCTCTCCATGATCCTCTTCTACACAAGCTACACCGGTGGTGCTCACGGCATGTACGGCAACCAAGCCAAGAGCTATGATCTCGAGCTGCAGCAGACCATCACGCCGGAGGTGCTGCTCGACCTTAGCCGCAGCGAGGAGATACTCGGCCTGATCCGAGACAAGATCCTCGCGATGGATAAGCAGCAGGATACCGACAGCGACTACCCGCTCTACGGAGATCTGGTCAACTTCGACGAAGTCACCATCACCGACAACCTCTACCTCTCCGACGAAGGAGTGACCCTGATCTACAACGTCTACGAGATCGGCCCATACGCCATGGGCGAGGTCTTTGTCACCCTCTCCTACGACGAACTACGCCCCTACCTACTTGCGCCCTATGACCAACTTACCTCTGATCACGCAGTACTTCCCTGACCTGAGCGAGCAGCAGCGACAACAACTGGCGCAGCTACCGGAGCTCTACCGCGAGTGGAATGCCAAGATCAATGTCATCTCACGCAAAGATATCGACAACGTCGAGGAGCACCATCTCCTGCACTCCTTGGCGATCGCCCGCTTCACACGGTTTGGCGACGGCGTACGCATCTACGACATTGGCACCGGCGGCGGTCTGCCGGGCATCCCTCTCGCCATTCTCTTCCCTCAGGCACACTTTACCCTGGTGGACAGCATCGGGAAAAAGGTACGGGTAGCCGAGGCAATTGCCGAGACCATCGGGCTCACCAACGTCACCGCCATCCAGGAGCGCGGTGAGCGCCTAGACGGTCCATGCCACTACGTGGTCAGCAGAGCCGCCATGCCGGCAGGCGATCTCATGAGGATCGCACAGCGCGTGGTGGACCCCAAAGACCAGATCGGTGCTCTACCCAATGGCGTCATCATGCTCAAGGGCGGAGACCTCACCGAGGAACTCAAGCCCTACCGCAGGATATGCTCCATCGAGGAGATCGAGCAGTACTTCCCCGACCGACCATTCTTCGAAAACAAAAAAGTGATCTACATCCCCCTATGATACAGTACCACCGGTTTGCGGTCAACCCGATACAAGAAAACAGCTACCTCCTCTGGGACGAAACAAAGCAAGCCTGCGTGATCGATCCGGGGTTTAGTTCGCCCGAGGAAGAAGCCCAGCTGGATCACTTCATCACCGAGCACGGGCTGACCCTTACCCGCTGCCTGCACACCCACCTGCACTTCGACCACCTCTGGGGCGCACCCCACATCATGGAGAAGTACCGGGTAGTCCCCGAGGCTCCTCAGATCGACATCGACGACCTCCCGCACCTGATGCAGGGACTGATCGAGTCAGGCTCACCTTTTGCCCAAAAGATCCTCAGCATCCCCTTCCGCGCCCTACCCGAGACCGATGTTGTAGCCTTCGGCGAGAGCACCTTCCGGATCCTGCATGTCCCGGGGCACACACGGGGGCATGTGGCGTACTACAGCCCGGAGGACGCCCTGGTGGCTACCGGCGACGTCCTCTTCGAGGGCGGAGACATGGGCCGTGCCGACCTCTGGGGCGGCGACTACCGGCAGCTGATCACCTCTATCCGCACGCAGCTCTTCACCCTGCCGGGGGAGACACGCGTACTCACCGGGCACGGGGGCACCACCACCATCGAGCACGAGCGCACCCACTTCATGTACGACTGACCGCCAGCCCGTGGCACCTTGGCACGAAATGGGTACCTTTACACCAAGCAAGAAGAAACCAACCTACCACCCATATGGACAACAACTACTGCATCATACTCGCCGGGGGGATCGGCAGCCGCTTTTGGCCCTACAGCCGCAAAAGGAGACCCAAGCAATTTCTTGATTTCTTTGGCACCGGAGAGAGCTTGCTGCAGCAGACCTACCGCCGGTATGCTCCGGTTTTTGCAAAAGGACACATCTACATCGTCACCAATACCCGCTACGAGGCATTTGTCCGCGAGCAGTTGCCGGACCTCCCCTCCGAGTCCATCCTCCTAGAGCCCATTCAGCGCAACACCGCCGCAGCCATCGCCTATGCCGCCAAGCACATCCATGCGGTCAATCCCGATGCGGTACTCGCCATAGCCCCCTCCGACCACCTGGTCACCAAGGAGCAAATCTTTGCCGAGCGCATCCGCCAAGCACTGGAGCTCGCAGCGACCAAGGAGACCATCGTCACCCTCGGCATCAAGCCCACCTACCCCGAGGTAGGCTACGGCTACATCCAGGCGACGGCGCAGGACGGCAGCGATGACCTCCGGGAGGGACACTTCTACCCGGTCAAGACCTTCACCGAGAAGCCCAACATGCACATGGCAAAGGTCCTGGTAGACAGCGGCGAGTTCTTTTGGAACTCCGGCATCTTCATCGGTCAGTGCAGCCACTTCCTCCACGAGCTGGAGGTAAACATGCCCGAGCTGACCGAGCGCCTCTTTCAGGACAGCAGCGTCTGGAACACCGACCGCGAATCAGACTACATCAGCGAGCGCTACCCCTATTGCCCGAGCATCTCCTTTGACTACGCCGTGATGGAAAAGAGCCAAAACGCCGTGATGCTCCTCTGCGACATAGGCTGGGCGGACGTCGGTTCGTGGAACACCATATACACCCTCACCGAGCACGATGCCGACCGCAACGCCACCATCGGTGCCACTCCTACCATCTACAACGACAGCAGTGGCAACCTCGTCGTTCTCGACAAGCCCGACGGGCTGGTCGTACTACAGGGGGTCAACGACCTCATCGTCGTCCAAAAGGATGACGTCCTCGTCATCTGCCGAAAGAGTGAAGGCGAGAAGCTCAAGCAGGTCATCCCCGAAGCCATGAACATCGACGAGAAGTTTGTCGACTAAGCCCACCCAGCGGATGGCTCAGCACTCCTTTCAAAAGTCGGACAACGCCTTTGCTCCCGTCGCCGGCGAAGCGGACAACGGGCTGCGTCTGTGCGAACTGAAAGAGGAGGAGCGACCGCGCGAAAAAATCCTCAGCGATCCACTCTCCGTCAAATCCCTCACCGATGCCGAGCTGATCGCCATCCTAGTCCGTACCGGCACTGCGCGCCAAAACGTCCTCGAGCTCAGCAAGACCCTCCTCGCGACCTACCAAAACAACCTCTACGCCCTCTACCGAGACCTTCTCAGTGGCTCCTGCCAGCAGATATCAGGCCTCGGAGATGTCAAGAAGATCACCATCCTTGCCGGGATGGAGCTCGGTCTGCGGATCCTACACCGGCTGGAGAACGAGGAGAGCGCACCGGTGGTCCTCAACTCCTCTAAGGTAGTCTACAATCAGGTCAAGCACCACTTCATCGGGCTTACCGAAGAGCAGATGTGGGTCGTCATCGTCAGTAGCGGCTGCACCCTCTCAGCGGTACAAAACGTCACCCGAGGAGGCATCTCGGAGGTCACTGCCGACATCCGCACCATTCTCCGCCACGTCATCCGACTGGGCGGTCCCGCCTTCATGGTTCTGCACAACCATCCCGGCGGCAGCCTCAGTCCCAGCGATCAGGACGACCACTTCACCCGAATGCTCCTCGACGCCTCCCGCGTCCTCAACATCTCCCTCCTCGACCACCTCATCATCACCGACCACGGCTACTACAGCTACCACGACCACGCCCACATTCTGTAGTACCGGCGACCCCAGCACTCACCGCTCGCTCAAAGGCGTTAACCCCTCGACAGAAGCAGCCATTTGACCGACGCAACAGTCATCGGACCCCACTATATTTCACCGCCCGTATTAGGGCAAAAAAAATTGACGGATAGAAGCGAAATGTTTCCTGTAGGAAAGAGAAATGTTTCACGGATAGAAGCGAACGGTTTCCAGGAGGAAACTTTTTGCCCCTCTGCGTGAGGGAAATAGGCAGGGCAAAAAGAGGGGGACAAATGATTATGCAAGGGGGGCAAAAATCGTTATCTTTGTTTGGATAGTTATACACCTCGTTGTATCCATACAACACAGACAGATATACAGACACGGATATGAGACTACTACTGATCAGCAACTCTGCCTCTCCGGGAGAGAAGTACCTTGAGAAGGCCGGCGATGACTTGGCAAAGTTTTTAGACAATGCGACAGACAACATTGTCTTCATCCCCTATGCGGCGGTCACCTACTCATTTGACGAGTACGTGACGAAGGTCAACAACGCCCTCGGTCACCACGGAATCAAGGTGCATGGTGTGCATGAGGCGAAGGATCCCATCCAAGCTCTGCGCCATGCCAGTGCGATCCTGGTAGGCGGGGGCAATACGTGGCAGCTCACCCGCATGATGCAGGAGCAGGGGCTCATGGAGGTGATCAGGGAGCAGGTACTTGCCGGTGTCCCCTACTCCGGCTGGAGTGCCGGCAGCAATGTCGCATGCCCCACACTCTCCACCACCAACGACATGCCGATCACGGAACCGCAGAGCTTCCACACCCTCCGGCTCATACCCTTTCAGATCAACCCCCACTACCTCGACGCTCACCCCTCCAACCACGGCGGTGAGACGCGCGAGATGAGGATACAGGAGTACATCACCTCCAACCCCACGATCTATGTCGCAGGACTGCGCGAGGGCAGCCGACTGCTGGTCGAGGGGGACCGGATGACTCTGCTGGGTGCCAACCCCATGCGCCTCTTTCACAACGGTGAGGAGCCCCGCGAGCTGGCACCGGGTGAGGATGTCTCCTTTTTGCTCAGAGTATAGATCAGCCCGGCACCATGGACGAACAAACGAAGTCTCCCGATACCGCAGCCCAGTACGACAAGGTGCTTGCCGAGTGTAAGGCGCTGTTTCAGAAGAAATTTGACGACTACGGCGCCTCCTGGAGGGTCATGCGCCCGACAGCCGTGACCGACCAGATCTACATCAAGGCACAGCGCATCCGCTCGATACAGGAGAAGGGGCAGAGCCTCGTGAACGAAGGGATCCGGTGCGAGTTCATCGCCATCGTCAACTACGGGATCATGGGGCTCGTGCAGCTCGAGCACGGCTACTCCAACGCTCCCGAGCAGGATCATCAGACGCTGATCAAGTGGTACAACGAGTACGTAGCCAAGGCACGGCGACTCATGCTCTCCAAAAACCATGACTACGGCGAGGCGTGGCGCAGCATGCGTATCTCCTCGCTCACCGACATCATCCTCCAAAAGATCTACCGCACCAAGCAGATCGAGGACAACCGCGGAGCGGTCAGCGTCAGCGAGGGGATCGATGCCAACTACCTGGATATGATCAACTACGCCGCCTTTGCGGTGATACGTCTGGACGAGGGAGCTGCAGAGAGCTAAACCACCACCTTTTATGCAAAAGAGCAAGACACTTACCCTACTTATCCGAGTGGCTCAGTGGCTGCTGGGGCTGCTCTTCATCTTCTCCGGGCTCATGAAGGGGATCGACCCCATGGGTACCGCTATCAAGATAGGAGAGTATGCGGCATCCTTTGGGATCCCTCTGGGTGAGGGCATCTCGCTAGTGCTGGCGGTGGTGCTCAATGTCTTTGAGGCACTCCTGGGGGTGACCCTCTTGAGTGGTATGTGGCGACGGGTCAGCACGCTGGTGTTGCTCATCTTCATGATCCCCATGACCGCTCTGACGCTCTACATCGCCGTAGCCAACCCCGTGGCGGACTGTGGATGCTTTGGCGACGCACTGGTGATCAGCAATAGTGCCACCTTTTGGAAAAACGTGGTGATCCTACTGCTGGCGGTGCTCCTATTCCTCTTCCCCACACGCCTGTGGCGACTCGCTCCGGAGTCGATGAGCCCGACCATACTGGGTGTGGCGGCACTGCTGTTCGTCTACTTCAACGTCTACCCGCTGCGCCACCTGCCGGTGGTGGACTTTAGACCCTACCAAGTGGGGAGCGACCTCTATACCCTCACGCAGTCCGGGACCGACGGGGAGTACGACTACCGCTTTGTGTACGAAAGAGAGGGGGTGGAGCAGACTTTTGACCTGAATGAGATCGCAGAGCTGGACAGCACCTGGACCTATCTGCGCGATGCGACGGTAGTCCTCCGCGAGCCGGAGGAGCCCCTCGGTGTGGACCTGGTGCTGCTGGATCAGTCCGGCACGCCTAGAACACCGGAGCTCGCCACACCATCGGGGCAGGCTCTGCTCTACATCACTTCGGACCTAGCGAGGCTGAGCAAGAAAGACCTAGCTACCGGACTGCGACTGCAGGAGGAGACCGGAGAGCCGGTGACCCTGGTCATGCCCCATGCGTTTGATGAGCTGGCATCGTCGCAGCTGGGTGAAGCGGCGGTGGGCTTTTCGGACATCCTTTTTCTCGACCGCTCCACCGCCTCCACCGTCATCCGGAGCAACCCCGGGCTGATGGTCATCGACGGTGGGAAGATCGTCCGCAAGAGCTCGGCGCCGGATCTGCGCGAGCTGCTCAAGAAGGCAAGCTTTAGAGCCGACCCCTACACCCCTCAGACGGCAAACGACCTACGGCACAGGCGGGCACTCACCTTTGGTCCCCTGATTGCCGGACTGCTGATGCTCCTCATCATGGGCATCTACTACCGAAAGGAACCGCAACAGACAGAGACTATTTCCACAAATAATAACTAGATAAATAAGACAAGACATGAGAAAGAACGTAGTAGCAGGTAACTGGAAAATGAATACCAACCTCAAGGAAGGTATCCACCTGGCAACCGAAGTCAAGAAAGGCCTGGCGATCCAGCCACAGAAGTGCGATGTGATCCTGGGTGTGCCCTTTACGCACCTGGCAGCGGTCGTAGATGCTGTCGAGGGATCGGACATCAAGGTGGCAGCCGAAGACTGTGCAAGCGAAGCCAAGGGAGCCTACACAGGTGAAGTCTCCGCAGAGATGGTGGCAAGCACCGGTGCTAAGCTGGTCATCCTCGGACACAGTGAGCGTCGCGCTTACTTCGGAGAGACCTCCGAGATCCTGGCAAAGAAGGTACGTCTCGCACTCGACAACGGGCTGGGCGTGATCTTTTGCATCGGCGAAAAGCTGGAGGAGCGTGAGGCGGAGCAGCACTTCAACGTCGTAGAGACTCAGGTGAAGGAAGCACTCTTTGACCTGTCGGAGGAGGACTTCCGCAAGATCATCCTCGCCTACGAGCCGGTATGGGCTATCGGCACCGGCAAGACCGCAACCAGCGACCAAGCGCAGGAGATACATGCACACATCCGCAAGGTGGTTGCCGATAAGTACGGCGAGCAGGTGGCAGAGGACACAACCATCCTGTACGGCGGTAGCTGCAATGCCGGAAACGCACACGAGCTCTTCTCCAAGCCGGATGTCGACGGTGGTCTGATCGGTGGCGCATCACTCGCCGCTGAGAAGTTCCTCCCGATCGTTGAGGCATTTCTCTAAATAGAGCGTGAGGACGTGTCGGGGCTGACGCTCCGACACGTCCCCAAAGAAAATCCCCGTGCTCTGAGGACTAACACCTCAGAGCACGGGGATCTTTGGTAAATAACGTCTATAGACTCGCTTGGTACTCTGTCCAGAGTGCTTCGGGATCGGCTTCATTGCCCAGGATCAGCTTGAATGCTTCTTCAAAACTCCATGGGTTGAGCTCCAGCGTGCTTAGATTGAGCTTCTTGATGAAGTCCGGGTCCTTGTTTTCCTGCAGCCATGCAAAGAAGTATCCGGCATGGCGGTAGCCATCCATGTAGTGCCCACCGACCGGTCGGTCCTGCGGACCTTTGAAGCCTCCATTGACGACCCTTACCGCATCAGCCACTCCCTCGATGAGCGCCCAAAAGGTCTTATTGGTCCCGTAAGTACCGATGCCCTGCGGCTCCAGTTGATACGCATGAGTCAGCTCGTGAAGCAATACTCCGCGGGTCTCAAAGAGCATACGCTCACTGCTCGGGTCTTCGGCAAACACCTTCTCGATGTACCGGGTGCTGTAGTAGACCTGCACCTGGCCATCTCCACCGCCCTTGGCAGAGATACCGTCACGGTCCTCTAGAGTGTATAGAATCTCTTCCACCGGGGTGATACTGTCGTTGGGACTAAAGTAGAGGGTACTCAGGACCACTCGGGCTTGCTCGCGGATGTAGCTCTCCGGATCGGGGATGAGCTCATGGTAGATCTCAGAGCCTCTTGAAGACGGAGCGTCGTCCACAAAGACGATGGTGCCAACATCGTAGCCGGACCAGTCCGCTGCAGCAGCCTGCTCCTCCGACTCATGGGTGGACGAGCAACTCGTGAACATCAATAGTGGAAGGGATAGGACGCTGACTAGCGTACGAAAGTAGTTCATAGTACTTGAGGTATAATGTTAGGATGGATTGGATACAAGGGATTGGTTCAAGGGGTTCTGTCCGATGGGCTTTCTAGGTTGGTCACTCTGTCGAGAGTGAGTAGGGCTTATCGCTTGGGGCGGTCCCCCATCTCTTATTGGGCTTGTAGCTCATTTCAAATTCCAGCACTCCTCCCGCCATGATCTGGTCATAGGTGATGAACGTCCGGGTCAGCGGTTTGCCATTCAGCGTGACTCTACGGATGTATCGGTATCGGTCGCTCACCTTTGGAGCTTTGATCTCGAGGATCTTGCCGTTAGGTAGGCTGACCTTTTGGTATGGCAGGTAGGGAGCACCAAGTATGTACTGATCGGTGCCCGGGCAGACCGGATAAAAGCCCATCGCAGTAAAGATGTACCAAGCAGACATCTGCCCACAGTCGTCATTGCCCCGCAAGCCTCGGATCTCAGCGTGATACATTTTGTTCATGATATCTCGCACCCGCTCTTGTGTCTTCCAGGGCTGTGAGGTCCAGGCATAGAGGTAGGGGATGTGGTGACTAGGTTCATTGCCGTGCACGTAGGCACCCACGATCCCCTCCTCAGTGATGTCTTCGTTTTTCTCGTAGTACACCTTCGGAAGGTCGGACTCAAAGAGCTCGTCCAGCCGACGGATGAATTGGCGATCCCCTCCGATAAGCTCCATCAGCCCTGCCACATCGTGCGGCACATGAAAGGTAAAGTTTTGGGAGTTGCCCTCTATAAATCCCTCTCCATGCGTCTGCAGTCGGTCAAAAGACGACCGAAAGGAGCCATCCTTTAGCTTGGGACGGATGTAGCGGGTCTCAGGGTCGAAAAGGTTGCGGTAGTTGAGCGCACGCTTGCTAAAGGCATCCGCTACATCCTGCCTCCCAAGGGTCTTTGCCGCCCGGTAGATTGTCCAGTCATCGTAGCAGTACTCCAGGGTGTTGGAGGCTGAGGTGCCGCTTGCCTCCCATGGGACATAGCCCAGTTCGATATAGTCGCCTAGTCCATCAAGGTACGGGACACCGGCAGTCTCCACCATAGCAGCAAGGGCAGCCTCTGCATCGATGCCGGCATTCTTGTCGATCAGGTCGGAGAGCACCGACACAGAGTGGTAGCCGCTCATGCACCAGTTCTCGTTAGCGTTGTGACTCCAGATCGGCAGTAGTCCGTGGACACTCTGCTGTTGATGCCGGACCATGGAGGTACCCATGCTCGCAGCCTGATCGGGGCATAGCAGGAGCAGCAGCGGGTGCTCCGCACGGTAGGTGTCCCAGAGAGAAAAGATGGTGTAGTTCGTGAAGTCCTCCGCCCGGTGGATATTGCCATCCAATCCCCTGTAGGCTCCATCCACATCCATGTAGAGTGAGGGGTTGATCATGGTGTGGTAGAGTGAGGTGTAGTACATCGCTTTTTGCTCCGGCGTCCCCTCCACCCTTATGACATCGAGCGCTTTGGCCCAGCGACCGCGCGCCTCCTGCCGCAGGGTGTCAAAGCTCTTCCCCTCCGTCTCTGCACGAAGATTCTTCAGTGCCCCATCGGTACCGGTAGCGGAGAGTGCCACTTTCACCTCCAGCTCCTGCGAGCTGGTGTTATCAAACTCAAAGTAAGCGACGACCTTCCGCCCTGCCATCTCAGGGAAGTTGGACGTGAGATCAAACTTCCGCCAAAAGCCATTGTACCTGACCGGCTCATGGTCGGTATAGCCGTAGTTGATGATCGGCTTGGAGAGGGAGATGGCGAAGTAGACATAGTTGGTACGCGCCCAGCCGTTGGTGATTCGGTAGCCGGTGATGAGCGTCGGGCTCTCCACACGCAAGCTCGCCCAGAGCGTCTTGCCATCGTAGTTGTAGATACCGTGGTTGAGATCCAGGACTACCCGTGCTGTATCGGCGTCCGCGGGGTAGGTGTAGCGGTGTACGCCTACTCTGGGAGAGGCCGTTAGCTCCGCATCTATTGCATAGTCATCCAGGTGGACGCGGTAGTAGCCGGGCTCAGCCGCCTCCTGCTCATGACGGTATGCCGAACGGTAGCCCTCAGTATGGTGCTCAGCCCTACCGGGACTCAGCTTTAGCGGTCCTACCGTAGGCATCACCAGGAGGTCACCGAGGTCCGAGTGCCCCGTGCCACTGAAGTGCGTATGGCTAAAGCCCACTATCGTGGGGTCGGTATACTGGTAGCCGGCGCAGTAGGCATACACCTCCTGTTGGTAAATGCCACCGATATTGTGCGGTATGGTATCGGTATCGGGGCTAAGCTGCACCGCACCAAAGGGCGTGCATGCGCCGGGAAAGACATGCCCCATCCCCGCAGTACCGATGAAAGGATTGACGTAGTCCACAGGCTCGAGAGTGCCACGAGGCTCTTGTGCAAAAAGGGAGCCAGGGCATACAAAAAACATAAAAAGGAGAAGAACAGGCTTCAGGATTTTAGGAGTCATATTAGGTCCGATAGTAGGGTCTGTCAATGGTTGTAGGCTTCGGTCACGTAGTACAAATATAATACAATGTCGCTACGCAAGCACCCCTATCTAGTTAAGGATCGTTAACCCCTTACAAAATCAGTGCATGACGTCCGGGCAATCAGATGGAGGATTGCCTGTTTTTTCCCGGAGTCGATCCAGGAGGGTTCATCGACAAGGGGTGGGGAGTCCGACACAATTACCCTGCGAATACTGTTTAGCGTTCTGGATTAAATTATCTATATTTGCACCAACGGTGCTTCCGTCGTGATCGGGCGGAAGAAGAGGGAAACGAGTGAGATTCTCGTACAGCCCCGCTGCTGTGTACCTCATCAACCTTCGGTGGAAAAAGGGATTCAGACACCGAGCTCGACAGCTGACCACACCAGACTGTGATCAGTGCGCATATAGGCAGAGCTCGACCCTTTTAGCAAACACCACTGTGGTATCATCTCTTTACACTATGGGAAGGTGCTGCCGAAGGGAGGAAGTCAGAAAACCTGCCGTTGCGTGCATCTATACAGATATCTCTCTCGAGGGTTAGGAGAGAAGATGCCACAGAGAAAAAAACAGAGAAAAGGCGGCTATGCTCTTGAACAACAAATTCCCTTTCCAACAAGCACAAGAGCAGACCTGCCCTTCTTGTGGCAAGATATAACATACCAGGCTCCGCTGTCAGTCGTGAGATCGATGGCTGCCGTGCATGGATTACTGAAGTGGCGCAAACGGACATGGTCCGCACGTGCCACTTCTTTTTTGCCCAAAAGGAGGCCGCCGGTCAGCGACCGCTGTAGACGAGTGTGTGGATGTTTTGGGGGTCAAAGAGCTCTCGCGCCGTGGCATTCAGGCTCTCGGAGGTGACGCGGTTGAGGTCTTCGTACAGCTCCGGGGTAGTCTCGTAGTATCCCTTGTGGAGGAGTTGGCGCCCGAAGCTCAAAAATATCGCCTCGCTCTGCTCCGTATTCATCGTCACCTGCCCCTTGATCTGCTTGATCCAGGCATGCAGCTGCCTGGTGGTCAGGGGCTCACGACAGAGTCGATCCAGCTCCTGCAGCGTCACCTCCAGCGCCGGCGCCGCATGCACCGGGTCGCTGCCAAAGTAGATCTGCCACCACCCGATGTCCGAGAGTGCGACGTGAAAGGCATCCACATCGTAGACCCAGCCCCGATGCTCCCGGAGCAGGATATTGAGCCGGGTATTCATCCCGTTGCCGGCAAGCAGGCTGCAGAGGATATTGGCCTCAGTAAGGCGAGGATGGTTCAGGTCATACGCCAGCCCGCCGATGAGGGTCAGCGCTTGGTGGGTGGTCGTCCTCTTTTTTTCCCTAAAGGGAGCCGGACGCACCGGGTCCAGAGGCTCCACCTCAGGAGAGGAGAGCGTCTCAAAGGGCTCACCCAGATACCGCTCCGCCAGCTCCACAAAACGCTCCTCGCTCACCTGTCCCATGCAGAAGAAGACCAGCCTGTCCGGGGTAAAGTACCGCTGCGTGTATGCCAGCAGATCGTCCGGAGTCATCCGCGCCAGTGCCTTTGTGGAGCCGAGGATGGGATGCTCCAGCGCTGTCCCGCGGAAGAAGAGCGCCTCCCAGTCGTCAAAGATCCGGTCCGATGGCGTATCCTTGTACATATTGATCTCATCCGCCACCACCACACGCTCCTTCACCAGCTCCTTCATCGGGAACGTAGCATGGCGCACCAGGTCGTTGAGCAGTTCCATACTTCGCACCAGCTCCCGACGGGGCGCCGAGGTGTAAAAAAACGTCTCATCCTTCGTCGTATAAGCATTGAGGTCACCCCCGACTGCCTCCATACGGTTGATGATGTGGTGAGCACGCCGCTTCGTGGTCCCCTTGAAGAGCATGTGCTCCACAAAGTGCGCCAGCCCCGGCAGCGTCTCGGGGTCGTTGCGACTCCCGCACCGGACTGCAAAGCCACAGTACACGGCACGGCTCTTCGACGGGAGCAGCGCCACTGTGAGACCATTGGAGAGGGTATGAGTAGAGTAGGGATCGGTATTCAAGTCGTCAATTCTATAAAAACAGCTCCTGCAGGAGCAAACCACCTCCTGCAGAGCACACAAAAGTACTAATTATTCAGCTTACCCCGGGGGCAAAGTTCCAAAGGAGTACATGACACGGAGAAAACGGAGGATCGGGGGGGAAAAATTGGACGGATAGTAGCGAAAAGTTTCCAGTAGGAAAGAGAACGATTTGACGGATAGTAGCAAACGGTTTCCAGTAGGAAACTTTTTGTCCTCTTCCTGAAAAAAGTACACAGTTGGGGAGGTGTTACTGAGATGGTACACGGGTTATTTTTGTTAGTCCTGTGAGCGTACTCATCTGTTCGTTTTACTCCTGCTGGGGTACACGACTTGTGTCGTCTTTACTGCGGAGGTACACAAAGATAGCTCTTTGTCGGGAGTTGGGCGGCATAGGCTCGGAGTTTTGAGGCTCGGAGCTTTTGGAGAATTGTTCTTAGATGTCTGGTTCTTAGACGGTTGTGTGGTTAGAGGGTTGGGGTATTCTGGTATGAGCATCTGCATCGGAGTCTTCTTGTTGAGGGCTCGATGAGGACGCGCTGTATTATAAAGGGCAATAGTTTGAGAGAGGATCTCTCGAACTTGATCTATGGGCTTATCCTCGAAGTTGTAGAGCCAGTCGTTCTTGATGATCCCGTTAAGTCGCTCTGCCATAGCGTTGTGGAGGGGGTTGCCTGTCTGGGTAACGCTGGTTACGATGCCTAGGCTGGCCTCGTAGTCGGTCATCTGCTTGGAGACGTATTGACAGCCTCGGTCGCTATGGAAGATGAGTCCTTTGAGGTCAAAGCCATGCTTTTGGTAGAAGTCAACGGTCTGTCTTAGTGCGTTGTAGGGACCCTCTGTGGAGAGCGTGGGCTGCAGGTCAAAGCCTGTGATGATGCGACTATAAGCATCCATCGTCAGGGAGAGATATGCGAAGCCCCCTAAACATTTGACGTAGGTTATGTCTGAGACGGTGAGCCGGCAATGGTCTGTGGCGATGTACTTAGGGGTGGTGTTCAGGTGGTCTTGGAAGCCATGATTGACCACGCCTTTGGTCGTCTGGAGTGGACGCTTACGCTTGCGACTTCTTAGCAGCATATCGTTGGCTCCTAACACTTTGTAGAGCCAGTCTCGACCTACTTGGAAGGTCCCTTTGAAGTATTTGTTGGTACACTCCTGGAGGGTGTCTACGCCTGCCCTGGGGAGCCAACTGCGCACATACTGGCAATAGTGCAGGACGGAGGCTACTTTGACATCTTCGTCTTGCTCGGTGAAGGTGTGCTTGTAGTAGCCTTTACGGCTGACTTCTAACAGCTGACAAAGGTAGGTTATGGAGAGCTTTTGATCTCTCACTTGGGCGGACTCAAGCTGTCTCACGGCTACAAATCGGTCTTTTTTTTTAGATCAATGTGGTAGCGATTCAAGACCACTTCGAGTAGCGTTTTGTTGACTAAAGCCTTGCTCTCAGCCTGAAAGAGGGCTGCTTTGAGGCGAGCGTTTTCGCGCTTGAGTTCTGCGTAATCTGGATCTACGGCTTTGTGCTTGTTTGTCTTGCTCATAGTGCTAGGGGTGCTTTGGTTGGGTAACTCTACACCAAAGGTACGCAACCAATTTCGAATGGTGCGTGTGGTGATGCCGTAGCGCTGGCTGGTGGTGGCGATGCTCTCGCCGGTGGCTAGGAGGTCGTCGATGACTCTCCACTTGAAATCTAGGGGATATCCCTTTCGTCCTCGGTTACTTTTTTCTGGTTTCATTGTTGTTGGGGTTGGCTTCCCCAACTGTGTACTATTTCAGGAGAGGACACATTGGCACTAGACTACCCCTCAGAAGTTTTTAGATATAAGACAATTAGAATAATGGAATATGGAATTCAAATCACTCACAAACATAGAGACCTCTTTCAAGCAGATTCGGCTCTACGCTATCATCTTTGCGATAGTCTGCATAGCGGTCAGTAGCTATGCGGTCTATGCTTCGTACAGCTTTGCTAAGAAGCAGCGTGAGAAGGTGTACGTACTAGACCAAGGGAAGTCTCTGATGCTGGCTCTGAGCCAAGACGCTTCGATGAACCGTCCGGTGGAGGCTCGAGAGCATGTAAGACGCTTTCACGAGCTTTTCTTCACGATTGCACCCGACAAGGATGCTATTGAGAAGAATATGGAGCGTGCTTTCCAACTGTGCGACAAGTCCGCCTTTAATTACTACAAGGATCTAGCGGAGAAGGGCTACTACAATCGAGCTATCTCGGGCAATGTCAACCAACGTATAGAGATTGACTCCATACGGTGTGACTTTGACTCTTACCCCTATGAAGTAACCACCTTCGCTCGGCAGTTTATTATCCGACAGAGCAATGTCACGGAGCGGAGCTTGGTGACTAGTTGCTCGCTACAAAACTCAGTTCGCTCGGATAACAATCCGCAAGGGTTTCTGATGGAGCACTTCCTCGTACGAGAGAATCGTGACATCCAAACTTACAAGCGATAAGACTATGAAGCGGAGAAGTAGACCTACCCTCAGAAGAAGCTATTTGAGGGGGCAAGTACGGCTAAGAGAGCGGTGCAATATGCTAACGAACAGACAGCGACAGATTATTGTCTACGGACTGAGTCTCGTCTACCTAGCCTGCTCAATCTGGATGGTGGCACAGTTCTTCCTCCCACACCGTGAGGAGATACCACCTATCCCTATGGGGGAGCTGGTGGACAGCCCGATACGGAGGGATACAACCTACATCAAGAGAATGGAACATTTAGCGATTAGTAACTATGGAGCATAAACAGAAAGAACAATTGAAGAAGGTGTTAGTCTTCGCAGGGCTAGGGATTATCTTTGCCCTTGCTATGTGGTTTATATTTGCACCCGCCACAAAGGAACAACCGGACGCTGGTGAGGGGTTGAATGACAACATACCACAAGCTACGACCGAAAAGCTTACGGAGAATAAACTCAAAGCCTATGAACTAGTTGACCATACAACTCAAGAGGAGCAAGCTCGTGAGGAGGTGGGGAGACTGGCGGAGTACTTTCAGCAGGAGGGAAATTCGTCTGAGAGCGACCCGCAGGAAGCGGTCGTTGGGAATAAGATTGAGTCTTCGATGCAACGCTACGAGGAGAACAATCGTCTGCTAGCGGACTTCTACGGCTCTGACCCTTATGAGGAGGAACGAGAAGCTATGCAACAGGAGATTGATGACCTCAGACGCGAACTGCACGAGCTTAGCCAACAAGACGATGATGAGGAAGCTAAGCAACTAGCTCTTATGGAGAAGAGCTACCAAATGGCGGCTAAGTACTTGCCCGCAGCTGGTGCCTCTCCTGCCCATGGTGCTATGCCTATGGGTGAGCAGTCTCAGATGGTCTCTCCGCCTAGCGGTGGAGCTGCCAAGGATGAGGCTCCAATGGAGATAATAGCTGACCACAAGCCGTTGGTCTCAGCACTGGACCAGCCAATGAGTGACGAGGAGTTTATGGAGATGTACGGAGCCAAGGAGCGGAATATGAGCTTTCATTCGCTCTCTAATAGCTCCGTACACTCTGGCGAGCGCAATGCCCTTTGCGTAGTGGTGGACAAAACAACGACCCTCAAAGAGGGTGACTACGTTGCTCTTCGCCTACTAGAGACCGCTCGTGTGCAGCAAACTTCAATCCCGAAGCATAGTATCTTAATGGCACAAGCTAAGATAGATGGCAACCGAATGCAGCTAGTGATTAAGAGCATAGAGGTGAATGGACGCATTCTGCCGGTCAAACTATCTGCCTATGATACAGACGGACAGATGGGAGTCTATATTCCTGGCTCTGAAGAGGTGTCAGCACTCAAGGAGATGGGGGCAAATGTCGGGGGATCGATGGGTACCTCTTTCACCTTTTCCTCTTCGGCTAAAGACCAAATCATCTCCGAGGTGACTAGAGGGGTGATGCAGGGAGCTGGACAACTACTACAGAAGAAGCTCCGCACGATTAAGGTGACGCTCAAAGGGGGATATAGACTATTCCTTGTACAGACGAAGTAAGCTTTTAGAACTCTAACAATAACAACTGATATACTTATGAAGAAATGGATTTTATCTATCGTAGTTTGTGCTACGATAACGCTCCCCGCTATGGCACAACATGTGGAGGGAAACAATCAACTACTGAGTAGCGGAGACCTTTACCAAGGGATGAGCCGATCGATACCGAATGGACGGGTCGTGTTGCCCTACGGGCTGGAGGTTACGTTTGAAAAAACGGTGCATCTCATCTTTCCTGCAGCTATACGCTATGTAGACCTCGGGTCGCAAAACATTATTGCTGGGAAAGCTGACGATGCGGAGAATGTGCTGCGTGTAAAGGCTGCCGTCCGTGAGTTTGAGACGGAGACCAATATGAGTGTCATCTGCGAGGATGGTTCATTCTATGCATTCAATGTGAAGTATGCGGATGAACCAGAGAAGCTCAGCATGGAGATGAAGGACTTTCTATCTCCTACGGAGGGAAGACTGCCGAGCAATCGTGCGGACATCTACTTCAAAGAGCTGGGAAGTGAGTCGCCCGTATTGGTTAAGCTGATTATGAAGAGCATCTACCAAAATGATAAGCGAATTATCAAACATGTTGGAGCGAAGCAATTCGGGATGCGCTTCCTACTGCGTGGCTTATATGCCCACAATGGGTTGCTTTACTTCCACGTCCGTATGGATAATGAGTCTAATATGCCGTATGCGGTAGACTTCATCACGTTCAAGGTGGTGGACAAGAAGGTGGCGAAGCATACAGCTATACAGGAGCGAATGCTACAGCCACTACGTGCCTTTCATCAGGTGATGTGGATTGGGGCGGGACGCTCTGAGAGAATAGTCTTTGCTTTGGAGCAGTTCACGCTATCGGAGGATAAGCAGCTTGAAGTGACGCTCTACGAGCGAAACGGGAGTCGCACGCTCACTTTATATGTGGAGCCTGAAGACCTTTTGCTAACTAAGAAGATTGATAACCTTAAACTGAAGTGGTGATGAAGAGATGGTTATCCATGATGGTCTGCGTGATGGTGGCTATGGTTGCTGCTATGCCATCGTACGCACAGCGACTAATCCCTAGGCAAAATAGCGTTGAGCTGGTCGGTTCTATGCCGATTATCAAGGGGGAGAGACTATGCGCAAAGGAGAGTTTTGGGGTAGGTCTTGAGTTCGCACACTACTTCAAGCGGGCGAACTACGCTTTTCTCTTGGCGGAATATGAGCAGCAAGGGTTGACTTATCGCTCTTACAATGTTCCACTGCGTGATGCACTCCTGCATTTCGGCTATATGCACCCGATACTCTCGGATCGGGGGAAGAATATCTTTGGCTACTTGGGACTATCCGCTCTCTGCGGTTATGAAGAGCTAAACGAGGATAAACGGTTGCTACCCGATGGGGCTACACTCCTGGATCGATCTCGCTTTACTTATGGTGGAGCGATACATAGCTCGGTGGAACTGTTCCTAACAGACAATCTGCTCTTCGTCCTCAAAGCTCAAGGGCGACTGCTCTTTGGCTCTGACCTGCATCGTTTTCGTCCCGCTATCTCAGCAGGACTCAAGTTCAATATCTAACTACCAACAACAATGAAAAAGTTCCTAGTGAATACGATATGGGCTGTGGGAGGGATTGCCCTCGCCCTCTTTTGTCTATCTGCTTGTACTCGTAAGCTGGATGTACAGCAGGCTTATGACTTCTCGCTCGAAGTGATGCCGGTGCAGAACTCCATAGCTAAGGGGGAAACGGCTGAAATACGCTGTAGTCTCAAAAGAAGTGGTCGCTTTGCCAATACGCAATACACGATCCGTTACTTCCAGCCGGATGGCAAGGGTTGCTTGAAGATGGATGATGGCACTGTATTCAAACCGAATGACCGATATCCGCTCACGAAAGATCTCTTCCGTCTCTATTACACTTCACTCTCTACTGATCGACAAACGATTGATATCTACGTGGAGGACAACTTCGGACAGCTTCAGCAACGGACTTTCAACTTCAACAATGAAAGAGAGGATAAACCAAAATCATCAATAGAAATACAGCCAACTTAGGAAGAAGTGTAATCTTCTTGATTGCGACTTTCTTTTGCTTCTTTTCTTTTGGTCGCCTGCCCGTACTCAAAGACAAAGAAAAGAAGCCCCCGAAAGTGTTGCCGTCTGTCGGCACCCTTTTGGGGGCTTTTGTTATTGAATCTACGAACAAGGTTCCGAATCTTCATCCTTTTACTTACCTTTGAGACAAACAAAAAATAAAGAGGATATGGCAAGAGCTACAACAAAGGCGGATTTGATGACATCTGCTAATCAACAATTTGTGAAGATGTGGGAGCTCATCGACAGTATGAGTGAGGAGCAACAAGCGACACCTTTTGCTGTGGAAATGACTACAAGCGGTAAAGAAACGCATTGGAGAAGAGACAAGAACCTAAGGGATGTACTTGTGCATCTGTACGAGTGGCATAATCTGCTATTGAATTGGGTCCAAGCCAATAGCAATGGGGTGCCTAAGCCTTTTCTTCCCAAACCTTACAATTGGAGAACCTACCCAGCACTGAATGTTGAGTTTTGGAAGAAGCACCAAAGCACATCGTTGGAGGAAGCAAAGGAAAACTTGAAAGCGTCTCATAATGCTGTAATGGCTTTGATAGAAAATTATTCCAATGATGAACTTTTTGCCAAAGGCTCATTGCCTTGGACTGGGACATCTATACTCGGAGCATATTGTGTCTCGGTAACGGCAAGTCATTACGATTGGGCGATGAAGAAAATAAAGAAGCATATCAAATTCTTGAAATAAACTTAGTGAAAAAGAGCCGACAGCTCCTTTACCGACCTTCATCGTACAACTTCCCGTATCAGTTGGCTATTGGCATTGACAAGGCTCACTATTTGGTCGTGGTATGGGGTGTTTTGGTTGCATACGCCACGGCTTTGGATTACTTGGAGAGTGTCAAGAGAGACCTCTATCGTTTCTATCCGCTTGCCCTCAATAGTAGCCGACAGAATGAGCGAGTTCTCTTTGAGATAGTACTCATTTGAAAATAGGCAGTGATGCAATTCAGCTCCTTCGTCTATATATTCCTGCACACTCTCCAGGACGTGTACTTGGATTGTGCCGTCCGTGAAACAGATGCCGAAGAACTTTGACTTGAGTTCACGAAAACGCGCTTCGTCCGCCATTGCCTTTTCCCGCTTTCGCTCCATCGCCTCCCGCTCACGCTGTCTGCGCAGCTCCGCTTCTCGTTTGTCATGCTCTCCTCTGAGGTCGGAGGGGCAGATGTATTTCGGATTGTGGATGTCCTTACCCAATCGTTTGAGCATATCTACATAGTCACACCATAAGGCAATGTCGCTTATTATGTAGTGGTGACGAAGTGTCAGCTTGTATGAGTCCCAATAGTTGTCAAGTCCTTTGCCCCTTGATAGGAGGTGTCTTAAATCCTTGTATCGTCCTGCTTTCATCATTGTTTCTGCACGACTATCAGTAAGTAGAGCGGGGATGAGTTGAGTAGGTGCTATGTCGTGAAGCTCTCCGTTGAAGCCATTCCTATAAAGCCTATTCGTGACCTTTAGCTTCGGATATGTCTGCGAAGAGGCGACATATCGGTAAGCTTCGCTATCGTTACGAATAGCCATCGGAGAGTAAAAAGAGAAGCTATCAATATAATGTCCAAAAGTACGCTGTATGGCTACTAGTGCTTGTCTCCCTGCATCGTTCCACCAATAATGCCCAATCTCAATGACAGAGGTCTGTGCTCTGCAACCTTTCTCCATACCTACAACAAGGAGAAACATTCGCAACACTTGATACTCGCCACAAGTGGTTAGTAGCGTGAAGTACTGCTTCTGTTGTATCTTCCGCATTCTTGTTGTCTTGACTTGCAGACTTGCCCTACATTGAGGGCAAGTGCAAGTATCTATAGGCTGCTCTAAAGTCCAACTATAACCGCAATCCATACAAGTCGTACGACCTTTAGGTAAGCGGAAGGCAAAGTGGTCTATGCACTCTCGGAATGCCCACTGATGCTGCGCTTTTGTTATCGGGCATAGTCTCGTACTCAGTGCCATTACGGTTTTCTCAAACTTGTTCCTAGGTTTCATAGGGCAAGGGTGTCAAATAGTGTGGGTTGCGGTTGTGTAGAAGATGTTGTCTCGGGTCTTTCAGTTCTCTTGGGTCGCTCGTTTCGCTTCTGCAATTTAACAAGTTCCTCTTGTTGGTATTGCTTGATAGCTTCCTGCCGTGCTTGCTTTTTCTCTTCTTCGGAGAGCTCTACAACGTGATTAACCACAACTTTGCAACCAGCTACTTTGTCCACCTCTATATCATCTTCATCATAGTAGTGAACTGCCATTGAGTATATCTCCTCATCGGCAAAGCCATTACAACCACTTCTTTGCACCTCACTCAAGATATAGAGAATGCACTCCTCTATGTTCTTATGGGGCTTCTGTAGATTGGGTGCAAACAAAGGGTCTGTCATCGCACGTCCATTAAGGTATTCGGCTATCGTTCGGGTAAATTGTTCTGTTCCTTTCATTGTCTTATCGGTATTAGTGCTGTTACTGCTTGGGTATCTCTACGATTTGGTTGATAGGTCCATAGAGGTAGTTGCGTAGGCTGGTGCGGTCGGGAGCATAGTACTCTGTCCACTGTCCATATTGATTGACGAGGTACTTCTTCAATACATCGATGAAGTCAAATCGCCATCCTTGTAGCGGTACGGCAGAGCGGAAGTAGGTATTGTTATTCACCGCTTCACAAAGCCAATCCTTAGCCTCGCGGCTCATTCGCTCGCCACGATTAAGCTTTGCTCTCAGGAGATATACAGAGCTGTCACAAAGGCTTTCCAATGGGGGTACGTCCCAATGGACGAACTTGGTAGCCAACGCCTGCTCACTTTGTTCAAACTCAGAACTTATGCGGTAATGAGAGGAGGAGCTATATCCTTTTTCTTTCATTGATGATGTCATGTTTACTTTCTGCTTATTCATAAGAGACCTTTTTTTTATGCGTTCAAAGATCGGAGTATGCTGATTCCTTTTTTCAAGCAAAAACAAGGTAGCGGGGCGAGACTTACACAAGGTTTTGGCGGGAAATACTACCCGAAGCGAACAGCATAGGTGTGGAGATTTTCCAGACAAACCGAACGGCCTGACCTTGGGAAAGTCTTTAAGCCCCGTACTACCTTTGCGATGAAAAAGAATCAGCTTCCGATTTGACCACTGCATAACTGGGGAGCTATGACTAATAAGCAGAAGTGCAATGCCTAAACAGAAGAAGCAAAAAGGGTGACCAGCTTCGCAAGAGAGCTAGTCACCCAAAGAGTTGTTTCTCTGAAGTGAGAGAGGTGCTATGTCATAGCACGCAAAGCAGTATTACGGCTAGTACAACAATCCAAAAGAGGTAGCGTAGAAGCGTAAATGTGATTTGCAGAACGGTACGAACGATAAATCGTAGTACCACAAAGCCAATTAGTATCAATAGAGCTGTTACGACCTGTGCTGTGATTAACTTAGAGAGTAAGTACACTCCACCCAATAGGATACCCATAAGTAAGGTAAGTCGGATGATGCGAGACCATTTGATCTCGTTGCTTGGAGTTGTTTTGGACGCAACTTGTAATGGTTCCTCTTTATCTGCAGGAACACTTGCCCGTATGAAGGCTGGACTGTGCAGGTCTTTGTTCATGAGAGATCTATTCATATTCGGAGTCTTTTAGAGTTTTCAAGAGCAGAGCCAAGAGACTATGCGACATAAAGACAAGAGATAGAATATACTCTTGACGTATGGAGCAGAGAGACTATCTTGGCTCTTGAAGCTCAAAAGGCGCACGAGATAGGGATAATCTACATTGTCTACTCTAATGCACTCACATTGCCTACCGTGGGAAGTTGATTAGCTTCGATAAGAAGTACAACTGTTCCTGTCAGTTCTGTGTAGAGCGTGTCATACTCAGGTGTTGCAACAAATTCATCCGTAAGATTGTATTTGTCAAAGGTCTCTTGGATCGCTCGATTCTTTAGCAATATCGGAGCAAGTCGTTCGGGGAGTGGGGAGGGGAGTTCTTTTTCAAACTCATTCTCCAAGACGGACACAAGCGTGTCGTATTTGGAGAAATGCAGGTCACGATACAGCACTTCACTTGCCATACTCTCTGCTTCGGGATATGAGAATCCTTCTTCTACAGCATCACAGTAGGTAGCAAGAGCTTCATCAGCTCGTGCCGTGATAAATGGCTTGTCTTCCACCTTTTCAGGGAAATGCTCACTAAGGTAGCTCTCCAGCTTTAAGCGGAAGTAGGATAGTTCTTTCTTATTCGTTGTATTCATCTTCTTATTTGGTTTTAATGGTTGCACTTATTGACAGCTATTCTCCCCGATACCCATAGCCGTATTGAACTTGCCTAGCTTGTCAGCAAACTGCTCCATGTCATGTTCAATCTTCTTATTGGTAATCCGGGCATAGATTTGCGTTGTTCGGATATTGGTATGACCTAGCATCTTAGATACACTCTCCATAGGAACACCCTTACTGAGACAGAGAGTGGCAAAGGTATGTCGAGCTAAGTGAAAGGTCAAATTCTTCTTGATACCACAAATATCTGCAATCTCCTTCAAATACGAATTCATCTTCTGATTGCTAAGGATAGGGAAGAGCATGCCATCTCTATATGTGTCATGGTTGTACTTAGAAATAATGGCTTTGGGAAGATCAAGGAGTAGGACATTAAATGCAATGTTAGTCTTTTTCCTTTTTGACATAACCCATTCTTTGTCATCCATAACTACTATATCCTCAGGCGTTAGGTTGCGTACATCAATGTAAGCCAAACCGGTAAAGCAAGAGAATATGAATATATCTCTTACAAGTTCCAACCGTGGCAGTCTTGTTAAATCTTTGGCAACAATAAGGGATACCTCATCTTCCGTTAAAAAACCTCTGTCAACAGGTTTCGTGTGGAATTTGATGTCAAGGAAAGGGTCATGCATGATTATGCCCCTCTTTTGTGCGAATATTGTCATTGTCTTAAGAAGCTTGAGCTTCTTCTGTGCCGTGTTATGAGCTAAATTAGCTTTTGTCTTAAGGTAGAGTTCAAAGTCCATAACCACTGAAGGTGTAAACTCTAAGAGACCTATATCCTCTCGGTTGTAGGTGGATTTTAAGAATCGCACGAAGTGTGTCTTAACCACGGTGTATTTCTGCAAGCTGTCTTTACTAAGAGACTTTCCCACTTGTTGTGCTATATGGTCTAGATATCTATCTATGACTGGGAGTAAAGTAGTAAACTCCTTGTCTCTGCCAAGATATACTTGCTTTAGTCTTTCGACTGTTAAGTCCTCCTCTTCTTTCATTTTCCCAAACATCTCATATAGAGAGGTGGAAAGTGAGTCTAAGGAGGCGTTAAGGGTTAGTGCTTCAGCCGTACGTCCTTTCATCCGACTGGTGGAGTTATTCCACATACTCTTCTTTACAAAGAGTTTTGTAGTGCCAAGGTTTGCCATTTCTCGATTGAGAAAGATCCTAAGCATGATTGGAGATTTCCCTTCTTTATTCTCGTAGTTAGAGCGTAGGTAGAAGGACACCTTAAACTGTCTTCTCATGTCACTTAGTTTTGTGTAGCAGAAGCACACTAATTCTGTAGCAAAATGCGCCAAAACTAATGTAGCATAACTGCCACAAAGTTCGTAAATATCTTTCTGAAAACAAGCGACTTACAGCGGTCAATTTAGTGGTCATTTGGTAGTCACTGCTACATTTTTCGGTTACCCAAAGTTAGTGTAGCAGAAAATGTAGCAGAAAATGACCTTTTGGCGAATACCTAACACCATCTATAGGTATTCATCGGTAGTCAGTGTATACGAGAAAAGTCGCTGTAGAAGCTTGTTCTACAACGACTTTTCCTTGATTTGAAGCCTTATTTGAATACCTTGTTGAAACTCTAAATAAGACCTCTTGCGGAAGCGGGGGGATTCGAACCCCCGGTACGGTTGCCCGTACGTCAGTTTAGCAAACTGGTGGTTTCAGCCACTCACCCACACTTCCATAGCTGACGTGTGCAAATGTACACACTTTTCTTTGATCACACAAATATATGGGCTAATTATAGGGGGGAATACCCCGATGATGACCTTCGGGGGGCTTTTCTCGCTACGATTCGAGGGAGCTGGGGTTGTGGATGAGGGGTTTTTGGGGTACCTTTTGGTGTCGGTGGCATCCTCCGGATGTCCCTCTGTTTATTTCCAACCTGACCGAGTACACTATATATACTGTGATCTATGCTTGACCGAAGACCTCTTGTGACGGTGGTGATCCCGTGCTACAACGGTGCTGAGCACATTGACACCCTGATGCGAATGATGCGCAGGCAGAGCTATACGCATCTGGAGCTACTCGCCATTGACGACGGCTCTACCGATGAGTCGGCGCGTATCTGGGCGAACTATCCCGAGGTGCGTCTCCTGCGCAACGAGCAAAACAGGGGACTGGCGTATACCCGCAACCGAGGGATCCGCGAGGCACGGGGGGCATACCTGCACTTCATGGACATCGATGATCGGATCAACAGTCGCTTTTACGAGCAGATGGTGGAGGCGCTATGGACCGGCGGTGCTGAGACGGCATGCTGTGGGATGATTCACCAGGCGGCACGTGGCAAGACCCAGCTCTTTGGCGAGAGCCGGGTCTACTCCGACCTTTACGACCGGCTCCGGGTCACCTGGGTGGGTCGCTGGGGCTATGCGGTGCGCTACCTCTTTCGGACCTCTTTTTTGCGAGAAAACGGGCTCTCTTTTGAGGAGGGGCGTCTGATCGAGGATCTGCCGTTTTCGTTCGCAGCAGTCTGCCTGACTTCCTCTCTGGTGACGGTCCCCGGGGCTGAGTACCTCTATGTACGGACGCCCGGGTCGATCATGAAGCACTCCGGCAGAGAGGCTCACGAGCGTCGTCAGCGTGATCGCAGGCATGCCCGCGAGCGGGTGCTGACGATCGCCCGGGAGCTGGGTGTGGAGCGTATCCCGGGCGTGACGTGCGACCGACGCGCTTACCGCCTACGCAAGCTCAGGCAGTGGCTCTCGTTGCGACAAGACTGCCTGACCGAAGAGAAATGAGCCTACCGCTCGAAGGAGGACGGCTCCGGTAAGATCGCCTCAAACGAGTCTCGGATATTGCCCATCACCTCATCGTAGTTGCGGATGTGGGCACTGTCGTTGATGCAGATCAGCTTGTAGCTCTGCTCCCGTATGGCGCGTATGGCTCCGGCGGAGCGCAGGGCGAGGGGAAACATCTTGGTATCCCGGTAGGTATTGTAGGGGGTGAAGTTGGAGCGGCAGATCTGCCAGATCCGAAAGAGCTCCTGCGTGTAGTCCTCGCGCGTCCTGAATCGGTGGGGGATCATCTTGCTCAGCTCATCTCCGGCGTAGTCCCAGACCTCTTGGTAGGTCTGCTTGAGGTATGGCTGAGCGTTGTGCGGCACCCGTAGGGTGAGGAAGCGGGGGTACCACTGCATGAGCCGTGTGAGCCGTGCCTTGCTGCCATAGGACGGGTGAAACCACTTGTCGTGATCGCGTGCCAGGATCTCCCGCTTGTCAAATCGCTCGTTGATCAGACGCATGTTGTTGTTGAGACAGGTGGACCATAGCCCTATGCCGCTATTGTAGCGAAACGCCGCAATGTCGCAGGGCAGTCCGTCCCGGAAAAAGCGCTCCGGCTCTATGGGTGAGATGGGGAAAAAGTCGTCGTTGAAGTAGACAAAGTGCTCTGCCAGGTCGGGGATCTTGTGGAAAAACAGCTCCAGCAGGCTGGAGTTGAACATCGGGAGTGCCTCATGCGGCATGTAGTCCTCGTGGTCCACAAAGGCGAGCCTGGGGTGGTCGGGGTTGAGCCACTCCGGGTGCTGGCCACAGGTGACGAAGTGGATCTTGCGCACCCAGGGGCAGAACTTCTCCACCGCTCTAAACCAGTAGCGGATCAGTCCATAGTCCCGAAACCGGGCGATAGAGACGGCGTTGCCACTCTCCTTGCCGGAGTACTTGATGAAGTCTTTTTGCCACTCCGGGTCATGCATGTCTACCCAGGTGATGATGAAGTCGATGTCGTGGGGATTAGTGTTTGGCATACTGAAAACGCTTGTGGCTCCAGAGGTAGTAGGCCGGCTGACGCCTGATCATCTCCTCCAGAAGTTCGTAAAATGTGGTTGTCAAAGGTTTGGCTCCTGCCAAGGGCTTCATGGGGCGTACCTGTATCGTCCAGTACCCACGACGCACGCGTCTGAGGTCGAGGAAAAAGGGCTCGAGATCCATGCGGTGGGTGAGCTTCTCGGCTCCGAGATGGACCGGCACCTCCAGGCCGAAAAAGGTCTCGTAGTGCAGCAGTTGATTGATAGACGGGGACTGATCGGCTACAAAGCCGATACCAAAGGGCTCGCCCGACTGATCCATACGGACCATGTACCGAAGGGTCTCGTGTCGCTCTACCGACTTGCTGCCGTTGGCTTGGCGATTCCGGAGCATCAGTTCGTCAGCGATAGGATCTCTCAGTCGGTCATAGATCTGTGCACACGCCATACCGGGCAGCCACAGGGCTATGGATGGGATCCACTCCCACTGACCGTAGTGACCGATGAAGAGGATGGAGTTTTTGCCCTTCCTTGCTGCCTCCAGCATCGCCTCTGTCCCCTCGAAGGTAAAGTGCCGACGCATCTCCTCGGGAGACCACGCCATCATCCTCGGTGCTTCGAGGAAGGTATCGCAGAAGTACCGGTAAAACCGCCGCCCGATCACCCGCCTCTCGCGGTCACTCTTCTCCGGAAAGGCGATCCGAAGGTTGTCCGCCACGACGTCGCGACGGTAGCGGACAATATGGTAGAGGACGAAGCCGACGATGTCCGAGAGCGGGTACAGTGCCCAGGACGGGAGCTTGCCCAGCCCGCGCCATAGTCTTTTTGCCCACTTGATCTTCGTCTCGAGTTTCATGCTGTCGGTGCCCTACGTGCGTATACCTTCGCCAAAGGTACCAAAAACCACCCTATGTGTATCTGTCCTCTCCTGAAATAGTACACAGTTGGGGAAGCCAACCCCAACAACAATGAAACCAGAAAAAAGTAACCGAGGACGAAAGGGATATCCCCTAGATTTCAAGTGGAGAGTCATCGACGACCTCCTAGCCACCGGCGAGAGCATCGCCACCACCAGCCAGCGCTACGGCATCACCACACGCACCATTCGAAATTGGTTGCGTACCTTTGGTGTAGAGTTACCCAACCAAAGCACCCCTAGCACTATGAGCAAGACAAACAAGCACAAAGCCGTAGATCCAGATTACGCAGAACTCAAGCGCGAAAACGCTCGCCTCAAAGCAGCCCTCTTTCAGGCTGAGAGCAAGGCTTTAGTCAACAAAACGCTACTCGAAGTGGTCTTGAATCGCTACCACATTGATCTAAAAAAAAAGACCGATTTGTAGCCGTGAGACAGCTTGAGTCCGCCCAAGTGAGAGATCAAAAGCTCTCCATAACCTACCTTTGTCAGCTGTTAGAAGTCAGCCGTAAAGGCTACTACAAGCACACCTTCACCGAGCAAGACGAAGATGTCAAAGTAGCCTCCGTCCTGCACTATTGCCAGTATGTGCGCAGTTGGCTCCCCAGGGCAGGCGTAGACACCCTCCAGGAGTGTACCAACAAATACTTCAAAGGGACCTTCCAAGTAGGTCGAGACTGGCTCTACAAAGTGTTAGGAGCCAACGATATGCTGCTAAGAAGTCGCAAGCGTAAGCGTCCACTCCAGACGACCAAAGGCGTGGTCAATCATGGCTTCCAAGACCACCTGAACACCACCCCTAAGTACATCGCCACAGACCATTGCCGGCTCACCGTCTCAGACATAACCTACGTCAAATGTTTAGGGGGCTTCGCATATCTCTCCCTGACGATGGATGCTTATAGTCGCATCATCACAGGCTTTGACCTGCAGCCCACGCTCTCCACAGAGGGTCCCTACAACGCACTAAGACAGACCGTTGACTTCTACCAAAAGCATGGCTTTGACCTCAAAGGACTCATCTTCCATAGCGACCGAGGCTGTCAATACGTCTCCAAGCAGATGACCGACTACGAGGCCAGCCTAGGCATCGTAACCAGCGTTACCCAGACAGGCAACCCCCTCCACAACGCTATGGCAGAGCGACTTAACGGGATCATCAAGAACGACTGGCTCTACAACTTCGAGGATAAGCCCATAGATCAAGTTCGAGAGATCCTCTCTCAAACTATTGCCCTTTATAATACAGCGCGTCCTCATCGAGCCCTCAACAAGAAGACTCCGATGCAGATGCTCATACCAGAATACCCCAACCCTCTAACCACACAACCGTCTAAGAACCAGACATCTAAGAACAATTCTCCAAAAGCTCCGAGCCTCAAAACTCCGAGCCTATGCCGCCCAACTCCCGACAAAGAGCTATCTTTGTGTACCTCCGCAGTAAAGACGACACAAGTCGTGTACCCCAGCAGGAGTAAAACGAACAGATGAGTACGCTCACAGGACTAACAAAAATAACCCGTGTACCATCTCAGTAACACCTCCCCAACTGTGTACTTTTTTCAGGAAGAGGACACTCAAATACTCCATCTTTGATATTTACACGTTCTATTTCCCTAAACAACTCAGGTGTAAGGATTTTTTTGTATACTTTTGATGTTATAAATTCCATCCGTACTTCTTCAGCCATTTCTTTGTTTTCGGGCTTTGTCCCCGTCACTTTATGTTTACCCATATTTTTTTTGCGTAGTAATTCTTTTTATGCACATGTCGTTCCCTGAAAATGGTTGACTTATTTTTTTGCTGAAACTGATTTCGGTTGACATCGTTTTCGTCGTCATATTAGAATGAGTTGTCTTGACTTTCCAAAGATACTGATTTTAGTTGACTCTGGTAGTTTTGGGGTAGCTTTTCGTGGTATACCCCGGGCTTGTTTTTTTTCTTTTTCAAATCGGATAAACTCCCCGTCGGCAATGCAACAGACTAAGCCAAACGCCTGTAGCGGAGCGGAGGGCGTTTGGTGTGTCAGGGGTATTGCCGCTCTTTGTGTTCCGATTGAAAATGAAAAATTCAGTCTCTTCTCTCTTTGCTGAAATATGTTCTATTTAGCTGGTTACTAGCTCCTTTGACTCTTTGTCTTTTCGAGCTTGCCCTTATCATCGCTTAGTACTACTGTAATAATGTTCCTTCTGAGTGCCAAGTTTGACATAAAAGATCAAACTACCAGATCTTGGGCGAATTTTCTTTTTCATCACCACCTTTCCTTATAAATCCCTGAGACTTAGAAGAGGTGATTTTAGCCTATATATTTGCTGTCTGAAAGGTATTATTCAAATCAAACAGAGTGATTTATGGAAGCAAATAGCAATGACAACTACGTGCTGGTCTTAGAGGATCGCACCGAGGTAAAGAACCAGCAAGAAGCTGGGAAACTCTCCGTGGTTTCGGGTATTGATGATAAAGGCAAGCTCAAAACAACTGAGCCACTTGAAGCTAATCAGGCGGCATTTCTAAAGTTCAATAGCAAGGATGGACTGCTGAAGAACTTTATGACCAACTTTCTCAAGCAGTTCAACAACCCCTCCCATTTCGGGCTATACAAGGTGTTAGCAAACAATGTGGAGCAAGGCGTAGATAACCTGCGCACTCTGCTCCAAAACCGAGAGACTCCCGAAAGCAGACAGCAGTTGGCAGAGGTCGGTGTACCCTTTGAAGACTATCTGCCACAGCAGAAGAAGAGCACAGCCATTGATGCAGACAAGGTAGACTGGAAGATGCTCGACAGTCTCGGACTCTCCCGTGAGCGGTTAGAGCAGAGTGGTGAGCTAGAGAAGATGCTCAACTGGCAGAAGAGTAACCTCGTGACCATAGCTATCCCCATAGGAGATACGACTATCTACACAGAGGCTCGCCTTGCCTTCCGCACAGATAATGAGGGTAATATCGGGTTAGCCATACACGCTATGCGTAAAGAACCACAGCTCGACTATCCCTATATGGGCTACAAGTTCTCCCCCGAAGAGAAGGAACAACTACTCGCAACTGGTAATCTCGGCAAAACCATCGAGGTAACACCCAAGAGCGGAGAGCCTTTTGCAGCCTACGTCTCCATCGATCCGCAGACCAATGAGATTATCGCCTTGCGTGCCGACCGAGTAAGCATTCCTCAAGAGATCAAAGGCGTCACGCTCTCTGACCAACAATACAAAGATCTAGTGGAGGGCAAAGCGGTGAAAGTAGAAGGTATGACCGCTAAGAGTGGTAAGTCTTTCGATGCTACGCTTCAGGTCAATGCAGAGAAGAAAGGCATTGAGTTCATCTTCGGAGAGAACAAGAGTCTCAAAGAGCGTCAGGAACAGCGACAAGATCGTCAACAAGGCAAGGCACCCCGCAAGCTTTGTGGTCTAGAGTTGTCAGAGAAGCAACGAGAAGCCTTAGACAACGGTCGCACACTTTATCTCAAAAACATGATCGATAAAGAGGGGCAACCCTTCAATGCTTATGTCCGTATGGACAAAGAGCAAAACCGCCCACGCTTCTACAAATGGAACCCTGACAAGAAGCAAGGAACGGGAAAGGTTGAAGCCGTAGCGGAAGAACACAAGACGCAAGTAGCCGTAAATAACCACGGCAAGACCAACGAAGCTACCAAGCAGGTGAAAGAGCCCCTGAAAAAGGGGCAAACAGCACCAACTGCTGAACAAAAGCAGAAGCAGGACGAGAACAAGCAGAAGAAGTCTCGAGGACGTAAGATGTAACCCATTATCCATTCCAAGACTATGACAACATGTATTATCGCCGAGAAACCCTCGGTAGCACGAGATATAGCCCGAATCGTTGGAGCGACAACAAAGCAAGACGGTTATTTAGCAGGAAACGGTTACCTCGTCACGTGGGCTATGGGACACCTCATTACACTTGCCATGCCCGATGCCTACGGCCATTCTAATTACAAAGCAGAAGAGTTGCCCATTTGCCCCAATCCCTTCCAGCTCATTGTCCGACAAGTGCGTAAGGACAAAGAGTACCACGAAGACCCTGCAGCACTCAAGCAACTCAAGGCAATAGGCTCCTGCTTTAATCAGGCAGATCGTATTATCGTGGCAACAGATGCAGGAAGAGAAGGAGAGCTCATCTTTCGCTGGATTTACCGACACTTAAATAGTCACAAGCCCTTTGATCGCTTATGGATCTCCTCCCTTACTGACAAAGCTATCCGAGAGGGGCTAGCGAATATCAAGCCCGGGAGTCATTATGACCATCTCTATTACGCAGCCCAAGCACGAGCAGAAGCTGACTGGTTGATGGGAATCAATGCCAGCCGAGCACTCTCCATTGCTTATCGTGGAGGCTACTCACTAGGACGAGTGCAGACCCCGACTTTGGCAATGGTGTGTCATCGCTATATGGAGCATAGAGACTTTACCTCTGTCCCTTATTGGAAGCTCACTGCGATGATAGAGGACGGGGGCTTATCCATCAAAGCCGTGAGCCTACAGAACTTTGATAACGAAGCTGCTGCCCAAACTGCGCTCACTTCGTTGCGCAGTATCGGCTCGCTTACGGTCACAGAGGTCACAAGAAAGGTAACGCATACAGCTCCACCCCTCTTGTATGACCTGACCGCTCTGCAAAAGGAGGCTAATGTACGTCACGGCTTCTCTGCAGATAAGACCCTCACCCTCGCACAGTCGCTTTATGAGAAGAAGTTCACCACCTACCCCCGTACGGGTAGTCGATATATCAGTGAAGATGTTTTTGAGGAAGTTCCCGACCTCCTTTGCAAGATTGGCAAATCATTACCCCAAAAGCTGAATCGCCACTCCGTAGATGACAGCAAAGTTACCGACCACCATGCCATTATCCCCACGGGAGAAACCGCATCGGCATTGTCAGTAGATGAGACCACGCTTTATCAAATGGTCGTTACCCGCTTCGCAGAAGCCTTCTCGGCACACTCAGAAGAGGAGCGTATGCAGGTAGTACTCAAGGGCGAGACCAACAGCTATGTCTGGAAAGCGTGCCGTCAAGTCTCTTTGGGTTGGAAATCTGTGCAGAGTGCCACTCCTCAAGAGCATAAAGAGAGCGAAGAAGACGAGCCACTTGTATCCTCATTGCCCAACTTGACTGAGGGGCAAACTTTACCCCTGCAACAAGCAGACGTAATTGAGCAAAAGAGCAAGCCAAAGCCACTCTATACAGAAGCGACTCTGCTCTCTGCCATGGAGCATGCAGGCAAGGAGGTAGAGGATGTTGCAAGTAAAAAGGCTTTGGCAGCGTGTGGCATAGGCACACCAGCCACACGAGCCAACATCATTGAGACACTCATCCTACGTGACTATATCCGTAGGGAGAAGAGGAGCATAGTCCCAACGGAGAAAGGGTTAGCCGTCTATGAAATCGTTAAGGACAAACGCATTGCCAATGCGGAGATGACAGGAGCGTGGGAGGTGGCACTAGCTGCAATTGAGGCAGGAAGTATGGATGCTGGGAAGTTTGCACAAGGCATCAACTCCTACGTTTCCACCATCTGCGAGGAGTTGCTCTCCCTCGCTCCTGCACCTAGACCGCAAAGGTACCCTACATATCACTGTCCTAAGTGTGGACGTGAAAGTGTGGGGATCTATGCCAAGGTGGCGAGATGCAAGAATGACGATTGTGATTTCCACATATTCCGTGAAGTATGCGGTACGTATCTCTCCGAAGAGAATATCCGAGACCTCATAACCAAGGGGCGTACCCCCATCTTGAAAGGCTTGACGAGCAAGGCAGGTAAGAAGTTCAATGCCCGATTGGTTCTACAAGAGGATAGTTCGACCAAATTTGAATTCGAGCAAAAGAGAAAGAAGTGATAGTCCGCACAAGCGACTGGGCTCAGTGCCACAACTATCTCTCACGACACTCCCCACATGTTCTGTCGTAGTTAATAGGAAGCCGATTGGGGAGCCTTTGTGGTTTCTTAGCGGAGAGATGTAGTGCCAATACCCCTTGGCACTGTAGTTCCATAGGGGAGAAACTCGAGTGCCAACCCCTATTGGCACTACAGTTTCATGCGGAGGAAACTCTAGTTTCATCTAGGAGAAACTGCAGTTTCATGGGGAAGAAACTCCAGTGCCAAGCCTATGGGAAACTTTTCCCATACGGATGAAACTGAGGAGTGACGGGGGAGCAACAGTTCCACTCAGACTAGACTCCACTAATTCACGTGAAGAGCAAAAAGATCAAGTAATCGTAATTCCATTTTCGTGGAGGTGTCTCAACCCATTTCGTGGGATTGACTTCCTCCCTCCATGGCTAACAACTATCATCAACAAACAGAGTACCTCTATGGCATACAACAAGAAAGCAGTTTTGGCAGCGAATACAGAAGCAATCCGTGTGGTGCTACGATTAGAAAAAGAGCATCGTCCAGCTACTGAAGCAGAGAAACGCATCTTGCGTGGCTACCAAGGTTTCGGAGGTCTGAAGTGCGTATTGAACCGCACAGACACGCCAGCGGACATCCGCTATTGGAGTAAATCGGAGCAAGAGCTTTTTGCTCCGACACAACAGCTCAAGCAGATGATCTATCGGGAAGCGGTTGATGCTCACACCGCCAAGCGGTATTGGGAGAGCATCAAGGCGAGTGTGCTCACCTCATTTTATACAGATAGACGTATCGTCTCTGCTATTTCAGATGCTCTGGCAACAAGTGGTGTGACGCTCAAACGGTGCCTCGACCCCTCCTCGGGGATGGGTGCTTTTGCCGAAACATTTGCCAAGCAGGTGGGCGTTGTTGATGCCTTGGAGAAAGATCTGCTCACGGCTCGCATCAGTCAAGCGTTGCACCCTTATGGCGAAGGCAACATCTTCGTGCGAAATGAACCCTTTGAAGCGATAGCACCCCTAGAAGAGGCGGAGAAGTATGACCTTGTAACCAGCAATATCCCCTTTGGAGACTTTATGGTCTATGACCGTGAGTATAGTAGGGGGAATGATCTTTTCAAAAAGGAGTCAACACGAGCCATTCATAATTACTTCTTCGTAAAGGGCTTGGACTGCACTAGAGAGGGAGGTTTCGTTGCATTTATCACTTCACAAGGTGTACTCGATGCAGCACTAAATGAGCCTATCAGACGCTATCTGATGCAAAACAGCCGACTCATCTCTGCTATCCGTCTGCCATCAGGTATGTTTAGCGAGCAGGCAGGGACTGAGGTCGGAAGCGACTTGATTGTCTTGCAAAAGCAGTCAGGCAAAGAGATTGGCGAGGAGCTGGAGAAGCAGTTTGTTCAGACAGTTGCCGTACCCAAGGGGGATGGTTTTTCTATGGGTTTCAACCATAACTCACTTTTCGAGGGCTCGTGGGATGATGTGGTGCCTCGCACCATAGCCACCAGTCGTGAGCTGGGTAGAGACCCTTACGGCAAGCCAACTTGGAAGTATCGCTTTGAGGGAACTATGGAGGAAATGGCTGAGAGTCTCCGAATACAGCTCACGCAAGATGTGGCAGCACGTTTTGACCGCAAGCTCTATGAGACGGGAATAGCGATGAGCGAGGAGGAGCGACAGAATGAAGCCGAGAAACAATTGCGTAAGCTGGGCGTAACGGTCGGATTGCCTGGGGTGGAGCCTAAAGTAGACGAAGAGCAAGAAACAGACAACGCTTATGATCTAATGCCTGATAGCATCAAGAGTCAACTACCCAAGCTATATGACACCGAGAAGCAACTTATTGGCGATCGTACAGCTTATGTACGATACTTCTTCCCGCTGGGAGCCTATACAGCCTACCTCTTAGAGTACAACCCAGAGGAACGTCTTGGGTTTGGAGCAGTTACAATGGGTTACGGTTGGGAGCTCGGCTACATCTCCTTGGACGAAATGAAAGAGGTCAAGATACATGGCTTGGGGATTGAGCGTGACCTTCACTTTTCTCCTACAGCACTGCATGAGATAGCCGAGCTAGAAGAGCTTGTCCAAGGACGGTATAGCAAAGAGGTGGTACAAACAGAAACCCAAACGGAAGATGTCGTGGATAAGTCCCCTTCAGAGGGAACTCCCGTCAACTCCATCGAAAAGAGTGAATTGGTAGAACCCACCCAGCAGGAGCAAGCCTCTTCAATGTTAGCACCAGCTCCCGAAGGTGTGCCAGCTTTAACGCTACAGCATCAATACGAAGCGGATATACGTACAGATTTAGAAGCCCCACGAGAGATGGGCGGACAGATGGTCTACTTTGATGACGACCATCATCCCGTGATGGATACTACAGATGTCGGTCTGGAAAAGGCCGGTTATTTGTTTGCTCCCGAAGAGTACGAACTTTGGACGCAGGAGGTCGCTCGTGTTAACAAGGAGATCAAAGAGGTCAATAAGCAACAGACAGCCTCTAAGCCCAAGCAAAGTTTAGTAAAGCGTCCAAGAGCAAGAAGAAGTACTAAGCTCTCCTCAATCGAGCAGCCATCTCTATTTGATTTTGCAGAAGTGGAGAGAGAAGTACAGCCAGTTACAGAGGTTAAGAAATCGTTTGATGCTTCACCTCGTCCATTCCTCTCTTTGCCCGACTCACATCTACGAGATGGGTCGATCGTGTTGCAAAATGGACAAGTGGGGTATCTCTCCAATCTGAAGCGACAGCCCACTTTTCATCCGATGGACTTACCCTATGAGCGCCTAACCAAGCTCAAAGCGTACATCGAGATACGAGAGAGTTATCATCGGCTATACGACTACGAAGCGAACAATAGATGTGAGGATAGCGAGGAGCGTATAAAACTCAATCGGCTCTATGACGACTTCGTCAGTCGCTGGGGGTACCTTAATCAGAAGAGCAATACAGACCTCATCAAGATGGACGCAACTGGGGTCGAGATACTCTTCTTAGAGCGATCCGATCAGGGGAAATACATCAAGGCGGACATCTTTGATCATCCTACCGCCTTTGCCACTACAGAGGTGACAGTAGCTGCCGACCCTACGGAAGCTCTCGTCTCTTCTCTGAATAAGTATGGCTCTGTGGAGCTAGACTATATGAGTTCGCTTCTCCCAGAGATGGAGGAGAGTGACATCATCTCAGCTCTAGAGGGACGTATCTACTACAATCCAGAAGTAGATGGTTACGAGGTGGCAGACAAGTTTATTTCAGGCAATGTGATAGAGAGGAGCGAGCAGATTGAGTCGTGGCTACTAGAGCATCCCGATCATGAAGAAGCACAGCAAAGCTTAGCTGCCCTGCGAGCTGCCACACCTACACCGATACCCTTTGCTGAGCTTGACTTCAACCTTGGGGAGCGGTGGATACCGGCTAAAGTCTATAGTGCTTTTGCCTCAGAATTCTTTGAGACAGAGATCACCGTCTCCTATCAGAGTACGATGGATGAATATGTTTTGCAATGTGATAGACGCAATGGCAACATTTGGCATAAGTATGCCGTGCAGGGAGAGTTCAGACGCTATGATGGGCTTAATCTCTTAAAGCATGCACTACACAATACCATCCCCGATATCAATAAGAATAAAGAGGTACGAGATCTAGAGACAGGCGAGACGAAAACGATCAAAGTGCGTGATGGGCATGCGATACAGATGGCTAATGCTAAGATAGAGGAGATACGTCAGGGCTTTGTGGATTGGCTAGGCAGAACGCCAGAGAGCTTTAAGCAACAACTATCCGACAGATATAATAAGCTATTCAACTGCTTCGTGCGTCCCAACTTTGACGGTGCGCATCAATCCTTTCCCGATCTAAATCTGAAAGGGCTAGGTATCTCTGACCTCTACAAAAGTCAGAAGGATGCCGTATGGATGCTCAAAACCAATGGCGGGGGTATTTGTGACCATGAAGTAGGGGCTGGTAAGACCCTCATCATGTGTGCAGCAGCCTATGAGATGAAACGCTTGGGCTTAGCAAACAAGCCGATGATTATCGGACTAAAGGCAAATGTCTTCGATATTGCCGACACTTTTAGAAAGGCTTATCCCAATGCTAGAGTCCTTTATCCGGGCAAGAACGACTTCAATAAGCAAAACCGCCAACGCATCTTTAACGACATTAAGAACAACGATTGGGATTGCATCATATTGACCCATGAGCAGTTTGGAATGATACCTCAAGCTTTAGAGATACAAGAGGCAATCTTGCAAAAGGAGAAAGACTCTATAGAGGAAAACCTAGAAGTCCTTCGTCAGCAAGGAGCAGACATTTCCCGAGCTATGCTCAAGGGCTTGGAGAAACGAAAGCAGACCCTCGAAGCCAAACTACAAGGCATTCAAGATAGTATTGCCGAGCGTAAGGATGATGCTGTAGACTTCAAAATGATGGGCATCGATCACCTCTTTGTGGACGAGAGTCATCAGTTTAAGAATCTGATGTTCAACACCCGTCACGACCGAGTCTCTGGCTTAGGTAACCCAGAAGGGTCACAGCGTGCACTCAATATGCTTTTTGCCATACGTACTATTCAGGAGCGGTCGGGGAAAGACTTAGGAGCTACTTTCCTCAGTGGTACAACCATCAGCAACTCACTCACAGAGCTCTATCTGCTCTTCAAGTACCTACGTCCTCAAGCACTCGAAAAGCAAGGCATCAATAGCTTTGATGCCTGGGCTGCTGTCTTTGCGAAGAAGTCTACCGACTACGAGTTCTCCATCACCAATGACATCATACAGAAGGAACGCTTCAGAACCTTTATTAAAGTGCCAGAGCTGGCAGCCTTCTATGCGGAAGTATGGGAGTAGAAAGCAAGAAAAGGAGAAAATGTCTGTATCTCGCTGGAGTAGAGAGTGTATTACTCTTTTCTTCATGGGATTACATCAAAGGGAATAGGCGAAAAAAGGAGCGAAAAGGCAAGAGTTCAGTTACCAAATCGTTCGAGAAACGATGAAAGGAAAAGAGCGGAAAGAAGCGGTAACTAAAGCGGTGTTTTCTCTTTCATTATCAATGTATTGCACAATCATAAGTTCCTCTTGGAGATGTAATTTTGCAAACAATATAACGACAATGGAAAAAGAAAAAATGAGGTTGCTTTTCTATCTCAAGAAAAGCACACAGAACAAAAACGGCAAAAGTCCCATTATGGGACGTATCAGCATCGGTCGCTCGATGGTTCAGTTCAGTTGTAAATGCGCCTGTACTCGTAACCTTTGGGATAGTCGCAAACAAAGACTTGTGGGTAAGAGTGCCGAAGCGGTATCGGTAAATAAGGAAATCGACAGACTGCAAGTAAGCATTCATCAAGTTTATGAATCGCTTTCGAGCAAGTTGGGCAATAGCGTTACAGCAGGGCAGGTAAGAGAGTTAGTCTTCGGGCTGAACAGCAAATCGCAAGGGTTACTTCACTTCTTGGACGAATATATTGCACGATTCCAAGACAGAGTGGGCATAGACCGTAGCGAACGAAGGCTAAAATGTTTGTTGCTCTTCCGCAGACATCTGTTTGAATTTATAAGATGTCGCTACCATATGGAGGATATGCCTGTACAGAAAGCTGATATCAGCTTTGTCAAAGAGTTGGAGGAGTATTTTGCCAAAGACAAGGAGTTTAAGCTCAACACGTCAGCTGGCTATCTCTCAATGCTGGCCTCTCTGCTCAAAGACCTGTACAAGCGACACGTTATTGACACTTATCCTTTCATCGCTCATTCTATCCGTTGGGATGTGGGTACACCTCGATACATCACAAAGGAAGAAGTGGGTCGAATAGTAGCGTTAAGTGAGAAAGACTTGCAAAGCTATGAGCTGGTGTCGAGGGATATGTTTCTCTTCTCCTGCTATACAGGCTTATCGTACACGGATATTTACCACTTTACAACCGAACATCTTGTAGAGGAAGATGGCATGACTTGGATACGCAAGCCGAGAGTGAAGACGGGAAATATCTGCTACATTCCGCTATTGCCCGAAGCTTCTGCTATTATTGAACGGTATAGGGGCATCCATACAAGGGCATTTCGCCACGAACCGCCCAAAGGTTATCTCCTGCCCATTCCTGGTTGTGATACCGTTAATATCCACCTCAAAAAGATAGCACGGCTCTGTGGTATCACAAAGAAGCTAACCTTTCATATGGCTCGGCACACCTTTGCATCGCAGATGACACTTTCAGAAGGCGTTTCCATTGAAAGCGTATCAAAGATGCTCGGGCATAGCCAAATTAAGACTACACAAGTGTATGCGGAGACATCCCCTGAGCGTGTCTTTCGGGACGTAGAGAAGATTCTCCCACTCATTACTCAATACCATTTAACCAACTAAAGAGTTCAAGAATAATGAAAAGTACATTTTCAGTTCTATTCTACATAGATAGGAGCAAGACAAATAAACAGAGTAGATGCGTTATTCGTTGTCGTATCACTTGCAATGGGACATCATCTTCTTTCTCAACAGGCTTGTGTACGTCTCCCAATGATTGGTTAGCGAGGAAAGCTCGTATCAAAGAGGGGGCAAACAGAGCGAACCTTGTCAATCTGCAACTGAACTCAATGGATGAACGACTTCATACACTGTATGAACTCACATTAAGGGAAGAGAACTATGTGACAGCTGAATATCTCAAAGAACAGTATCTACGACAAACGAAGCCTATCCCAACGCTTGTAGAACTTTATCAATCCCTATCTGAAAGCAAAGAGGAATTAAAGGGGCATACGCTCAGTAAGGCTACAGTGAGGGCATTTAAGGACAGCCAAAAGAGCTTTGTCCGTTTCCTAAGGGCTAGTAACAATGAAGAGTGTCTTCCACAATCGGTTGACAAAGACCTTATAGAAAGCTACCGTTTGTTTATGCTACGAGACTTGGGGAACAAGGAAAGCTCCGTTTCCAATCGACTGCGTCACCTGCATCAAGTCATCCGTAAAGCGTTGCAGGAGCAGTATATCCGTGAAGACCCTTTCGACTTCATTGATATAGAAACACCCACATACGAGCGGAATGCCCTTACTTCTGACGAGCTACACAAATTGCTTTCATTTCGTCCGCACAAATCGGTAGACAACCATTGCAGGCTCATCTTTCTCTTAGGTTGCTTTACGGGTCTAGCATTCTCTGACTTAAAGAAACTTAGAATGGATGATGTTTACACGCTTAGTGATGGGCGTAGGTACATATCGCTCTGTCGCACAAAAACACAGAATAGGTGTATTGTTCCTTTACTGCCTATTGCTGAAGAAATCCTTTCCATCTTTAGAGGTGGAAGAACGGAGGGGTTATTCTTTCGAGAGTTTCCTACTAACAGCCATTTCAATCGCAAGATAAGAGAGATTATCCTCAAAGCAGGATTGCCACCACATACCGAAGCTACCTCGCATACAGCACGACACACTTTTGCGACAACTATTTGCTTGGAGAATGGCTTACCGATAGAAACTGTCAGTAAGATGCTCGGACATCGCTTTATTTCCACTACCGAACTCTACGCAAAGGTTAGCAAGAGCAAAATCGCACGTGAAATGCAACCACTGATGGGAAGTGATACCACAAGAGAGCTAAGAAAGGCATTGCGTGTCTGTCCGCCAAGAGATCCTTCCAAAAAGCCCTGAAGCCGTAATCGGTCGGGCAAAGGTATGGCGGTTGCCTTGATTGCTTGCAAGGTCAAGTCCTGCGGATGGAGTGAAAAATCTCCACCGCAGGGCTTTTCTCTGTGCTTTGCTACTATCATACTTGCAAAAATTTGATTGTTAGTGCGGTCGTATTTTTCGCTCCAACCTTGCAGCAATAGGCTAACCACCAAAAGAATAAGCCCGAACGAATACGGCATACTCAGGCTCTTTGGACGCAAGAAGCGACAAAACAAATACTCCACCAATCAATTGAGCCAAAGAGTGTACTCTTGCTCTGTTAATTGATAGAGAGATGTCGAAGCAATCGAACACTCAAGAGTGACCTGATTTTATTTTCGCTAGTACGGAACGAACCAGCACCTCATCTCATTACCGCAATAGCCTAGACTTTTTTGTTCGCCATTTCCCTTGTGTCCTAACTATTTCCGTATTCTTCCTTACTCTTTCTTTTTCTGCTTTAGAGGGGTTACTTTTGCATCCAACAAGAAGGGCAATCGACAGAAAAACTGCTCGTTTGCCGAGTATGAATAACGTAATCAACAACAATGCAATGAAACTTATCATCATCGACCGCAAGGCATGGGAGCAGCACTGCTCCTCCTTTGCAGATTTCATCCATCGTATTGAACGGCTTATCGGGTGTCCTCCCGAAACGGAGGAATGGCTCGACAATGAAGCCGTATGCCGTAGGCTTGGTATTAGCAAGCGCACTCTGCAACACTATCGGGATACGGGTAAAATCCCGTTCTCTATGATTGGGCATAAATGCTATTACAAAGAGAGCGACATCACTGAGATACTGAATGCAAAGAAAGACTGAACTCAAACACTGAATGAACTATGTCAGAGAACGAAATCATTACACAACAAGACCCGCAAATGCAGATGTTTGCACAACTTATGGAGAGCGTCTTGAAGAAGCTGGAGCGTTATTGTGCTACTGCACGTCCTATGTTGGGCGGAGAGGTTTACCTTACAAGTGAGGAAGTCTGCAAACTGTTACGTCTGAGTAGTCGCACGCTCCAAGAGTACCGAGACAGTGGAACAATAGCTTATCACAAAATCGGAGGCAAGATACTCTACAAACAGAGCGATATACAAGCGATGCTTGAAAGGTACTATAATCCTATATATAAGATAAATAAGTAATTGAACAGCGGGGTAAAAGAAGTGAGTTGAGATATGGTTTAGCGGATACTCATTTGAACTCGGGAACGCTGACGTCAAGAGCATACAATCTCTCGGAGAGTGTCAATTCTTCCATCGGTGTGCGTGCTTTTGTTCCTCTTTGGGGATTGTTGACTTCATCGGTGCGTTTTCAGCGTTTAATCTGAACTTACAATTACCTACGGTCAAATGAGTAAGCCATAGGGGATTTCGGTTAAGAGTTGGGTAAGTCAAGATTTGGTCTGGTCAAGAAGAGGGTTTTAACTCAAGTCAAAATTGACCAAAGTCAAAATTGAGTCAAGTCAAAATTGAGTTGAGTCAAAACCTAACTCTTGAGCTAAGTCAATTTTGAGTTGAGTCAAAACTGAGCCAAGTCTTAACCAGACTCAAAACTTAGCTCAGAAAGTCAAAAGCTAATTTCCAATCGCCCCTAAGTGGGTGGCATCAATTCTTGATATTGGCAAGGTGTGTCTTTGTACCACAAATTGCCATTTGTACCACAAAGACCCTTGCCCCGAAGGGGGGTAAATCACTCCAAAGTCGTGATTAGGATGCAATGAAAAATGACGAAACGAAAGAAGCCTGATGGCAGATGTGCCACCTGCCCACGATGGGACAGATGGCACATCAGGATACCTAATTGCGAAGACCAGCAGACACTTATCAGGCTCTATCAAAAGTCGGGAGCAAAGACGAAGAGCGATTTTGTCCGAGCAAGACTTTTAGGTGAAGCCTTTAAGGTCATCACGGAAGATCCTTCAAAGAAGCCTTACTTGGATAAACTCTCCGAAATCGTCACCATGATGAATAAGATAGGCGTGCTGTACAACGAAGCCGTGAAAGCCCTCAATACTTATCATTCTGTTGCCACTGCTCAACGAATGCTGGATCAACTCGAAGCTTATTCCCAAGCTCTAATCAAACTGCAACAGCAAGCTGTGCAATTAACGAAGGAATATCAGGAAGAGGGATAATCTTCTGATACGCCCCATTATCCCTACGAGTTGCCAGAGGGGTGGGTGTGGTGCAAGTTGGATGACTTGGCTTTTTACAAGAAAGGACCTTTTGGAAGTAGTCTCACAAAAGCTATGTTTGTTCCTAAAGGTGATGATACATACAAGGTTTATGAGCAAAAGAATGCAATACAAAAAGATTGCACACTTGGAACATATTACATTTCAAAAGAAAAATATGATTCGCTTTTTGGTTTTGCTGTTCAACCATTCGATATAATTGTAAGTTGTGCAGGAACAATTGGAGAAACCTATGTATTGCCACAGCATATAAAGAAAGGGATTATCAATCAAGCTTTGATGCTTATAAGGCTTTACTGTCGTGAAATTGAGCAATTCTATCTTCTATATTTTGACTTCATCTTGAAAGAAGAAGCAAACACTAGTAGCAAAGGGACAGCAATCAAAAACATACCTCCTTTTGATGTGCTTAAAAACTTCTATATTCCAATCCCCCCTTTGAAAGAACAAAGACGAATTTTGGATGAAGTGAATAAATGGTTGTCATTTGTTGAAAGTGTAGAGACAAGCACATTAAACTTGCAAGACACCATTAAGCAAACTAAATCCAAAATACTTGACCTCGCCATTCACGGCAAACTTGTCCCCCAAAACCCTGCGGACGAGCCAGCCAGTGAACTGCTCAAACGTATCAATCCCAAGGCACAAATCANATACAAGGTGGCTATAGCACCGGGGATCCACCTCTTACCATTCCGAACAGAGAAGTTAAGCCCGGTCACGCCGATGGTACTATTACGATGGGAGAGTAGGTAGCCGCCACTTAATTCGAGAGAGACAGAGGACACCCGTCCCCCGTCTCTCTCTTTTTTATCCCCCCACTTCATCCTCCCCCGCACCCAATCCTCCACCCCACAACCTACCCACAGCGAAAATCCAGGCATCTCCCTGACAAACAGCCGAATACCTCCACCCCAAAAATCCCCTCCCCGATCCCCAAAAGTTTCCAGTAGGAAACCCATCTCTACTATCCGTCAAATCATTCTCTTTCCTACTGGAAACTCCTCCCTCCTATCCGTGAAACTTTCCCACCCCCTGACGATGGGGTTGGGAGGAGGGTTGGGACAAGTGGTGCAAAATAAGTATCTTTGATAAGGAGAATTTACTTTTTTACCCTTCAGAAAGAGGGGTTTCAATCACATAAAACAACTAAGACATGAAAGGACGTGTACTGATCATAGGTGCAGGAGGTGTGGGTACAGTAGTGGCCAAGAAGGTGGCTATGAACCACGATGTCTTCACGGACATCACCCTAGCCAGCCGCACCAAGAGCAAGTGCGATGCTATCGCGGCTAAGATAAAGGACGCCCCCATCCGTACTGCTCAGGTGGATGCGGATAATGTCCGGGAGCTGGTGGCTCTTTTCAACGAAGTAAAGCCGGAGCTGGTCATCAATGTCGCCCTGCCCTATCAAGACCTGACCATAATGGATGCCTGCCTGGAGTGCGGTGTCAACTACCTAGATACAGCCAACTATGAGCCCCTGGATGAGGCTAAGTACGAGTACAGCTGGCAGTGGGCGTACCAAGACCGATTCAAGGAAGCGGGGCTGACTGCCATACTGGGTTGTGGTTTTGACCCGGGGGTGACCAGTGTCTTTACCACCTACGCAGCGAAGCACTACTTTGACGAGCTCACCCACCTCGACATCGTAGACTGCAATGCCGGAGATCACCACAAGGCTTTTGCAACCAACTTCAACCCCGAGATCAACATCCGTGAGATCACTCAGGAGGGACGCTACTACGAGGACGGCGAGTGGCACACCACCGCTCCTCTGTCCGTGCACAAGCCCCTCACCTACCCTCGTGTAGGAGCTCGCGAGAGCTACCTGATGTACCACGAGGAGCTGGAGAGCTTGGTCAAAAACTACCCGTCACTCAAGAGAGCTCGCTTCTGGATGACCTTTGGCGAGGAGTATCTGACACACCTCCGTGTGATCCAAAACATAGGCATGGCGAGCATCAAGCCCATCAACTATGAGGGTCACGAGATTGTGCCGATACAGTTCCTCAAGACGGTGCTGCCCGACCCAAAGGAGCTTGGGGAGAACTACACCGGTCAGACCTCCATAGGCTGCCGTATTCGCGGTCTCCGAGAGGGCAAGGAGCATACGTACTATATCTTCAACAACTGCTCACACGAGGCGGCGTACCGGGAGACCGGCGCCCAGGGCGTCAGCTATACCACAGGGGTACCTGCCACCACGGGGGCCATGATGTTCTTCAAGGGTCTGTGGAGTGGCAAGGGGGTCTTCAACGTAGAGGAGTTTGATCCGGATCCCTTCCTCACCGAGCTGGCTAAGCAGGGGCTGCCATTTGAAGAACTACACGACATCGACCTGGAGCTATGAAAGTAGGCGATAAGATACCCGAGGTACTGGGACAAGACCAGGATGGCAACACGATCACCCGGGAGAGCCTGAAGGGGCAGAACGTCATCCTCTACTTTTACCCGAAGGACAATACCTCCGGCTGCACCGGACAGGCGTGCAGCCTGCGCGACAGCTGGACGGAGCTCCGCGACCTGGGCTACACCGTCATCGGTGTCAGCAAAGACTCTGCAAAGAGCCATCAGGGCTTTCGCGAGAAGCACAAGCTCCCTTTCCCGCTGATCGCAGACGTGGATAAAAAGCTTCTCGAGACTTTTGGCGTACTGGCGGAGAAGAAGATGTTTGGGCGCACCTATATGGGGACAGTCCGCACCACTTTCTTGATCGACAAGGAGGGGGTGATCCGTCAGATCATCACCGGTCGCAACCTCAAGACGATGAGCCACGGGGAACAATTACTGAAGATTATCAAAAAGGAACAAGAATAGAGAATGGCAGATAAGAATAAGGAAACTGAGACGGTCGAGACCGACAAAAAAGAGGTGAAGGTGGCTGAGCCCAACGCCGAGAAGCTCAAAGCCCTAAAGGCAGCCATGAGCAAGATCGAGAAGACCTTTGGCAAAGGCTCGATCATGAACATGGCAGACGAAAGTGTGGAGGACGTGGAGGTGATCCCTACCGGCTCCATGACGCTGGACATGGCTCTCGGCGTAGGGGGATACCCTCGCGGACGTATCGTGGAAATCTACGGACCGGAATCGTCCGGTAAGACCACCCTCGCCATCCATGCGATTGCCGAAGCACAGAAGCAGGGCGGACTCGCTGCATTCATTGACGCAGAGCACGCCTTTGACCGCTACTACGCAGAGGCACTGGGGGTAGACCTCACCAAGCTATGGATCGCACAGCCCGACAACGGCGAGCAGGCTCTGGACATAGCGGAGGACCTGATCCGCTCCTCAGCAGTAGACCTGGTCGTGATTGACTCGGTGGCAGCGCTGACCCCAAAGAGTGAGATAGAGGGCGAGATGGGGGAGAACAAGCTGGGACTGCATGCTCGACTGATGAGCCAGGCTCTCCGCAAGCTCGCCTCCGTCATCAACAAGACCCGCACGACCTGTATCTTCATCAACCAACTGCGGGATAAGATCGGCGTCATTTACGGTAGTCCGGAGACTACCACCGGTGGCAATGCACTGAAGTACTACTCCACCATCAGGCTGGACATCCGAAAAGGTCAGCCGATCAAGGATAGCGCCTCTGAGCAAATCGGTTATGTAGCGAGGGTGAAAGTGGCTAAGAATAAGGTAGCACCACCATTCCGTACTGCTGAGTTCGATATCCTCTTTGGTAAGGGGATCCAAAAGATCGGAGAGATCATTACTGCCGGCGAGACTCTGGAGATCATCCGCAAGTCCGGCTCGTGGTACTACTACGACGAGACTCGACTGGGTCAAGGGCGCGACAACGCCAAGACAACCCTCGAAGAGAATCCGGACCTTCTGGCAGAGATCCAAGAGAAAATACGCGTAGCTCTGACCGAAACAAAGTAAAATAACTTTATTATCTACGTGCTTTTCAAAGCATATATTAAAGATAAAGAGAGAGAAAGGGTGTTAAACAACATCCTTTTTTTCTTTGGATCTTTGAAAAAATGTTGGATCTTTGAATAGTCAAAAAGCATAACCTAATCAATCTTTCTTACCTATCATTCTAATATTTTTTGTGGAAAAAATCAACAAGAGCTGCACGTGCGTGTAGCTCTTGTTGGTTTATGGACCCGGAGCCGCCCGTTCCGAGCGTAGCATAAGCCGGAGGAGGCTCTTTTTTGCGCTAGATTACGCAGCTCTTCAACGGGAGTGCGGATTAAAAGTGTGCTAGCTTGCGCAGCCCTTGCCATGGAGTGCGGATAAAAATGTGTCAGGTCGCACTACCCTTCCACGGGGTACGAAACAAGGCACTGTGGAGCTCCAATGGCTCCACAGTGCCTTATTCGTTAGCAGGGTTATGTTTCCCCCGTTGAGCTTATCTGATCAGGATAATGCTTGCACCGTTTTGCTGCTTTGCGCGGAGCTTGTCAACCGACTTACCATCGTAGGAAAAGCGGAAGATCCGAGAACCCATGCTCTGGGTAATGTACAGCTCCTGTCGTGCATCGTCAAATGCGGCAATCCGGCTGGCAAACATATACTTGGGCAGTCGGGTGGCAAAATCACTCACCGTATCATCTGCCAGGTTGACGGTCTTGATCTGAGAAGAACCGTCATTCCAGTTCGTGATGGTGGTGACGTAGAGCACACCATTGTGGAGTGCCAGGGTACCGGTACGGACATCGTAGGTCTTCACCACCTTTCGGCTCGCAGCATCGAGCTTGTACAGGTTGGAAGGCGTGGTGATACTCCAGTCGGCGCCATATACATCCATAGTGGTGAAGTAGAGGGTACCCTTTCCATCGCTGACGATATGGACGGGGTTATAGCCTACCGTGATGACCTCCTTTTCTGTGAACGTTCCCAGGTCCACGACAGCGATCTTATTATCCTTTCCCTGCCCGGACTGGCAGATGAAGAGCTCACTTCCACTGATCGCCAGCCCCTCACTGTGCGCACCGGTGATCTTGGCATACTTAGGCTTGTACTCCATGGTATCCAGCTTTGCCACGTACGAAAAGTCTGCCTTCACCGGATCGAGGTAAGCAGAGACGTACACCATCCCCTCATGTGCCACAAGCGCACGGGGCATCAGGCTTCCGTTATCCGAGGAAAGCTTCACCTCCTCGATGAGCCTGCCGGCGCGGTCGAGTACACGGATCGCGCCGTTGTTTTTCCCCTGAACACCGGAGATAGCGACATAGATCTTGCTACCGTATTCGATCATCGCATTGGGTGTCTCTCCATAGCTCTTTTTACGAAACGCATCATTGTAGTCGTACTTATCTTTTTCGGGGTCGTAGGAGAAAAACTCCAGCTCGCCGTTGTCCTTGCCCATGGATCCCTCTGCGAGGTAAAGGAGCCCAATGTTCTTACCAAGCATGTGCACCCCTCCATTGCTGAGCGTCAGTGCATACTCGTTACCATTAGCCTTGATGGCATAGGGCTTGGCCCCTTTTACAAACTTCGGAGCAGTGACATCAGCGCCCTTACCATTGACTACCCACACGCCTTTCGGGCAGATCTCCAGATTCAGCGGGTTTTTCCAGTCCAGAGCGGTCTCATTTCCGTCAATCACTACCTTGCCCCCTTCACTCTCGGAGAAAAGGGTGAGCCCGCCGTTGGTCACCGCCAGCAGACGTCCGTCCGTCAGATCTGCCACAGCTACGGGCTGCCCCTCTCCGGTGCTCCGGACATCCCATACTTTCACGCCGGCTTCCTTTAGGTCGCGGACGGTCTCCAGCGCATCGATCAGCTCTGCCTGAGCCGACTGTGATGCTTTTAGGTCGTCAATGCTCTTCTGTAGGTCGTTGACCTCATCCGAGTAACACCCGGTCAGAGCCATAGATAGCGCCACTACTGCTGTCAGCAGCGACAAGAGATACTGTTTTCTTTTCATCGCTTTTTATAAATTTACAAGATTTGAAAATAATCATTGAACATATTGCTACAAAGATACCCAAATATACAGTACCAATGCGCGCCCACTGTATGCGACCGAACCTGTATCATCTGTCCCTAACGCCGGAGTCGTACTAAAAAAACAAGGCTCCATATGCCACTGATAAACAGACGGTTGCGCACACCGAAAAATTTAACGGATAGTAGTGAAAAGTTTCCTACTGGAAACCGTTCGCTTCTATCCGTCAAATCGTTTTCTTTCCTACTGCAAACTTTTCACTACTATCCGTTAAATTTTTTGGCTCGATCCGCAGGGCGAAAAAGCGGAGACAAACTGCTCATTTGGACTTATTTGGAAACCCCTGTATGCGATAGAGATAAGTGAGAAATAGGTACCTTTGCAGACAAAGGAATAAATGAAGACAACATACGATATCATAGTAGTAGGTGCGGGTCATGCCGGATGCGAGGCGGCACACGCCGCGGCCCGACTGGGATCGGACGTGCTGCTGATCACCATGGACCTTGCGACCATAGCACAGATGAGCTGCAACCCCGCCATCGGTGGCATTGCCAAGGGGCAGATCGTGCGGGAGATCGATGCGCTGGGAGGGCAGATGGGCATCATCACCGACCGGAGTACCATGCACTTTAGGATGCTCAACCGCTCCAAGGGTGCTGCCATGTGGAGCCCTCGGTCTCAAAACGACCGAAACCACTTCTCACACCTATGGCGGCTCACCCTCATGCATACGCCCAACCTCTACCTCTGGCAGGATGAGGTGACCGGCGTGGAGATCAAGGAGGGCGAGGTGCGCGGGGTGCGGACCCGACTCGGGCTGGAGTTTTCGGCTCGGGCGGTGATCCTCACGAATGGGACTTTTCTCAACGGACTCATGCACTTTGGTCGGACGAGGATAGAGGGCGGGAGGATTGGCGAACCAGCTTCGCACGGCCTGGCGGGGCAGCTGACGGACTACGGGTTTAGAGCCGATCGGATGAAGACCGGCACTCCCATGCGTCTGGACGGGCGTACCATCCACTTCGACCTGTGCGAGGAGCAAGCGGGCGAGGAGGGTTGGCAAAAGTTTAGCTACCTACCCTCGGTGTCCAACCACGAGCTCAACCGACGCTCCTGCTTCATCACCCATACCAATGCAGCGGTACACAAGCTGCTGAGCGATAATCTTGCTGACTCTCCGCTGTACAATGGGCAGATCAAGAGTATTGGTCCCCGCTACTGTCCCAGCATCGAGACGAAGATCACCACTTTTGTCGGCAAGGATCACCATCAGATCTTCCTCGAGCCGGAGGGAGAGGAGAGTACAGAGTACTACGTGAATGGCTTCAGCAGCTCGATGCCTATCCCGGTGCAGGCGGAGGCGATCAAGCTGATACCGGCACTCAAGGACGCCCATATCCTCCGCCCGGGCTACGCAATCGAGTACCTCTTTTTTGATCCCACACAGCTCTACCACACATTGGAGACAAAGCTGGTGAGGAGACTCTACTTCGCCGGACAGATCAATGGCACGACCGGCTACGAGGAGGCGGCTGGGCAAGGCATCCTGGCGGGGATCAATGCCCACCTCACGACACACGATGCCGGGTCGGACTTTACCATCGCACGCGATGAGGGCTACATAGGTGTGCTGGTCGACGATTTGGTCACCAAAGGGGTGGACGAGCCCTACCGGATGTTTACCAGCCGTGCCGAGTACCGCATCCTGCTCAGGCAGGACAATGCCGACGAGCGTCTGACCCCCAGAGGGATCGAACTTGAGCTGGTCACGGCAGAGCGTCGGGAACACTTCCGCACCAAGCAGACCCAGCGGGATGAGCTCCTGCAGAGGCTGGCGGACCTCACCCTACAACCCACAGAGCAGACCAACGCCTGGCTCAGCCGTCACGAGAGCACTCAGCTAAAGCAAGCCACCAAGGCTAAGCTGCTCCTCTCGCGCCCTACCATCACCCTGGAGGCTCTGGGCGAGCTCTTTCCGGAGCTTATCAGTAGCTATAGCGAGGAGGTACGGGAGTCGGCGGAGACGGAGATCAAGTATGCCGGGTACATCGAGCGCGAGCGCAAGCTGGCAGACAAGGCCAAGCGACTGGAAGACATACAGATACGGGGCAGATTCGACTACTCTGCCATCCATGCGCTCTCCATAGAAGCCCGGCAAAAGCTCGCCAAGACCGACCCTTTGACGATCGGTCAAGCGAGTCGCATTCCCGGCATCTCGCCCTCGGACATCAACATCCTTTTGGTCTTGATGGGCCGATAACGTTCCACGTGAAACAATAGCATGATTTTATCCAAGAAGGAGATCCGAGACAATCTGAGCCTTATCCCCGAGCAGCCCGGCTGCTACATATACAGGGACGAGGAGGATAAAGTCATCTACGTAGGCAAGGCGAAGAACCTGAAGAAGCGTATATCGTCTTACTTCAATAGAGAGCCGGATAGCCGAAAGACAAGGGCACTGCTTCGAGCTTTCACCAAACTCGAGTACATGGTGGTGTCCACCGAGCACGACGCCCTACTCCTGGAGAACAACCTCATCAAGCAGCACCAGCCGCACTACAACATCCTCCTGAAGCAGGGGAATATGTACCCGTACATCTGTGTCAAGAACGAGCCTTTTCCTCGTGTTTTTGTGACCCACAAGATGGTACGAGATGGGAGCCTTTACTACGGTCCCTACCCCAATCGTGGAATGGCATGGACACTTATCCGGCTCTTTAGGCAGATCTTCAAGTTTAGGAGCTGCAGCCTGAAGCTAACCACAGAGGGGATAGACGCCGGGAAGTACCGGGTCTGCCTGAAGTACCATATCGACCGATGCTTGGGACCATGCGTGGGGTACCAGAGCGAGGAGGAGTACAACAAGAATATCGAGCAGGCAAAGCAGATCCTCGAAGGACGGATCAACTCGGTGACCCGCACCCTGCGGGAGCAGATGCTTACAGCGAGCGAAAACCTGGATTTTGAGGGAGCGTTGGAGATTCAAAAGACCCTGGAGGATCTGGAGAGCTACCAGGGAAAGAGCACCATCATCAGTAATGTGATCGGGGATGCACTGGTTGCTTCGTACCGTGTCGATACGGATGCACTCTATGTCAACTACCTGCTACTCCGAGAGGGAAACATCATAGCCGGGCGCACGCTGGAGTACAAAAAGCAGATCGAGGATGAGGAGAAAGAGGAGCTTTTCGCCACCGTCCTCCAAGAGCTCTTAGACAGTTCGCCCATAGAGGTTCGGGAGCTCATCGTGGAAGAAGTACCCAACTTTGGTGAGTTTCCCGGAGTGAAGATCACTACACCGCAGAGGGGAGACCGCAGAAAAGTCCTCGCTCTGAGCATCAAAAACGTTGAGCAGTACAAGAAGGACAAGATCAAACAGCAGGAGAAGCTCAACCCCGAGCAACGAAACACTCAGATCCTCAAAAACCTCATGCAGGCGGCGGGGCTCCCAAAACTTCCGTACCATGTCGAGAGTTTTGACAACTCGAACATCTCCGGCAGCGACCCTGTAGCATCGTGTGTGGTATTCAAGGGCGCACGTCCCTCCAAAAAGGACTACCGCCTGTACCGAATCAAGGGGGTCGACGGACCGGATGACTACGCATCGATGCACGAAGTGGTGGTGCGACGCTACAGTCGTCTCAAAGAAGAGGGAGAGCAGCTACCGGATCTCATCATTACTGATGGAGGAAAGGGACAGATGAGTACCGTCAAGCGTGCACTCCGTGAAGTGGGCGTCGAGATACCGGTCATGGGACTTGCCAAGGACGAGACACACAACACCAACCAGGTGCTCTTCGGTGATCCACCTCAGGTGATCGGGATCATGCAGCGGAGTGAGGTCTTTTACCTCCTGGAGCGAATCCAGAAAGAGGTACACCGCTTCGCCATCAACTACCACCGCAAACTGCGATCCAAGCATAGTACACACTCCGAGCTGGACGATATCAAAGGCATAGGTCCGGCGAACAAACAAAAACTCCTCAAGCACTTCAAGAGCGTCAAGCGCATCAAGGATGCGACCAAGGAAGAGCTACAGGAGGTCCTCGGTGCCTCAAAGGGTGCCACAGTATACACCCACTTTCACACCCCAATAGCATGAAAGCAGTCATACAACGCGTTACCGAAGCTTCCGTCACCGTGGCAGGACAACCGGTCTCGTCGATCGGGAAAGGCTTGATGATCCTCCTGGGAATCCAGAAGGGAGACACGGACGAAGACCGGGACTACCTCCTGAAAAAGATACCGCGTCTACGGATCTTTGACGACGAAAATGGCGTGATGAACCTCGACATCACACAGGTCGGGGGTGAGATTCTACTGGTCAGCCAGTTCACTCTACTCGCCAACACCCGCAAGGGCAACCGCCCCAGCTACATCGATGCAGAGGATCCCGAGGTTGCGACGGCTCGCTACGAGGAGATGGCAGAAGCACTGAGCGAAGCCTTGGGCAGACCCACACAAAAAGGTATCTTTGGAGCAGACATGCAGGTGCAGCTCGTCAACGACGGGCCGGTCACCATACTTATAGACAGCAAAAACCGATGAGCCCAATGACCTTGGCAGACCTCCAGCAGGCTGTAGACCGCTGGATCCGCACCTATGGCGTGCGGTACTTCTCGCCACTGACCAATCTCGCACAGCTTACCGAGGAGGTAGGAGAAGTTGCCCGCATCCTATCGCGCACCTATGGCGACCAGTCGGCAAAAGCGTCCGACGACCTATCCAAGGAAGCCCTGGCGGATGAGCTGGCGGACGTCCTCTGGGTCACGGTGTGCTTAGCCAACCAGACAGGATGCGACCTTACGGAAGCGATCCAGAAGAACATTCAAAAGAAAACCGAGCGAGATAAGCACAGACACATCGACAATCCGAAGCTAACTCAAGAATAGCAACCGATCAATCGATTCCTATCAAGTTTCGAACAGCGTAAAAGAATTCATATCCAAAATAAATATTTAGCATGGAAAATTACCCCAACAAAGCAATGAAGAGTAGGTTCGAGGAAGCATTTGAAAAGTTCCTCCCGGCTCCCGACGATGCGACCATCCAGCAACAGATAAAGGATGCCATAGAGAAGCACTACGAAGAGCTCAACAATCGAGACACCATCAAGCTCATCCACAGCTGCATCGACCTCACATCGCTCAGCAGCACCGACCACGAAGACCACATCTATCGGATGGTACACAATGTCAACGAACTGGACGAAAACGACCCCAGCATCCCACCGGTAGCGAGCATATGCGTCTATCCCAATCATGTGCACACCGTCAAAGAGCACCTGATGGTCGAGGAGGTAAAGATCACCTCTGTAGCCGGCGGGTTCCCCAGTGCTCAGACCTTCACGGAGATTAAGGTAGCAGAGATTCAGCTAGCCATCCACGATGGAGCCAACGAGATCGATGTGGTACTTCCCATAGGTGAGTTCTTGAGCGGCAATTACAACGAGGTAGTAGAGCAACTCCAAGAGCAGCACGATGCTTGCCACGGTGCGACCTACAAAGTCATCCTGGAGACCGGTGCACTCAAGACTGCCGAAAACATCCAGCGTGCCTCTATCCTCGCTCTGTACAGCGATGCCGACTTCATCAAGACCTCCACGGGCAAAGAGTATCCCGGAGCCAGCCTAGAGGCTGCTTACGTCATGGCGAATGTACTGAAGCAGTACCACGAGCAAAACGGAGAAAAGAGAGGGCTCAAAGTATCCGGAGGGGTACGCACCACAGAGGCGGCGATCAAGTACCTCTGCATTGTCAAGGAAGTCCTCGGAGACGACTGGTTGACCAATGAGCTATTCCGCTTCGGAGCGACTTCACTTGAGGCAGACGTATTCAAGTACCTCAAGTAAATAGCCCCAGAATTGTTCCACATGGAACATTCTCCCCTCATACTTCGTCCTCTGCAATTCCCCGATCACCTCTCGGCAGAGCTACCCATGTGCAAAAGCACTTTGGCTCGGGATCTTATCTTAGAGGCGAATAGTGGCACAAGCGAATTGAGGGATCGACTAAACTTAGACCCCACCCTTCCCCACGACCTTCAGGTACTGGTCGACGGGCTGAGAGGTGGGGTCATTGATTGTGCGGACAGCGGGACCGCACTACGCTTTCTGACCGCTTATCATGCAGTACATGGTGGACGACACACCTTCACCGGCAGCAGACGTCTGGGAGAGCGTCCCATCACCGAACTTCTGGAGACGCTCCACACCGCCGGAGTGGCTATTACCTACTTAGAACAGGAGGGACAGCTTCCCTACACCATCGAAGGAAAGCAGCCGCTACACTTCCCCAAAACCATTGACGCCACACACTGGCGAAGCAGTCAGTATCTGTCGGCGCTACTGCTCTCCGGCTGCCCCTCACGTCTTATCTACCCGGAGGCGAGCCCCTCATATGCCTATGTCCTTCTTACGCTACAGAGGATGCAAAAACAGGGCTATACCGTCTCTAAAAACCGGGACAGTCTGCAAATAACCCACCACAACACGGGCAGTCACCCCTTTGGAGCCACCACGCCACTCCAGAGAGACTGGTCATCAGCCGCCTACTGGTATGCCCTTCTGGCACTCTGTCCCGAGATCCGGACGATTACCCTGCCCGGTCTGTACCGCGACAGCGGACACCCGGACGAAGCCGTAGCTGCCCTCTACAGTCAGCACTTCGGCATCCGCACCCACGGCACCGAAGCAACGCTCATGCACTCAGTAGCGGTCAAAAAAACCGTTGTAGCCGACCTGAGCCAGTCTCCCGACCTATTCCTGACGGTAGCCTGCACCTGCCTTGGTCTACGGCTGCCCTTCCGACTGTCGGGACTAACGCTTTTGCCACACAAGGAGTCCGACAGGATCGAGAGCTTCCTTACCAATGCCACAAAGTTGGGTGCAGAGGGCTTCCGACGCACTGCGTCTACTCTGACCTGGGATGGCACACTGCACCCTATCCCCTCAGCCACGATTGACCCCTTAGGGGATCACCGGGTGGCGATGTCCTTTGGTGTGCTCCTCCTCTCCGGAGCATTTGATGGCAGCTACCGGATGCAAAGCCCTCAGGTGGTTGGGAAGAGCTACCCTCAGTTTTGGGCACAGTTTCCCTCCCTCAAGTACCCATGAATCCAGACCATTCGTAAGCCTTCATACAGCAACTCTTCCGGCACACAAGAAAAAAACTTGCACCCCGCTGAAAATCAGAGAAATACAAGAAACCAGAAGAGACAACACTTGAGCGCAAAAAGTTTCCAGTAGGAAACATTTCGCTACTATCCGTCAAATCGTTCGCTTTCCTACTGGAAACATTTCGCTACTATCCGTCCAATTTTTTGCCCCGATCCGGAGCAAAAAAGAGCGAGAGATTTCTCTTGCGATTCCTTCGCACGTAGGCAGAATTCCTGCGACAGCTCCGCGCTACTTCGAAAGGTGAAGCAACTTGTGCCCCAATGACCAGGCAGCAGCCTCACTTCAGGTCGGTCTCGCCCGAGAAGTGCTCGATCAGTTTATTGAGCTTCTGCTCGTCCGATTTTGGTGCGATGAAGAGGACCTCCTCCGTATCGAGCACGACGTAGTCGTTGAGCCCTATAGCGACCACTTGTTTATTCGGGTTGGTGGTTCGGATAAGCGTATTGGTCGAGTGTTCGCCAAATATCTTTTTGGGCTCGGTGAGCGGCACTTTTTGCGTCCTCTTATCGCCCGTACGCTGGTCCAGATCGTGGAGACTGGTCCAGCTGCCCACATCAGCCCAGTCGAAGTCTCCGATGATCGTATAGACGTTCTTTGCCTTCTCCATCACCCCGTAGTCTATGGATATCGAGGGGCAAGCCTCAAAGGCACGATTGAGACACTCGGTCTCTCCGGCCTTGTAGAACTTATCGATCTCGGCAAAGCAGATGGCGACTTCGGGCAAGTACTGCTCCAACGCATCGATGATATCCCGTACTTTCCAGACGAACATGCCGGAGTTCCACAAGTAACGCCCGGACGCCAGCATCTCTTTTGCCAGCTGTTCGTCCGGTTTTTCCTTGAAAGCCTTGATCGGCCCCACCCCACCCTGCTGCATCAGGCTGTCCGTCATCTCCAAGTAGCCGTACGCCGTAGAGGGAAAGGTCGGACGAATACCGATGGTGAGGAGCACGTTGTTTTCGTGCACGTACCTGATGGCGCGGTTTAGCGTCTTGCGAAACGCCACCTCGTCCCCGATGTAGTGATCCGATGGTGTCACCACCATGATCGCGTCGGGGTCCTTAGCGGCAATCCTATACGCTGCGTAGGCTATCGCCGGAGCAGTATTGCGTCGCTCGGGCTCGGTAAGCACCTGAGTGGGCTGCATGGCGGGCAACTGCTGAAGGACCATCGGCTCAAACTGTTCGCCGGTCACGACCATGAAGTGGTCAAAAGGGACGACTGCCTCAAGCCGGTGAGCCGTCTCTTGGATCATCGTCTTTCCATTTCCCAGTATGTCCAAAAACTGCTTGGGGCTGTTTTCTCTACTCAGCGGCCAAAAGCGGGTGCCAAAGCCTCCGGCCATAATAACGCAATAAGATATCTGATTGGGGATCATAAGGGGTGGGCAATCTAGAGATGGTTACTGGAAATCCTGATACAACAACACGCTATCGCGCGGAATAGCGACCTCCATCCACTTCGCCGGGACAAACGTCCAACGGCTGATGGTACGCGGCGTATAGGGGTCGTTTTTGAGTAAAAACCGACGAAGGTAGTACCTGAGGTCCTGCTCCGACACCTCCACCCGCCGGCTTGCGATCGAATCGGCAGGGATACCTGCTCCTTCGGTGAGGAGGCCTCCACCACCGTTGCCACGATAGGAGTTGAGCACGACGAGGTAGTTTTCGCTCTCAGAGAAGGGGGCTCCGTCCGATAGAGCGGTGATCTTCACCCGCTTGCCTCGCGGCTTGGAGAGGTCCACGGTGTAGTCTATCCCCGCAGCGGTGTCGAAGTTGAACCCGGGCGCGGCGAGGGGGAGGTAGATCCCGCGGCGCTTCTCATCGTCGAGGCGCAGCATAGGGGCATCAGGACCGGACATGGTGTGGTAGATCCTGTCGTAGCTCTCCTCCAGATGTCCCCGTATCTCTTCACCGGACAGGCGCATGAGGTAGACCCTGTTTTCGTACTTGTAGAGGTGAAAAAGGTCCCGCACGAGCAACTCGCCCGCAGGGATCCGGGTGTTTTCGGCAAGCGGAGCGGTGATCGAGATCTGCGCATCCGGGAACACCTCCATCTGTACTTCGTGGATCAGATCCACAAAGGGAGTCGGTCTGAAAAAAGCACTCCTGCTGTCCAGAGGTGCCGTCAAAGTCCCCACGTGCTGCTCGACATAGTCGCGCACACGATTGAGGTGCGGGGTAAAGTTTTGTACAAAGAGGGGCTGCGGCTGCACGGTATCCAGTGGGACGATCTCGGGGCGAAGAGCTTTTGCCCCCGCCGTGAAGTCCACTGTCACGTGAGCGAGTGATGTGCCATTGGCACCGGGGTTGAGGATGTAGGTGGTATGGCTACCGTCGTGAACAATGGAGTCCAGGTAGGAGCGGTGGTCGTGCCCGCAAAAGATGAGGTCCAGCTCCGGAACGGCACGGGCCAGTGCGTAGCCTACATTTTCGGCATACGGACGCGGGGAGGTCTCCTCCTTGCGCCCCGCACCGCTGTGGATGAGGGCGATGATCAGGTCGGGGTGCGCGTCGAGGATCTCAGGCATGTACCGCTTGGCGGTCTCGATCTGGTCGTCAAAGCGGATGCCATTCCAGAGGACTTTGGGCAGCTGATGAACCAGCGTGGGCATCGTCAGTCCGAGGATGGCGATCCTTTTGTCCCCCTTCTCGACCATCGTGTACGGCTGGAAGTAGGGCTCCATGCTCACCGTGTCTTCATCGCTCTTGACCCGAATGGCATTGGCAGCAAGGAAGGGAAAGTCAGCCTCACGCACGATGCGATCGTAGACGGAGTGACCGGTCTCAAAGTCGTGGTTGCCGACGGTCAGGGCGTCGTACTGCATGTAGTTGAGGATCTGCATCGCTACATGCGGCGCTGTGGTGTCGACGTAGTTGTAGAAGTACGCCCCCGGCTGCCCCTGTAGCAGGTCACCTGCATCCAGCAAGAGGACCTGATCGCCCCTGCGACGATGACCTGCTACATAGGTCTGAACGCGTGAGTAGCCACCGATAGAGGGGCTGCCTGTAAGCAGATCTTGGGAGAAGAAGTTGCCGTGCACGTCGGTTGTCTGGATGATCTCCAGGACATTTGTCGTGGGATCGCTCTTGCAGCCCGGTAGCAGAACCAGGAGCAGGAGCAGGACCGTAGCTGTCACTACTCTTTTCATCGGATGCACTGAAGCTCGGAGGTTAGTCTGTCGGCTCCTAAGACTCGGTCGAGGACAAAGACCACGTAGCGGATGTCGCAGATGATGCTTCGCTGGTAGTCGGGTAGGTAGATGATGTCGCCACCGACCCCCTCCCAGTTGCGGTCAAAGTTGAGACCAACCAGGTAGCCCTCGCCATTGATGACCGGACTACCGGAGTTGCCACCGGTCGTGTGGGTAGTGGCGCAGAAGTTTACCGGCATCTTGCCATCGGGGCGGGCGAAGCGACCGAACTCGCCGGAGCGGTACAGCGCGACAATCTCCGGCTGTAGATCAAACTCGTAGTCACCGGGCACCACTTTCTCCAGGACGCCCTCGGTCGTCGTCATCGGACCGTAAAAGACTTCGTCACGGGGTGAGTAGCCCTTGACCGTCCCGAAGGTATACCTCAGCGTTAGGTTAGCATCGGGCCAGAGACTCTCTTCTCCGCTCATCTGCATGATGCCCTGGACATAGAGGTGTCGTGCAGCTGTCAACTCTCGCTGCAGGCTCGTCATCCCCTCTACGGCGTTGCTACTGGCTTGGTGTACATATGCAGCGAGCATGACCGCAGGGTCTTGCAGGTATTGGTCGTAGGTATAGGAGCGGATGGCTGCCTTGAGCTGCCGGGGATCGCGGTATATCGTTGTGGCGTAGACCCCATCGAGGTAGCGGTCGGTATCCTCGAGCAAGCTGAAAATGCCCGTGGTCTTAGCTTTTTCTTGAAACACTTTGAGCACAGCCTTAGTGACCTTCTTGTCCACCTCGGCACTGTAGTCGTCGTTGAAGTGTCCTAGATATTCCTTGGCGATCCAGTCGTCCAACAGCTGCTCGTCAGCCTTGAGTCGCTCAAACTCCTCCGGATCAATCAGCGGCAGACGCACCAGTTCGCTCCCCTGTATAAGCCCCTCATTCAGCAGCTTGTACGTATATCGGTAGGGGCGAATGCGGCTGATGGCGTCATCGATCTTAGCCATTGCCTCGATGTACTCAGGGTGGTTATTCTCGGCTGCCCACTTCCTGAGCTGCTCCATCTGTGCTGCTTTTCGTCCGACAAAGTCCAGCTTGTCGATCGCCCAATTGGAGCCAATCGCCCGCTTATGACCGTTGGTAGAGTTGGCGTACTTCGCTGCATAGCGGATGTTGATGTCCTCATCGCGCAGCATTTCCTCCAGCATCGCTTGCTGCCGGATCCCCCGCATCTCTATGCGCACAGTATTGTCCACGTCGTGAAACAACCCTACCTCCGGTGCGGTGTAGAAGTGGTTGGTCGTCCCGGGGTGTCCCATGATCATGACGAAGTCATCGGGCTTCACACCGCGGAGATCTACTCTCAAGTAGTTTTTGGGCTTCAGAGGTACATTTTCCGGAGCGTACTCTGCCGGTGAGCCATCCGGTGCGGTGTAGATCCTAAAGACCGAGAAGTCTCCCGTATGCCTGGGCCAGGTCCAGTTGTCGGTATCGGCTCCAAACTTCCCGATACTGGATGGCGGAGCTGCCACCAGCCGTATATCCCGGTACTCGCGACGCAGGTAGAGGTAGTACTTATTGCCCTCAAAAAATGGCTTCAGGTCCAGTCTCAGTCCCTTCGTAGGCTCACCCCTCTGCTCCTGATACCACCGGTCGGCGACCTTCTGCAGGTAAGCCTGCGAGAGGATTACCATCAGATCCTCCTCACCATCCTTGGCAGCATACGCCCGGACGTAGTCGGTGAGGTCGATGATCTCCTCGGTAAAGATCACATTCATCCCGGGATTGGGCAGCTCGTCACTCAGTGTAGGAGCATAGAAGCCATCTCTCAGGTAGTTGTGGTCGACCGAACTATGCGCCTGTATCCGGTCGTACCCACAGTGGTGGTTCGTCAGGACCAGTCCCTGAGGCGAGACCACTTCACCGGTACATCCGCCATCAAAGAGCACCACGGCATCCATCAGCATCGGGTCTCCGTTGGTGTTGTACAGTTGTTCGGGCGAGAGCTTCAGTCCCATCGCCTTCATCTTGGCATAGTTTTGCTGCTTTACCAGCGGGAGCAGCCACATCCCCTCATCCGCATGGAGCGAGGGAGTGATGGTCCACGATCCGAGGAGCAGGCAGAGGCTCAGGAGGGTCTTGGTACGTAGATTATTCATATTCGGTATTCCAGGTTGTATAGGGTTTTTGTGCCAGATTATTATTCATGTACTTCGGGTCGTCCGATATCTCTTTCCCGATCCACTGAGGGAGGGACACGGGGGTATTCAGGGTAGGCAGCTCCACCTCGGCGAGCATCAGTCCCTCATTCTCCTCCTCAAAAAAGTCCACCTCCCAGGTCAGCCCACCAAAGTTGATGATGTGCCGCTGCTTTCGGATGATGTGGTACGGGCTCAGGGCGAGCAGCTCCAGCGCATCCTCCACCGGTATCTCGTACTCATACTCATCGCGCACCTCCAGTTGCTCCGGAGAGGCATGCTTGATCGTCATAAACGCCTGCTCTTCGTCCACTACCCGCACACGTATGCTCAGCCCCACGCTATTGAGCAGATAGCCCTGCCGCATGTGCCGTATGCTGTCCGAGTCCGGTAGCGGTATCCCTTCTTTCAGCAAAAATCGTCTCTCTATCTCTACACCCATAGTCTGTCTCTATCCTGTCTTATCTAATGGTTACCAATGTCGCCCCAAACCCGTACTCCTGAAACGACGCGTCCCTCGTCTCACTTCTCGGGTACTCCCGTCGGAGCAGTGCCAGCACCTGCTGCCGCAGCACGCCGTTGCCCTTCCCGTGGATGAAGACGATCTGCATCCCCTTATCCTGCGGTTTGCGGTGCGCCTCCATCACCTTGCGTACCTCTTCCAGCTGGTAGTCTAGGATCTCCTTGTGCCCCATTCCGGCGGTGGTGTCGAGCAGCTCCTCTATGTGCAGGTCGACCACGAGCGGATCGTTATGGCGGATCCGGGCACCCTCTCTCCGTCGCTTGGGCGCGGGAGCCGCCGCCTTTTCTTTCTCCATCATCGCTTCTGCCAGCTTCTCGGCATTCACCTTTTTCACCGGTACCGGGCGGTCATCCCGCACCACAGGGTAGATAATGGCGTCGTCGTCAAAGAAGTCATTGGGTACAAAAGCATTCTTTTTGAAAAACTTCGTTCCCTCCACCTTCACCTCCACGATGGCAGGCTCCTTTCGTGGAAAAGGGCTGTCCTGCATGAACGGCGTCAGGACCAGCGAAGTCCTCGCCCGGTCGTTGAGCTCCTGGGGAGTAAAGGTCTCCAGCAGCTCTATGCTGTCAAAGGGCACGGTACCCCTGTAGCGCACCTGCCGGCGGTCGTCTCGTCCGCTGGAGTAAAAGACTGACAAGTCGTACGCCGAGTCGTTGACGAGGTAGACCTCATAAGCGGCATCGCCCAGGTTTTGCCCCACCTCAGGCAGGTAACAGAGGTAGGCATTGACCTTGTCCCGATCCATGGGTCGCTTGCGGTCGTCGCGGTGTTGGGGCGCCGGCTCGGCAGCCGGTGCATGGGCGGAGTCGTGTCTGCCACTCGTCTTGGACGGCGTCTGCACCTTTGGTACAATGGTACTTCCCTCCTCGACGACCACCACCTCATTGGCAAAAAAAGGAAGCTCAAAGCCGGTCTCATCCCGTACAAACACCTTCCCGTCCGCAGTTACCCGAGTCACCACACCGTCTCCCACACTGTTTAGGAAGCGCACGTGGTCACCCTTGCGTATAGCACTCATATCTCTTGTTCACTCTTCGGTTCATTAAATAAATTATTGTTTACACAAATATACCAAACAATTACCGACCTAAAATTGTGGGGCACGGGTACATTGCATCCAAAAGCCCACGATTTTGCTCGCTCCCATCGGGCAAAAAATGGGACGGATAGTAGCGAAAAGTTTCCAGTAGGAAAGCGAACGGTTTCACGGATAGAAGCGATCTGTTTCCAGTAGGAAACTTTTGGACTTCAGGCACCAAACTTTTCGGCACCCATATCTGTCTGTTTTTCAAAGATATAGAGAAGCGACTCATTAGGCACTGTTTTGGACGCCGATTCCACCGTTTCGGCAGGCTTTTTTGAGACAAAAAGAACGCTTTTTTCCTAAGAAGTCGGTGCGTTTGTCCTGCACCTAAAGACTGCACATGGTCAGAAATAGGTAAATTTGTGCAAGAACAATGGTTACGTCAAATAACATAGGGCAGACAGCCCCACCAAGATAAATATGGCAAAGAAAAGCAGCATGAACAGGCGCCAACAGCCTTCACGCACCAAAACCAAGGAACGGAAGCCCCTCCGGTGGAGGATCCCCAAGAATGTCGCCCCGCGGCATGTCTGGATGTTTTTGTGCGGGATATGCCTGGGGGTCTTCACGCTCTATCTGTTGGTCTCCTTCGGCTCATACCTGATTACCGGTGCCGCCAATCAGAGCCTCGTCATCGACAACACCGGAGCAAGCACCCTGGAGGTGGCAAAGGAGGTACGCGGAAACGTGGGGATCCATGGCGTGAATCTCATGCACAACATGGTCAATGGCTGGCTGGGACTCGGGCTGATATTCGTCATCTACCTGCTGGGAGTGGTGAGCGCAGGACTACTGCTGGCGCTGAGGATCAACTACCCCAAGCAGATCATCGTCTCTGTGGTGATGGCTTTTTGGTCCGCCCTGGCACTGAGTATGCTGCCGGAGCAGTGGCTGGAGAGTTGGTTCTTTTTACCGGGAGGGGTGGTCGGACACAACATCGCCACTTATCTGGGTGCCACGATAGGGTCGATAGGTATTTTCCTCCTTCTGGGATTGGTGCTGATCCTGGTATGCTTCCTCTCTTTTAACGGCATCCAGGAGCGGTACAGCTCCTGGGCTGCAGAGCGCGAAAAGCGACACGAGCTGGAGCGGCAGATGGAGATACTGGATCCCCAAGCAGCCGAACCTACCGCCGAAGAAGCAGCCGAAAACAAAGCGGAGGTGGAGACCGTAGCTCAGCCCGTACCCGAGGAGACGTCTGAGGAGAGCTACGCAGAGGAGCCTCTGCCCACACCGGAGCCGATCCCCGATGAGCCGGCTCCCGAGCCCGAAGAGCGTCCGGTGCCGGCGGAGACCCCGGAGACCCCGACCCCTAAGAAGGGTGAGGAAGTGGAGCTGATGGTCGTGGACAAGCGGGCTCTCGAGGAGGAAGTGGATCCTGCCACGACTGCTGCCCACCTGGTGCAGGAGCTGGGGCCCTATGACCCGAGGAAGGATCTGCCGCGCTATACCTTTCCGACCCTGGACCTGCTCAAGAAGTACGGTCAGGAAAATGCGGAGATAGATCAGGCGGAGATCCAGGAAAACAAGGACCTGATCACCAACACCCTGAGGAGCTTTAATATCGAGATCATCTCCATCACCGCCACGGTCGGACCATCGATCACGCTGTATGAGGTGGTGCCGGCAGCGGGGGTGCATATCTCCAAGATCCGAGGACTGGAGGACAATATCTCCATGAGTCTCTCGGCACTGGGTATCCGTATCATCGCCCCTATGCCGGGCAAGGGAACCATAGGCATGGAGGTGCCCAACAAGAACCCTCTGATCGTCAGCATGCGCAGCATCATTGCCTCTAAGCGTTTTCAGGAGTCACATGCCGAGCTGCCGGTGGCACTGGGGCGGACCATCACCAACGAAGTCTTTGTTTTTGACCTCGCCAAGGTCCCTCACCTCCTGGTGGCAGGTGCGACGGGACAGGGTAAGTCTGTGGGGCTCAATGCGATCATCACGTCACTGCTCTACAAGAAACACCCCTCGGAGCTCAAGTTTGTGATGGTGGACCCCAAGATGGTGGAGTTTTCGATGTACGCTCTGATCGAGAAGCACTACATGGCGAAGCTCCCCGATGAGGAGCAGACCATCATCACGGACACTCAGCGCGTGGCGGCTACGCTCAACTCCCTCTGCCAGGAGATGGACGACCGGTACGAGCTGCTCGCCTCGGCACACGTGCGCAACATCAAGGAGTACAACCAGCGGTTCGTGAACCGAGAGCTCAATCCCGAGAACGGGCACCGCTATCTCCCCTATATCGTCCTCATCATCGATGAGTATGGCGACCTGCTAATCACGGCGGGTAAGGAGATCGAGATACCGATCACCCGACTGGCGCAAAAGGCACGTGCCATAGGGATACACGCCATCATCGCTACCCAGCGACCCACGGCAAAGGTCATCACCGGAGCCATCAAAGCCAACTTTCCCGGGCGCATCGCCTTTAGGGTCACCTCAGGGATTGACTCCCGCATCATACTCGATACCACTGGAGCCAACCGCCTGGTGGGTAAGGGAGACCTACTCTTTCAGTCCGGTAGCACACTGACCCGCGTGCAGTGCGGCTTTGTAGACACACCGGAGGTCAATGCCATCGTGAAGTATATCTCCGACCAGAGAGGGTACAACCAAGCGTACGAGCTGCCCGAGGTGGTGGACAACTCCGCTCCCTCAGCAGGTGGTGGCACCGGCGCAGCACTGGACCCGGGCGACCGTGACGAGCTGTTCAACGAAGTGGCTGAGATGCTTGTGCTGGAGAACCGAGCTTCGATCTCGTTCATCCAGCAGAGGTTTGCCATCGGCTACAACCGTGCAGCCCGGCTGATGATCCAGCTCGAGGCGGCAGGTATTGTCTCGGCAGGCGAGGGATCCAAGCCTAGAGAGGTGATCCCTCAAACCATCGATCAGCTCAACAGCATACTCTAAACAACCTATGAACTCTGACCTATGAATACCAAAAAGATAGCCCTACTCCTGCTCTTGCTGCTCTGCCCTCTGGTGACCGCCTTTGCACAGCAGCGTACACTGGAGCAAATGATCAAGCAACTGGATGCCTCGAAGGGTCTGCAAATCACATTTGAGATCTTCGATCCGGAGCTTGCGGACTCTGTCACCGGCGAGTATCGGGGCTTGGGGCGGTCGTTTCACTACACTACGGAGCAGATGAAGGCGTGGTACGACGGCTGCAGCCTGTGGGTCTACCTCGACCAGAGCAACGAAGTCAACCTCTCCGTACCGATGAAGGAAGACCTCATGATGATCAACCCCTTGCTTGTGCTGGATCATGTCCGGACCAGTGACTATACCCTCAGCGAAAAGAAGGAGGGAGACGGCAGCACGACGATCACCGCCATCCCCAAGAAGAAAGCCCCCAACGGACTGCAAAAGCTCGTAGTCTGCGCCAACAAAGCCTACACTCCCACCAAGCTGTATATCTACGAAGCCGGACTCGGAACACCGATAGAAGTGCGAGTGACCCAACTCAAACGAGGGCCATTTGCCGGAATGAACGAAAAAGATTACTTTAGATTCACTCAAAACAAACTACCCGGTGTAATGGTTATAGATCTGAGGTAAGCTACCTCTGAAGACGACATTTTAGAACAAAACAATACATACAACGACAAACATGGACAGCAATAAGACAAAAGTACTCATCATCGGTGCCGGTCCCGCCGGATATACCGCTGCGATCTATGCCTCCCGTGCCAACCTCTCTCCCATACAGATAGAGGGACTGCAGCCGGGAGGACAGCTGACGACCACCACGGAGGTGGAGAACTTTCCCGGCAACCCTGAGGGGATGACCGGACCCGAGATGATGGATGGGATCCGCGAGCAAGCCCTCCGGTTTGATACAGACATCCGCACCGGCTTGGTCACCGGTATCGATCTCTCCAAGCGTCCTTACGTCGCAGAGATCAACGATGGGGAGTACAGCATCACCGCCGACACCGTCATCATCGCTACCGGCGCCTCTGCCAAGTACCTCGGTCTGCCCAGCGAAGGAGAGTATATGGGCATGGGCGTGAGTGCTTGTGCGACGTGTGACGGCTTCTTTTACCGCGGCAAAAAGGTCGCAGTAGTCGGTGGCGGTGACACCGCATGTGAGGAGGCTCTTTACCTCGCTGGTATTGCGGAAAAGGTATACATGATCGTCCGTCGCGACGAGCTGCGTGCGTCCAAGGTGATGCAAGAGCGTGTCCTCAACAACGAGAAGATCGAAGTACTCTGGAAGCACCAGACCGAAGAGCTCTTCGGTGAAGGTGGCGTCGAGGGTGCCCACCTGGTCGTAAACAAGGGCGAGGAAGACGAGAAGCATGTAGACATCAGCATCGATGGCTTCTTCTTAGCCATCGGACACACGCCCAACACCAGCTTCCTCAAGGGCCAACTCGAGACCGATGACAAGGGCTATCTCGTGACCGAAAACGGCACACCGCGGACCAAAGTCCCCGGAGTCTTTGCAGCCGGTGACGTAGCAGACCCCGTCTATCGCCAGGCAGTGACAGCTGCCGGCTCGGGCTGTAAAGCGGCACTTGAGGCGGAGCGATTCCTCCTACACGAGGACTAAAAAAGAAGAGCCTGCATAGTCCCGTTCATGACACGGGGAAAGAAAAGAGGAGCGGTATCCACAGAGAGATACCGCTCCTCCTATTTTCTAGCCAGCTGCCTACTTACTTGGGTTGCCAAGCGTTGAGAGGGCGGCTGTGCATCATCTCGTTGACCTCTTTGCGGACAGCAGTGATGGTGCTCTCATCCTCGTAGCTGTTGAGTACCCGGTCCATGAGGTGCACGATCCGTCGTGCTTCATCCGGCTGCACGCCCCGGGTAGATATCGCAGGCGATCCTACACGGATACCGCTTGTCTGGAATGCCGATCGGTCGTCAAAGGGGACCATGTTTTTATTGCAAGTGATGTCTGCCTGTACCAGTACGTTCTCTGCGACTTTTCCGGTCATGTCGGGAAACTTCTGACGCAGATCGATGAGCATCAAGTGGTTGTCGGTACCTCCGGAGATCACTCCATAGCCCAGCTCCACAAACTCATCCGCCATCGCTTCGGCGTTTTTCTTCACCAGCTTTTGGTAGTCTTTGAAGGCCGGATCGAGTGCTTCGCCAAACGCTACCGCCTTGGCAGCGATCACGTGCTCCAGAGGACCGCCCTGAGTGCCGGGGAATACCGCAGAGTCGAGCAGCTCTGAGAACATCTTCACCCTACCCTTCTTGGTTGCTTTGCCCCACGGATTCTCAAAGTCCTTACCCACCAGGATGATACCTCCTCTCGGCCCGCGGAGGGTCTTGTGGGTCGTAGAGGTCACCACATGTGCGTACTTGACGGGGTTGTCGAGCAGCCCCGCAGCGATCAGTCCCGCCGGGTGAGCCATATCGATCATCAGGAGGGCACCTACGCTATCCGCTATCTCACGCATGCGCTTGTAGTCCCATTCGCGAGAGTATGCCGATGCTCCACCGATGATGAGCTTCGGGTGGTGCTTCTTTGCCTGCGCCTCCATGTGGTCGTAGTCGACACGTCCGTCCTCTTTTCGTACAAAATAGGGGACCGGATTGTACAGGATACCGGAGCTGTTGACAGGTGATCCGTGGCTGAGGTGACCACCGTGGTCGAGGTTCATGCCCAAAAACGTATCACCGGGCTTGAGGACGGTCATGAGCACCGCCATATTTGCCTGGGCACCGGAGTGTGGCTGGACGTTGGCATACTCAGCGCCGTACAGCTTCTTGATACGATCTATAGCCAGCTGCTCGCTCTGGTCCACGATCTGGCAGCCACCGTAGTAGCGGTGCCCGGGATAGCCCTCGGCGTACTTGTTGGTCATGACACTGCCCATGGCTTCCATCACTTGGTCGCTCACAAAGTTTTCGGAAGCAATCAGCTCGATACCGTTGAGCTGGCGCTCGCGCTCTTGCTCAATCAGGTCAAAGATCTTCACGTCTCTCTTCATATTTTTGGTCTTTAGGTAAGGTAATGGTTTTTCTTGAAGGTCTTGGCTCCGCTTAGTTCCGTACGGGAGCGTTCCGGCTAAGCAGATGAGGGAAGAGCATCGCTCCTACTTTTGCTCATCCTACCACAAAACTATACAAAATATCCGATCCGAGCACCGACTCAGGGGTGTGTACTGCGTCTGATGATGATGTGTCCCTCAAATACCTGATTGGGGTCCTGATCGTTGAGCTTCTTGCCGTCTATAGTGATCTCGTTTTGGAGACGGATCTGTTCGCCATCTCTGCTCACCTTGTAGCTAAAGTGCATCACAGTCCGGGGACTACCGTCGCCCCAGTCGATGATGATGGTCTCGTCCGGGTGATTCTTCTCGCCATCGTACTGACCGATCATCAGGCGATGAAACTCACCGGCCTGAAGCGAGCTGCTGCTCCCGGAGGGGATACTCACTTTTTCTATAAAGGCTCCGTAGAGGATCGGATTCGAGGTACGGGGAGCGGTCTCCACCGGACCTACAGAACGCGGCATCGGAGCCTCTTTAGGCTTGACATTACCGGATCTCGCTAGCTCAGCAAACTCCTTCTGAGTATAGACCCCTACCTTTTTGCCCTGTATCGTGACGGTCATTTTGTCGGGATCTAGGTGATGAGGTAGTTTGTCGCTAAAGAGGTCATTGTTTGCTTCGTCCGCTACGAGAAAACCAAAGTTGAGCGACGGAAGCTTGACCTCCTGAGGCTCACTCTTGGGCAGGCAAGAGGTGAAGCCAAGAGTCATGAAAAGGGTCAAAAGTGTCCCTGAGAATATCCTTAGATGGTTCATAGTCTTACTTATGTTATTACTGTGTATGATATCTATTCGAACCAGAAAGTTACCTATTTTTCGCAACAAAAGGCGTCATACAGCAGGTAAATCATGAAATATCCATCGGAGGTACCGGCACCTCAAACGGGCTCAAAACAACTCATCGCATACACCCCTGACAAACAAATAGATATGGTTCGCAAAAAACGAGGTACCTCAGCGCAAAAAGTTTCCTACTGGAAACAGATCTCTACTATCCGTCAAATCGTTTTCTTTCCTACTGGAAACTTTTTGCTTCTATCCGTCAAAATTTTTCGGGCTGATCGGAAGGAAAAAAACAGAGTCGTCTCCGGTACGATTGTGGCGATATTCGCAAGTCACGGACCGACATTGTGCAAAAAAGAGGTAACTTTGTGGCGTACTAATGTTTAGTAACCAAGAGTAGAAAGATTTTTTAGAGCAACCAAGTAAGATATGCCGACGCGTAACAACAGAGAAAAGCATAGCGTGCCGAAGCAGCTACACGACTTTAAGACACTGACCTGGAAAGGAGCTCCTCTCGATGGACTGAAGGAGTATCTGATGGAGAATATAGACCTGATCAGCACGCACCCTCAGGAGGAGACCTCCGTGGTGCAGAACCTACTGAGCCGCAGAATGGAGGTGAAAAACGACGAGCTGCTGCTGACCAATGGTGCACTCAGTGCCTACTACATCATCGCCAAGGCGTACCACGGTGCCCGGTCGCTCATCTTTCGCCCGACGACCAATGAGGTTCGGGAGGCACTCAGCTGGGCTGAGCATGAGGTGGTGGAGGGAGCCGATGGCAAGGATTTGTCCAAGGTGGATCTGACCGACATCGATATCGTCTGGCTGCAGACCCCCAACTCTCCCGACGGTAGGTCTTTGCCGAGGAGGAAGATCCTGGCGCTACTCAAGGCTCATCCGGACAAGAAGTTTGTGGTCGACCTCTCCATGGCTAACTACCTCATCGAGCCGGGTATCAAGGCAAGCGATGTGGAGAAGTACCCCAACCTCGTCGTCCTCTCGTCTTTTTCGTACAGCTACAATCTCCTGGGTCTGAGGATAGGCTACCTGGTGGCTGAAGCGACGAAGGTGGCACAGTTTGCGACCTATGCCCTACCCTACAGTGTGGGCACGATGGCTCTGTCGGCTATCCACTACGTCCTGGTCCATCCTGCGGTATTTACCATCCCGCTGCGCAAGTGGCTCAGGGAGTCGCAGGATCTGGCAGACCTGCTCGGTCGTATCGAAGGCGTGGAGGTGAAGCCGAGCAATGCACCGTTTTTCACGGTCAACCTACCCGGTGATGATGCCCGGGAGCTGACTGAGTTTTTGCTGAAAAAACACAACATACTGGTAGGTACCGCGGACGACAACATCGACCTTGATGCTAATCAGATCAGGGTCTGCCCGCAAGCTAAATACGATACCAACGAACTGCTTGTGACGGGCATTACAGAGTTTTACAGCCCTCAATCCACAAACTAAAAGCCATGCGTCAGAGACTACTTTTCACGGTCAGCGCAGTGCTGCTCATCACCGCAGCCTGCACTCGCAAAAAATCAGATGTGACAGATCTGCCGGCTCTCATACCGATGCCGCAGTCCGTGGCTTGGTACGACTCCACGATGATCGAGCTACCCAAGCCCTACATCGCCTCTTTTCCGCAGGATAACCACCGCAACCGTCTGCTGACCCGGGAGTTCAATAAGAGCTTGATGGCTGCCGGTAAGGATACTCTGTCGTTTGAGGAGCAAGCGCCCGTGGGGGCTCTGAAGGCGATCATCGACAGCGAAAACTATGGAAGCGGGGAGTACGTGATCCACGTCACTGCAGCGGAAGGCATCCAGATCACCGCCGGAGACGAGGACGCCATAGACTATGCGGTGCAGACCCTGCGCCAGCTCATCACGCCAAAGGGGATACCCACAGTGGTGATCCACGACGAACCGAGGTTCGCCTACCGCGGACATATGCTCGATGAGAGTAGGCACATCATGGGCATGGACTACGTCAAGCGACTCCTCGACGAGATGCAGTACTACAAGCTCAACACCTTTCACTGGCACCTGGTGGATGCCGGAGGATGGCGACTGGAGATAGAGAAGTACCCCGAGCTGACCGAGCTGACCGCCTACCGCACCGAGAGCGACTGGCATAAGTGGTGGATCCAAAAAGACCGCCGCTATACCGATGCCAACAACCACGAGGGCTACGGCGGCTTTTATACCCGGGATGAGATCAGAGAGATCGTACAGTACGCTATAGACCGGGGTATCACCGTGATCCCGGAGATCGAAATGCCGGGACACAGCGAGGAGGTCCTCCACGCTTATCCGCAGCTGAGCTGCAGCGGCAAAGCACTACCCCACGAGAGTGACTTCTGCGTCGGCAACCCCGACTCCTTCCGCTTTTTGGAAAATGTACTGACGGAGGTGATGAGCCTTTTCCCCGGTAAGTACATACACATCGGAGGCGATGAGGCGGGCAAAACGGCGTGGAAAACCTGCCCCAAGTGCCAAACTCTGATGCGACAAGAGGGGATGAAGTCTGTGGACGAACTGCAGAGCTACATGATCACCCGCATGGAGGAGTACCTCAACGAGCACGACCGGAGCATCATCGGATGGGATGAAATACTTGAGGGAGGTCTTGCTCCCAACGCTACAGTGATGTCCTGGCGAGGCGAGGAGGGCGGTCGAAAAGCTGCCGAGAGTGGACATGACGTGATCATGTCGCCCAACTCCCACTTCTACATCGACTACTATCAGGAAAACCCCACTACTGCAGAGCGCAAAGCCATAGGCGGCTACCTACCCCTCCAGAAGTGCTACAGCTACGACCCGGTACCGGAGGACGCATCGGCACTCCTGCGTCAACATGTCATCGGGGTACAAGCTAACCTGTGGACCGAGTACGTCGACACGCCCGACTATGCGGCATACATGACCTTCCCGAGACTACTCGCCCTGGCGGAAGTCGGCTGGACGCTGCCCGAGAATAAGGACTGGGACTCCTTCGTGAGACGTACCGGCAGGCACATCTCTCAGCTCCAAGCACGGGGGATGAAGGCGTACAACCTCTCCAATAACATCACCATCGACATGGACATCGACTATGATGCCGAGCAGATCACAGTAGGCCTCACACCCGAGTACTATGGCACCGAGCTCCGCTACACCCTGGACGGCACCATGCCTACGCCTGATAGTCCGCTCTACAACACCGATGAGCGCATCACCGTACAGGATAGTGCCCTGCTCGTTGTTGCAGGATTTGTGGACGGTGAGCGTATCGGCTCGCCCATCGAGCAGCGCTTTGACTACCACCGCGGTATAGGACACACCGTCGAATGGCACAGACCGCTGAAGGGCGGCTACCCTGCAGGAGGCGAAAAGACTGCACTACTCGACGGCATACGAGGCTCCTTCACCTACATGGACCAGAAGTGGCTCGGTAGCTTTGATGCCCTCAGCACCATCGGTACCATAGACTTAGGCGAGGCGATCCCGCTCACGCACGTCCTCACCCGCTGCATGCACGACCTCGATCCGTGGGTTCACATGCCCGAGTATGTCGAGCTATCGCTATCCAATGATGGCAAAAACTTCACGGTTGTCGACCGTGTCTACTCCAAGACCGACCCCAATGACAACCGCACACGACTGGAGACCTTCCACTTCTACCCCGCCACTTCCGCCCGATACATCCGCATCGAGTACCGAATGAACGGGACCAACCAGTTCCTCTTCACCGACGAGCTGGTCATATGGTAACCATAGAAACAATGACTATGCAAGATAAAAACAGAGACAAAATAATAGTCCTCTCCGGAGGTATAGACAGTGTCACGCTCCTGCACGAGTATGCATCTGAGATCTGTCTCGCTCTTACTTTCGACTACGGATCCAATCATGCCAAAAACGAGATCCGCTGTGCCGAGTACCACTGTCAGCTCCTAGACATCCCCCACAAGGTCATCCCCATGGTTTTTATCAAGGAGGATTTTCACAGCAGTCTCTTAGAGGGGCCCAACGCCATACCCACCGGCAGCTACGGTATCGACAATATGACCTCCACCGTGGTGCCCTTTCGCAACGGCATCATGCTCTCCATCGCGGCAGGATATGCCGAGTCGATGGGTGCCGCATCGGTGATGATTGCCAACCACGCCGGTGATCACGACATCTACCCGGACTGCACGCCCAACTTCATTGACGCCATGGACAGAGCGATCCTCACCGGCACGTACAACCACGTCCGCCTGCTCGCACCCTACACGTCACTGACCAAGACCGAGATTGTAGCCATCGGCAAGACCCTAAACATTGACTACAGCAAGACCTGGAGCTGCTACAAGGGCGGCGATAAGCCCTGTGGCGAGTGTGCCACCTGCAGAGAGCGCGAGGAAGCACTCCGGGCCAATGATCTACCGGTCGTATGATTACTGCAGAGCGATACCACGATATATCCTGTGGTCACCGTGTGGTCGGCCATGAGAGCAAGTGCCGGCACCTGCACGGGCACAACTACCGCGTACACTTCGCAGTCGTCGCAGACCGGCTGGATGAGGTAGGACGGGTGGTGGACTTCTCGGTCATCAAAAAGACGCTCTGCCGCTACCTCGAGGAGCAGTGGGACCACAAGATGCTGATCTGGGAAAAGGATCCCCTACTCCCTGCACTCCGGGAGATTGACCTCGAGGGTATCTGTGTCGTGCCCTTCAACCCCACTGCCGAAAACATGGCAGAGTACCTCCTCCACACCATAGCACCCCCGCTACTGGAGCCGCACCACTGCACGCTCCACTCGTGCCGCATAGAGGAGACGCGCAAGTGCTCGGCTACCGTCACGCTATGAAGGTAGTAGAGATCTTCACATCCATACAGGGCGAGGGGGCCAACTGCGGTCTCCTCGTTACGTTTGTCCGCCTCACCGGCTGCAACCTCTCCTGCCTCTACTGCGACACCAACTTCGAGACCGGCACCGAGTACAGTACGGAGGAGCTGACCGCTGCCGTCACTGCCGAGGGTACCCGCCGCATCATCTGGACCGGAGGGGAGCCTACGCTCCGACTGACAGAGGAGCTGGTCACCCACTTCGCAGACTTAGGCTACTGGCAAGCCATAGAGACCAACGGCACAAAGACTCCCCCCCGAGGTCTGGACTACATCACCGTCTCACCAAAGGTCAGTGTACAGACCCTCCGCAAAAACTTTCGAGACACCCCGATCGACGAAATACGCTATCCTGTGGCACGAGGCGTCACGATCCCGGATATCGACACCCTTCCGCCGGCACGGCACTACCTACTGTCGCCCATCTTTGAGCCAAAAGGAAGCGATACCGGCTCTGAAAAAAATCTCCTCTCCGAGCCCAACCTCACCTACTGCCTGGAGCTCATGCGCCAAGATCCCCGCTGGCGACTCTCCGTCCAGCTGCACAAGCTGCTGCACCTCCCATAGAGTCATCCCCCCTTTGAATTCCGACCCCATCCTATCGCTTCTATATTCTTGAAACAGAAAAGGATATGGGCTGTCAAAAATTGAGGTGCCTGATCGCCAAAAGTTTCCTACTGGAAACGGTTCTCTTCTATCCGTCAAATCGTTTTCTTTCCTACTGGAAACTTTTCGCTTCTATCCGTGAAACTTTTTGACCTTAGGCAGTCGCTTTCAAAACAACGTGTATTTATCTCTGTTTCAGCAATATATGAATAGTTTGGATTCTGACCTGTTTTCGGGTGCGGAGAGCGGCTTATTGCTCAAGGCTGTCATCGGAGAATCTGCCCTCCGTGACGAACTAAAAAAAGGTACGGTCGGGGATGCAAGGAATCGTGAAGTCGTGCGTTTATAGAATAAGGACGGTTTGTCACAACCCACGGTAGAAGACTGTTTTTTTATAGTCCATACTTTTGGTAATGCGTACCTTTGTCTAAGAAAAAAGAACACCGGATCTTTATTAGAAATACATTATACTCATGCATAGGACATTGCACGGCAGACTTCGCCTCTTTTTCCTACTTTTTTGCGCCCTTTCTTCGATCCTTGCATCTGCGCAGGAGCAGCGATCGCTGCTCACAGGCTACGTCACAGATGGCGAAACGGGCGAGTCGCTCATCGGCGTAACGGTACAGATCGTGGGCACGACCACCGGTACCACGACGAATAACTACGGCTACTACACGCTTAGCCTGCCAAGTAGCGGGGAGCAGGTGGTTCGCTTTTCGTACATCGGCTATGCGCCTGTAGAGATCCGTATCTCCTCAATGGGGGATAGCTCACGCAACATCCGTCTCACACCGGACGACCAACTCCTGCAGGGAGTCACCGTCATGGGCAGCCATACCACGGAGCTGGAGACCCTGGAGACGGGTAGGGTGAAGATACGGGGCGAGGACATCCATAAGGTCCCCAGCTTGTTTGGCGAGCAAGATCTGGTGAAGTACATCCAGCTGTTGCCCGGTGTGGCACAGGGCACGGAGGGTTTTTCGGGTCCCATCGTACGGGGTGGAAATGTGGACGAAAACCTCTACCTACTGGATGGCAACCCACTCTACAACGCCCATCACCTGCTGGGACTCTTCTCTACCTTCAACACCGATGCAGTCAAGACTGCCAACTTTTACAAGGGGAGCTTCCCGGCTCGATTTGGCGGCAGGCTGAGCTCCGTACTGGATGTCCGTACCAAGGATGGAGATATGCAGGAGTACCACGGTACTTTTTCGGTGGGTCTCATTTCCAGCCGCCTGCACGTGGAGGGACCGATCTGGCGGGACCGCACCTCACTGAGCATCTCTCTACGGCGAACCTACATCGACCTGGTCGCCAAGCCTTTCGTAGATCTGCAGAATAAAAAGGAGAGAGAAGCCAACCCGCAGGGCAACTACGATGAGGTCAAGCCCTCCTACTACTTTTACGACATCAATGCTAAAGTAAACCATAAGTTTAGCGACAGGGATCGCCTTTATCTCTCTTTTTACCTCGGCGAAGACCGCTTTTCGGTTCGAAATAAATCAACCTACACATACAAGAGCGGCCCACTGGGCACTACCAGACTGCATGAGGATATCCACCTCAGAAGTAACTGGGGAAACGGCCTCATATCCCTGGGGTGGAACCACCTCTATGGTCCGACGCTCTTTAGCAACACCACGCTCTACTACGGTCAGTACAAGTCCCGGGTCCTGACCGATATGAGAAGTGAAGAGATGAGGGATGGCAAAGTGACGACAGACCCTCAGGTAAACTTTGCTCTAAACAGCGGCATAAAAGATTTGGGGCTGCGCTCCGACTTCGAATACCGACCTGCCAACAAGCACTACATACGCTTCGGTCTGGATGGGATCGCTCACCGCTTCAGCCCCAGTGCAGAAAAGATAGAGGTGACCAATATATCTGAGGAAACGCTGCCGCAGACCGACCGGCTCGCAAAGAGCAATAAGGATGAGACCATACGGTCGCACGAAGTAGCACTCTACGCTGAGGACGAGATGACCCTCACCCCCTCACTCTCCGCAAATATAGGTGCCCGGGCTTCGCTACTGCGGGTGGAGAGCCGGACGTACCTGAGTCTCGAGCCTCGCCTCTCTCTACACTACAAAATAATACCCTCCGTGAGTGCCAAAGCCTCCTACGCAGAGATGAGCCAGTCAGTACACCTACTGCAGAGCACCGCCATATCCCTGCCTACAGATCTCTGGGTACCGGTCACGGCGCGTATCAAGCCCATGCGATCGCACCAAGCGGTACTTGGCCTCTACTGGGAGCAAGGCGGCTACGAAGCATCACTCGAGGGCTACTACAAGTACATGCACCATCAGATTGCCTACAGAGATGGTGCTCCAATGTATCTCTCCGACTCTAACTGGCAAGAGCGTGTAGCAATGGGAAACGGACAATCCTATGGGATGGAGCTCTTGCTCCGAAAGAACGCCGGAAAAATCACCGGATGGCTCTCCTATACACTCTCTTGGAGCAACCGGCTTTTCCCCGGAGGAGAGGTCAATAATGGCAAGCCTTTCCCTGACAAATACGACAATCGCCACAAGATAAACATCGTAGGGCAGTACTCCTTTGGCAAGCATGCCGACCTCTCTGCAGCGTGGATCATGTCCTCTGGCAACCGAATGACCATCCCTACCGGCATCAAAAAAAACATGCAAGGTGAAGAAGTGGAGTACGTGACTAGTAGAAACAACTTTCAGATGCCCCTCTATCATCGTCTGGATCTCAGTGCCAACTTTTACCGTACCACCAAAAAGGGACACCGCCACATCTGGAATATCAGCGTCTACAACGCCTACATGCACCACAATCCTTTATTGATCAACACCTCTCTCGAGTACCATGAAATGATGCAGCAGGCACCGGACAACGGGCAAACATCCACCGTCCGGCAAAAAATCACCTCCATAGCACTTTTCCCCATCATACCATCGGTTAGCTATACCTACAAGTTCTGAAAAAGATCCTCTACCCAAACATGAAAACAATCAGACCTCTTCTCCTGCTTCTGACTCTACTTTGCCTTCTCCCCGGCTGCGAGAAAGAGCTAAAGGTAGACCTGGACTTCCACGAAGATCCGATGCTGAATGTCTACGGCTTTGTCTATACAGACCGACCCACCATGCTCATGATCTCCCGGACAAAACCCTACAATACGCCCCAAAACATGAGCACCCGTGTCAAGGAAGCCACCGTACGCTACTACATCAACGGCATACTGGAGGAGACCTCCACGGTCACAGATCAAACGAAGGCTGACTACCGGCAGAACGCCCGCTCAAACGAGCAAAAGCTACTGGTCTTTTCACGCATCAAGATGCATCGCTCTACCCATCTGTGGTACATCAGCCGACTCAAGCCCCATGCCGGAGACCATATACGTATCGAGATCGACAGTCCGGGATTGCCTTCGGCTTCGTTTGAGGCGGTTTTACCGCCCATTCCTGCACTCTTCGACCTACAGAGTAGGGATCTGTCCGTTTCCACAAATAACGACATTCCGGGCATCCGCAAGCTCAAAACAGACTACGAAGAGATCAGAGCCAAGCGCAACAAGATAGAAGGTTGGTCCGATGAGACCAGTCCCCTACCGTCATTTGACGACTTGGCAGAGACCCAAAAAGTCAGAGCCGTATCCTTCAAAATAAAGGGGATCAACCGCGAGCAGTTTTACGCTCTTGGTGCCATCCCTACACTAAAGCTCCCTTATATACCCGAGACATTTGGTATACCGCTGAGCACTGAGGAAAGCAACAAAAACGACATCTCCATCCTTCTCTTTGACCTCTGCCGCATGCTCAATAACGAAGGTACCCCCATCTTCTCAGTAACCGCCAAGGATATCGCACGCCAAAGGGTCAAAAACAGCGACCAATCCACCATTTTTCAGACCTATTTCTTCACCGGATCAGACAGCGGAGAGTACCGTGTCGAGGTGCTGATCCCCATCATCAAGGCCGACCCCTCGGACTATGGGGTAGGGCAGAGCTCACTCATGCTGACTGCTCTATCGAGTGAGTACGGACAGTTTGCCGAGTCGGGCTACGATCTGCTCGAGAGACCCGACTCAGATCTAGACCTTGATGTCAGCGATATGGCGGCTGAGCACGCCATGGAGCGCTCCAATCTGGAAGGGGCACTAGGCACCATCTACACCGCCGCTTCACTCGAAATACCACTGCCCTGAGCACAAAAAAAGAGAACCCACAGCAGGCATGCTATGAGCTCTCAAAGTCTCTACTTATAAAAAGCAATGAAAAAGTAGATGGCTATAACAAAATAAACATCATGTCATCCTAGGCAGAGCCTAGACCTTTATAGGCATATTTTGCCCATACATCTATACACTCCACTCACTCGGCATACGTACAGGTGTGCACGAAGTGGGTGTCTATTCTTTTGGATCGGTATTGAATAATGTTTCCTAACAAGCACTACAAATGTAAGGAATAATCCGTATTTTCCAAACTTGCTTTCCCGAAAAGCCAACTAACCACACCTCATCCCCACTTTTCCCAACACTCTTTTTCTTATTATTTTAGTAGGTCAGTAAAGAATGTGAGTGTAAGAAATGGTTCTGTGTGCTTTAATAGATGATGAATATAAAGTGTGTGTAAACTGTGGAAATGTCCCTGGATCCCCAATCAATTCGGGCAGGTAGATGTTGGTGAAGCAGTGGAGTAGAGTGTGAAGAGGATGTGAACAACTTTACGCAGGTTTTCTAGGTTCTTACCATCCTTTTACGTCATATGAAAAAGTCCAAGGATACCAAGAAATTTGATTGAATTCTTTCCACATCTTTTCCACACACATCCCAACACTCTACCAACACCCTTAATAAGTAGGTAAGAAAGGAAGGTATCAGAACCCAAACACCCTTAAAGCACCCCGCCTCATATAGCTCTGAAAAACCAATGAATAGGGGTGCTAAAAAAATTGGTACCTGATCGCCAAAAGTTTCCTACTGGAAACCTTTCTCTTCTATCCGTCAAATCGTTTTGTTTCCTACTGGAAACCTTTCGCTACTATCCGTCTAATTTTTTGGCTCGATGCAGAGCTAAAGAAAAGAGGGTACTTTGGTGTATTTTAATTTCTAGAAGTGAGCGGGTTAAGTCAATAGGGTAGGAGGATGGAGGACTCAGTATGGAGTACGAGCCTGTGCACAGAGGATTTTGGTGCGGTGTGAGGAGGAGGGTCAGACCTTTTCGGAGGTCGGGGGAACGCTGTCCAAGAGCTCAAAAAGCTCCTCGCGCGTCTCTGCACGAAGAATGGCTACACGCTGTTGACGAAAGTCGGGTATGCCCTTGAGAAGGGGCGTGGCGGCGAGATGGCGGCGGATATGCCAGATGCCTCGCTGCTCGCCGCTGCGGGCGATGCTGTCGTCTACCTGTTGCTTGAGGACATCCAGGTACCACTCGTGGTCGTGGCGGGGCGGTTCTTTCCCCTGAAGTACGGCGGACACTTCTTCGAAGACCCAGGGCCTGCCGATGGCACCCCTGCCGATCATGATGGCATCAGCGTGGGTCTGCTCGTAGCAGCGTAGGGCAGTGTCGCCGTCGGTGATGTCGCCGTTGGCGATGATGGGGATGTGGAGGCGGGGGTTGGCTTTCACGCGGGCTATCGGAGCCCAGTCTGCGCTGCCCTTGTACATCTGCTTGCGCGTGCGTCCGTGGATAGTGAGGGCTTGGGCACCCGCATCCTGTAGCTGCTCGGCAAGCTCCTCTATGATGATGTGGTCGGCATCCCACCCGAGGCGGGTCTTGACAGTCACCGGTAGCTGTACGGCGTCTGTCACGGCTCGTGTGATCGCCAGCATACGCGGGACGTCGAGGAGCAGTCCTGCCCCTGCACCTTTGCCGGCGACACGCTTCACGGGACAGCCAAAGTTGATGTCAATAATGTCCGGACCGGCTGCCTCTGTTATTTGCGCTGCCTCTGCCATCACTTCGGGCTCTTTGCCGTAAATCTGGATGGCTACAGGGCGTTCTTCGTCCGATACCGTCATCTTGGAGAGGGTGGAGCGTATGCTTCGGACAATGGCATCTGCGCTGACAAACTCGGTGTACACCAGTGCGGAACCAAACTTTCGGCACATGAGCCTGAAAGCCTGATCCGTGACATCCTCCATGGGTGCCAGCACGACGGGATTGGTCCCGAGGTCGATAGAGCCTATTTTCAACTGTTTTTCCGGTCCGGTCTTGGCTAAGTCTTTGTCCCAGCTTAGCCTTTTAGAGATCCTGTTTCAGCCCTGGAGTATCGAGCGTACCGCCGTAGAGATGGACTTGCCGTCGGCTTTGCCTGCCAGCTCTTTGGTAGCCACGCCCATCACTTGCCCCATGCCTTTCATGTCGCTGACTCCTAGGCGTGCGACGATCTCCTTCACCCGTTCGCGGATCTCTTCTTCGGTCAGCGGTGTGGGCAGAAACTCCCGATAGATGGCAGCCTCTGCTTCGTCTTCCTCGGCAAGGTCCGGACGGTTGTTTTCCCGATAGATAGCTGCGCTATCCTCGCGTTGCTTGAGGAGTTTGCTGATGATCTTGATGGCCTCTTCGTCCGTTAGCTCACCTTTGTGACCGGGAGCGGTATTGGCTTCCAAAAACTCCTTTTTGATGCCTCTCAGAGCTTCCAGGCGGGCATGATCGCGAGCCAGCATAGCTTCTTTTATTTGCTGATTTATTTGGTCAAATAGTGCCATTGTGTTCGTTATTTCTTGTCGTTATCAAAGTTGATCCCAAAGCGGATCAGCGTCGAGTCGATGGTCTGTGGTCCGTCGTCGCTACGCTTATTTTCCGGAGTATGGTGCACCGGAGCAAAGTCTTGCTTGCGGGCTTTGTGCGCTGCGGGGTTCATGACATTTCGGTAGCGAGTCAGGTCTTCCTCGCGCCTGGTGAGGGTGGGCTTGTCGCTGACCAGTGCAATGAAGGTGTCGTCGTCCAGCTCTTCCTCGGTGAAGATGACGGAGCCGTACTTGGAGTAGGTGCTGCCACTCTTCATGCTCTCGGGGTACCAGATGCGGATCTTCTCCTCCCGCTCTGCCATCGTATAGTCGTCGAGGTGCAGCTCTTCCTGGCCAAATCCACTGGCTAGGATGGTGATACCCAGCTCGTCCTCCATGTACTCGTCCTCACGTTCGCTATAGCCCCAGATGAAGTTGAAGTCCGCTTTGATGGAATCCGTAGTACGACGGAGATCGTTGACCACCTCGGCTTTTGGTTCGAAACCACTCTTGTAGGTGAGGAGAAAGAGTACTCGGGTGGCCTTGTCGAAGTTGGTTGTATTGACCAAGGGTGAATTGAGCGCGCGGTCAATAGCCACCCGTATGCCCTCGGACTTGGATGAAAACCCTCGGGTGATGATACTAACGCCTCCGTCTTTGAGGGTCGTACGAACGTCGGCAAAGTCGACATTCATCACAGCCGGTAGAGTAATCAACTCCGATATAGAGCGGGCGCTGGTCGTGAGAGTCTCGTCAGCGCGCTTGAAAGCTTCGGATACGGTCAGGTCCGGGTACACTTTGTAGAGCAGTTCGTTCTGGACGACCAGTATGGCATCAACGTTCTTCTGGAGCTCTTCCACCCCTCGGATCGCCTGGTATATCTTGCGTTCGCCCTCGAAGAGGAAGGGAATGGTGACAATACCCACCGTCAAGATCCCCATATCCTTGGCTACGCGAGCGATGACAGGTGCTGCTCCGGTACCGGTACCACCCCCCATTCCGGCAGTGATGAATACCATCCGGGTGCCGTCGTTGAGGGCCTCTTGGATTGCCTCTTTACTCTCTTCGGCTGCTGCCTTGGCGATCTCCGGGTCGTTTCCGGCGCCCAGTCCTCCGGTCAGCTTCTCACCGATGACGATGGTATCGGGTATGCTGCACTTCTGCAGGTGCTGCCGGTCTGTATTACAGAGCAGGTAGGAGACGTTTTTGACATCCTGTGAGTACATGTAGTTGACGGCATTGCCACCGCCACCTCCTACGCCTATCACCTTGATGATGGTGGGGTCTGTGTAGGTCCGGCTTTCTATCTTGAGTAGTTCGTCGTTCATAGCTACATTCGCATTATTCTTCGTCTTCGTCTTCCTCGGGCGGCATTATCGGTGCCAAAACACCCTGTAGCCAGCCGCGAAAACTGCCGCTGCTCTGCTGCTCTGCCTTCTTCTTTCTTCTTTTGGAAGGGTGGGGGGATGCGTTGGTAGAGGCTTCCTTCCTGACGCGTTCGCCCAGTTCGTCCTCCGGTATCAGCGGCTGTTGCTCCGGCTGCTCACTATCCTCGGGAAAATCGGTGACCGGTGGGGTCGTCGGCAGCTCCGGCTCCTCCTCTACCTCGTCGGTACAAGGGGTGTTGGCAGCGAGACACATGCTGTAGACAAGGTTCCACTCGGGATTGGCGATGTAGAACGTATTGCCGAGGTCGTCGGTCTTGGTCGAAAGCTCCACTTTCGTCTGCAGGGCGTTCGTGACCAGCTGTGGGAGTTCCTTGAGCTTAGACCCTCCGCCGGTCAGCACGACTCCTCCGGGGAGACCGTTTTTGCCCAGTACTTCGTGTACAAAAGCGGTGATATTGTCCACGATCTCTCTGGTGCGTGCCTCCACATACTGGTTGATCTCGTAGAGGGGGATCTCTCTGCTGGATCTCTCGTCCGCATTTTTGACCAGCACCTTCTCGTCCTGAGCCTTGCCAGCATCGGCTGATCCGTCGTTTTTCTTGACGCGCTCCGCCTCGGACAGACCTATGTGGAGTGCCGTGAGGTCGAGGGTGATGTTTTGGGATCCGAGGGGGAAGGTACGCAGTCCTGCCAGGACACCGTTGTTGTACAGTGCCACAGAGGTGCAGCCGCAGCCAAAGTCGATGACCGCACTACCCAGCTTCTTTTGCTCTTTGGTGAGGAAAGTATTGCCCAAGATGATCGGGGAGACCATGATCTCCTCCATCTGCAGCCCAAGCTTATCCTCCACCACGTCGTGTAGGTTGTCGGGGAGTTGCTTCTTCGCCAGTATTCTCTGGCTGCGCACCCTCAGGCTCTTGGCCTTGATGCCGATGGGGTCATCGGTGAGGTTCCCATTGACATGATAGAGCGGGTCTACGGTATCCAGTGTGGCGTAGAGGCTGTCCTCGGGGTCGCTCTGGAGGGTATGGCTGAGGTCGTTGAGGTCCTCAGCGGTGATCTCACGTTCGTCCGGAAAGGGCAGGTCCAGCTCCTCAATCTTGCTGCGCAGACCCTGTCCGCCAATACAGGTGTAGATGCGGGTGATGCGCCGGGTGCCTTCGGTGGCTTCCTCCAGCTCACGAAGCAATACTCCCAGCTTCTCAGCCGTTACCCTCTGGTTGTAGACGCCGCCGCGGAGGATACACCCCTCCGCCGGTATCTCGGTACGCTCGAGGATATCCAGTGTACCGTCCGGAAGTTTTTCCGCCAGGGCTGCCTTGATCTTGTCCGTGCCGAGGTCTACCACGACTACGGAGTACTTATCGGTTTGCATTGAGCGTATATTCGTTGTGATCTGTATTTTTTACTTCCTCCAAAGGTACTCATTTTCTACCAATGATGTAGGTACCTGCCCGCTAATCTTGGGGCAATTGTATTCGCACCGCACGGATGTACTTCCCTTACTTTATGCAAAAAGAGGATGGGGTCCACACCTCTGTCACCGACCCTTTCTCCGATCCTATTTTCGGGCTCCATATGTTGTTGAAAAACAGATGGATAGTCGTCTCAAAAAATTAGACGGATAGTAGCAAAAAGTTTCCTACTGGAAACATTTCTCTTCTATCCGTCAAATCGTTTTCTTTCCTACTGGAAACTTTTGGCGATTAGCCGTCCCATTTTTTGCTCAGATCCATAGCAGAAAAATGGAGGTGGCTCAGAGTGTCGGGGTATGCAGCCACTTAGAGGTGTAGGTGAGGGGCTGCAAGCCTTCCTCTGTCGGCGTGATGGTGGCTCGGATGATGTAGATGGTGGTGGGCAGGGGTGCGCTGTTTTGCATGAGCTCGTGGAGGAGCTTCTCGGCATCCTTCTTGTCTGCACGGAGGACGGGACTGCCGCTGAGGTGAAAGAGCTCCAGTGTCAGCCTATCGGAGTAGAGGGGCGCCAGGCGGATCAGGTCGTCAAGCGAGAGGTGGGGATCATCGGGCCACTCGGCATCCGGGGTGGGGGTAGCATTCAGAGGTTGGTTGCGCACACCGGGCGTGCCACCTACGGAGGAGCGCGACCAGGCGGAGCGCCGGGTGCCGTCCTTACCGGGCGAGATGCGCTCCAGGGAGTGGCGGCTGCGGTCGGCGGAGGTGTCGCCCAGCCACTGACGGCGGTAGATGGCGTTGTCGATGGGGGTGTGTCCCTTGTGGCTCATTAGTGCCACCTCGGTGTAGGTAGGGCTGAGGGGTGGAAAGTCGATTCGCTCCACGTAGGTCTCCCGATCGGTGTGGTCGTGTAGCCGTGGCAGAGCCTCTGGGTAGGGACAGAGCACCGTATAGCCTCCGGCGGGGATGGTGCGTGGTGTCGTGACGAGGAGCCAGCTTTTGGGCGAAGCGGTGGGGCTGTTTTTGTAGGAGAGGTAGAGGTCGCTGAGCTCGATGGGGCTGTCGGAGGTATTGAGCAGCTCGATGTACTTTTCGCCGGTCGGCTCCGGGGAGAGCATTAGTTCGTTGATGATGACGGTGCCCTTTTCTACCGCTTGGTGGGCTTTCATGGCGGTGGGTTTGCCGGGCGTCCCTCCGGTGGGGGAGTCGGAGCGTCGCCACTCAGCCGGTCGGAGCGCTACCCGCTCCACCGACGCTCCACCGGCAGGTACCCCTTCGCCATACAGGGCAGGCGAGAAGTGGATCCGGTCGAGTGCCTCACCGGTCGACACCTCCTCCAGGCTGAGGAAAAAGCTGCCGGAGAGTGCGGGAAACTCGAGCATCGGCACCTGTACGCCAAGGTCGGAGGGGTTGGATCCGAGTGGGTAGAGTAGGGCGTAGCTGTAGGGTGCGAGAGGGGTGGCAGGCAGGCGGAAGCGCTGACCCTTGTAGTGCAACTGCAGTGCCTGCAGGGGGATGGTCTCGGAGGTGTTGTTATAGAGCTCTATGTACTTGGCACCGTTGAGCGGACCGCTCTCCGGCGGACTTGCCATCACTTCGGTGATGAAGATGCCGGAGGCTTCGGGAGCAGGATCACCGGGCTCGTCGCTCTCTGCCCCGATGTCAAAAGCGAGGTCATGAGCGGTGCCTTTTAGATCAATCAGCCGGCTGATGCTGACCGGGTAGCGCGTCCCTCCGGTGAAGGCAAAGGGGAGGGTAAGGATGATCTCGCTCGAGGTCTGCCCCATGGTGATGGACACCGGCGTGCCACTGACCGTCGCCACAGCCTGATCGATGCGCACCGGTCGGTCGAGACGGATGACGATCCGCCCCTCGTCGAAGACCTCTATATCCGTATATCGGAGATCCGTGCTGCCGGTACCCAGAGTGGTGGAGACGGTGGGCAGCATCCAGGCGTAGCTTAGTTTCTTTTGTGCCGAGAAGCGTGTATGGAGTGCCATCCTCGGTATGAGCTCACCACCCCGGGGGATGATGAAGTCGGTGCTTATCGCCCTGCCATCGGGGAGGATGGCGGTCATCCGCAACCCATCCTCGACGGTGAAGAGGGCTTGGAGGATGAGGCTGCTCCAGGCGACTGCGGGGTTGTCCAGCCGAAGGGTCTCCAGTACTCGTCGGTCGGTATAGCCGGTGTAGGCGGGGTTTGCCTTGTACTGCGTGAGAGCCACGCCGGTACCCCGGGGCTCCGGCTCGATGCAGTAGGCGTACAGGCTCTCTCCCTGTTTTTCGAAAAAGAGGGTCCAGATGAAGTGGTTGCTCGCAGTAGGTACCGCCTCAAATCGGGTCTGAGTCTCCCAGTAGAGTAGGTCGGAGAGTCCGCGTGTGTAGGTCTTGAAGAGCATGGCGCTGCCGGCTTTGCCATCGTCCCGGTAGCGGAGGAGTCCCTTTTCCTCCCAAAAGATGCCCAGGTCGCCCTGCCAGCCTTCGTCGCTCCAGTCACCCTCTCCGCTCATCCGCTGCTGTCCGACAGCAACAGTGGCGGTACAGATGAGGAGCAATAGGAGACCGACTATGCGCTGGCTCATACCTTCATCAGATCTTTGTAAAAGTCAAGTCCTTCGTCCCAGAGTTTTCGGTCCACCCGATTGCCGTATACCGGCGTGCCAAAGTCCTTGAGGAGGGTGCAGGTGACGGTCTCCCGGAGCGGGCTGTTTTTCTTGTCCTGGCGGGCGTGTGCCCACAGACTGTCGTAGTCGCTGCACGCGTAGCGAACGGTGGGGATGCGCTCCCGTACCAGTTCGCCCAGCTGAAGCAGATGGTGCTGGGAAAACCCCTGCAGAACGTATGAAAAGTAGCCCTCGATGACCAGACCTGCCGCCACTGCCGTACCGTGAGGTATAGGTTTGTCCCCTGCGAGAGCCTGACCCTCCAGGGCGTGGGCTACAGTGTGGCCAAGGTTGAGGTACTGGCGGACGGACCGATCGTAGGGGTCTTGCTCCACGATCGCTCTTTTGTAGTCTATGCAGCGGCGGAGTAGCTTGGTTAGGTCGCCGGACTGCTCCAGTGTCGCCATCGGATGAGGGTCAAAGAGGCAACAGTACTTGATGACCTCTCCCATTCCCTCCGTGAAGAGCGACTCGGGGGCTGTAGCCAGCTCGGTGCAGCCAAAGACGACCGTAGGGTCATAGAACGTCCCGATGATGTTTTTGACCGTCCTCTTTTCTGCCCCCTCCAGAGACAGATTGATGGCGCACTTACCTCCTATGGACGCATCCACCAGTGCCAGGAGTGTCGTGGGGATGTAGGCGACCCTGCAGCCCCGCTTGTAGTTCGCCGCAGCAAAGCCACACAGGTCGCTGACCGACCCTCCACCGATGGCGAGTAGGAGGTCGTCGCGGGTAAAGCTCCGCTTGGCAAGCTCTCGCCAGATGCGCTCGGCACTCTCGAGGTTCTTGCACGCTTCGCCCTGAGCCACGACCAAGTCGGCCGGAAACTCCGGCAGCACTCGCTGTGTGTATTCGTCAGCAAGGAGTAGTACTTGTGCGGAGCCTCCGCCGGTAAAGTCACTAAGGTAGTCCCGAACCTCTCGGATCAGTTCTTCCCGTGTCTCTACCAGCCTGTAGTCGGTCATGGGAGCCGGAGCAATTCTTTTAGCTTATTGAGGGCATCGTTGAGACCGGAGGGGTTTTTACCACCGGCTGTGGCAAAGCCCGGCTGTCCGCCGCCACCACCCTGGATGAGCTTGGCTGCTTCGCGGACCAGATTGCCGGCGTTGAGTCCCTTTTCCACCAGGCTGTCGCTCAACAAAAGCGTGAGGGTCGCCTTGGGTCCCTCTACCGAACCGGCAACGAAGGCGATGTCCTCGTCCGGTCGAAGTGCTTTTAGTCCGAACGCCACCTCCTTGGCAAGCGCCGGAGCAATGCTCTCGGCAGGGATAAAGAGCTTGATGCCGTTGTGGTCCTGAGGCTGTCCGTTGAGCTGCTTGATGAGTTCGTTCTTTCGGAGCTCCTCGGCATCCTTTACCTGTTTCTTTAGCTCGCTGTTCTCTTCGATGAGCTTTCGGAGGGCTGCCTCGGTGTTGCTGCCGTTGAGCAGCTCCTTGATGGCGGTCAGCTCGTCTGCCTGGCTGTAGAGGTACTCCTCGGCACCTCTGGCTGTCACCGCCTGTATACGGCGGATGCCGGCAGCGATGGACCCTTCGCTGATGATCCTAAAGGTCCCGATCATACCGGTCGAAGGAATGTGGGTACCTCCGCACAGCTCTACCGAGTCTCCGTACTTGATTACCCGTACCTCCTCGCCATATTTTTCGCCAAAGAGTGCCATCGCACCCATCTCCTTTGCCTGAGCAATGGGGACATTTCTAAACTCTTCCCTCCCGTAGTCCGCACGGATCATCTCGGTCACCAGCTGCTCGACTCTGCGAATCTCCTCGTCTGTGAGCTTGGAGAAGTGTGAGAAGTCGAAGCGAAGCTCCGTGGGCGATACGTACGATCCTTTTTGCTCCACGTGGTCGCCCAGTACCTGACGCAGTGCCAAGTGTAGGAGGTGCGTGCCGGAGTGGTTGGCCTCAGTGGCGCGCCGCTTACCGAGGTCGATCGTAGCATGAAAGGCTTGGGACGGATCCTTGGGCAGTTGCTCCACGACGCAGATTGGGAGGTTGTTTTCACGTATCGTGTCCACGACTTGGAGGACCTCGCCGTCATCCAGCCCGGTAAGAGTACCGGTGTCCCCCACCTGTCCGCCCATCTCTGCGTAGAAAGGACTATTCTCGAGTACCAGCTGATACGCCGTCTTATTCTTTTTCTTCACCTGGCGATACCGCAGGATAGCGGTGTCCGCCTCGGATTTTTCGTAGCCTACGAAGAGCGTCTCCCCCTCCTGCAGCTGTACCCAGTCGGTAGCATCGATGTGGGCAGCATTGCGGGCGCGCTCCTTTTGCTTCTGCATCTCCCGCTCAAAACCCTCCAGGTCTGCCACCAATCCCTGCTCGCCGAGGATCAGCTCCGTCAGGTCGGCAGGGAAGCCGTAGGTATCGTACAGCTCAAAGATCACCGTACCCTCCAGCTTGTTTTTCCCGTCTGCCTTCATCTCGTCAATGTGGCTGTGCAGCATCTGTATGCCGGTAGAGAGGGTCCTGAGGAAGGTCGCCTCCTCCTGCTTGATGACCCGCACGATGATCTCCTCCTGTGCCTTGAGCTCGGGATACGCCTCACCCATGGACTCGACCAAGGTGGGGATCAGGTGGTACATGAAAGGCTCCTTTAGTCCGAGGAACGTGTAGCCATACCGCACGGCACGCCTCAGTATACGGCGGATCACGTAGCCGGCCTTGGCGTTGGAGGGGAGCTGACCATCCGTGATCGAAAAGGCGATCGTACGGATGTGGTCTGCTATGACACGCATGGCCACATCGACCTCCTCGACTTTGCCATACTCCATGCCGCTCAGCTGGCATACCTTGTGGATCAGAGGTTGAAAGACGTCGGTATCGTAGTTGCTCGTCTTGCCCTGGAGAGCCATACAGAGACGCTCCAGCCCCATGCCGGTATCGATCACCTTATTGGGTAGCGGCTCCAGCGTGCCATCTGCGAGACGATTGTACTGCATGAAGACAAGGTTCCAGATCTCAATGACCTGAGGGTGATCTTTGTTCACCAGGCTCTTCCCATCCACCCGAGCCCGCTCGCTCTCCGGACGCAGATCCACGTGGATCTCGGAGCAGGGACCACAGGGGCCGGCGTCACCCATCTCCCAGAAGTTATCGTGCTTGTTCCCGTCAATGATCCGATCCGCAGGCAGGAGCTTACCCCAGTAGCTGCTCGCCTCCTCGTCACGCTCCAATCCCTCAGCCGGTGCGCCCTCGAATACCGTCACGTACAGACGATCCTCAGGGATCTCGTACACCTTGGTCAGTAACTCCCACGCCCAGGGGATGATCTCCGCCTTGAAGTAGTCACCAAAAGACCAGTTGCCCAGCATCTCAAACATGGTGTGGTGGTACGTATCCTTACCCACCTCCTCCAGGTCGTTGTGCTTACCGCTCACGCGCAGACACTTCTGGCTGTCCGCCACACGCGGATACTTGATGGGAGCATTGCCCAGGATGATGTCCTTGAACTGGTTCATCCCTGCGTTGGTAAACATCAGGGTCGGGTCATCCTTGATCACCATAGGTGCGGATGGAACAATGTGGTGACCTTTTTTCTCAAAAAAATCGAGGTAGGCCTGTCGTATCTCTTTTACTGTCTTCATACGGTCTTGCTTATTTATCTCTGAGCTAACCCCTCACCTCCACGCAAAATTACTCATTTGTATCAAGATAAGCACCCATTCCACATTTCACTGTCATTGGGACAAATAGTTTCCTCTCTGCTCCCATTGCTTCCTGTGGGGACTAGAGGAGGGAGCGGATGTAGTCGGCGGTAGCGCGAGGGGTGTCGAGGGGCCGGATATAGGTCACCTGTATGCCGCGGCGCTCCATCCCTCTGAACCAGGTCATCTGCCGCTTGGCAAACTGGTGAATAGCGATCTCGAGGTCGCGGACCAGCTCCTCATACGTCCGCTTGCCGATGACGTACTCGGTCACATACTTGTACTCCAGTCCGTAGTAGATGAGCTGCTCCGGAGTCACTTGCTCCAGGAGCCGCTCCACCTCTTCGATCATGCCCTCCTGCAGACGGCTCCTCAGGCGAGCCGATATGCGTGCTCTCCTGACTTCGCGCGAGACATCGATGCAAAAGACCGGACCCCTCATCGGTGGGCGGCTGATGACCTCGGGAGGTCTGCCCTGCTCCTTGAAGTACCGGTCTACCTCTATCGCTCTGATGAGTCGGCGGGGGTTCTGCGGATCCTCTACGGGGAGACCCCTTGCCTGCTCTTGGAGCTCTTGGAGGGAGCAGTGACCGAGCTGCTCGCGCAGCTCGAGGTTTTCGGGTGCCGTGCTCAGCTCGTAGCCACGCACCAGCGACTCCACATACAGTCCCGTACCGCCACACAGTATCGGCGGGGGACTGTCCGGGAACTGATCCAGTACGGCGTGCGCATCTGTGAGGTAGCGGTGGAGGTTGTACCGCTCCCCCGGCTCACAGATGTCGATGAGGTAGTAGGGTACCCGGGTGCCCTCCACGGTGTACTCGCTGAGGTCTTTGCCGGTACCGAGGTCCATGCCCCTGTACACCTGCCGGGAGTCAGCACTCAGGATGCTGCTTCCCAGCAGGTATGCCAGCTGCGCAGCCACCGCAGTCTTGCCGGTAGCTGTGGGACCTGTGATGGTGATGAGGTCGGTGATGGTGCGGGGGCTTTTAGTGGTTGAGCAGGTTGTCGGGATAGAGTCCCTTGTCGTGCAGCTCTTTGAACTTAGCCACCACGCCCGGGCGGTCTGTGGCATACGTTACCCCAAACCACTTGGACGGCGTATCAAGCACCTTGCAGGTCGCCTTGCCCTCATGGATGAGGTCATTCACGACCGTAGGGATGTAAAATTCGCTCTTTGGCTCATGCATGTGTGCGTCCAGAAAAGCGCAGAAAGCCTTCTTGCTGTGCTCAAAGTAGTCGGGAGTGAAGCCCCACATATTCATCGACACCGGAGTCATCTCGTTGAGGACGACCGTCTTTCCCTCTTCGTCTGTGAAGCAGATCTCGCCCTTGTCATTACGCTGTATGGCGGTGCGCTCCACGACCCCCGTGAGGTAGTCGTCTTCGTCCATCTCGCACACGCCGCGTGCTACGGAGCCCCCTTCGCTGAGGGTGTTGCCCACGCGGTAGCCGACCATGGCGTACCGGCTTTTTTCATCCTTCACCTCTTGGAGAAAGTTGGCAAGGATCTCGTAGCTCTCACGACCGTAGAAGTCGTCCGCATTGATCACCGCAAAAGGCTCGCAGATCTTTTCCTCTGCCATCATGACAGCGTGGTTGGTACCCCACGGCTTGGTGCGATCTTCGGGAGCGCTGTAGCCCTCGGGCAGATCGTTCAGGTCCTGAAAGACCACCTCTATAGGCAGGTGCTTCTCATACTTGCTCACGATCGTCTTGCGAAAATCCTCCTCAAAGTCCTTGCGGATCACAAAGACTACCTTCCCAAACCCCGCCTCTACAGCATCGTAGATCGAGTAGTCCATGATGGTTTCGCCATTGGGGCCGAGGCCATCGATCTGCTTCAGCCCACCATACCTCGAGCCCATGCCGGCTGCGAGTACCACTAGTGTTGGTTTCATCGTCCTAATTTTCTTTTATCGTTTTTGTATTTGATGTGACTCATGCTTGCGCTCTGCGCACAAGGTGCCGGCACTCCTACGGACCGACTGACATAATAGTACGGTAAAGTTATCCAAAATATATCTCTTTCGGGACACCGGCAGTCCTTACCCTCCAAATTCCCGGCACAAACAGCAGGAGGCACGGTGTAAAAAACACACCGTGCCTCCCTTGTTTATCGTTTCGGATCTAAAGATTAGTCCTCAACCGGCTCAAAGTCTTCCTTTGATGCACCACATACAGGGCATACCCAGTCATCCGGAATGTCCTCAAATGCAGTTCCCGGCTCGATGCCACCATCGGGATCACCCACTTCGGGGTCATAGATCCAGCCGCAGGGCTGGCATTCGTACTTCTTCATAGTTGTTTTTCGTTTTGTTTGTTAGAGAAGATTATACTCTTAGTTAGCAAGACAAAGGTACGTATTTCTAACCTGATCACCTAACCTTTTGGACTCTCGAAAGGCAAACCCCGTCGGAAAGCAGGTCTCGGCGACCCCTGGCGGGGTCGGAGGGAGGTATTCAGTCATTGTTTCCCCGGGGTCTTCGGCGCTCCGCACCTCGACATCCGGGCTACGAAAAAACGACCCCTCCGGGGTCGGCATCCCCCTATCCGCTTCACGAAACAATCAAACCCTATAACTACCCCTCCGGGGTCGGCATAGACTCGGCTCCGCAGGGTCAAAAGTTTCCTACTGGAAACAGTTCTCTTCTATCCGTCAAATCATTCTCTTTCCTACTGGAAACTTTTCGCTACTATCCGTCCATTTTTTTTGCTCCAATCCGCAGTAGAAAAATTGCTGCCGTTTTCGGTGCGATTGTCGCCAATAAGTGGGGACTTTTGTCTGTCGGTACCATTATATATGGTACATTTGCTTCAGTAGATTTATTGGCTATATGAAGTACTATCTGTCCCTCCCCCTGCTCCTGATGTGCCTCCTGGTGTCGTGTGGAAAAAACAACACCACCGACTATGAGGAGCTCCTCTCTCCCCTCTACACGCCCGAGTATGCTTCGGGGTTTGAGGTCTATTCTCTGGATGGCTGTGCCAGCACCGTCATCCGCTCCAAGAACCCCTGGATGGGGGCAAGCGGTGAGTACCGCGATGCCTTTGTCCGCCGAGGCGACGAGCAGCCGCCGAAAGGATTTGTCGGAACGGTGGTGCCGGCAGACCCTCAGCGGATCGTGGTGCTCAGCTCCTCCTACATCGGCATGCTAGACAGACTGGGCGCAGTGCAGCGCATAGTGGGGGTCAGCGGACTGCCCTATGTCACCAACGCCTACCTCCGTGACCCCTTGAACGGCGTGCGCGACCTGGGCTTTGACCTCAACTATGAGCTACTCCTCAGCCTGACTCCCGATGTGGTACTGCTCTACGGACAGGAGAGTGCCAATACGACGGTGACCAATAAGCTGGATGAGCTGAAGGTGCCCTACATCTACTTTGGTGAGTATCTGGAGGAGCACCCGCTGGGCAAGAGTGAGTGGATCGTGGCTGCAGGCGAGCTGCTCGATCGTCGGGACCGGGCGATCCGCTACCAGCACGAGGTCAGCAGCCGATACAGCCGTGTGCGAGAGGTGGCAGCCCAAGCCGAGGTGCTCCCAACCGTGATGCTCAACCTCCCCTATAACGATGTCTGGCAGCTGCCGCCGAAGGCTTCTTTTCAGACCACCCTTCTGACCGATGCGGGGAGTGTCCCCTTTTATGGCAGCGATGAGCGGGGCGAGATGCAGCAGATCGGCATGGAGACCGCCATCGAGTACCTACAAAAGGCAGACTACTGGCTCCACCTGGGTATGGTGACCGAGTACCGGGATCTCCCACCCGCCCTGATGGCGCGCTCGAGCACTATCCGACCGATACAGGAGGATCATCTGTACAACAACAATCGGATCACCAACGATGCCGGGGGGAATGCCTACTTTGAGACCGGTCCGGTGGAGCCGGATGTCATCCTGGCAGACCTGGTCTCCATCTTTCACCCCGAGCTCATGGAGCACGAGCCGGTGTACTACCGACATATATCGGTGCACTGATACAACCCCCTAAAAGCAACTTGTCGACTTGGAACCCAAAGCCCGCACCTCTCTCTCGTTCACTTTGCTTGTAGTGCTTGCTGTCGTCCTGCTCGTCGCAGACCTGATGGTAGGTGACCGGCTGCAGAGCCCCGGGACGCTGTGGCGTGCACTGACTACGGACGAGGATCCGGTGCTTCGGCACATCCTGCTCACCGTACGCAGTACCCGCACGCTGGTGGCACTGCTGATCGGGGTGGCGCTGCCCCTGTGTGGGCTGATGATGCAGACGGTCTTCCAAAACCCCCTTGCCGACCCGTACATCTTAGGGGTCAGCAGCGGTACCGGTCTGGGCGTTGCTCTTTTTGTGCTGGGTGTCCCACTGCTGGGTTTGCCCATCAGTGGCATTGGGATCCTGGGTGCCGGATTCCTAGGCGCACTTGCTGTGATGTTCCTGATACTGGCGCTCAGTCGGCGGATTGACAATATCTTCGGGGTTCTCATCATCGGGGTGATGCTCAGCTATGTGGTCTCCTCGATCATTCAGATCCTGCAGTACTACTCCTCGGCGGAGCAGCTGAAAGTGTACACCCTGTGGAGCCTGGGGTCGCTCAGTGGCGTCACCCGGGACTACCTCCTGATCATGCTGCCGATCATCGTGATCGGGGTCGGTGCCGCTGTGGCGTGCATCAAGCCGCTCAACCTCCTGCTCCTCGGTGACCACTACGCCGGCACTATGGGGCTCAACATCCGCAAGACACGTCTCTTGATCCTGGGCAGTACCGCACTCATGACCGGTACGGTGACCGCCTTTTGCGGGCCGATCGGGTTCATCGGGCTGGCGGTCCCCCACGTGGCGCGCTTTTTATTCAAGACCTCCGACCACCGCATCCTCGTCCCTGCTACGGCTCTGATCGGTACCTGCAGCATGCTCCTCTGCAATATGCTGGCGAAGCTCTTCTTGATCCCGATCAACTCCGTCACGGCACTCCTCGGGGTCCCCATCATCCTGTGGGTCATCCTCAGACAGCTCAACTACCGCTGATATGGAGCTGGTCCTGGATCATATCACTACCGGCTATCCCGGTCATCACCTGCTGCAGGAGGTCACCACGACCTGCTCCTCCGGCTCGCTGGTGGCTCTGCTCGGACGAAATGCTGCGGGAAAGAGTACCCTCCTCCGGCACCTCGCAGGGACGCTCCCTCTGCCAAAAGGATCGGTCCTGCTGGATGGACAAGACCTTGCCGGGCTCTCCCCCCGGGTCCGGGCGCAGCTGGTCAGTGTCGTCAGTACCAAGCGGATCCGAAATCCCCTCATGACGGCGTACGAGCTGGTCGCTCTGGGACGGTCTCCGCATACCGACTGGATCGGCGCCCTCCGATCATCGGACAAGGACTGCATCCATGAGGCTCTACGCCTCACCGGTATGGCAGGCCATGAGAAACACACACTCGCTACGATGAGTGATGGGGAGCTGCAACGGACGATGATCGCGCGAGCCATTGCACAGGATACGCCGGTGGTACTGCTGGACGAGCCGACCGCTTTTTTGGACCTGCCCAATCGGTACGAGATTGGTCTGCTCCTCCGGAATATAGCCCACACACAGGGCAAGCTGATCCTCTTTAGTACCCACGAGCTGGATATCGCTTTTCAGCTGTGCGACTCGATCATGCTGCTCGCTCCTCCGCACCTGCATCACCTGCCCACTGACGAGATGCGTACGGCAGGACTGGTCGAGCAGCTATTCACCGGCCCCAATGTCCGCTTTGATCCCGCCACTGCCACCATCCACCTGACGCTGCCCGAAAAAGAGAGCGGGGCGTAGTGGTCGATCTCGGGGTGGGAGGTATAATAAGAAATCCATGATGGAGCACCGTCGGGTGAGGGTCCATCATGGATTATTTTGTGTTTGATCCTTTTTGGCAGCCTTAGAAGTCTAGGACGCCGGTATAGAAGTAGTTGAGGTTGATGGTCCGCAGCAACCGGGTGTAGATCGACTGCACGTATTGTGCTTGGGCTTGGATGTGCTTGTTCTTTGCCTGCTCCCACTCGTAGGTGGTGATACGTCCCGCCTTGTACTCGAGGTCGGCTATGTCCAGCGCTTCTCGGGTGAGGCGGCGGTTTTCGCCGGAGATCCGGTACTGCTCCTCAGCTTTGCGGAGGTCGGTCTCGGCTAAGAGTAGGTTTTGCTCATCTTGGTAGGACTTTTGGATGTACTGGGTCCTGAGGTTCAGCTGCTGGAGTGTCGCCTGGCGGACTTGTCCCCAGACTTGTCCTCGGTTGTAGATCGGTATGGCTAGCGAGACACCGACAAAGGTGCGTCCATTTTGGCTCATCTGGTCTTTGAAGGGGATGTTCATCTTCTCGATCGCCTCGTCGCCAAAGTTGTAGTAGTACCCATTGCTGTACCCGGCGTTGAGCGAAAGGGAGGGCCAGTAGGCACTCTTGGCGCGCTTGATGTCGTACTCGGCAAGGGTGGCATTGACTTCGGCAAGGCGTGTCGCAGGACGAATCCAGAGAGGGTCACGCGAACTGAGCGGGGTGCGCTCCACTTGATCGGATACCTCCTCTATAGAGGGAGTGGGTGGGTCAAGCACGACACTCCTGTCGGTCACGCCCATCCCGAGGAGGAGCAGGCGCATGGCGCGCTCGGCATCCACCTCTGCTTCCTTGAGCGTGAGTAGTGCCTGCCCCACCTGCGACTCGATCTGGATGCGGTTGCCTATGGGGAGCTTGCCTGCCTCAACCTGCTGCTCCGTCTCGCGCAAAAGCTGCTGAGAGAGGGAGAGATTTTCCTGAGCCACGACTACCATCTGCTTGGCTAGCAGTAGGGTGATGTAGTCCTGTGTGGTCTGCAGGGCTATGTTGTCCATCACGTCGGCGATGATGTAGTCCTTGGTCTTGAGGGTCTCCTTGGCTTTTTGGAGGCTCCACCAGCGTGCTCCGCCCTGAAATAGGTCCATCTGCGTAGAGATAGAGAAGGAGGTATTGGCACTGGAGATGTCCCTAAAGACTCCGTCCTTGCCCTGGGATCTGCCGAAGGAGGCGTTTTCGCTCACTCCAGCGTTGAGGTTGGGGAGGAACGCCTGCTTGGCCAGCTGCTCGCTCAGGGTCATGCTCTCGAGTTGCGGGGTGAGTGAAAGGGTCTGAGGACTGTGCATCTGTGCATACTCCACGCACTCCCTGAGGGTCATGGAGGGCTTGAGCTCCTGTGCTGTGAGGGCGATGGGAGCCGACAGGAGGAGTGTGAGTAGGATACGGGTATGGCGTCTCATGATGGGTTATTTCTTAGTGCTGCTGAGCTGGTTGCCTCTGAGCTGTTCGTTGCCTTGCAGTCCGCTGACTACCTCGACCTTTAACCCATCGGAGAGTCCGAGGGTGACCGCCTGCTTGGTGAAGTCACTCTCTTTGTTGCCTCCGTTGGTGGATACAAAGACGTAGGCTTGGTCGCCCTCGTAGGTGATGGCACTCTCGGGGATGGTGAGGACGTCCGTACGGCGGTCCAGCTCGATCTCGGCGTTGCTGGAGAAGCCCGCCTTGAGGTCGCTGAGGTCGCCACCGTGTAGGGCTGCCTTTACTTCGAATAGGATGGTACCTGCGGTGTCTTTACCCTTTGGAGAGACGTACTCCACCGTGGCGGGATAGGTGCGGTCGGTGATGGCACCGACACGGAGACGGGCATGCGCACCGATAGAGACCTTGTTGACGTCGCTCTCATTGACATTTCCGACGAAGAGGAGGTCATTGAGGTCCGCGATGCTGACGATGGTAGTCCCGTCGTTGAAGTTGTTTGCCTGGATGACGCTTGTACCGACCTTGACCGGCTGCTCGAGGATCGTACCACTCACGGTAGCTCGGACGAGGGTGTTGTTTTGCTGCGCGGTGCGTGCACTGGAGCCCTTGCTGACGAGCTGTAGCTGCTCCTGTGCGGACTCGAGATCAATGACTGCCCGATCGTAGCTGCCTTTGCTCTGCTCATACTTCTCTCGAGCGAGTATCTTCTGAGCCATGAGGAGGCTGTCGCGTCGGTACACATCGTAGGCGGTGCGTACTGCCACGCGGGCACTCTCCACGCGGGAGGCGGCGTTTTGGACCGTAGCGATATCGGGCACCATCCGTATGCGCGCCACGAGATCCCCCTCCTGTACCATGTCTCCGGGGAGATGGAGCAGCTCGGCAATGATCCCGCTCATCTGCGGCTTCACGAGGACCTCGTCCCGAGGTTCGATACTTCCCGTCAGCACGGTGCTGTGGATGATGCTATCGCCTGCCGTCGGGGTCAGTAGCTCGTAGGTGTGCTCTTTCTTTGCAGACTTGCTGATGACCAGTCCGACGATGGCTACGGCTACCAGACCAAAAAGGATCCAGAGAAGCAGTGGCAGGAGTTTCTTTTTGCTATTCTTTGTCATAGCGTTTGTTCTTATTTAGTCAAGTTGTTATTCGTCTCTTATGGCATCGATAGCCTTGATCTGTAGGGCCTTGTAGACCGGGAGTAAGCCGGCCAGTACGCCGGATAGGATCATGATCACCACGGACAGGATCATCATGCCGATGGAGGGGTAGGGCCGTTCGATGAATGAGCCCATCGGAGTCACCTCGGCGAGGGAGCCTATCACCAGAGTGACACCCAGTGCCAACAGGATACCCACCAGTCCGGCAATCACGATGATCAGCACCGCCTCCATCAAAAACTGCAGGCGAATGTCCGCCGGCTTGGCACCTATCGCCCGCCGCACACCGATCTCCCTCTGACGCTCACGTACCGTGACCAGCAGGATATTCGACACGGAGATGACTCCGGAGAAGAGGGTCCCAAGCCCGATGACCCAGACGAGGACGTTGATGACGTTCTGGATCATCTCAAATATCTGTGTGATCATCTGCATGCTGACTACGGCAAAAGCCTTGGTGTCGGTCGGGTCCACGTGGTGTCGTTTGGCTAGTATCGAGCGCATCTGATCCGCTGCCTCCTCAGGTGTGACCCCCTCCTTTCGTACAAATGGAAGCATGCAGAAAGCATTCACATCGTTCTTGACCGAAAAGACCAAGGGGATGGTGATGGAGTACTTGGGGCTGAAGCCAATGTTCATGTGATCCGAGTAGGGCTCCATGACGCCCACGATCTTGAAGGTAAGACCGGAGATGGTCATGTACTGCCCGATCGCTTCCTCATAGCTGTCGAAGTAGTCGTACGAGACATTGGTACCGATCACACAGACGTTTTCGCCACGACTGATCTCCTGCGGATGCATGGCGCGTCCGGCGACGATGATGATCTGTGTGATGTTGGGAAAGTACCCCTCGGAGACCCCTCGAACAGTCTTTTGGAAACTCTTGCCATTGGCTACGACTTGGACGTTATCCCAGCCGGAGTCACTTGCGTCTCCGAATGTACCGACCCCCTCCATATGCTCGATGAGGTCTGCCTCGCGCTTCAGTGCCAGATAGTCCCCGTAGGTGGTCGTGATCTGTCGGTTGGCCTTGTAGCCCTCGTAGGGGAGGGTCGTCCGTGCCCCGAAGATCATCTGCATCTCGGAGGCTCCTGCCTCTAGGTTAGACTTGATGGAGTTTTCCATGCCGGTGCCCAGACCGGTCAGGAGGGTGAAGAAAAACATCCCCGCAAAGACCCCCAGACTGGTCACCAGTGTCCGGCGCTTATTTGTCCGGATGGTGTACCAGATCTCTTGCCGTATCTCTCGATTGAATAGCTTCATCATACTACCGTCCTCCCTTCTTTACTTATCCCTCATGGCGATGACGGCAGGTATCTTGATTGCTTTGCGAGCGGGACCGTATCCTGCCCAGAGACCTGCCACCACCAGTACCACCAGTGCACCTAGGGCAACCCCCGGCTCTACCGATGGATCCTGAAAGACGGTGAAAGAGGTCTGACTGTCAAAGCCCATCGGGATTTGCCTGGTCGCCCACCCATGCTTCTCCACGACGTAGCCGATCAGATCCACCGACAGGTAGCCGAGAGCGATACCGATGATGCCAAAAAACAGAGAGAGCATCAGGCTCTCACCCAGGATCATCGTCAGTATGTTCTTGGGTCGGGCGCCGATCGCTTTGCGTATGCCGATCTCTCTCCTTCGCTCCTCCACGGTGACGTTCATGATGTTCGTCACCCCTATCGTCCCTATCGCCAGGCTACCGATTCCCATGATCCAGAGCATGATGTTGAGCGCTCTAAAGGTCTTCGCAATGCCATTCTCGGCATCCGACGGGCTGATGATAGTCAGTGCCGCATCGTCTGTCGGGTCCACGGTGAGCAGTCGGCGGACATCACTCTTGAGCTCCTCCTCGTACCGGGTGAGCAGGGTGTGGTCACTCGTCCGGGGGTAGGTCTTGATGCGCTTGTACTTCAGTACTTCGTTGGGAAAGAGTGCCGCATAGGTCTTGTAGGGGATCTTCATGACGCCCATGAAGGGGTTGCTGTAGTCGAGGGTCCCCACGACCCTAAAGGTGACCCCCCAAGCCGAGACAAGCTGCCCGATAGGATTCTGTCCGGCGACGAAGAGCTTCGACACCTCGTAGTCGGGTAGGAGACAGACACGCTCGCCGAGGTCGTGCTCTTGGGCGGTAAAGAGCCGCCCGCTGAGGAGCCGGTCTTGGTTGAACCCCTGCTCGGTTTTCGTCAGCGTCCCGCAGAGGATGGTCGACTCTCCAAAGTCTGTACTGACGGCACTCCCCTTCTCGAAGTACGGCTCCATGGCCTTGTAGTTGGTAGCGTGCGTGGTGCGTAGCAGGGAGAGCTGCTTGTCCACCAGGTAGAGCTCCCTCTCCTTTTGATAGCCCCCGTAGGGCAGTTGCGTCGGTCGGAGTTCCAGGGAGGACTCGATATCCCCCAGCCCGGTCTCTTGGGCGGTCCGGTAGATACCGTTCTGCATGCCGTCCCCCACGCCGAGGAGCACCACCAGGAGCAGGATCCCCCAGGCGATGGTGGATCCGGTGAGCACGGTCCGTAGAACGTTGTTGCGGAGGGAGTTGAGCAGCTCCTGAAAGAATGACCTCATACCGCCGGGACGATCAGTCCGTCTTTGATGTGAATCGTCCGCTCGCAGCACTCCGCCACGCCTGGCTCGTGGGTGACGATGAGCATCGTGAGCCCCTCCTGCTCATTGACCTGCTTCAGGAGCTCCATCACTTCGATCGTGGTCTTGCTGTCGAGTGCTCCGGTAGGTTCATCGGCTAGGAGCACGGTCGGCTTGGTGATCAGTGCCCGCGCCATGGATACGCGCTGTTTTTGTCCGCCGGAGAGCTCGTTCGGCAGGTGGTGCTTCCAGTCGAGGAGCCCCACCTTGTCGAGGTACTCCTCTGCCAGCTTGTTGCGTTCCTTGCGCGGCACGCCCTGATAGTAGAGCGGCAGAGCCACATTCTCAAGTGCGTTCTTGAAACTAATAAGGTTAAAAGACTGGAAGACAAACCCAATGAATTTACCCCTCATCTCTGCCGCTCTGTTTTCGTCTAAGTCCTCGATCAGCTGACCATCGAGGTGGTACGAGCCCCGGTCGTAGGTATCCAGGATGCCCAGGATATTGAGCAGCGTACTCTTGCCCGATCCACTGGCACCCATCAGAGCCACCATCTCTCCCTTTTGTACGCTGAGCGAGACCCCCTTCAGGACATGCAGAGGCTGCGCCCCGGGGTAGGTCTTGTGTAGATCTTTTATCTCAATTACCGGATTCATCGCTGTGCTATATATATTGTGTGTCGTTCTCTGTATCTCGCTTTGTTGCTCCTTGCCTTGTCTCGGGCACACAGGCAGTCGCCCCAAGCCTTACAGGTTTCACTGACACAAATATAGCAATATGTTGTATAACATAGTACCAGACGCGACAAAAAATCTAGGACAGCATCCACCGTCCTTCCCTGATGACCCACCCTACAGCTGGGCATTGAGGGGCGTTGTATGAGGAGGCAAAAGCTGGAAATCCGTTTATTTCCTTGTCTCTGTTCGCCCTGCCAGACTGTTTTCTCCCCACCGCCATCACCGCACAGCTCAGTAGAGCCAGCAGCAGCTTGTACGGGTAGTGATCGGGGAGACATCCGGAGAGGAGCCAGAGATTGAGGTCGGTAAAGAGACCGTACAGCACCACCGCAGGGATCTGCAGCAGGTGGCGCTTGCCAAATCCCTCCCTGAGGATGAGCCACTGGGCGAACACAAAGAGGACATTCATCAGGATCGTAAAGGTCCCGACACTCAAGCCCGGGACCGCCAGGCTCAGCACATAGGGGACGGAGGAGACCGGCGTGGTCCCGAGTGCGGAGCGGATGGATAGCGCGACCCCAAGCCCCATGATGTATGCCCCACGACCAGCATCAGCAGCCGCAAGGGCATCTTATTGGTACGGATTGTCTTCATAAAGTCGTCTTCTCTCTCTTGACCCCAAATCCGGACCGGACTCGGGCAGCACTATTATAGCCAAAATATCTAAAATAAACCACCTCCGTTTTGGCTCGCCGCGCTGCTGCACTTAGATGTTGTTGCGCCCTGATTTGGGGAAATGAGCTAAAGGACAGACATTGTTGATTATGCCCTCCTAATTCCTCTCCGAGTTGGTGCTCCTTTTAGATCTTGTTACCCTCTTGCTGAACTACCGAGACTTCCTCGGTAGTTGACACCACAAGGAATTCTTCCTCATTGAAAATATATTCCTAGATGCTATGGTGTTACCCAAAAGCTGCAGAACGGGGCAAAAAATTTGACAGATAGTAGGGAAATGTTTCCAGTAGGAAAGAAAACGATTTGACGGATAGAAGCAAACGGTTTCCAGTAGGAAACTTTTTTGCCCTCCGCCACCTTCTTTTTTTAGAGCGTCTATCTTTCTGTTTATCAACGATGTACGAGTCTTTGTTGCGCGCATCCGATCTGTTGAGGATTATCTACCAAAGGTAAAACGCCTCTTCCTCATCGGTGTCTAGCTGATTCATGAGTTGTGAAAGGTCTGCAAGGGTAGCTGTATAAAATAACCACTCCCCGGAGGTAGAACACTTGGTCTACGCCCGAGGAGTGATGCAAATGATGAACAGGTCTTTTTACTTGTCCACGTTTTGGACAATCTTCCCGTTTCCAGGATTGGAGACAGCCTCGAGCGGGAAAGGCATAGTCCAGAGATGGGAGCGAGACGTCAGTGTATAGGTCTTCCCGTCGATGACACGGGGAAAGTCACGGGCATACTCCGGATCGTTATTCAATCGTCGGTAGTCGCAGAAAATGACTTGTGTCTGGATATACTCGCTCTCTTTGTCCCTTATGATTTTCTCAACCGCCTCCTTGGTCGTGGTAGCGGTCCAGTCCTCATAATACTCTGGTAGGATGCGTGTCTTGCGTACCTTATTCACGAGGTTCATCGCTTCCTTGATATTCGCTTCGCCTCCTTTTCGTGCGAGACACTCAGCCTTGATGTAGTACATCTCCGGAGAGCGCATGCCTCCCTTATTCATCTCTAGGGCATAGATCCCGGCATAGTAGGGAATGCCGGAAGCTGACCGTCTGGACTTCCAGTGCGTGAGCAACCGAGTGTCTCCGGGCTCAAAGCGTGCGGCGCGCTCAGGAGAGATGGCATAGGAGACATTCTTCAACCCACTCCAGCCGGTAGTTGATGACCCGTAGCCATAGATGTAGTTCTCTACATTATCGGTCTCAGGATTCCCTACTACTCCAGAGGTGTAGTCTCTGGGGTTGTCATAGCGCTCCTTGTTGTTTTCATAGAGTTTGATCCAGTCAAAGAGTTGGTCGTTTTGTTCGAGGGCAAGTGAGGCATTTTTTAGTGCCTGCTCGTAGTCTCCCATAGACAAGTACACTCGAGCCAGCATGCCGTAGCCAAGGGCTAGACTAGGATGCAGGATAGTCTCACCTCGGGTGGGTAGATCCTCAATCGCTTGGTGCAGGTCGTTGAGCATGTACTTGTAGATCTCCTCAAGTGTCACCTGGGGTGATAGAGCCTCTACCGATGCGGAAGTAACCAGCGGTACGGATAGCTTATCCTTGGTTGCCTCACTGTATTGATCGGCATAGAAATTGGTCAGGTAGAAGTAGTGCATGGCTCTGAGTACACGACCTTGAGCGATGAGCTGTCGTCTCTGCGCCTCTGTACATTCTGTGACATTGGGTCCGTCTTCGACGATGAGGTTCCAAGCAAAGAGTCCCTCATAGGCATTGAAGTACGGGTTCTTGTCATTGCCGGACATGACGTCCACTCTTTTTACCGACTCATCCGCATAGTAGTTGGTACGAGTGAGCGATGGACTGGTCACCGCTGCGGGCACCTTGAAGATGTCACCCACCAATATTGCGAGCTGATCGGGATCCCGGTAGTGGTAGGAGAAGTTATTTCGTATGAAGGCGTTGTAGTCCTCCCACGTCTCCGGGATCTTTTGCCCCTTGGGGACATCTCCCAAGTAACGGTCACATGCGGTAATCGATAGTGTTGCCGCAAAAAATAGAAGAGTGCTTAGTATCGTTATATTTCGATTTTTCATATTCATTTTACTTTAGAAGCTCAGATGCAATCCCCAGACATAGTTTGGCTTTACTTTGCCCCCTAGGTCATAGTGTGCCTTGCGGTCAAAGGCAAAAGTTGCCACATTCTCTACGTTGAACTGAAGTCGTGCGCTAGATAGGTAGACTTTCTTGCACCACTCGGTAGGTACCCTGTAAGCAAAAGATAAGTTGCGCAGATGGATATTCGAAGCGTTGTAGACGAATAGATCGGAGTACCGGAAGAGCTCGGAGCGGTGGGTGTTGTAGTTCTCGGTATCGTTGGAGAAGAGCAATCTCGGCACATCGGTGGTATCACCGGTCTGCTGCCAACGATCTACAATACTCTTGGCAGTGGTGGAGATTCGTCCATTTGCCATGTTGATACTCGGGATATTGCTTGCGCGCAGCTTGTGTCCGGCATTCAGGATCAACAGAGCTGAAAACTCAAAGTCTTTATAGCGCAGCACATTCGTCAGTGAGGCGTTGTGCACCGGAATGGTCGTACCGCAGTAAGCGAGAGCCTTGTAGTCTCGAGTAGGGCCGTCGGTGATGTTGCCCTCCGCATCGTACACCTGTGGATCACCCTTGTCGTTGAGCCCCGCCCACTTGTAGGCATAGATCCCATGGAGAGGCTTGCCAACCATCGGGTAGCTCGTGGGCATATTGATCCTGCTGTCCCAAAGTGAAGGCTCAACGCTGATGTGCGTCACCTTATTTTGGTTATAAGAGTAGAGCAGAGAGATATCCCAGCTAAAGTCGGGCTTCCTAAGAACCTCTCCATTGAGGGTTAGTTCGACTCCGTGGTTCAGCATCTCACCATTGTTGGTCATCAGAGTGGCATAGCCAAACCCCTGAGTCGGACTTCCGTTGATAGCGGCAAGCAGATCAACACTATTCTTGTGGTAGTACTCAATACTTCCGGATAAGCGATGGTTCAAAACGGCGAAGTCGGCACCGGCGTTGAACGTGGTCGTTTTTTCCCACCGTATATCCTTATTCGGTGGGCTCTGTACGGATCCTGCCATGCCATCTACTAGGTTGGAAGGGTAGTAGGACGCCACAAGGTATGGTGCTGTGTTACGACCGATATTACCTCCAATACCGTAGGAGGCACGGAGCTTCAGCATGTCCACCCCATCTACTCGGAAGAAGTCTTCTTTGTTGAGGTTCCAGCTTCCACCGACTGACCATAGCGGCTTATTTTGATACTTGGAGTTGGTCCCCCATAGATTGGAACGGTCCCAGCGGATGCTTGCCGAAAAGACGTACTTGTCGGCGTAGGTGTAGGAAGCATTGGAGTAAAACGACACAAACCGGTTGAGTAGCTCGCGAGATGATGCAATGCTGTTTTGATCTAGCTGTGCTGCTCCAAGCAGTCCGGAGAAGTATGCTAGATCTTTGACATTGAAATTTTGCCATGTCATGAGCGATGGATCGTATCCATAGACGGTGTTTTCGTCAAAGTTGATCAGAGCGTGTCGGAGTTCTTGTCCTAGAATCCACACGAGATTGTGATTCTCGTTGAATGTTTGGTCTATATTCAACTGCTGGCGGAAGTCGTAACTGCGCTTACTGTTGCGCAACGTGTAGAAAGAGTCGCCATTCGGAAGATTGTACTCCAGTCCACCTATGTAGGGGTTTTCGCCGGTGAAGTCATTGATGCGTGTACGCATGTAGTTGGACTGCTTCTCCTTGAGCAACTGAAGATCTGAATTATTTGTCTCGTACTGGAACATCGTATTGTAGCTCAGCCAGGATGCCAAGTCGACATTCAGCTTTGCAAAGGCTCGTGTCTCAAACATCTTGGACTTATTGTGTCCATAGTTTAGCTCGTCCATCGGAACCAGTTCCTCGGAGTATAGACCATACTCATCGATCTGGTCGCGCCGGGACTTGTCGATCTGAGAAGGAGCTACGAAGTGGCTTCCATCTTCGTTGACCAAAGAGTCGTAGGGCTTGAATGCAAAGCCCGGGCTCAATAGATTGTACGTTCCACTCTCATCCCGCCCATATTTGAGATAGATGCCGGTATCAAACCGAATCTGGTCAGTCAGATTGAGTGAGTTGTTGACATTGATCCCTAGCTTCCGGTCGGCGTGGCTGATGTCCTCGTACTTGTTGTCCCAGTAGGTCGTAGAGAAGCTAAAACTATTGCGACCGGTAGTTTTGCCCACACGGAGATTATACTGCTGGTAAAAGGGGTTGCGCTTACCGTACTTCTCCGCCTGGTTGTAGTAGCGATAGCCGGTTGAAGCCAAGCGGTCCAGTATCCGATTGCCCTCCTCCATACTGATCTTCCCAGTGTACATGTCTAGTAGGGTATTGACACCTAGACTGGGGTATGAGCCATTCTCACGCAGATCTGCAGCTTGTGCGGCAGCATCCTGCGGTGTGCTCAGTGCTGATGCTGCCCACTCACGCTCCATAGCGATCACATCAGCGGCATTGGTGCGGTTTTCTTTGTAGAGAGAGTAGGGGTGCAATGTGAGGGTGGAGGAAAAGCTTACTTCCGCCTTACCCTCCTTAGCCCTCTTAGTCGTGATCACAATCACACCATTTGCTGCACGGGCGCCGTAAATCGAGGCTGCTGCTGCATCTTTTAGCACGGTCACACTCTCGATGTCCTCAGGGTTTAGATCGGGCATGCTCTCGGAGGTTCGACCGATCTTATCCAGAGTTGTGTTTTCGACAGGGAAGCCATCGATCACCACCATCGGGTTGGCAACAGCGTTCATGGTTGTGATTCCGCGGACACGTCCACCCACATATCCCGCAACCTGTCCCTCCAGCATGGACGATAGACCGTCCATGCGTTTTAGCTGCAGTTGCTCAGATGAGATGTTGGAAAAAGCACCCGTGGAGCGCTCCTTTGAGAGGGTCTGATAGCCTGTCACCATCACCTCGTCCAGCATGGCAGTATCTGTATCCAGCTGTATGAGGTACTCTTTCTTGCCTCTCTCTACTTTTACTTCACGGGTCTTCATGCCGATATACGATACGACCAGTGTGTCGCCAACTCGTACATCTAGGGTGAAGTGCCCGTCAATATCTGTCACGGTCCCTTTTTTAGTCTCCCTCACAGATATGGTGGCACCGATCAGCGTCTCTCCACGGTCATCAGTCACCACTCCCGAGATGGTCACGACATCACGCTGCAGGGTTGTTGAGGAGAGCATCTCTAGATCATTGGCAGTCTCCGCATGAGTGACTGGTCCATACAAGCCAAGACATAAAAGCATCAGATAGAAGAACGAAGTCATTTTTCGAGACCTGCTCATGTTTATCAACTTCTTATTCATGTGAAAAATAAAACTATTTTGTAGGGTCATCGTTTAGCAATTGGTCCAATCTTTCGATCGTCTTTGGGTCAGAGGGGCGGCTCATGTCTGAAGATATGATCTTACCCTCTTTATCCAGCAGGATAAAGCGTGGAATACCGTTGATCATGTATTGCTTCATGAAGGTATCCCCCTCATCGAAGTGAAGCTGTATACCTGTCATGCCACTCTTCACCTTCTCCTCCCATGCTGTGCGATCTGCGTCACAAGATATGCTTACGAAGTAGATATCCTTACCCTCATACCTCTCTTCCAGTTTTTTTAGATAGGGTATTTGGTATTGGCATGGACCGCACCAAGTTGCCCACACGTCTATATATAGGTACTTCCCTCGAAAGTCTACAAGCCGATACTCTTTACCATCCACATCAGAGCTTGTGAACTCGGGTGAAGGTCTCCCTGGTTCCAGACTTTCCCATTGCTCACACAGTTCTTCGAAGCGCTCCACCATCGATGGTGTTGTCACGTGGCGGTAAAAGGCTTCCCGGTAGGTCTCAGCAGCGGTGGATCCGTTTCTCTCAACATGGGCATATACCCTCCTGTTGATCAAAAACTCAGCTATCTGAGGATCAGTTACGTCCGACTCCACATAGCTAATAAGCGCATCCAAAGGGCGTTGATCCGGATATTTCTTCCTCGCAAGTAAGCTTGCTGCCTCGGATACAAAAAAACGATAGTCCTGAAAGCTCAGCAGGGAAGCATCCATCACCATAAGATTCTGAAGCTTACTCCAGTACAACTCCGATGGTTCATAGGTGTCGTCGCCGGTGATACGCTTGTGAAACTGGGGGTAAAGAGGCAGGACAGCGTAAGTGAAGTACCTCAGCCGCTTTCCCTCCAATTCCTTGAACGATGATGAAAGCTGGTGGCTGTCCAGTTCTTTGAAGTTTGCCACCAGTGCTTCGTCCGACTTGCTCAGAAAGGCTTGCTCATCTAACCTTGAATCATCAATCATCGGTGCACTCAGGCGGCCACTGTTTAGGTACTTATTCTCCTCAGCGCCCTTACCGGAGATCCTTACTTGCTCTGCAAACTCCTTAGCGTCAAATGCAACCTCCAGATCCGTACCTTGCGTAAGAAACAGTAGGCGCGAACTGTAGAGGTACCCTAGCTTGGCGTAGACGGGCTCGGAGATATCTAGGTCGAGTGACCCTTGTCCGGAAGCATCGATTGGAATACTGATCTCCTCTTCATCCGGCAGATAGAGGACTACAGGCTCATCACTGGTATTTCCGCTGATATTCAGCGAAATCTTAGCCGGTTTGCTGCAAAAAGAGAAAGTCAAGCAGACGAAAGCGACAAATACTTTGCTACGTACACTCATAACTATTAATGGTCATTGTTTTGTGTTTTTAAACTTTGGAAGCGAAAAGATACAAATAATTTGCAAGAAACAGCAATAAAGTTCTAAACAAAGGTGCCTATGCTGTATTTTTCTCTTTTCAAATGCCAATGCCTATCTGGAGCACTCCGGCATCTCGCGCCACGACTATGCTTCGATCGTAAGGGAGGAAAACGGAACGCTCTCCTTTAGGCTCAACTTTCAGGTGAGGCTCAGGTAAGAACCACTACCGGACTCCGGCGTGCCTCAGGGACGAACTTAAGGAAGACGGCAAGACCCTAGGCCCCTCTATTTTTGCCACTCGGGAAAGGGGGAGAAATTTGACGGATAGTAGCGAAATGTTTCCAGTAGGAAAGAAAATGATTTGACGGATAGTAGCAATCTCTTTCCAGTAGGAAACTTTTTTGCCCTCCGCCACTTCCCTTTTCAACATATCTATCTACCTATTTATCAGTGATGTAGATGGCACCTGTTTTTTCTCCCTTTGGAAGAAAAAGACTTAATTTGAAACGCTCGAGCACTTCTGCCACAAATATACTTCGATCGGAAAAGGAGATGGGGTGTGCTGATTGTCAGTAACATATATTTTGTGTACCTTTGCGCTAGCTACCTGACGAGGGGACTCTAGAGTTCTCTCTTTTTTGTACGTAGTGGTGAGCAAATCGATTGACTCCTACCGCGTGAGGAGGGTGGCTGTTTTGATGTTTTTGGATAGCTAAGCGTATAGAGAGATGGCGGTACAGGAGCAGGATCTTCGGGATCTGGTGGACCAATATTTTCGAGACCGGGAGGGGTATTACATTAGTCAATTGACTCAGAAGCCCGGCGGCAGTGTAGAGCTGGACATCGACCATGATACCGACCCGGTGTCGATGGATACGATCGTCGCGCTGACCCGCTACCTGCGCGATGCGCTTGGGGAGGCTCTGGATGATACCGACCTGACGGTGTCCAGTGCGGGGCTGACCGCGCCGCTGACGGAGCCGAGGAGGTACCGAAAGTTTGTGGACAAGCCGCTGGAGGTTTTGCTCAAGATGGGGGTGAAGGAGCACGGGATACTCAAGTCCGCTACGGACGACGGCATCGAGCTGGAGGTGACGCGGATGATCAAGCCGGAAGGGAAGCGACGCAAGGTGCCTACACCGGTGATCCTGGAGATCAAGTATGACGAGATCAAGCACGCAGCCTATGACCTAAAGGTCTGAGCGGTGCAGTAGTGATAGTGAAAAAGTATTTTTCTAAATAAAAGACTGAGAGATAAGCTCATGAATAACAAACAGCGCAGTGCCCTCATGGATGCCCTAAAGGAGTACATGGGGCAGAAGAACATTGACGAGGACACCCTCTCTAAAGTACTGGAGGAGTCCCTACGTAGCTCCATAGCTAAGATGTATGGCTCGGATAGCAACTTTGATGTGATCGTGAACCCGGACCACGGAGATGTGGAGATCTGGCGCAACCGCATCATCGTGGCTGATGGCGAAGTGACGAACCCTATGCAGGAGGTCAGCCTCAGCGAAGCTCACGAGAACGGAGGTGAAGACCTGGAGGAGGGTGAGGAGTTTATCGACAAGGTCGAGTTTGAGTCCTTTGGTCGCCGTGCGATCCAAAACCTCCGCCAAGCCATGGCGTCCAAGGTGCTGGAGCTGGAGAAGGATACCCTCTATGCCGAGTACTCTCAGCGTGTGGGCGAGATGATCCGCGCCGAGGTGTACCAGGTGTGGAAGCGCGAGCTGCTGCTGATGGATAGCGAGGGCAACGAGCTCAACATGCCTCGCTCTCTGATGATCCCGAGGGATCGCTTCAAGAAAGGAGATACCGCCACGGCGATCATCGAGCGCGTGGACTACAATAACAATAACCCAAAGATCATACTGAGCCGTGTGAGCAATGAGCTGATGAAGCAACTCTTCATCCGCGAGGTGCCCGAGCTCCAGGATGGTCTGGTGACGATCCGTGCGATAGCGCGTATCCCGGGCGAGCGGGCAAAGGTGGCTGTAGAGAGCTACGATGAGCGTGTCGACCCGATAGGTGCTGTCGTGGGCGTGCGGGGATCCAGGATCCAGGGAGTGGTGAATGAGCTGCGCAATGAGAGCATCGACGTGCTGCAGTACACCTCCAATCCCGAACTCCTCATCCAGCGTGCCCTCAATCCCGCTAAAGATGCAGTGGTGAAGATCAACGAAGAGGCCAAGCGTGCCGACGTCTATCTGCCTCGCGAGGAGATCAAGAAGGCGATCGGCAAGATGGGGCAAAACATCAAGCTCGCCATGATGCTCACGGGCTATCAGATCGATATCTACCGTGACGAAGCACAGAGCATCGCAGAGGAGGACCTTTTCCTCACGGAGTTTGATGACGAGATCGAGCAGTGGGTGATCGATGTACTCATGGGTATCGGATGCGATACTGCCAAGGGGGTACTTCGCCGCTCACGCCAAGACCTGATCCGTGCTACCGACCTGGAGGAAAAGACCATCGAGCATGTGATGCAGGTGCTGATGACGGAGTTTGATGACGATGAGCTGCCGGAGGATCAGTATCCCGACCTTCCCCCACGCGATCCACGGTACTATCCTACTGAGGATGAGCTGGCACTCGAAGACGAGGAGTCGGCTGACGAAGACGTACCCGCAGATGATGAATAAGTGGGATACTGTTTGTAATTTTGTAAACGGATAAGATAACCCAATAAAGTAAGCGTATGCCTGCAATAAGATTAAATAAAGTAGCAAAAGAACTCCAAGTAGGGGTACAGACTGTAGTCGAGTTTCTGACCAAGAGAAACCCGGAGACAAGCTATACCCCTAATAGCAAGCTTACAGTAGACGAACTGAAAGCTCTGGTAAAAGACCATGGGAATGCGCTTACGGATGACGAGAGAAAAGTACTCGTTGATAGATACCTGACTCCTAAAGCACAGCCCAAGGAGGCAGAGCCCAAGGAGGAAAGCAAACCTGAAAAAGCAACGACCCCGGAAGCAAAGGAAAAGGAGGATGCCAAGACGGGGCCTAAGGTGCTTGGAAAGATTCAGCTCGACAGCCAGGGCAATGTCGTCAAGCCTAAAGCCGAGCCTAAGAAGGAAGAACCTGCCAAGAAAGCTGAGCCCAAGAAGGAGGAACCTGCGAAGAAGGCCGAGCCTAAGAAGGAGGAACCTGCCAAGAAAGCTGAGCCCAAGAAGGAGGAGCCAGCTAAGAAGGCTGAGCCCAAGAAGGAGGAACCTGCCAAGAAGGCCGAGCCCAAGAAGGAGGAACCTGCGAAGAAGGCTGAGCCTAAGAAGGAGGAAGCTGCCAAGAAGGTCGAGCCCAAGAAAGAGGAACCAGCAAAGAAGGCTGAGCCCAAGAAGGAGGAACCTGCGAAGAAGGCCGAACCCAAGAAGGAGCCCACTCCTGCTGCATCTACTGAAGAATCCAAGAAAGACTCAGACGAGGAGACGGATAGTGAGGTGTTTAGGATTGGCACAGCGGACAACATCGGGGTGAAGGTAGTTGGGAAGGTGGACCTCTCGGCTATTGATCCCGTGCGACCCAAGCGTGGCAAGAAGCGTAAACGTACCATCGTCAAGGGCGGTGGCAAAGTGGATATCGAGAAGCAGGCAAAGGAGCAAAAGACCGATGCCGGACGTCCTCGCTCGCGCAAAGACAACAACAAGCAGCAACAACAAGCAAAGGGACGCAAGGCCAAGCGCCAAAAGAAACTACAGCAGCGTCCGGAGGTTACACAGGAGGATATCCAGAAGCAGATCAAGGAGACCATGGCTGCCATTCAAGGCAGAACCCGTGGAGGCAGTTCGTCTGCTAAGTACCGTAAGGATAAGCGCGAGGAGCGTCGCAAGGAGGCTCAGCTACAGCTCGAGCAGGAGGAGCGCGATAGCAAGATCCTACAGCTGACTGAGTTTGTGACAGCAAATGATCTGGCGCAGCTGATGGATGTACCGGTCAACGATATCATTTCCTTCGTCTTCAACCTCGGGATGATGGTCAGCATCAACCAGCGACTGGACAAGGATACGATCGAGATGATCGTCACCGAGTATGGTTTTCAGCCGGAGTTTGTGGACGTGCAGGTGATGAGCGTTATTGAGACCGAGGAGGATGCCGAGGAGGATCTCGTACCTCGTGCTCCCGTAGTGACCGTGATGGGTCACGTGGACCACGGTAAGACCTCTCTGCTGGACGCTATCCGGAATACCGATGTGACCTCCGGTGAGGCCGGGGGAATCACCCAGCACGTGGGTGCATACCGAGTAACACTCGAGGACGGCAGGTCCATTACTTTCCTCGACACCCCGGGACACGAAGCCTTTACGGCGATGCGTGCTCGTGGAGCACAAGTGACGGACGTGGTCATCATCGTGGTAGCTGCCGACGACGGGGTGATGCCTCAGACCAAGGAGGCGATCAGCCACGCAGCACTGGCAGGAGTCCCCATCGTATTTGCCATCAACAAGATCGACCGTGAGGGAGCGAACCCCGACCGGATCAAGGAGGAGCTGGCTACGATGAACTACCTCGTAGAGGACTGGGGTGGTAAGTACCAGAGCCAAGAGATCTCCGCCAAGAAGGGGATCGGTATCCACGAGCTCCTCGAGAAAGTACTCCTCGAGGCCGAGCTGCTTGAGCTCAAGGCCAACCCCGATAAGAATGCCATAGGCTCCGTCCTGGAGAGCACGATGGAGCAGGGTAGGGGCTACACGACGAAAGTCTTGATCCAGGATGGTACCCTGAGCATCGGCGACCACATCGTAGCCGGAAGCAACTACGGTAGAGTCAAGGCTCTCTTTGACGAGCACGGTAAGAACGTCAAGAGCGTAGGCCCATCAGAGCCGGTGAAGATACTTGGTCTCAATGGTGCTACTGCCTCCGGAGAGATGCTCAACGTCCTCGACACCGAGGCCGAAGTGCGTGAGGTGGCTACCAAGCGCGAGCAGCTCCACCGCGAGCAGCGGGAGCGTACCCAGCGTCTGCCTTCACTCATGGATATCGGTCGACGCATCGCCGAGGGTAAGATCCAAGAGCTCAACATCATCGTCAAGGGAGATATGGACGGCTCTGTCGAAGCACTCTCCGACTCTATCGAGAAGCTCTCTACCGACGAGGTACGTGTGAACGTCATCTACAAGGCTGTGGGTCAGATCACGGAGAGCGACGTGAGCCTGGCGGCCGCTTCGGATGCCATCATCATTGGCTTCCAGGTACGCCCGGCACAGGGAGCCCGCCGACTGGCTGACGAGGAGGGTGTAGAGATCCGAGTCTACTCGATCATCTACGACGCTCTCGACGATGTAAAGACCGCTATGGAGGGAATGCTTTCGCCGGAGATGAAGGAGACCGTCACCGCCAACGTGGAGGTCCGCGATACCTTCAAGATATCAAAGGTGGGTACCATTGCCGGTTGCTTTGTCTTGGATGGAAAGATCTCTCGCACGGACAAGGTGCGTGTGATCCGCGATGGTGTGGTGATCCATGCCGGCGAGCTGGCTTCACTGCAGCGCTACAAGGACGACGCCAAGGAGGTGACCGCAGGGCTGGAGTGTGGTGTGAAGGTTGCCGGGACGGACGACATCCAGAAGGGCGACATCATAGAGGCGTACAGAGAGATCGCCGTAAAGCGCACACTCGACTAAGGCAACAGTAGCTGCTCCACACTCAGGTCACCGACCGAAGTGTGGAGAAGGCTTCACGCATATGAAGTTTAGAGGTAATCTGTGGTGATGATGTCGGTGTTGGTTGAGTATTATGGCTTTATGGAGGAGCCGGACTTTATCATCAATTACGACATCAAGTACCGCATGGGGGACGAACTAAGGAAGACGACAAGGTCCCGGATCCCCCTATTTTTTCCACTCCTCGAGCGGCAAAAAATTTGACGGATAGAAGAGAAATGTTTCCAGTAGGAAAGAAAATGATTTGACGGATAGTAGCGATCTGCTTCCAGTAGGAAACTTTTTCAGCACACGTCAACTTCTTTCTTGAGAGGTTAAAGAAGAAAAGAGCCCCGGCGGCTCTGCAAAAGATCAGTAGATCGGTTCACCGAACATCGGGGCTAACGTCCCTATCATGGCAGTATGCATTGGCTGGACATCATATTCATGGTCATACTCGCTAGCTCGGCCATTCACGGCTACCGCAGCGGGGCGATAGACCAGGTGCTCTCACTGGGAGCACTGCTCGGAGCTGTCTGCCTTTCACACCTTGTCGTTCCCTATGTCGTTCCCTACACGGGCGTGACCTCCGGCTTTTGGTCCTGGGTCATCGCCTTTGTTGTTTTGTGGCTGGCACTGGGCTTTGTCCGAAAAGCATTGTCCCCGCTGCTCTCCATTTCCCTGGGTCTTTTGGATAAGATCGGCGGTGCTGTCGTTTCCCTATTCGTGACCGCATTCGTGCTTGGACTGCTCTTGCAGGGCTGGGAGCAGCTGGTGACCCTCTACCGGTTTCCGGAAATGCCGGATACCCTTTTGCTCAAGGACCTGCTTCTAGACTTGAGCCGAACATTTTGGCCCGATCAAGTGTTACTCCATAGGACAACACCGGATGTGGGAGGGGATATCACGACAACGGTATAGCCCGATAGGGAGCTACACCTGCACAACCATGAATATATATGAGTGAACAACAGTCATTTGACGAAATACTAGACGACATCACCGGTCAGGAGTATAAGTACGGCTTCACGACAGACATCCATACGGAGTACATCCCCAAGGGGCTGAGCGAGGAGACCGTCCGCCTCATCTCTGAGAAAAAAGAGGAGCCGGAGTGGATGCTGGAGTACCGACTGGATGCCTTTCGGACCTGGCAAAAGATGGAGATGCCCCGCTGGGCACATCTCAGGATACCACCCATTGACTACCAGGACATCATCTACTTCGCCCGCCCGGTGCAAAAGAAAAGTGCGGACGAACCTATGGATCCGGAGCTGGAGCGGACGTTCGAAAAGCTGGGTATCCCGGTCAACGAGCGAAAGCTACTCGCAGGATACGCCGTGGATGCGGTCATGGACTCCGTCTCGGTACGTACCACCTTCCAAGACAAGCTGGCGGAGAAGGGCATTATCTTTTGCCCCATCAGCGAAGCGATCCGCAGCTATCCGGACCTGGTGCGGAAGCACCTGGGCTCTGTCGTGCCGGCGAGGGACAACTTCTTTGCTGCGCTCAACTCCGCTGTCTTCTCCGATGGTTCTTTTGTGTACATTCCCAAGGGGGTACGCTGCCCGATGGAGCTCAGTACCTACTTTAGGATCAACGCCCTGAATACGGGGCAGTTTGAGCGCACCCTCATTGTGGCAGAGGAGGGCTCCTACGTCTCCTATCTGGAGGGGTGTACAGCGCCCATGCGGGACGAAAACCAGCTCCACGCTGCCATCGTCGAGATCATCGCCGAGACCGATGCCGAGGTCAAGTACTCCACGGTCCAAAACTGGTTCCCCGGCGACAAAGAGGGCAAGGGAGGGATCTACAACTTTGTGACCAAGCGCGGCCTATGCCGCGGCAATCGCTCAAAGATCTCCTGGACACAGGTGGAGACAGGCTCTGCCATCACGTGGAAGTACCCCAGCTGCATCCTCAAGGGGGACGACAGCGTAGGGGAGTTTTACTCCGTGGCAGTCACCAACAACTACCAGCAGGCAGATACCGGCACCAAGATGATGCACATCGGAAAGAATACCCGCAGTCGCATCGTCTCCAAGGGTATCTCTGCCGGACTTAGCGAAAACAGCTACCGCGGACTGGTCTACATCGGGCCCAACGCTACCGGTGCCCGCAACCACTCGCAGTGCGACTCGCTCCTCGTCGGGGATAAATGTGGAGCGCATACTTTTCCCTACACGGATGTCCAAAACGACACCGGGATCATAGAGCACGAAGCAACGACCTCCAAGATCAGTGAGGACCAGCTCTTTTACTGCACTCAGCGCGGGATACCCGAGGAGGAGGCTATAGGCCTCATCGTCAACGGCTACTCACGCGAAGTCCTGGATCACCTACCGATGGAGTTTGCCGTAGAGGCACAAAAGCTCCTGTCCATATCCCTCGAAGGCACTGTCGGCTAACTGCCGAGACAGTGGATAGCTTCGAGACCTATCAAACTTACTTACTACCGCTCATAGATAATGTTAGAAATAAAAAACCTTCATGCCAACATCGACGGCAAAGAAATACTAAAAGGGGTGAACCTCACCATTCCTACCGGAGAGATCCACGCCATCATGGGTCCCAACGGATCGGGAAAGAGTACCCTCTCCAACGTCATCACCGGACATCCTGCCTATGAGGTCACGCAGGGATCCATCACCTACAACGGCAAAGACCTCCTCGAGATGGAGCCGTACGAACGCGCCCATGCCGGGATACTCATGAGCTTTCAGTACCCGGTCGAGATACCGGGCGTGACGATGGTCAACTTCCTCCGCACCGCACTCAACGCCCGCCGCGCCGCTCAGGGACAGCAGCCACTCAGTGCGTCGGAGTTCCTCAAGCTCATCCGTGAGAAGCAAAAGATAGTGGAGATGGCGAGCGAGTTTTCGTCGCGCCACGTCAATGTCGGCTTCTCCGGGGGAGAGAAGAAGCGCAACGAGATCTTTCAGATGCTGGTACTCCAGCCCACCCTCGCCGTACTGGACGAGACGGACTCCGGCTTGGACGTGGATGCCCTCCGCATCGTAGCCCAGGGGATCAACACCATGCGTGGCAAAGACTTCTCAGCCATCATCATCACCCACTACCAGAGGTTGCTTGAGCTCGCCAAGCCCAACTACGTGCATGTCCTCCTTGGCGGTAAGATTGTCAAGAGTGGAGGTCCCGACCTGGCTCTAGAGCTGGATAAGAAGGGCTACGACTGGATCAAGGAGGAAGCAGAGTCATGAGTAACCCCATCAACCGTTTTTTTCTCAAGAGCGCTCCCTCCGACCCGCACGGCTCGCAGGCACTCGAGGCACTGAGAGCTTCGGCGCGGACTCTGCTGGAGGAGCAGCCCCTGCCTCAGTTTAGAGACGAGAACTACCAGAGGTTCAACATCACCAAGGTTCTCACCGAGGCGGCAGAGCATGTCGACACCCCTCGCCGGCACCCCGATGTTCAGGTGGAGGGCAACTCCTGCTTTTTGGATCGCACACCCGAGATCATCCGCGCCACTTTCCTGGAGGATAGTGTCTCTGTAGACACCCATAGCGACGGCTACTTCATCGGTGAGCTCCGGCAGTTTGAGCAGCACTATCCGGGTGTGGCTCAGCGCTACCTGGGGACTATGGACTCCGTCCAGGCAGATCCACTGGCTGCGCTCAACACCCTCTACGCCCACGATGTCCTGGTGCTTTATCTCCCAAAAGGTCAGCACCTCGACCGTCCGGTGCACATCCTTCAGCGAGCGGCACTCCGCGCGGACAGCATCCGCTTCTACTGCCCCCGTATACTGGTGATTGCGGAGGAGGACAGTGCTGCCAAGATCCTGATCTGCGACCACGCAGACCATGAGGAGACACCCTACTACCGCAACTCCCTGCTGGAGATCTACGCCGAGAGAGGCAGCCACATTCAGTGCTACGATATCGAAGAGACCCCATCCACGGCGACCAGGATACACAGCGTCCACATACATCAGGCAGAGGATAGCATGGTGCTAACCAACAACCTCACCATCACGAACGGCCGTACCCGCAACAACTATTTCTGCGAGTTAGCCGGCACCCACTCCGAGCTCAACCTCGATGGGCTTGCCATCCTGGACAGCGATCAGCAGGCGGATACCTTTTCTCTCATTCGCCACATGGCACCGGACTGCCACTCGGATGAACTCTTCAAGTACACGATCAACGACCGAGCGCAGGGCGCCTTTAGCGGCATGATCTATGTGGATCAAGTAGCCCAAAAGACACTGGCGTACCAAAACAACCGCAACCTCCTGCTCTCCGACAAAGCACGCATGTACTCCAAACCACAGCTGGAGATCTACGCCGACGACGTCCGCTGTACTCACGGGCTGACCACCGGGGAGCTGGACGCTCGAGCACTCTTCTACATGCAGCAGAGGGGCATTCCCTTTGTCGAAGCACGACTGATGCTGATCATCGCCTTCATGAATGACGTACTCACCAAGATCGACCTCCCCGACCTTCGTGAGCGGCTTGGTGAGATCATCGAGCGGCGCTACCGCGGCATCCCCGCCACCTGTGCCCGCTGATACCCCATGACGACTAAAAGGTGCGCCAAGGCTTAAGCCTTGGCGCACCTTTTTTGTTTTGAATAAGTTTGCCTGAACATAAGAAAGTTAAGCGATACCAGATCTATGAGTGCAAAACTCACCGCCATCAAACCTCTCTTGTTTATTGCTCTCTAGATCGGAAGGACCGATCGATCAGAGGTCAATAGCCAGCTTGGAGGAGAAGATCCGCCGAGGGTCGCCAAAGAGTGCGACAGCATCCACCATGGCGCCCCTGTTGGGGAAGAGTTTGCCCCGGAATACCGTCTTGCCGTTGTAGAGGACCGTAATGGGGTTGGTGTAGTCTACATCATTTATGTAGAGCCCAATCTTTCCCGTTACTTTCCCGGAGAGTGGTTCGGTCGTCAGGGTGTAGGTGTTCTCCTTTTTGACCAGATCTATACTCAGCCTTGTATCCTTGCTGTCGGGGCGTAGTGCTCTCAGGTCCAGACAGTAGACTCCGGCAGAAAAGGCCTCCATCGCATCGGGCTCATCGGGTACGATACTGTGGTAGACGTAGGTCACATGGTCCGGACGTGCGTTTCGCTTGTGGGTGAGGAGCCAGGGGGTCATTCCGTAGTAGTTGATATAGTGACCTCGCCCTTTCTGAATGATCACCTCGTGAGGGTAGCTTCCGCTGTTTTGGGTCGCCAGCTCATTCAGCCTGTCCTGCCACAGTCGGACGTAGACATTGCGTCCGTACATGGTGTCATCCTCACCCACCTCCATCCTGAAGGGGGTATTGCGGAGTCCGCGGAGAGCATCCGTGGGCTTGGCGGCAGCTGCCAAGCAGCCGACAGCGGCGAAGTAGTCGGGCATAAAGGGCCCCACACGTACCGTACCGTAGCCACCCTCGGATATACCGGTGATGTAAAAGCGATCCGGGTCTACCAGTCCCGAGAGGACCCCCAGTTGGTAGGCTCTCCTGTAGACAAAGGTGAGAGGCATGTGGTACCATCTACCCTTGCGGTCGTCCGGCATACGTGGCACAAAGCAGAGACAGGGAGCATCCTTGTAGTCTGCGGAGAGTCTGAGCGACTGAAACCACTCATTCTCATTCACCTCACTGCCCCATGGGATCGGGGTGTCGGGGTACTTACCTCCTCCGTGCAAGTGTATGATCATAGGGTATCCACCGGCAGGCTTGGTCCCTTTGGCAAAGGGGGCAAACTTCATCTTGTCACCATTGGGGAGGGTCCACACCGGCTTGTCGATGGGTGTGACCTCGGATATGCCACAGGTGGCGAGACGGGCTTGGTTGGCTTCTTTCCAGAGGGTCCAGATCTGTTGCTTGGCACGTTCGATCGTCGAGGTCTGTACGGAGATGGCCTCACGGCTCATCTGCTCAGGTGGCATCTCGATCGTCATGCGGTCCAGCTGCTTGGTGAAGTAGTCGGTCACTACCGCATCGGTAGTAAATCGATCCTCAGGGATCAGCTGAGGATCACGCCCCCCACTCTCACCGGTACAACCAATGGTTGCCTGCAAGATGAGGAGTGCGGTCAGTAGTCTGGTCTTAGATAGCAAGTTCATTAGAGATAGTGGCGTAAATGACTAAAACTCTCTGAAGAACTTCCTGTCCTCTTCGCTTAGCTTAAAGGCCTTGAGGTAAGCATCCACGCTACCCTTTGGCACGCTGAAGATGTGGCGTGGAGAGCCGTCTTCGTTGCTCCAATCCTTGTAGTCCACAAAAGGCCAGCTCTTCTCCATTATGGGTGGTGCCGGGCTCGTGAATGTGAGATCGGTGAGTGACTTACAGCTGTCAAAAACCCAGCTACCAAAACTCTTCACTGGCCCTTCAAAGACTACTCGTCTCAGCTTTTTGTCGGCCATGAAGGTACAGTACGGCAGGGTCACGACATTCTTGGGGATGTTGATCTCCTCGAGCGAAGACATGTTGTAAAAGGCCTGCTTCTCGATCACAATCACTGAGGAGGGGAGTTTTAGACTCTTGATCTTGCCGGAAAATGTGAACGCCCCCTCGCCGATATTCTCAAGCTTTTCGCCCGGAAATACGACTTCCTCCAGGCCGGTGTAGGAGAGTTGCCCCTTGCCGATAGTGACCAGGTTAGCCGGCAGGATGAGCCTCTTGATCACTTTGTTGTCCTTGAAGCCGACGTCAAATGGGTCTATCGACAGGGTCGAAGTGGTGAGATCCAGCTCCTCCAGTACCGGCATATCAGACTTGATGTAGTCCAGGTCCACCTGGCTGATCTCCTTATCCTTGATGGTGAGGTAGCGAACACTCTTGGCTTCCTCTTTGGGGAGCAGTACGGAGAGAGCCTCCTTGCCGGTGATGACCTTCTCACCCTCTCTTGGGGCTAACTTGTCGTTGGTCCCCTTGTCGGAGATGAAGTCGTACTTCAGGCTAAAGTGGCCAAACTTACCCCCCTCCTTGGCATCGAGGATCTGGAGCTTGACATACTTGCCGGCCGCTGTGCGGACGATGTAGACATGATCATCCACGATGAGACTGGGAGGCATCACACTCCCATCCATCTTGATCCAAGAGCCCAGGGTCATGAGTGGGTTGATACCCATAGTGGTGGTAGGAGGTGGCATGATGCCAAAGGTGTAGTAGATCTCTCCCAGCTTATCGGTGTACCAGAGGTTGGTGTTTTTGATAAACTCCTCAGCACTCTTGAGGTTGTCAAAGTCGGTCGTATTGGTCCGGTATGCGGCACCCATACCCTTGCCACTCGCACCGCCGTTGGTCCGGCACGACAGTCCGACAATAGCAATGTCCCACAGCTTGCTCTCCTGGGCATCGGCATCTGCCAGCTCTACCACCTTGTTGGTCTCAAAAGAGAAGTAGGAGCACTTGGTCTTAGGGGTTGGGGTGGAGTAGATGGATACCGTGAAAGGCCCTTTCGGTGCCGGTGGAGTGGGGGTGGATCCATTGTCGTCGCAACCCGTGGTAACCATGAGGATCGTTGATGCCAGAAGCATCATTCCACCTCGGATGATTTGTTTTGTTCCAATCATAGCGTTACTTAGTCTTTTTATTGTTGTAGTTGGCGTAAATTATTACCCGCAAATTTACGTAGACACCTATTTTTTCTAAATACCTTATAGTAGGGTTTTCGAGGGGCAAATGATACCTAATAGTAGTGGGTGGAAATTGTTTTGGACCAAAAAAAGGTTAGGAGGAGGAGCGAGGCAAAAATTTGACGGATAGAAGAGAAATGTTTCCAGTAGGAAAGTGAACGGTTTCACGGATAGAAGCGATCTCTTTCCAGTAGGAAACTTTTTGCTTTCGTGTAGCTGTCTTTGCTCTACCTGTATTTGTCTGGATATCAGCTGTGTATGTGATAGTCGTTTTAGTTCTGGCCAGGATGCCTCCGATACCATCTTTCTGCCGGTGGCTGTGATCGGCTCTGCTGCTGACGCACCGATCTTATTTTTGAGGATGTATGATGGGGGTGAGGTGTGAAGTGTCGGGTGCGATCGAGCTATAGAGGGGATAAGCAAAGAGAGAGAGTGTGCCAAAACAGAGTTTTGACACACCCTCTCTCACTTGTCAGAGGAGTTCCAGGCTCCTTTGGCTTACTTTGACTTCCTCAGATTGGGGTTGATATCCTGCTCGGACTGAGGGATCGGCCACTTGTAGTCCTGAGGTGTCCTGAAGTTTCGAGTGCCCACATACCACCTGCTATAGGGGTCGGGTTGGTTGTTCTTGTAGCGGGTGCGGGTAGCTCCCGGGAAGGGTGCCCCATAGATATCCCCGACCAGTACTTGGTCAGCGATCTTCCACCTCAGGATATCCCAGTAGCGAATCCCCTCGCATGCCAGCTCTACCCGACGTTCGTTTCGGAGGATGGGCCTGAGCTCATCGGCGGAGGTCGCTGTGATTGCCGGCATGTCTACACCGGGGCGCTTGCGTACTTTGTTGATCGTCTCATCCAGGAGCTTTTGGCTCACGGAGCCGTCGGCTTCCATCTTGGACTCGAGGTAGCTCAGCAGCACCTCGGCATAGCGGATCACCGGGATGTCCCCGCCATAGAGCGACAGAGGTCCGGAGTACTCTTCGTCCAGATACTTGCGGATCAAGAAGCCGGTCTGCGTTGTCTGACCGCCCATCACCTTGTCCCGGCTGTCGCTATCCGGATGGCTGATGTAGGGGCTGCCCTTGAACTGAGCTCCATTGTAGAGGATCGTGTACTTCAGCCTCGGGTCTCTGTTTGCTCCCAGGTCTGTGGGGTCGTAGAGCGGGCTGTCGTACGAAAAGTCCGTGCCGTCGGTAAACTGGTAGGCCTCGAATAGGGAAGCGGGGACGTTGATGATGCACCACCCTCCATCCTTTGCAGGGTAGGAGTGTTGCATGATAGCGTTGCCGGCTTGACCCTCTAAGTACTGAAAAGCAAAGATGATCTCACTGCTGTTTTCACCCTTTGCCAGAAAGAGATCGGGGTAGCTGGGGGCGAGGTCATTATCACCTAGGTCGATGATCTGCTTGTACACCTCTGCAGCCTCTGCCCATCGCTCTTCAGCCATGAGGGTGCGTCCGAGGAAGGCGAGTGCTGCTTGCTTGCTGGCATGCCCCTTGTCAGCGTTAGAGATTTCGGACTGACGGGGTAGGGCTGCAGCAGACTCACGGAGCTCCTTGATGACAAAGTCCACCACCTCCTTCTTGGAGTTGAGGGGTGCCTGATTGGCCTCCTCTCGGCTGAGGACGCTGGTGATCAGCGGTACATCGTGAAAGTATTGGCTGAGGTAAAAGTACTGCGCAGCCCGCAAGAAGCGTGCTTCAGCGATGAGGCGTGTCTTTGCGGCAGACTCAGGTAGCGTTGTTGCGTTGGACAAGAACTCGTTGCATCGCCCGATCTTGGAGTAGCTGTTTCTCCAGTAGTTGCCTATGAAGCCATTGGTCGACACCAGCTGCCCCGAGGATATTTTGTAAAAGTTGGAGTTGGCATTTCGTCGGTCGTAGAGGTTGTCGCTGGCAAACTCCATAAACACCAGTCCGCCATAGCTCCACCAGTCGGATGGAGCATACTCGGGTCCGGAGTAGACGGCATTTCCTCGATAGATACCGGTCAGGACTACCTCGGCGTTGTCGGGATTGGACCAGACCACATCTCGAGACAGCTTGTCGAGGGGAGAGCGGTCGAGTGAGCAGGAACCCACTGTCAGGGTTAGTGCCAAGCCTGCTAAAGTATATAGGGTATGGATGTATTTCATTGTGTTTCGTCTAGCTCTGTTCTTCATTAGAAGTCAATATTTACTCCTACAGTATAGGTCTTTTGGATTGGGTAAAACTGCCCACCGGTATTCAGCTCGGGGTCCCATCCCTTGGGGTACTTGCTAAAGGTGAGGAGGTTGTCGCCGGAGAAGTAAATACGCATTGATTTAACCAAGACTGGCTCCAGCCACTTTTCCGGAAGGTTCACACCCAGCTGGATGTTTTTGAGTCTGAGGTAGGAGGCATCTCGTATCCAGAAGTCCGACTGCAGTGTGTTGAAGGTACCGACGTTGGGCACCGACTCCAGCCGTGGGTACTTAGGATAGCGGGTGGGAGCATCGGCTCTAAACCGTCCCTCAGCCTGCCAGGTCTGGATGTTTCCCTCTTGGTAAAATGCATAACCGGCAAAGTTGTTGAGGTATCCACTGACTCCTGCTATCCCCTGTAGCTGTAGCGATAGGTCTACAAACTTATATGCCAGACCGCCACTCAGGCTGTAGGTGACCTTGGGTATCCGAGATCCGAGTACCGTACGGTCGTAGTTGGCATCCACTTTACCATCGGGCTTGCCGTCGGGTCCGCTGATATCAACGTAGCGGATATCACCCGGGTGGATAGAGGGATTGAGGCTGCTCTGATCTGCCCAGTCCTCCTTTTTGTCAGTGCTGAGGAAGACTCCGTCTGTCTTGTAGCCGTAGTACACCTGCATCGGGTGTCCGATGAAAAGATTGCCACTACCTACCAGCCCGTTGAGTTGCTCGACGTTACCGACACCGAGCGAGGTGATTTCGTTGTGGATCAGGCTCAGGTTGCCGTTGATGTTCCAGCTAAGGTCGCCCATGGTATACTGGTGCCCCAGCTCAAACTCCCAACCCCTATTGAGAAGGGTTCCGGTATTGACCGGTGAGACTTTTAGTCCCAGCACCTGAGACACACTGCCGGATGGACTGTAGAGAATGTCGTAGGTGTTTCTGTTGAAGTAGTTGATGTTTAGGCTGATGGCACCGTTTAGGAAGCTGCTCTCGAAGCCCACATCCCAAGTCTTGGTGCTCTCCCAGGTAAGGTTGTTATCCGTGGAAGTAGTCACAGCAGCACCTTGCTTTAGGGTATTGCCAAAGGGGTAGTCTTGTCCGAGCTCATACACCGTCTGATACGGATAATTACCGATGTTTTGGTTACCCAGCACACCGATAGACGCCTTGAGCTTCAGCATACTGATCCACTCGAGGCTCTTTTGCTCTTTGAAAAAGTCTTCCTCGCTGATGCGCCAGCCTAGAGCTGCGGAGGGGAAGAAGGCGTAACGCTTGCTCGGTGGGAAGCGTGAAGATCCATCGTAGCGCATGGTGAGCTCTGCCAGGTACTTGTCCCGATAGTTGTAGTCTAGTCGACCGAATAGGGACTGTAGCGCCCACTCGAATCCGCTGCCGTTACCTTTTTGGTTATCGGGTGAACCGGTGTTGATGTGAGGGAGGTCGTTGGAGACGATGTTGTCCCTAAATGCGGAGACCCAACGCTCAGAGAAGTCCTCGTACGAGTAGCCGATCAGTGCCGATAGTCCATGGTCGCCAAAGCGATCATTGTACGACGCTGTGGACTGGAACGTCTTGTAAAAGTTGCGGTTCATCTGATCGGTGAGCTGTGCCGGTCCCATGACTGCTCCGCCCTTCTCCAGGCTCATCGTGGAGCGAAACTGCTTATTCTCCAGGTTGAGGTGTGTGACGCCACCCATCGCCATGAGCTCTACCTGCTTGATGGGCTTGTAGCGCAGAGTGAGGTTAGCCTTGCCCGAGAAGCGCTTCTCTTGCAAGAAGGAAGGAGTCTCGACCCATGCCGTCGGGGTCCCGTGTCCCTCCGCTCCTACTCCGTACTCACCTTTGGAGGTGCGGGTGGGGTGCACTCCGGGGAAGCGTACCGCCTTGAGGATGATCTGATCCATGCCGGAGATATCCTCGCCTGCCGGTGCATTGGGTTCGTCCCGCTGGGAGACGAGAGCATGTATGTTGGTAGCCACAGTCAGCTTATCAGTGAGGTCTACCGAGAGGTTGGCGCGTGTGTCGTAGCGTCTGAAAGTGTTGCGTGCGACAAGACCATCCTGCAGGAGTACTCCTCCGGCTAAGTAGTACTGCACCTTTTCGGTACTTCCTCTGAGGTTGATGTGGTGGTTGGTCTGCGGGGCGTACGACTTAAATAGATCGCGCAGATAGTTTTCGCTTGCCAGCTGATCCGGTTTCGTGCCGTTCTTGATCGCCTCTATATCCTCCTTTGAGTAGGTCGGGGTGCCGGTCGCCTCGTTGAGTAGCTCGGCATACTCCCAGGTGGGGACAAATTCCGGTAGCGTTGTGGCGCTGTTCCATCCCAGATAGCCGTTGTAGGAGACATTCACCGTGTTTTTCCCCGCTTTCTTTGTGGTGATCAGGATCACACCGTTGGCGGCTCGTGATCCGTAGATCGCAGCTGTCGACGCATCCTTGAGCACGGAGATGGACTCCACGTCGTTGGAGTTCACATCCGCCATGCGTCCAGGGATACCGTCAATGAGGACCAGTGGAGCCGAGCCCGCACCAAAGGAGCCCACACCACGGACCTGGATGCTGTTGTTCTCACGACCGGGAGCTCCGGAGCGCTGGATCACCGTCACGCCGGACATGGTACCCGTCAGCGCATTTTCGATATTCGCACTGGACTTCTTGGTCAGCTCCTTGCCGCCTACTTGAGCGATGGAGCCGACGACGTCCACTTTCTTCTGTGTACCGTAGCCCACTACGACCACTTCATCCAGGAGCTCTGTGTCGGCCTGGAGAGTGATCTGAAAAGTGGTCTGCCCCGCTACCGGGACTTCCTGAGTGATCATCCCCACGTAGGAGATGACCAGGGTAGCGTCTGCAGGAACATCTGCGAGGCTAAAGTTGCCGTCAAAGTCGGTGATCGTTCCTTTCCCCGGCACTCCCTTGACCGATACCGTGGCACCGATCACGGATAGACCGCTCTGGTCCAGCACTTGGCCGCTGACTTTGATCTTGTCCGACTGGGTGACTTCTTTTGTGGTTTGACTCTTTAACTCGCTGGCGTATAGTGCATTACCCCCCCCATGGTGGAAAATGCAAAGGCGCAGACCAGAAGAGAGAGTACATGCCTAAAGTTACGTTTCTTCATAAGTCTTGTGGTTTGAAATATATGTAGTGTGTTAAGGTCTATTGGGCCACCTTCTAAAATGAATTGTCGTGAAGACTGCCTGGTCCTCCCCGTCTCCAACAAAGCTACCTAAAAAGATCTAATCCGTGTCGCCCTTATTACAGCCGGGAAATAAATTTGACGGATAGTAGCGAAAAGTTTCCAGTAGGAAAGGAAACGATTTGACGGATAGTAGCGAAACGTTTCCAGTAGAAAACTTTTTTGCCCTTAGTGGTAAGATCCCGAGGGGGTGCTGCCACCCAAGTTTTTATCCAATGAGGACCGGATAGTTAGAGAGGCGAATCAAACGCGACTGCCGACCCCGCAGGGGTCGTTTCTTCATAGCCCGGTGGTCGAGGTGCGAAGCACCGAAGACCCCGGGAGAGCAGCGACCGAAGCCCCAACCCTGACCCCGCCAGGGGTCGCCAAACGCCCGGACCCTATGGCGACCCCTACGGGGTCGTTTTGTTTTTGGGCAATCTCTCTTCCCGGGGTCATCGTCGGGGCGTTCGCCCCTCCTCGACACCCGGGCTAAGCAGGAGGCACCCCTGCGGGGTGCTGCTATCCCAAGCGTCTATCCAATGAGGGGACGGATGGTTAAAGGGGTGAAACGGACGGGACTGCCGACCCCGCCAGGGGTCGTTTCTTCATAGCCCGGTGGTCGAGGTGCGAAGCACCGAAGACCCCGGGAAAACGACGGACCACCCACCTCTCCCCGACCCCGCTAGGGGTCGCCATAGGGGTGGGGAATAAAAAAAGTGGGGCAAGTGATGCAAGGAATCGCAAGGTGGTGCGTTTATAGAGTAAAGACGATTCATTTCAAACCAATTTTTAGAATAAAACAACATTATGAAAACGAACAGTATCGTACTTGCTACACTCGGTGTGGCTCTCCTTTTCCTCACTTCCTGCCTGGGCAAAAACAACCCGGACTACTCCAACTACTACACCGGGATCGTGACGGTGAAGACCAACCCGACCACCAAGGCGGTCTACCTGCAGCTCAATGAGAAGACCACCCTCCTCCCGACCAACCTCAAGGAGCACCCCACCAAGGGCAAAGAGGTGCGGGCGCTGGTGAACTACAAGGATGACAAAAAGGCACCCCACGAGGGCTACACCAAGGCGGTCCACGTACTCGGGCTCAAGGAGATCCTCACCAAGAATATGGTCCCCTCGAAGGAGGACAACAACGCAGCCTACGGAAAGGACCCCATCGGGCTCGGCAAGGAGCAGTGTCTGATAGAGGACGGCTACCTCACGATCATCTTTTCGGCTCGCTACGGCGACTCCAAGAAGCCACATGAGATCAACCTGGTCTCCGGTGTGGACCCGAAGGATCCCTACACCCTGGAGCTTCGCCACAACGCTAAGGGTGATACCAATGCGAGGACCATTGCACGGGCTTATGCGGCATTTAGCCTGAAAGATCTGCCCGATACCAAAGGTGAGAAGAAGGCTCTGAAGATCCGCTTCGTGACCGAAACGGGCAGCCAGACCATCAACCTGGACTACGTCTCCGGCAAAAAGGCGGACCCTAAGGCTGCACTGCCTGCGAACCGCAGCATCGGGGACATTGTGGTCGAGTGAGGCTTTTGTAGCTATCGAATAGGGTCTTGTGTGGTGGATGATGAAGCATCGCTTCGCATAGGGGATGGGGTATAAAGAGAGACTTGGTGCTACACCGGTCATTTGGTTGCAGTTGTTGCCCCATCCCTCCCCACCACACCTCTAGGGTAGATAGCCTCTTTTTGGACACTGTCTGAAAAGGGGCTATCTTTTCACCCCGGAAAGGGTGCACCGAGCCGCCCTCTCCGAAGCAGCCAGTATCAGCTCAGCAGTACCGGGAATGAATAGACCGTGGAATGAAGATGAAGAAATACTCCTGACGGGTGTCCGCCGGGGAGACGAGCAAGCCATGAAGGCTCTGTACGAAACATACGTGGGGTACCTCCGCAGCGTGTGCTTTCGCTATGTCTCCGACCCGGATGCCGTCAAGGACCTTCTGCAGGACAGCTTCATCAAGATCTTCACCGCCATCGATTCATTTGAGTACCGCGGCAAGGGCTCGCTTCGTGCGTGGATGACGCAGGTGACTACCTACCAAGCGCTGAGCTACCTCCGTAGCAGGCGGAAGTTCTCCTTTTTGGACGAGGAGTACGACCTGCCCGATGAGCCTGAGGAGGCACCGACAGATCTCCAAGGGCTGCCGGCGGAGGCGATACAGGAGATGATCCGGGAGCTGCCGACGGGGTACCGACTGGTGTTTTGCCTGTACGCCCTGGACGGGCTGAGCCACAAGCAGGTGGCACAGCAGCTGGGGATCAAGGAGGGGACGTCGGCGTCCCAGTATGCCAGAGCACGTAAGCTCTTGGCGCAAAAAATCAAAGCCTACATGGAAGAGAGAGGACTATGAGTAACAAGAATGACTGGATCGATCAGATCAAAGATAAGCTCGATCGGTACGAGACGCCACCCCGTACCTCTGCCGAGGATGAGGAGATGTGGGGAGCGATCCTCACCGGTGTACGTGCTGAGAAGCAGGGACGCTCCCGCCTCCTGTGGGTACTCCTGCCGACAGTGGGAGTAGCTGCGGCACTGCTGCTCACCTGGCTGCTGTACCGACCGCAGGAGCCGGTGCCGGTATTCTCCGATGCCGATCCCGTGGTGGCAGCCGTCTCGGAAGCGGCTCGCACTGAAGCGGACCCGATCACTCCTCCGGTGGAGGAGCCGATCCCCTCACCAACGGTGCAGCCCCGTACCCCGCAACAGTCGGCATCCCTCTACGCAAAGGCGGAGCCCATCCCCTCTAAGCTCCCTGCCGTGGTGGTGGAGACACCGAAGGTCTCCTCTGCCACTCTGATCCGTACCGACCAAAAGCAACCCAAGAGCTCCCTCACCCGACCGCAACGCTCGACCCCGGAGCTGCCGTCGCTGCCTGCCCGTCACCACTCGCCTCGCTTGCGGACCTCGCTCCTCGCCGCCAACCTACAGGGATCCGGTAGCAGTATGGAGGGCTACGGCGGACTTTATGCCATCGCACCCAACAAGGATCACCTGGCAGAGAAAGAAGTACCGGAGGATGAGGATGAGCAGTCGGCACAGGAGATGATCTCTTTTTACAACCAAGCGCAGGAAACTGCCATCAGCGTTCGTCGCCATCCGCCGATACGTGTGGGGCTCATGGCGGCGTACGAGATGCTGCCCGGACTGTACCTGGAGAGCGGTCTCCTCTACACACGCGAGGTGACCGACCAAAGGCAGGGGTCGGATAGCTACTATACCGATATGCGCTACACCGATCATCTGCTGGGGGTGCCGCTCACGCTCCGGTACGACTTCCTCGACAGAGGACGGTGGTCGCTCCATGCGTCGGGTACCATCATGGGTGAGAAGTGCCTCGTCTCCGGTCTGCAGACCAACTATCATATGGATAAGGAGTGGGTCCCCTCCAAGTCGACAGACCAATCACTCCCGGGTGACCCGATCCGCTGGAGCGTGCGGGGCGCCATGGGCGTGCGGTATGCACTGACCAAGCAGATGGGGCTCTTTCTGGAGCCGGGGGTCACCAAGCAGCTCACCACCCTCGGCAGACCCTACGAGGAGATCTCCCCGCAGACCCTCTTCGTGGACGGCGTGATCGGTCTCTCCTTTGACTTTTGACCACCTGCCGAGGTCAATCGGCAGCTGCTACCGAACGACGTAACGCAACCCACCAAACAAAGAGGGTGTGCCGGCGAAGACCACCGACACACCCTCTTCTTTTTGGCTCTGACCTGCTGCGCAGATCGTTGCTTACTTCAGCATGCGCTCCATCGCCTCACGGGTGTCCTCCGTGGAGCCGAAAGCCGAGAAGCGGAAGTAGCCCTCGCCCTGTTGCCCAAAGCCGACACCGGGCGTACCGATCACTTGCTTTTCGCGAAGCAGGTACTCAAAGAAGTCCCAGCTCAGAGGATATGCGTCCGGGGTCTTGACCCAGACGTAGGGGCTGTTGATCCCGCCAAAGACTTCGTAGCCTACTTTCAGGAACGCATCGCGTATCACGCCGGCGTTGTGCAAGTAGTAGTCGATGTTTTGGCGCACTTCCTTCTTTCCCTCTTCGGTGTAGATGGCTGCGGCTCCGCGCTGGCTGATGTAGGAGGCACCGTTGAACTTCGTGGTCTGGCGTCTCCTCCACATGGCATTGAGCGAAGCTGAGCCGACCTGCAGGTCCTTGGGAACGACGGTGTAGCCGCAGCGCACTCCGGTGAAGCCGGCGGTCTTGGAGTAGCTCCTAAACTCGATGGCACACTGCTTGGCGCCCTTGAGCTCGTAGATACTGCGGGGGACATCCTCCTCACGCACAAACGCCTCGTAGGCGCCATCGTAGAGGATGATCGCATCCTCCGACAGGGCATAGTCGACCCACTGCTGCAGCTGATCGCGGGTGAGGGTGGTGCCTGTGGGGTTGTTGGGCAGGCAGAGGTAGATCACATCCACGTGCTCACTCGGGAGCGTAGGGACAAAGCCATTCTCACGGTTGCAGTCGAGGTAGGTGATCCCGGACCATCTGCCGTCGTCCATTAGTTCGCCGGTACGTCCTGCCAGGACATTTGAGTCCACATAGACCGGATAGACCGGGTCGGTAATGGCGAGGCGGACATCGTTGCTGAAGAGGTCCACGATGTTGGCGGTGTCGCTCTTGGCTCCGTCGCTGATGAAGACCTCGTCCTTGCTGATGTCGATGCCGCGGGCTCTATAGTCGTGCTCCTCTATGGCCGCTCTGAGGAAGTCGTGCCCCTGCTCGGGACCGTACCCGCGCAGCGTCTGAGCCTTTGCTTCGTCGTCGACCGCCCGATGCATCGCATCGATCACCGACTTGGGCAGGGGGAGCGTGACGTCACCTATACCCATTCGTATCAGGGAAGCGTCGGGCTGTTCCCTCAGGTACGCCTGTACGCGGTGGCTCACTTCGGCAAAAAGGTAGCTATCTTGGAGTTTTTGAAAATGCGTATTGATTTTCTTCATTTCAATCTTTCTTTCGTCTGTTCATAAAATCATCATTCTGAGACTGCGCATGCAGGTCTCAGAAAAAGTCTCCCTCCATCTCGCCCTTGTAGACACGCGTGGCGGGTCCGGTCATGAAGACCGGCTCTCCGTAGTCGCCGCTCCACTCGATCGTGAGGGCACCACCGGGCATGCGTATCTCTACGGGGCTGTCCACCAGCCCCTGCTCGATAGCTGCCACAGCGGTAGCACAAGCTCCGGTGCCACATGCCAGCGTCAGCCCCGAGCCGCGCTCATACACACGCATGACCAAGTGTCCGCGGTCCGTGACTTGGACGATCTCAAAATTGACTCGGTCGGGGAAGTAGGGGTGTTGCTCCACCAGGGGTCCGTACTTCTCCAGCGGGTGGCTCATCGGGTCGCTGTCTATGACCGTCACAAAGTGGGGGTTGCCCATACTCACCTGCATACCGGTGTAGGCAGCTCCCTCCACCGATACCTCCAGCTCGCGGTCCAGTAGCTCCGGCTTCCCCATATCCACACGCACCTGCTGCACTCGGTCGCTCTCGTCCGTCGTGAGCTCTAGGATCTTGACTCCCGACGCGGTATCTATACGCATGGGGTTGTGCCGATCCAGTCCCTCCTCGTACAGCAGCTTAGCGACGCAGCGTATGGCATTGCCGCACATCAAACCCTCGGAGCCGTCGATGTTGAAGATCCGCATCCGGTAGTCCGAGACCCCCTCACGGCTGTACGTCACGACCCCATCGCCTCCGATCCCAAACCTTCGGTCGCTGTACTTGCGGGCAAAAGCCGGCAGGTCACGGATGGGGTATTTGTCGAGGTTGATGTAGATGTAGTCGTTACCCAGTCCGTGCATTTTTTCGAAACGTAGGGTATCAGCCATGGTGGTGTGCGTTCGTTTTATTGAAAAAAGTCGTTGTCATTCAGCGAGTAGCTCTGTACGCCCAGCTCCTCATACGCCTGTACCAGCGCATCCTCATCGTCCGAGATGACGAGGACATGGTCTCCCTCCTCGAGTGGTGTATTGCCTCTCGGGATGAAGAAGTGCCCATCGCGCTGCACCAGTATGGCGAGGGTATGGTCCGGTATCGGGAGGTCCATCAGTTTATTGCTGTGGCGGATCATGCTTTCGCTCACGATCATCTCGGAGATGGTGCTCTGTATCTGCTCCGGCAGATCCACCTCCGTAAAGACCTTCTGGCGCATATCGTCGCTGACCAGCCCAAGCTTCTCAGCCATCAGCCCGACGGTGGAGCCCTGCACGATCAGGGAGAACAGCGTGATGAAAAAGACGATGTTGAAAAAGAGCTGCGCATGCTCAATCCCCGCCACCCAGGGGTAGCAGGCAAAGATGATGGGCACCGCCCCGCGCAGTCCCACCCAGCTGACGTAGGTGACCGCCCTGGTGCCAAACTTTTTGTAAAAGGGGATCATGGTCAGGAACACCGACAGAGGTCTGCCAAAAAGGAGCAGGAAAAGTGCGATCAGAAGTGCCGGCAGTGCGATTCCGCCCAGGTCGTTGACGTTGACCAGTAAGCCCAGCACCAAGAACATGATGAGCTGACAGAGCCACTGAAACCCATCGAAGAACCGTCCGATACTCTTCTTGTGTACCACTTTGCTATTGCCCACCACCAGTCCGGTCAGGTAGACAGCGAGGTAGCCGTTACCACCCAGGTGCGTGGTGACCGAGAAAGCAAACGAAGCCAGCGCCAGTAGGAGGATCGGGTAGAGTGCAGCGGCAGGGAGGTTGACCTTATTGATGAACCACGCCGTGCACCAGCCAAACGCCAGCCCGAGGAGGATACCCAGAGCCAGTTGCATCACCAGCATGACCACTCCGTGTGCTATAGAGACGTCCCCGGTCTGGAGCATCGACACCAGGATCACCGTGAGCATGTACGCCATCGGGTCATTGGAGCCGGACTCAAACTCCAGGAGCGGCTTGAGGTTGCGCTTCAGCTGGATGTTTTTGGAGCGTAGGATGCTGAATACCGAAGCACTATCCGTAGACGACATCACGGCACCACAGAGCAACGACTGCGGGAAGGTGAGCCGCACATGCCCCGTCGCCTGAAATAAGAAGTAGATGAATCCCCCCGTCAGCAGTGCCGTCAGCAGCACCCCCACGGTCGCCAGCAGCGTCCCCGGCACCATCACCGGCCGGACATCCGCCAGCTTGGTATCCATCCCGCCGGAGAAGAGGATGATGGTCAGTGCCACTGTACCCACCGACTGTGCGACGACGGGGTTGTCAAATTCGATATGCCCAAAGGTTCCGGCAAGCATACCAACACCCAAAAACAGCAAAAGGGTAGGCAGACCAAAGCGAAAGCTCGCCTTGCTCAGTACAATACCCACCACTGCCAGGATGGATCCGTATAGGAGTAATAGTTCGGTACTCAAGATTGGTCTCTATATGAATGCTTATTGTTTGGAGCATCAAACGACGCACCAGCTGTTCTCTCTGTAGACAAACTTAACAAAATGCCCACACTTCGGGGAAGCAAGCGGGATCTTTTTTGGCATCAGCAGTGTCGTGCCCCTCACTTCTGCGTGAGGAGTTTTTGGATCTGGTCGAGCTTGTTGAGCGCTTCGATCGGGGTCAGCGCATTGATATCGATCCCCACGATCTCATCCCGCACCGATGCCAGTGTAGGGTCGTCCAGCTGAAAGAAACTGAGCTGGACAGGTCCGGAGCTCATCCCGGTCGGTATGGGCATCGGCGTCCCTCCTGCTGAGGTACTGCCTACCCCGGCACGCATGGCTGCCGCGCTCTCCTCCAGTTGCTCCAGGAGCTGTGCTGCCCGATCCACGATCGGCTGCGGCATCCCTGCCATCTTCGCCACATGGATACCAAAGCTGTGCTCGCTCCCTCCGGGGATCAGCTTGCGGAGAAAGACCACCTTGCCGTCCGACTCGTTGACGGCGACGTTGAAGTTTTTGACCCTCGGGAAGACGCCCTCCAGCTCGTTGAGCTCGTGGTAGTGCGTGGCAAAGAGGGTCTTGGCATGCCCATGCGGATGCTCGTGCAGGTACTCGACGATGGCGCGAGCGATGGAGATACCGTCGTAGGTGCTGGTGCCACGCCCCAGTTCGTCGATGAGGATGAGGCTGCGCCCGGTGAGGTTGTTGAGGATGGCAGCCGACTCGGTCATCTCGACCATGAAGGTACTCTCTCCCCGGGAGATGTTGTCGGACGCCCCCACGCGGGTGAAGATACGATCCACCACGCCCACTTGTGCCGACTCTGCGGGGACAAAAGAGCCCACCTGCGCCATCAGGACAATGAGAGCGGTCTGCCGAAGGAGGGCGGACTTACCGGACATATTGGGCCCCGTGATGATGATGATCTGCTGAGTCTCTGTATCGAGGTATAGGTCGTTGGCAATGTAGACTTCACCGGGCGGCAGGGTCTGCTCGATCACCGGGTGGCGTCCGCCGGTGATCTTGAGGGATCGACTATCGTCCACCGTGGGGGCGGCGTAGTTGTTTTTCCGTGCCACCTCGGCAAAGGACTGCAGGACATCGATCTCGGAGAGGGTAGCGGCGTTTTTCTGCAGGATCCGTATGTAGGCCAGGACATGCTCCATCAGCCGGGCGTAGAGCTCCTGCTCCAGGATCGCTATCCGCTCCTCCGCCCCCAGGATCTTCTGCTCGTACTCCTTGAGCTCAGCGGTGATGTAGCGCTCGGCGCTCACGAGGGTTTGCTTTCGGGTCCACTCGGGTGGGACCTTATCCTTGTAGGTGTTGCGTACCTCGATGTAGTAGCCAAATACGTTGTTGAACGCGATCTTGAGGCTCGGTATGCCGGTGCGCTCGCTCTCCCTCTGGCGCATCTCCACCAGGTACTCCTTGCCTCCCCCGGCGATTGAGCGCAGCTCGTCCAGTCGCTTGTCCACTCCGGAGCGGATCACGTTGCCCCGTCCCGCCTGTATGGGTGCCTCGGGGTTGATGGTGGTCTCGATGCGCTCTGCCAGCTCATCCATCGGGTCGATGCCGAGTGCCAGCTCCCGCAGCTCCTTATCCTCCGACCCGAGGAGCGCCTCCATGATCGGTCGCGCCAGGCGGAGTCCGTTGGCCACCTGCAGCAGCTCGCGCGGATTGATGCGGTTGACCGCCACCTTGCTGCTCAGCCGCTCCAGGTCACCGATCCCCTCCAGTAGGTCACCGACCTTGTGAGACAGGTCGCTGTTTTTGAAGAACGCCGTCACGACCCTCTGTCGCTTTTGGATCTCTGCCACATCCAGCAGTGGGAAGACGAGCCACCGCTTCATCAGTCTGCCCCCCATGGGGGTATGCGTGCGATCCAGCACCTGGACCAGTGCCACCCCCTCCTCGCTCATCGGTCGGAGGATCTCGAGGTTGTGCAGCGTGAAGCGGTCGAGCTGTACGAAGCGGCTCTCCTCCACCTTTCGGATCGTATTGATGTGCGAGAGGTGGGCGTGCTTGGTCACCTCCAGGTAGTAGAGGATGGCCCCGCAGGCGATGATGGCGAGCTTATCTTCCTCGATACCAAACCCCTTCAGGTGCTTGACCCCAAAGTGCTTGAGCAGCCGATCCCGACCATAGTCTTCGCTAAAGACCCAGTCATCGAGGGGGTACAGGTTGAGGCTCTCGCCCAGCCGCTCAGCCACCGCTACCTCGGAGCCGCGCTTGATGAGCGTCTCACTGGGGTCAAAGTTGTTCATCATCTTCTCCACCTCAGCCACCCTCCCCTGGGTCGTGAGAAACTCTCCCGTGGAGAGATCCAGAAAAGCGGCACCGGCGATCCCACCCTGGAGGACAGCGGCAGCCAAGAAGTTATTGGTATTGGCATCCAGCACGGTATCGTGCATGGTGAGCCCCGGCGTGACCAGCTCCGTCACATCGCGCTTCACCAGCTTATTGGTGAGCTTCGGGTCCTCCACCTGGTCGCAGATGGCGACGCGCTTCCCCTTGGAGACCAGCTTTGGGAGGTACGTGTCCAGCGCATGGTACGGAAAACCCGCAAGCGGCACATCATTCGCCCCGCCATTACCGCGCTTGGTGAGTGTGATGCCCGTGAGTGCAGCGACCTCTACGGCATCATCCGAAAAGGTCTCATAAAAATCCCCGACTCTAAAAAGAAGGATCGCATCAGCGTATTTTTTCTTGAACCGGTTGTACTGGGACATCATGGGCGTCTCCGCCGCTTTTGCACTCATATATCTGGTATCGCTCTACTTTCTTACGTTCAAACAAACTTACCCATTTTCAAAAAAGTTTCCTACTGGAAACAGATCTCTTCTATCCGTGAAAGCGTTCGCTTTCCTACTGGAAACATTTTGCTACTATCCGTCAAATTTTTTCCTGCCACAAGTGATTGATTATCAGTTGGTCTCAGATCTGCCTTTTTCAGACGCTTGGAGCCTACGGTTTTTGCCTCCTGGGCACCAACTAAGGTCAGTCCTCTATGGGCAGGCTGTCTTGTGTTTTCCGAGCCTGTCAAGGGGGTGTAAAAAGTTAGGAACGAATAGCCTGAGTGTATCTTTTTTCTACCACACAAACAAATTTCCTCCAATAAAACTACACTAATTACACTTTTATGATAGAAAAAGTGTATGTTTGTAGCGTAGATGAGGTGGGATAGAGTTCGTTCCCGTCATAATCGTTTTTTCAAACAAAGCCTATGAGTACAAACAGTCGTAAGAATAAATATGTAGCAAAGGCGATCAGCATACTGAAGCAAGAGGGCTTCAGGCTGTCGCTCGATGAGATGGCTACCAAGATGGGGATCACGAAGAAGACCCTGTACAATAACTTTAGCTCCAAGGATGAGCTTCTCAAGGAGTGCGTGCACGCTATATCATCGGACTTCCAAGGTGTGCTGGCGATGCTCGATGATGAGAAGTGCAGTGCCATAGAGAGCCTGACCACGTGCTTCGCACAGCTGGATGAGCTCTTTGATACGCTCAACCCCGTTTTTTTCTCCGACCTGATGCGTAGCAACCCTGATCAGGCGATGCTCGAGCACGTCATGGGGTCTAGCTACTTCGACGAGAAGATGACTGCGAACCTGGAGCGTGGGGTACAGGCAGGACTCTATCGGTCCGACTTGGACATCCCTTTTGTATGCCGGTATATGTCTTACTCGATATTTGGCTTTTACATCCAAGCGGTGATCCACAATAAGCCACTACCCACAGGGGACTACTTTGTCTCCATACTCCAATACCATCTGCGAGCTATCGTCTCGGCAGAGGGAAATAAGTTTATTAGACACTACAACCATGATCAGAACTAATCGTCGCACCCGGCTACTCCTACTCGGGCTACTCCTACTCGCGGCGCCGGGCTACGCTCAGGAGAGCTACTCGCTACAGCAGTGCCTCAACTATGCTGTAGAGCACAATAGCAATGTCAAGAAGTCGACCTACGATCGTGAAAAAGCCGAGCAGGCTCGCAAAGAGGTAATAGGGGCACTCATGCCTCAGGTAAGCGGGTCGGCTGCGCTAAATGACAACTTGAAGAAGGCAAAGTTCATCATGCCCAACTTTATGAACAGCATGCTGCCCGACAAGCTGCGAGACCCCAACGCCTCTCAATACATGACGATCGAGATGGGAACGCAGTACGGTGCCAATGCCGGGGTCTCTGTGAACCAGCAGATACTCAACATGTCGCTCTTCAACACGCTCGACATAGCCAAGGTGTCGGAGCGTATGGCGACACTGGCTGCCACCTCGACTGAGGAGGATGTCATCGCACAGACGGCAACCCTATACTATGGAGCTCAGGTCACGCAGTACGCTGCTGAGCAGATGCTGAGCAGTGTGGACCTCGTGGAGAAGATGCTCCGCACCATGGAGACCAGCTACTCTGCCGGGCTCATCAAGAAGGTGGATGTGGACCGTCTGAAGGTGAACCTGACCAACCTCAGGACGCAGCAAGCTGCCATCGAGAGCGGACTAGAGGTACAGAAGAACCTCCTCAAGCTACAGATGGGCCTCGAAGTCACAGAGCCGATCGTGATCGCTCCACTCGACCTGGATCTCCTCACCCGGCAGGAGATCTCCATGAGTGGCGCAGCTGCTGCCTTTGACCCGGTACAGCACATCGCCTACCGGCAGCTCCTAGAGCGCGAGAAAATGGCACAACTACAGGAGCGATCCAAGAAGTACGACTACATCCCGACGCTATCCGTGGCACTCAACGCTCAGTACAACTATATGAGCGATAAGCTCTTTGGTGGAGGAAATACCCACTACGGCTACCCGACAGTCATGCTGGGGCTGAATCTACGGATGCCTATCTTTAGCGGTATGTCTCGTCTCTCCAAGGTGCGCGAGAGTCATATGGATCTGCTCAAAGCACAGGAGGATCTGCGCTCCCTCGACCAGTCCCTCCGTATGGCACACCTCAACGCTTCGCTCAAGCTACAAGATACTCAGAGGACGATCGCGCTGCAAAAAGAAAACCAAGCCCTCGCAGCACAGGTCTTTGATCTGGCACAGAAAAACTACACCCTCGGTGTAGCCTCCCTCTCAGATGTCCTCAATGCAAGCCAGTCGCTCGTACAGGCGCAGATGTCCTACGCTAACGCCCTCGGCGACTATATCAAAGCCTACATAGACCTCAAGAAGAGCAAAGGCGAGATCAGGGATCTAATGGAATAAAGGACAACTCAATAGCATCACACTTACATAGTTATGAAACGAAAAGTCTATCTACCGATCACCATCGTACTAGCTATCGGACTCATCGTGCTAGTCCTGGTACTCAACAAGAAAGCCACCACAGCTAAGACACAAGGCCTCCTCGCAGATCAGTCGGTCGTGGCGGTGCGCACCGAGGTAGTCAGTGAGAGTGACTACACAGCGGACTTTACCGCCAACGGACTGGTGGCGGGGGTCCGGGATCTATCCTTTGTCTCCGGCCTGGGCGGACGTGTCGTCTCGATCCATGCCGGTGAGAGCGACCGTGTCTCCAAGGGTCAACTCCTCGTACAGCTCGATGCCGAGACGCTCCGCGCTGATGCCGAGGCTAGTCGCGTAGCCTACGAAGCTGCCAAGAAGGACTATGAGCGATTTCAGCAGGCACACAGCCAGGGCGGCGTCACCGACCAGCAGCTCTCCACGATGCATGCACAGATGGTTGCTGCCGAGGGGAGATACGTATCCAGCCGCAGCCGCCTAGCCGACGCCTCCGTCAAGGCTCCTATCTCCGGGAAGATCTACAAGCGCTATGTGGAGGTCGGTAGCTATGTCAACCCCGGCACGAAGCTCTTTGATATCGTGGATGACTCACAGCTCAAGGCGAGCTGCTTCGTGACCGAGCATCAACGTCTACAGCTCACCAAGGGACAGACTGTCACCATCGAGAGCGAGCTTTATCCGGGTCAGACGATTACAGGCAGGATATCCATGGTAGGTGACAAGGCAAACCACACGCTTGCTTTTCCTGTCGATGTGATGCTGGACAAGGAGAAAGCCGAGGGACTGCGCCCGGGCATGTATGTCTCTGTATCCTTTGGTAGTCAGCAGGAGACGCACGGCGTGCTGATCCCTCGCCGCTCGATCGTCGGCAGTGTCAAGGATGCTCACGTCTATGTCGTAGAGCAAGGCTTGGCTAAGCAAAGGCCGATCACCGCAGGCAGCCTCATCGGTGACCGTGTAGAGGTACTAAACGGACTACAAGCAGGCGACAGCGTCATCGTAGGCGGACTAATCAATGTGTCGGACGGACTTCCCGTCAAGACCATCAACAAGTGACTTAGCGGACGACACTATGAAAATCGTAAAGATATCTATCCAGCGACCCATATATGTCACAGTACTCTTCATACTGCTGACCGTGCTGGGCTACTTGAGCTTCAAGAGCTTGAGTGCAGAGCTGATGCCAAAGTTTACACCGCCTCTGCTCAACGTACAGATCATCTACCCGGGAGCCTCGCCTAGCGAAGTAGAAAACTCGCTAACGAAAAAGGCGGAGGAGGTGCTCTCCAGCATGGAGGGTATCGATCAGATGCAGTCCTACTCCTTTGAGGGTATGGCCATGATCATGGTCTCCTTTGACTTTGGTACCGACATAGACAAGGCCATGACCGAGGCACAAAACCGCCTTGCAGCCAAGCGTGCTGAGCTACCTCGCGAAGTCTTTGCTCCTAGGATCTCCAAGGTATCGGTAGACGAGAAGCCTATCCTGATCCTATCCGCTAGAGCGGACATTGGCTCGACAGAGCTTTATGACCTGGTGGACAAGCGCGTTGTCCCGGAGCTCTCGCACATCAAGGGGGTCGCCAACGTCGATCTCGTCGGTGGCGTGGAGCGTGAGATACAGGTCAACCTAGACAAGGGGCGGATGCAGGACCTCGGCATCACGCCTATGATGGTACAGGGTGCCATACGAGCGTCCAACCTTGACTTCCCGACCGGGTACCTCCAGGACAACGAGACACAGATGGCGGTACGTCTATCGGGCAAGATCACCTCTATCGACGAGCTGCGCAAGATCATCCTGCGCAATGTCGGTGGCTCTGCCATACGTCTGGAGGATGTCGCTGAGGTGGTAGACGGAGTCAAGGATCCGGTCAAGATGGGACGTGTGAATGGTCAGGAGGCGATCCTGCTCAACATCCTCAAGCAATCAGATGCGAATGCGCTAAAGGTGAGCGAAGCTGTCGGCAAACAGATCCAAAACCTAGAGGAGCAGTACGCCTCCGAGGGACTCAAAGTAGAGGTCGCTCAGGATACAACCACTTTCACACGCAATGCCATCAGCTCCGTGCTGACCGACCTCCTCTTGGCGATCCTCCTTGTATCGCTCGTGATACTGGTCTTTTTGCACAACGTACGCAATGCCCTCATCGTGATGGTGGTGGTGCCTGTCTCGCTCATCTCCTCCTTCATCGGCATGCGGCTCTTTGGCTTCACGCTCAATATGATGTCGCTCCTAGCACTCTCTCTCGTCATCGGTGTCCTCGTCGATGATGCCATCGTGGTCATCGAGAATGTCTACCGCCATATGGAGATGGGCAAAAACCGCGTCCGAGCCACTTGGGATGCACTCAATGAGATTGGTCTCACCGTCATCTCGGTGACGATCGTCCTAGTGGTGGTCTTCCTGCCGATTATCTTCACCAATTCACTGGTGTCCGACATCTTGCGCCAGTTCTGTGCTGTGATCGTCATCGCCATTCTCTTTAGCTTGCTTGCCGCTCTCACCCTGGTGCCACTACTCACCTCTAGGCTGGGCAATATCCAACCACTGAGTAGCGACCGCCCGCTGGATCGTCTGCTCATAGGCTTTGAGCGTGGCATCAGTCGCTTTGCCGATGGCATCTCATCACTCACACACTGGGGGCTGAGCCACCGCCGGGCTTTGGCCGGTATCACTGTAGCTCTGATGGCTGCGGTGCTTGCACTCTTTCCCCTGGGCTTTATCAACTTTGAGTTTCAGCCCTACATGGATCGTCAGGAGTGCATCATACAGCTCGAGATGCCCAAGGATATCTCCATGGCTGAGTCCAACCGGCTTGTGCGGAAGGCTGAAACGTGGCTCATGCAGCGACCCGAAGTGGAGAAGGTCGTGACCATGGTCGGACTAACGAGTGACAATAGCCAGAGCAACAAAGGAACCCCCTACCTCGCTGAGCTAGATGTCAAGCTTCGGAAGACAGACGAAGGCACCGAAGCCTACGTAGCTCGCATCCGCAAGCCACTGAGCGACCACCTCGTTGATGCCCGTGTCAATGTCTATAGTGTGAGTATGACCGGTACCGTCTCAAAGGCAGCTGTCGAGTACATCATCTCCGGTGCGGACAAGGATTCGGTAGCTCTCTATGCCGACAAAGCACTTCGGCTGCTGAGCTCAATCCCCGGGGTCATACAGCCTACCCTTTCGGTCGAAAACGCCACCCCCGAGATCATCGTGCAGGTGGATCGCGATAAGATGTCCAATCTAGGACTAACCCTAGACAATGTGGGGGGCATGATGCAGACCAACTTCCAGGGCAACGATCAGCTTCGCTACACACAGGGAGACTACGAGTATGCCATAAACATTCGTGCCGATAAGGCCGCACGTCGCACCATCGAAGACGTCGCAAGCCTGACGGTTACCAACGGCCAGGGAGACCTGATACAGCTGTCGCAGTTTGCCGACGTATCGCTCGGCATCGGTCCGAGTCGTTTGGAGCGATTCAATCGCAACAGCTCGGTCACCTTGCGTGCACAAGCCTATGGTGTGCCGGCAGGAGCCATAGCCAAGCAGTTCATGGCACAGCTGAGTGCGGAGCAAATGCCCCAAGCCGTACAGATACAGACCGCCGGAGATATGAAGAAGATGGCAGACTCTATGAGCGTCCTCACCACTGCCATCCTCCTCTCCCTCCTCTTTATCTACTTGGCACTCGTCCTGCTGTACAACAACTGGACAGACCCGCTCGTCGTCATGATCGCCATACCCCTATCCATCGTAGGTGCACTCCTAGCCTTGGCGATGAGCAATACCGCCATGAGTATCTACGCCATGCTCGGTATCGTGATGCTGGTAGGGCTGGTCGCCAAAAATGCGATCCTGCTGGTGGACTTTGCCAACGAAGCTCGTGCCGAGGGCTTACCCATAGACGAAGCCCTCATCCGGGCAGTGAAGCTCCGTACCCGCCCGATACTCATGACGGCTCTGTCGACCATCATCGGTATGCTCCCCGTAGCCCTCTCACGCGGCTCCGGAGCTGAGCTGCGCACAGGTATGGCTTGGGTCATCATCGGTGGCATGGCACTCTCCACGCTGCTGACGCTGATCATCGTCCCGGCACTCTACAAAGCCTTCCATGCGCGGCAGAGCACCAAGACCAAGCCGGCACCGAACATAGAGGCACTGATGCAGGAGTAACCCACACGGGCAATAGCATCGACGCGCACGACCCGCTATCCTCAAATAAGGAGGGTGTGTCGAAACCATGAGTTTCGACACACCCTCTTTCGTTCCAAACAATAACCTCTTTGTACAACCCCATCGTTCGTCATTATTGTATTTGGAGAAGCTACTCGCTATCTCCGGGCACCTGCTCACTTCGCCGCTCTATTTTCGGAGACGGTTGTTTGCCCACGTCAGGATCCTGTCCGTACCTTCAAGTTCGGCTCACCGACCCCATTTTGTCTGGGATTTTTTTTGAGCTCGGATCGAGTCAAAAAAATTGGACGGATAGTAGCGAAAAGTTTCCAGTAGGAAAGAAAACGGTTTCACGGATAGTAGCGATCTCTTTCCAGTAGGAAACTTTTCGCGATTAGCCATCAAACTTTTTGGGATACGCATCTGTCTGTATATTAATGGCATAGGGGGCTTGTCTCTTTTCCTCCCCTTGACGGCAAAAACAACCTCACCATTTGGACCCTTGCTGGGGGTGATGGCAAAGTACGGGTATAATAATACCGGTGCATGAGACCTGCCTTGGTGGCAATGTGTCATGCACCGGTGGTGTGTTTCGTAGGATTGCGGCAGGTTTTAGCCGCTAACGATGATTTTAGAGGTAGTGGCTGTCCTGGACAAGTATGCCCTTGGCCTTGTCTACCTCAGACTGTGGCAGTGGGAAGAACTCAAAGGCGGGCTTGACCACTTTTTTGTAGTTTGGATAAGCCGGATCAACAGCCCCGTCTACGAGCTTCTGCAGTAGCTTCCATTGCTTGAGCTGGAAGTAGCGTAGTCCCTCAAAGCAGGTCTCCACACGCCACTCGTTGCGTATGCGGGTACGGAGCTCATCTTGGGAGATACCACTGGCTATGGGCGGCTGGTGCGAGCGCACGCGTACGTGGTTGATGGCCTGCAGTGCCTTGTCTGTCGGACCGTTGGCTTCGTTTTCGGCCTCAGCAATCATGAGCAACACGTGTGCGTAGCGCATGATGACAACGTCGGCATCTGACAGGGTGCTGTAGTCAGCTACTTCCCGCATGGGCTGTAGCAACTTCTTGACTCCGAACCCTGTGAACGATTCGTTATTCCGCTCTGTCACCTCTACGTTGGCCGCTCCGTCAAGTCCATCGCGTTCATAGCTGGTGTAGCGTGTCTGGACAATCGCATCGATGAGACGCTCGTCTCGGTTTTGAAACATCTTGGCACGCTCTGCTCTTTTTGCTTCTTCCGATGCATCACCAGAGTAAAGTACACTTTCGTCGGGGCGGACGGTGAGCGGGGATTCGCCCCACTTCTTGCCGTCGGTGCACTCGAATGCGTTGACTAGATCTGTGGTTGGGTTGAGACACGCCCATGCGCCATAGTATAGATCGATATTGTTGGTGATGTTGGGCTGCAGGTAGCGCACGGAGAACATGATCTCCGGTGACGATGCTTGGTTGCCTGAGATGAAGTTGTCTCGAGTCCGCTTGGTCAGGCTCTTTTGTGGGTTGTAGTTTTTGATGCCGTCCAGTGTGGTGAGGACTTCTGTCATCTTTGCTTTGTCGGCGTTGCCATCGCTGTTGTAGGCATCAAACAGCAGCACCCTGGCCTTCAGAGCACGTACGGCATCTGCCGTGAAATGCCCCTTGGCGGCTCCTTCGTTGTAGCCGGTATCCCAGAGCATGCCGATGGCCTTGTCGTAGTCGCTGACGATCTGCTTTTTTATCTCCTCGCGAGGAGTCTTGGGCTGGTACATGTTGGAGGTGTTGAGGGTCTGGGTGACCACCGGAACCTCACGATAGCACTGGTACAGCCACGAGTAGTAGTAGCCACGCAGGGCGTAGCACTCACCAAGCATATGGTTGCGCTCGGCCTCGCTGATGTCGGAGCCTTTGTACTCCTTTAGGTTTTCCATGATGAGGTGTACACGTGTAATGCCTTGGTTGCAAACATCGTATACCTGACTTACAAACCCGCCGGTGTTGGGAGTCATGTCGCCTTTTGCAGTGGTCAGTACGGATCCGTAGGTGGTCTCGTTGTGACGCACTATAGCATTGTCGGATAGTCCGTCAAAGCAGGGTAGGACTTGTGAAAGTGCCCCCGGCCAATTGAATACAACCGAGTATGCTCCTCCTATTGCCGACTCAAATTGGCTCTTGCTTTTCCAGAATACGCTCTGTGATGGGGAGGAGGGCGGTTGCTTGTCGAGGAAGTCGGAGCACGAAGAGACTCCCAATGCCAGTACCCCTATAGTCAATATACTTTTCAAATATTTCATGGTTGGTGTTTTTCCTTAGAATTCTACATTGATGCCAAACGAGTAGATCTTGTTTTGCGGATACATGGCATCTCTTCCATCGCCCGCACGCTCAGGGTCAAGCCCCTTGTATGGGGTGAGTGTGAATAGGTTGTCTCCGGAGAAGTATGCACGAACTCTGGAGAGTGCGAGGTGGCTGATCCATTCTTTGGGCAGCGTATAGCCAAAGGTGATGTTCTTCAGTCTGAAGTACGATGCATCTTTCAGTAAATACGAGTTTGGTCGAGTATTCTTCGAGCCACCCAGGTCGCTCCAGTACAGCTTGGGGTGCTTTGCGCCGTGAGGATTGGCTTCGGTCCACATACCCTCGAGGTAGTCGCAGTTGGGCGCAGAACCTTGTAAGAACGGCTGCACACCCCATCCGTTGGTGAAGAACTTCTTGCCTGCCACTCCCTGTCCTATGAGCGATAGGTCGAATCCTTTCCAGCTTGCGCTCGCGTTGATACCGTACTCCAAGCTCGGGAAGCGTCCGGGGAAGGTACGTCGGTCGTAGTCATCGATCTTATTGTCGGGCTTGCCATCGGGACCGGAAATATCTCTGTACTTGAGGTCACCGGGTTGAGTGTCGTCATTGTACTGCTTGGGGGAGTTATTTATCTCATTTTGGTCGGCAAATACACCGATGCACTCCAGCATGTAGTACTCGTTGTACGGTAGTCCCTCACGGCGTATGTAGTAGTCACTTGTCTCCTCAGCACCGAACTCGGTGAGCGTATTGCGTGAGTGATCGAAGTACAGCCCGGCGTTGTACTGCAGTCCTTCCAGAGCCCCGGAGGTTACCATATTGCTGTAGTTGATGGCGAGCTCGACACCGGTGTTCTTCACGGTACCGTTATTGACGGTAGGTGCCGACAGTCCGAGCAGACTTGATACTTGGGAGTCGCGCAGGATGTCCTTTGTGACCTTGTTGTACCAGTCAAAGGTCAGGCTGAGTCCTTTCAGCACCTGCAGGTCAAAGCCGACGTCCGTGATGGTGGTCGTCTCCCACTTGATATCTCGGTTGGCGTATGCTGTTTGCTGATAGCTGGTGACCACTCCGTCCGTTGTCTTAGTGAATGGATAGTCACTTACGTGCGCTATCATCGCTTGATAGGGATACAGTCCGATGTTCTGGTTACCGAGCTGTCCCCAGCTTGCACGCAGCTTCAGGTTGTTTAGCCAGCCGTAGTTTAGCTCTTGCATGAATGGTTCCTCTGTCACGCGCCATGCTCCTGAGAAGGAGGGGAATATACCCCATCTGTTTTCTTCGGAGATACGCGATGTCCCGTCGTAACGGACGTTGGCTTCGAAGAGGTAACGCTCCTTGTAGTTGTAGTTCAGACGACCAAAAAGTGACTGAATCGCCCATTCATACTCGTCACCGTTGTTCGACCAGTTTGCCTTACCTCCTGCATCGATGGTTGGCAGGTCAAAGGCATATTCCTTCCTATACGCTCCAAGTGTTTCAGTCTTCTCGTTCTCCTGGTTATAGCCCAGCATGGCGCTGATTTTGTGAGCTTGCTCCGCAAGTTCCAGGTCGTAGCGCAGGTAGGTGTAGAAGTTGGTGTAAAATACGCGGCTGTCTGATACCGTGAGTCCGGCACCACCCTTGTCGAGTGTTCCCGACTGCTCTCCGCTATGGTAGTTGTAGATCGGAGTCGGGCTGCCTATCCAGTCCTTTGTCTTGCCGGATCTTAGTCTGGTGGCTCCCTTTGTGTGCCAAGTCAACCCCTTCACCGGGTTTATCTCCAGCCACATTTGTGTGTTTATGTCAAAGTTGCGGTGCCGTTTCATAGCGTTGTCGGCGATGATGCCCACCATGTTTTTGTTGTGCTCTTCGCCTACTCTGGCACTTGCGGTCCACTTTTTGACTCCGGAGCCGTCGTCAGGCAGCCAAGGCATGTAGGTGGGGGCCTGTGACAGCGTGGAGAGGAACGCATCCGACTGTCCCTGACGTGGCTGGTCGATCTCTGCGTACATCATGTTGGTGTAGGTCCCAAACCTCATGAAGTCGTTTAGCTTGGCTGTAAAGTCCACCGTAGTGTTGTACTTCTTGTAGTCAAAGCCACGCATAGTTCCGGGCTGGTCTACAAAGTTGAGGGATACGTTGTAGGTGGCCTTCTCGGTACCTCCGGTCACGTTGATGTTGTGGTTCTGCACAGTGGCTGTACGGAACATATAGCCCTGCCAGTCAAAGCTGGGATACTTGTCACTGCCGGAGTTTTTGCGATAAGCGTCTATGAAGTCGCTGGGATATACCTCCCCCTGCCCGGAGTTTTTGCGAGCCAGGTTAGCGAGCTCCATGTACTCTACAGAGTTGGTCACGCGGTCGTACAGGCGTGTGGCAGAGTGCAGTCCCACGTTGCCATGATAGGAAATATGTGTCTTTCCCTGTGTGCCCTCCTTGGTGGTGATGAGGATCACACCGTTGGCGGCACGCGCACCATATATGGCAGCCGAAGCGGCGTCCTTCAGTACAGATACCGACTCTATGACGCTCGGATCCAGTGCCGACATGTCGCCGGGCACACCGTTGATGAGTATGAGAGGGTCAGAGCCTGCACTTGAAAAAGTACCTTGTCCACGGATTCTGAACGATACCCCCTCAGATCCGGGCTGTCCATATCCTTGGTTGACGCGCAGACCCGGTACCTGTCCTTGCAGCATGACCTGAGCGTTGGCTACGGGTCGCTTGGCTATATCCTCACCATTGATGGCAGCGACGGCGCCGGTGAGGTTGGCTTTTTTCTGAGTGCCGTAGCCGACGACGACTACTTCGTCGAGGAGCTCTTGGTCATCGTGGAGTACTATGGAGAAGTCTGTCTGTCCGTTGATGGGGACGTCGAGGGTCTTCATCCCCACATAGGAGATACGGAGCGTGCCATCTGCAGGGACTCCGTCGAGCTGAAAGGCGCCATCCATATTGGTGACTGTGCCCTTGGTCCCGTCCTGGACGAGTACGATCGTGGCACCGATCACTACTTCTCCGGTCGTGTCTTGCACGACACCGCGGACTTTGATCTTGTCCGACTGAGTGACTTTCTTTGTGGTCTGATTCTCTAACCCGCTGGCATATAGCGAATTACCCCCCCCTATGGCAGGAAGTGCAATCGCGCAGACCAGAAGAGAGAGTACTTGCCTAAAGTTACGTTTCTTCATAAGTCTTGTGGTTTGAAATATATGTAATGTGTTAAGGTTTTTTGAACCACCTTCTAAAATGAATTGCCGTGAAGGCTGCCTAGTCCTTCCTATCTCCGACAAAGCTACCTAAAAAGATCTAAATCGTGTCGCTCTTACAACTGGGAAATAGATTTGATGGATAGTAGCCAAATGTTTCCAGTAGGAAAGAAAACGGTTTCACGGATAGAAGCGATCTCTTTCCAGTAGGAAACTTTTGGCTACTATCCGTCCAATTTCTTTCGCCTGATCCGGAGGCGAAACAGACGGGGTTCGGAGCCGACTGTCCCAGCTGCAAAAAGCGGATCACTACTCCGTCATTCATCGGAGTAATGACCCGCTGTGTAGATAGTAAAAGGAGGGTGTGCCAAAATCTGTTTTGACACACCCTCCTTATTCCTCACACTTCGGTGCTTAGCTTGCTTTATTGCAGCGTATCACAGATGAACAGGGTGGCTAAAGTATTCCTATTTGTCCCATAGGTTACCTTGATCCACAGGTTTGTTCCGTCATTTTGGAGGACTTCGAGTGAGCGAACGGGGTACCGCTGCATCATGGACTCTTTGTTCCAAACACCGCGGACTGTGATCTGTACATTTTGCTTGACACCTACGGTTCGGTCGGTGAAACCATAAAGGCTCACCTCAGTCCTAGGATTGGAATATTTGACAAATCCATACTGGAACTGTCTCTTGTTGAATCGGGCATTCTGAAGGTCAAGGGGTTGCTCGCCTTGGAAGAAGTAGCGGACCGTATTGTCTGCCAAGAAGTCGGCGTATTCGCCACCGGCAGAAGCGCCCGGCTGTACCGTCACGGTGATCACCAGCTCTTGGTTTTTGCTGTCCGTAAGGGTGACATTGGCGGTGTGCTGACTGTCATCCGGCGTAGCGCTGATGAGGATCTTGTCCCCGGAGAGGGTCGCAGTGACGCTTGGGTCACTGGAGACTACGCTGTAGCCACCTGCTCCGGAGAGGATGGATACCTCCTCCTCTACCTTGGTGCCCTTTTGACCGGATAGAGTCACCCGGCTCTTGGATACCTTTAGCTCGGAGAGGACCACTTCATTGGCGCGCTTGACGTTGACGTAGATTCGGCTGTTTTGGTCGTAGCGGTCTCCTACGGTGACGATGGCGGTGTAGTCTTCTGCACCGGACTGTGCCACGATGGAGATGGTCTTGCCGGTCAGGGTGGCGGTCACCTTGTCCGGCGTGTCGGACTCGACGGTATAGCCACCGCCACCGCTCAGGATCTCCACGGTCTCGGTGATCGCTTCGCCCTCGCGCTCTCCCTGCATGTAGAGGTTTTGCTCACTCAGCTCCAAGGGCTTCAAGAACCCTTCGACCGTGACGTTGACAGTCTGCCTTTGGTCATTGGCATCGGTGACTATGATGTTGGCATCGTACCTCTGAGTAGTGGTCGTAGCTGTGATCTGCATATCCCCCTCTACCTCCTTGACCTCGATGGTCTCTCTCGATGATGTGAAGGTAAATGGCCCTTCTCCGGAGTTGATCTTGATGGTCTCGGTGAGTGTCTCCGGCTCTTCTTTTGTCGGAGTGAGGGTCAGGGACGTCTTCTCCAGCTCGAGCGACTCCGGTGTGGAGCTGAGGTCTTGGTCTACAATGTATCCGTAGTTGATCTTGCCGGTGCTGTCCTTGAACTTGTAGGCGATGTATGCCGTGGTGCCGTCCGCCTTGAGGATCTCAAGATCGACGTCGGTATCGATGTTTCGTCCGTACCTACTCTTTAGGACCAGTCTGCCTTTTGCCTTGGTTCCTGTGGTGTGGTCGCCGGAGAAGGTGAGCGTGTAGACCTCGCCCCACTGGTTGCTTCCGTAGAAGTAGCTGTTTCTGCCGTGCTTGTTGTTCGTACTCCATAGGTGTACCTGTTCTCCATTGTAGGAGTAGTAGCGTGGGGTCTGCTTGAGGATCTCCTCTACGACATCCGGTGTGAAGGGGTTGTCGGTAATCTCGCCCTTGACCTTGAGGACCGTTACTTTCTCGGACTGATCCTTGACGGTCACGTTGGCCGTGAAGTCCTCCTCCTCGTAGTTGAGGCTCAGGATGACCTTTTTGCCCGTTGGGTCCATGCCCACGATCACTCGCTCGTTGTCGCTCTCGCAGCTGTATCCTCCGTTGCCGTCGAGGATGTCGACCTCGATGCGCTTTCTTGACTTAGGCAGACCGGGCACGGTGAGATCGGTGGTGCTGAGGGTGATCTCATCGGTGCGGTAAACGGTGACCGGGACCTTGATGTACTTCCCGCTCTTGTCGGAGAGGATGACGTCGGTGCGTCCGAGATCCAGTCCCTCCAGCATTATCTTCTTGTCGACAAGCTTGACACGCACTACCGATGTATCAACGGCAAAGGCGCTGTACTCGCCTGCCCCTTTGGCAATGTTGAGCTCTTGGATGGAGCTCTCGCCGATCTTGACGGAGACCACCTCTTCGGTGGTAGCCAGGTCGGAGGGCTTCCACTCGTTTATTTCCGGTTCGGATGGGGTGTTGCCGGTGCTACCAGACTTGCCACAGGCTGCTGCGAGTAGCGCAATAGTAGCGACGATCCCGATCCGGGTCATTATGCTATTCATTTGTTTCATTTTGGTATGTATGTGCTATGATTACCAGTCTTTTGGGTACCTCGTGCCATCGTAGACCAATTCATCGTTGAAGAGGTAGCGAGCGATGTCTCTCATGGCCATGATCTGTCGACCGGCATTGTGCCTGTTGGGGTCCATCGCAAAGATCATGTGTGCGCCACAGCCTTTTTGGAGGATCTGCCTGAGCTGTCCTGAGTAGGCGTAGTTTCCGCGGTTGAACTCCTGTGAGTAGAGTCCCCATCCTTTTCGGGGCAGTCCTGCGTAGTAGCGGTCGAGGTCTTCACTCCTACCGTAGTCGTGCAGGGCGTAGTCGATGTACTCTCCGGGTTGCTTGCCCTCGATGCTGATGAGCGGTGCCATACGTCCATAGACATAGGCGACGACCATCTTTTGGGGCATTGCTTGCTTGAGCTCGTAGCAGAGTCGTGAAGAGGCTGCGCTGGATGGGTAGACAAAGCCCGGGGTGTCGGAGGCGGCACCATAGTTAGAGTACTCGTCGTCTAGGAAGACTCCGTCCAGGCTGTAGGCATCGCACAGTGCACTTACCTCACGCGCAAAGTCTTTGGCGGCTTCGTCTCCAAGGTTGGCGACCCCGGCACGGTCATGGTTTCCGAGGATGCCGAGGATCACCTTGATACCTCTGTCCTGAAGGGGCTTGAGGTACTTCTCTCTGTGGTCGAGCAGCGCTTGTACGTTTTCGTTGTTGTAGACGTAGGCTCTGCCGGTGGCTTCGTTGTAGTTGATGTTTGCCGAGAAAAGGATGACGACATCGATCAGCTGCTTGCCACTATTTTTGAGCGTGAAGGGGAGGTTATTGAGGGGGTTGGTGTCGTTGACCTCCATGCAGCTGAAGATCTTGATGCCGGTGGACTTGTCTGTCCCCGGATAGCCCGATAGGTCTCTCACGAAGACGGGAATGAACTGTGTCCGCCCCTTTTCCTCCTTGTAGGTCAGTGGTACGACATAGACTGTCTCAGCGAGCAGCCCCTCGACATGGGTCAGGCTGATGCGACGGGACAGCTCGGTCGTGGTGGCGCGACCCTCCTCCTCCTGGGAGAGGATCGTCACTCCCTCTGCGGGAAAGGCGGCATAGTTGGTCCCATTCTTTTGGTTGTAGTCGCTCAGGGCTTGCTCATCATACGTGAGGGAGCCCAGTGCGGCACTTGTGCCCTTTCGTGTGGACTTGAACGTGAGGGTCAGCTCGTCCTCCTTGGTGAACTCAAATGGTGTCTCCAAGCGATTGCCTCGGAAGGACTCGGGACTAAAGACGGGCAGCTTTTCCAAGTCGGATGAGGTCGGGACTTGGTACCTGCTCTCGTCTATCTCGGGCAGGTTGATCTCCTCTTTGGCACAGCCGGTGGCAAGTGCCAGTGGGATGACTGCCAGCAGGAATAGTGTATGGTATAGGTTGTGTTTCATGACTCGTTATTGCATTACTTGGTGGGTAGCTCAACTGCTTTCCAGACAATAGGATTCATCGCCTGTAGGTCATTGCCATTGGCGGTGTGGTCCTTGATGACTTTGCCCTCGGCCTCATCAAACTTCCAATAGGCTATGAGGCCTTCGGCATCCGGAGTGACTGTGTAGAAGTGGTTTTTGGCATTGATCTCCTCGGGGGTGAGGACACGATTCCAGACACGTACCTCGGAGATGTCACCCTCTAGGTATCGTCCGTCGTCGTACGACTTACCGATGAAGAAGTCATAGGTGCTACCCCAGTCGAACCTATTGGCATAGATTTCTTGGTCACCTGCACCCTTGTCCACGCCATTGATGTAAACCCGGACCGTACCGGAGCCAAAGTCATCGTTCTTGGTATAGGTCAGTGCGATGTGTGTCCACTCTCCGGTGGGCACTACCCAGTCTCTATTGGTGGCGTTACCTCTGGGGCCGGCGAACTGGATTTGATTGTCGGGGAGTCCGGCATCTCCGATACGGATCAGGCCACCACCCTCAACACCCATGATGGTGCTGATGAGCTTGCCAAACTTGTCCACCCGAACAAGTGCCTCAGCTGTGAAGTCGCCCATTAGCTCAAGGGCGCTTAGCTTGCCTTTGCCGGTGTGTCGGAGGTAGTTTTGGTTGATGTTACCAACCGTGTTGATCAGAGCGGCTCCGCGGAAGACGAAGTATCTCCTGGATCGGCTCTTGAGTACCTCTATAGAGCTCTCGGAGATCGAGAGAGGTAGAACGTACACTTGGTCTAGGTCTAGCTCAGAGAGGTTCTGAAAGGAGACAACCACGTCGCTGCCGGTGACACCGCCAACGGGGATTATGGACTTGGGGTTCTCGATTTGGTAAAACTTATTCTCCAGTAGTAGCGCTCCCGGTTCGTTGGCTTCCTCCTTGTAGGTAGCCAATAGCCCCGGATCTACTGCATAGCTCACTGAGACAGCCTCAGAGGCGGGTTGCGCCATGGCTGTCTTGATGATCCCGACCTTTTCGTTTTCTCCACGGAGAAAGATCTGGTCTACGGGGTTCTGAGACGAGAAGGTTTTGTTTTCAAAGGTCTCGAAGTCTGTCGAGGTACACGACACAAAGAGTGCCGATAGGAGACCGAGAGTGGGAGCGATTATCGATCCTTTTATGCTGTATCTTTTCATCATCGTCTTATTTATGAGGGTTGGTTTTCTCTATCAGTGTGCGACATATATCGTACACTCTACTGGGACTGTAGTAGTCCGGTCCGATGTTTTGGATTCCTACGGCTTGGACTCTTTGTCCATTGTAGTCGTAGGGAGCCCACTCAGCAAGCCCTCTGCCGGCTAAGGTGCCGTTGGCAAAATAGCCTTTTTCCTTGTGGGTGTCGCTGTCGTAAGTGCCGGATGCCACGATGCCCACTTTGTCACTCGGTACACCCTCTGTGCCTGCCATGTGTAGCGTGAACGTAAAGTCGTCCTTGCTTCTGGCAGTCAGTGCTGATGCCAGTACCATCTGGCAACGGTCGAAGAAGGTCTTGTCGGAGACATTTTGGGGGTTGCCCAAGAATGCTACATGCATCGATGAGTTGCGTCGTGCCCAGTCGGAGACGATTCCAAAGAATAGAGCCTCCTCATTGTTGTACCGCGCTAGCTCATCGGGCTGCAGGTGGATCTTTGACTTGCCCATGTATCGGACACAGATACCATCCATGTGGTACTTTTGGTTGAGGCTCAGAGCATACTGTAGCGAATCAAGTAGGAAGTCTTGGAACGTTGTCTCATACGGAGCCTCCTCTGTGGCTGACTCCTGCTTGCTCTTGTATACTGCCTTGAAGCGATCAAAGTCGATGTCGTAAATGACCCGGGTACCCTTTTCCTCGCGTACCGTCTCCATCTCTGCCATCTGCCAACCCCGGATAAGGGCGGGGTACTGTAGGCATACGACATCCATACTGTCGGGCAACACAGTCATATGGTGCGCTCTTGAGTAGGGGGTCGCCTCACTATTGTCGTACCAGCCGTAGACCATGGTATGGGGTTCCTTTTTGTACTGGCGCAGTGCCTCCAGGTACTCGGCGTAGAGCTCGGGGTTTTGCGTCTGTATGGTTGGCTGGTTGATGGGTAGGGACTCCGGTGTAGTCCAGTCATTGGAGCAGCCACTCATGGTGAGGGCGAGTGTAGCCAATAGTGTTGGGATACCGGTGTATACTATTTTTTGTAGTGTGTTCATATTACTTCGTCTTTGCGTCCCACCATAGTTTTGTAGTCATATCATCACTGCCCTTGAGGTAGTCGTTTACGGCTTGGGTCACGTATTTACCGTTTTCCTTTCCGTACTCCTCCTGAGGGTAGGGCATGCGTCGAGGTCCGGCAAAAGAGTCGACCTTGCCGCTGCTCTTATTGCCTTTTTCTGTAGCAGGGAGCCGGTGTGGGTATCCGGTCCGCCTAAAGTCTGCCCACGCTTCATTGCCGAGCATCCAGTTGGCGATCCATTTTTGGATGATGATCCTCTCCTGCTTCTTCTCTGTAGTGGCGTTTTCATCCCACTTCACGGTGACATCCGAGAGAGGTTCGCCGTAGCTATTGGTATTGGCGGGGTCCTTGTAAGTAGCCGGGATATTCTCTTCGTCGTTGAGGTACTCCTCTACGCCGTCCACCTTGTACTGGTCAAAAGAGAGGCGTATGCCGGTATTGTATAGGTTCTCAGGAGTGTCCCCCATGTCGAAACCAAATACCGCTGCTCCCTCTGCTCTCAAGAACGCCACCTCACTCGCATTCATCCAAGTGATGGGGTCCGTCTCCTTTACTAGGATGCCGGAGTACTTTCTCCCCGTGGTGCTGAGGTCGGGGATGATGATCCCCCTTCTGAGTCCTACATACTCCTGCTCATCCCACTCCGACGGCACGAAGTATGCCGCCCGTCTTGGGTCTTTGTAGCCGTTCATGTAGGTCGTGATGTCTGCTGCCGCATGGGTATCTCCTCCGGTCAAGCAGCCTGCAGGGGTGTTGTACCTAGAGGCAACATAGTAGGGGTTTTTCGTCGCTCCAAAATACTTCCAGGTTGCATTTTCCGAGTTGGACGTGATCAGTCCGACAGGGGACTTCACCGCCTCCTCAGCCATCTTCTGAGCCAGCTCCTTGTCTGCATAGGCGATACGCATAGCCAGGCGCAGCTTTAGGGAGTTGGCAAACTTTGCCCACTTGACGGGGTCGCCACTGTAGACCTTGTCGGCGGCAAGATAGTAGTAGTCCTTGCCGGCCAGCTCCTTGATTGACTGGTCCAGGTCTGCAAAGTAGGCCTTGAATAGCTCCGGCTCACTGTCGTAGGGGATAGAGATATCCTGAGCTCCGGTCGTGATTTTGGAGTAGGGGATAGGTCCATAGGTGTCGGATATACGGTGCATGGCAGCCACCTTGATGATCCGTGCTATGGCAGCAGTGGTAGGGTCGCCTTGGCGCTCCGAGGATGCGACGATGATCGCATAGTTCGTATAGAGCTCAGGCATCACCTTGTCACTGCTCATGAATACATTCGTCCAGTTGTTGGTGGGGTTGAAGTTGCTGATCGTAGCCCCCCAGCCATTCTGAGAGTCGGCGAAGTACCCACCCATCGGACCACCGAGCAACAGGTCGGTAAACTGCAGGGTATTGACATCTGCGGACATGACTGCTCCGGATACCCCGGCAAAAGCCGCTCCCAGCAGGTAGTCATCTGCAGAGAGATCATCGGGCTGATAGGGATGGGAGTTGATCTCCTTGAATCCACCGGTGCAAGCCACACTCGCAAGAGACAGGCCGGCAACTGTGATTAGTCGAAAAATATAGCTCATCTTATGCATTATCAAAATTTCATGTTTAGGCTGATACCAACACTTCTCAAGGAGGGCATCATGAAGTAGTCAATCCCGTCGTAAAAGTTGCCTGTCGTTGCGACACTCTCTGGGTCAAAGGGTGCTTTGTTGTACAGCATCAGCAGGTTGCGACCCACTGCGGTCACGGTAAGGTCACAGACTTCACCGAGCCACTTGCGGGGGATTGTATAGCCGATGGACGCCTCCTGTAGTCGGACGTTGGTGGCTGAGTAGGTATAGTACTGGGGCACGCCCTTGTTGCCGATGGTTGAGTACCACGACTCCGGGTTCACCCGGTCACTGCCATTGACGAGGACATACCCTCTGTCTCTGGCGAGGGCAGAGGCTTCGCTCACCCCGTACTCATCAAGTATGCCCTGTGTCCTGGAGTAGACCACGCCACCGATACGTGCGCTCACCAAGCATCCTAGGGTCACACCATAGGCGCTAAAGTCATTTCGCCAAGCCATGTTGGCCTTTGGGAGTACACTACCCAGCTTGATGTAGTCTGCCTGAGACTTTAGCTGAGTGGTTGTCAGCGTCTGTCCGCGTCCGATCAGGATATCGCGGTTGCTGTCTCTCTGCAGATCCACTCTGGAGTAGAGGTCGCCCATGCTGCCATCCTTGCGGAGGATGAAGCGGGCATCACCCATACCACCCATGTCCAGCGACTCTATCGAGAAGCGACTTCCGGTGATGGGGTTGGTCACGTCTTCGGCAAGCGACAGGATCTTGTTTTGGTTGGTGGAGAAGGTGTAGTTGGAGGACCAGCCAAACCACCCCCACGTATTGCTATACCCCAGCGACAGCTCTATACCTTGATTGAGCACCTCACCGGTCTGCACGTACATCTTGGAGTAGGCACCGCCACCCAAGTGTGGGTCAAAGGTCTGGTTGCCCGTCACCGCGTGGTAGTAGGTTAGGTCGAGGTTCAACTTCCCAAAGAGCTTCGCCGACAACCCCGCTTCATAGGAGTTGGTTCGCTCGGGCAGGAGGTTGTACATGGGGTAGGTCGTGGTGTTTTTCCACACGTTCTTCTGGCTATCCCACTCATACGTAGGGTTGGCGATGAATCTTGGGAATGGTGCACCCACCGATGCAAAGGAGCCTCTTACCTTGAGGAAGGAGACAAACTTAGGCAGCTCAAAAATCTCAGAAAGCACCGTGGAGAGTCCCACCGATGGATAAAAGAAGGAGCTGTGCACCGACTTGGCACCCGCCAGCTGAGAGGGCCAGTCGTTTCGACCGGTCAGGGTGAGATAAGCCATGCTGCGATAGCCTACCTCCACTGAGCCGTAGATAGCCTGCGTCTGCTCACGCCATCCATCCTGGAGGCGTTTGGTCTTGGAGGCACTCAGGTTTTGGATCGCAAAGAAGTTGGCTAGCCCTACAGGCTCTCCCTCCACTTTGCCGTCCGAGATGGGGCCTCGGTTTTCGATGAGGTCGTTTTGCATATCGGAGATCGAGGCACCGAGGTTGGCATCGACCGACCACGAGTCCCCAAAGTGCTTGTTGATCGATAGCAGCAGGTCTCCATACATCTGCCTGTCGTGGATGCGCTGTATGCCGTAGAGACCACGCTCCGAGCCTTCGGTCAGCTGGTTGTTGGTCGAGGCGAAGTTTTTGGTCTCATAGTCGGTGGTGCTGTTGTCCAGCCTAGCACGACCGGAGAGAGTGAGCCAGTCCAGGATCTTGTAGGAGAGCGAAGCATTGAGCATGTATCGATTCTTGTTGTTCTCTCGGAGGTTGCGATAGGCTACCCAGTAGGGGTTTTGCATCACCAGCGATCCGCCAGATCCTACCGGCCAGTACTGAGTGGAGAGGTGACGAGCCTCATCGTACCGCTCATACATACGGATATCCTCCCAGTCATTGCCTCGCGGGAAGAGGTAGGCACCGGTCAGGGGGTTGCCGTACACACCTTGGTTGACCATGTTGCGGTCGTACTGCTTCACGTAGCCCGCACCCAGGTCCAGCGTCATCTTGTCGTCCAGGAAGTGGGTCGTGTGCCTGATATTAAAGTTGTACCTATTGTACTTGTTGTTGGGGACTATGCCGCTTGAGTGCACCGATGCCACTGAGAGGTAGGTCTGGTTTTGGGCATTGCCGGTGGAGAGGGAGATGTTGTTGGAGAATATCGTCCCGGTTCCAAAGAAGTCATTCACAGGATCGTACCCACCGCCGTTTGCATTGGTCAGTGCTCGTCCCCACGACTTGTCGCGCACCACCTCCTTGGAGAGGCCGCTGCCGGTGCCGTATCTGTTTTGAAACTGTGGTGTGACAAAAGCACTCACCCACTCCGATGAGCTCCCCACAGTCAGCCGTACCCGTCCGTCTTTACCGGACTTCGTCGTGATCACGATGGCGCCATTGGCAGCCGCCGACCCGTAGAGCGCAGCTGCCGCCGCACCGGTCAGTACCGACATAGACTCAATATCCTCGGGGTTGAGGTCAGCGATAGGGTCCGTGAAGCCGGAGGAGTCAAACTCCCGACCAGCCTTCCTAGAGTGTGTGTAGACCGGGACACCGTCGATCACGTAGAGAGCGTTATTGGAGCCCTCTATGGACTTCGTACCACGCATCACCACCTTGCTCGCACCACCGATGCCGGCGGACGAAGCATTGATGTTGACACCGGCTACCTTGCCCGACAGAGCGTTGATGAAGTTGACATCCTTCACGCGTGTCAGCTCGTCATCCTTTAGCTCTTGCACATTATAGGATAGAGCTTTCTCCGAGCGCTTGATACCCAGGGCGGTCACGACCACCTCGTCCAGCAGCTCGGTGTCTTCGGATAGTACGACGTCGATGCGCGTCATTCCGTTCACGGGACGGTCTACAGTACTCATACCCACGAACGAAAAACGAAGCGTAGCGTTGGCGGACACCTCCCGAAGCGTATAGTGTCCATCGATATTGGTTACCGTACCGGTGCCGGACTGACCCACCACCTGTACCGTGACTCCCGGCATAGGCAGACCATCAGTGTCCGAGACAGTACCCGACACGGTTAGGGTCTGAGCGTAGAGCGTACCGGACAAAAAGAAGACCAGTAGGCAAGACACCAGCCGGAGGAGAGAAAAGTTGGATTCTCTAATCATGCTATTGTGTTATTGATAGGAATAATTGTTGTGGCTTTCGAAATGAAAGCTCTATGGTTTCATGTGCTTGGTTTTGACGCTGCAAAGATACCAAATAAAAGGGAACAGCAAGTGGTAGACTTTGTTTTGTTTTTTACGAACGCCTCGAAAATCAACCTTGATACAAAAATCCCGACCATCCGCCGCCCTCTCTCCCGCATTCTATTTCATTGCCATCTGCCCCCATGAATCCCTCTGCTTGAGTCGGATAGCATCCACCAGACCGCACATAATAATATATAGGAGTCCCCCCACTTTTACGGCTGATTTTCAGACTCCCAGTCAAGCCAAAAAATTGGACGGATAGTAGCGAAATGTTTCCAGTAGGAAAGAAAACTGTTTCACGGATAGTAGCGATCTCTTTCCAGTAGTAAACTTTTCGCCCCCGCCTATGCCTAAGCTTTGCTTAACGATTTCCACTACAAAATAAGTGTCGTCAAGCTGACTTGAAGGAAGAATTGACAAAGGTGTTCGACAAGCAATACCTCGTGAAATGCTTGCGTAAGTACGAACAAGGCTCCGACTCTTTATCCTTTTACTTACCTTTGAGACAAACAAAGAATAAAGAGATATGGCAAGAGCTATAACAAAGGCAGATTTGATGACATCTGCTAATCAACAATTTGTGAAGATGTGGGAGCTCATCGACGGTATGAGTGAAGAGCAACAAACGACACCTTTTGCTGTGGAAATGACTACAAGCGGTAAGGAAACACATTGGAGAAGAGACAAGAACCTAAGGGATGTACTTGTGCATCTGTACGAGTGGCATAATCTGCTATTGAATTGGGTCCAAGCCAATAGCAATGGGGTGCCTAAGCCTTTTCTTCCCGAGCCTTACAATTGGAGAACCTACCCAGCACTGAATGTTGAGTTTTGGAAGAAGCACCAAAGCACGTTATTGGAGGAAGCAAAGAAAAACTTGAAAGCGTCTCATAATGCTGTAATGGCTTTGATAGGAAATTATTCCAATGATGAGCTTTTTGCAAAAGGCTCATTGCCTTGGACTGGGACATCTATACTCGGAGCATATTGTGTCTCGGTAACGGCAAGTCATTACGATTGGGCGATGAAGAAAATAAAGAAGCATATCAAATTCTTGATGGCGTGACTCCCAAGTATGCACTACTGAGTACTCATGCAGGAAGGCGAACTTTCATTTGTAATGCACTGTCTTTGGGAATACCCGCTAATGTAGTGATGAAGTGGACTGGTCATAGCGACTATAAAGCGATGAAACCATACATCGATATTGCTGATGATATAAAGGCTAACGCAATGAATAAGTCCGATCAGTTATAACCGACCTTGAAGTTTCAAGCAGATTTGAGATTATGGTCGATGTGAGGTGATTTTCAAGTACACTTGAAAATACTTACATTTACAGAAGAATTTCAAATACACCTGACAATGCTCACACCGATAAGGAAATACAACTTTTGGGATGAGAACCCTATAGACTTAGGGTATCCACGCACATTCTACACAGATAAGATAGGGCAATACATTGATAACAAACTGATCAAAGTATTGGTAGGTCAGAGACGTGCCGGAAAGAGCTACATCCTAAGACAAATAGCGGCACAGCTAATTGCCAACGGCACTTGTCCCAATAACATTCTTTACATCAACAAGGAATACCTGGAGTTTTCAGACATTCTTGACTATCAAGCTCTCGAGAACCTATTTCAGCAATACAAGAAAGACCTCAACCCGCAAGGGAAAGTATTCCTCTTCATCGATGAGATACAGGGCATTGAAGAGTGGGAACGATTTGTCAACTCACACTCCCAAGACTTTGCTGAGCCTTGTGAGATATTTATCAGTGGCTCCAACTCTAGTCTGCTATCTGGTGAACTTGCAACGCTACTATCGGGAAGGTATGTCGCGTTTGAAATACTCCCCTTTAGTTTTTCAGAGTTCTGTGGCATCACTCAGAAAGAGCCTAATAGAGAAAGTTATATAGACTTCCTTCAGACCGGAGCCCTACCAGAGCTTTTCAACCTCCCTAATGATGAGATGAAGCAAAACTACGTCTCTTCGATAAAGGACACTGTTATGCTTCGTGACATTGTCGCTAGGTATAAAGTAAAGGATGTGAAGCTCCTAGATGACCTCTTTGTGTATCTAGTCAATAATGCCTCCAACATTATCTCCATCGCCAACATTGTCAACTTCTTTAAGTCTCGAAATAGGAAAACCAACTACGAGACGCTCTCCAACTATATCTCCCATCTCGAGAGTACTTTCCTCGTGCATAAGGTAGAGAGATATAATATCAAGGGCAAGGAGACTATTTCGGCTAATAACAAGTACTATCTGAATGATTTGTGCTACCACAATTATCTCTATTCTGGATTTGGCTATGGGATGGGGTACTTATTGGAGAATGCTGTCTATTTAAGTCTTAGACGGGCTGGATATCAAATCTATGTAGGCACGAATAAAGAGGCTGAGGTAGACTTTGTCGCTATCAAAGGAAGCAAGAGGTTATATTTCCAAGTCTCGCTACAACTAACGGAGCAAGAGACAATAGAGCGAGAGTACCGCTCTCTTCTGTCGATAGAAGACAACTTCAAGAAGTATGTGGTCAGTTTGGATGACTTCAAGCTTCCAACAAATGAAGGTATTGACCATATTTCAGCGTGGGAACTTGACACTATTCTGTAACGCATAAATCCCAATCTAATTACTGCCCCTTGTTCAAATCGACAAGGGGCTTTTTTGTATTCAAGTTCCGCTTCCAAGCACTAAAGACAAGCAGGCTGAAAGCATCGCCACCCTTTGTGAAAAAAATCGAAGAAACACAATCTCATCCAAAGAGCGAGAAATACTACCTCTTCGATGTTAAACGTTGAATGGGGGTGGGTCATCTGGGGAATATCTATCGTACTCATCGCCTGCACTATCGGTCGGACGGTCTATCTTCACAATGCCAATCAAACCCTCGAAAGCTACGCTCTACGATATCGCATCCTACGTATGGAGCACTCTGAGAGTGACGATTCCTCTTGCCAACTCGACAGCATCCTTGAAACTCACCGCTCAGAAGCCGAAATCAAGCAGCTAAAAGAGCGTGTCACTAACTACGAAGAAGCAGTCCAAAGTCAAACCGAACTCGCCATCCAACAGCAACAGCTTACGGAAGAATGGGAAGAATTAAGTAGACAACCGAAAAGGTAAAGACACAAGATTTCTATAAATAGAAGACGAGGCTTTTGCTCATTCTTTCTATACAACGACGCTTCTGGTCGAGGTTTGGGTGAACATATAAATCCAACGTGGTACTGATATTTGCGTGTCCTAAAAGAACGCTCACAGTTTTGTAATCACATCCGCTCTCTATGCAGCGTGTGGCAAAGCTGTGCCTTAGTCCATGAAACTTTATTCGAGGCATGTTTAGCTCCTCCATCAATGAGCGGTAATACTCTCGATAAGTACGGGGTTCGGTGGCTTTAGGTTCGTTGGTCAATACATAGTATTCAGGATTGACTACCTTACAGAAAGGTTTGAGCACTCGTTGCAGTTCTCGGCTCAAAGGTATTTCCCTCAGAGAATTGCTGGTTTTAGGCGTACTCTCTACGACCTTAGTCGTTCGGCTTCCATCCGCTCCGATGATATAAATACGCTGAAGCGAGCGACTGACACGAACAACTCCCTCGACCAAATCTACATCTTTCCACTTGAGTGCACAGAGCTCACCGATACGCATCCCTGTACTTAGACAAATGAGGATGCCTAGGTTACGAAAAGTAAAATGCTCACGCACATACTTCATAATCTTGCTCTGACATTCCCGTGGAAGCACTTCTATCGCAGGTGACTTACATTGGGTCGGATATTTGAGATCCAGCTCTACGTGGTGCCAGTCAAAGTGCTTGACTCCAAACCGCTGTATCATCTTGAGTGTGATGATTAAATCCTTGATGGTCTTCAAACTAAGCCCGTGTTCTATTTTCTGTAGAATAAAGGATTGGCATGCCTCTTCCGTTATGTCATTTATATTTGAGAAGTAAGGCAATAGATGATTTTCCACCTGCAAAGCATAGACAGAATAAGTCCCTTGCTTAACATACTGAACTTTGTCTTTCAGCCAAGCACGAGCTACTTTTTCAAAAGAGTTTTTACTCATAATGTATCTCTATTAAGATTAGTATTTGATGTCCCGACAAGATACACTATAGTTGGGANTGTAGTGGTTAAGGAAATAATTAACCGTCCACACATAAGATGTGATGGTGTTTTGTGCCAAATTTGTTTTGGCTAAATGCTTTTGAAATGCTGTTACCATATTACATTGAGTTAAAATGAATACGGTAGCAAAAATGGTGACAATAACGAACATTATCCGCAGTTGCCTAAGGGGTGGTGCGCTTGTCGGTTGGAAGAAGTGACAGAAATACTAGACTCAAAAAGACAGCCAGTTAGTTCAGTAGAAAGAAGTAAGCGTATTGCAAACAAATCAAGAGAAGAGTTGTATCCCTATTATGGCGCAACAGGTTTGGTTGGAATGATTGATGATTATCTAATAGAAGGCGACTATTTACTGCTTGGGGAAGATGGTGCTCCATTCCTTGATAAAGATGCTATAAAAGCCTATCCTATATCGGGAAAATGCTGGGTTAATAATCATGCACATATATTAGCCCCTTTATGTGCTCCTGCTTTTCTACTACATTACCTTAATCATTTAGATTATTCTGAATATGCAAAAGGTAGCACACGTTTGAAACTTACTCAAGCAGATATGCGCTCTATCAGAATCTCTCTTCCTCCCCTTGCCGAACAAAAACGCATAGTAGATAAGATTGAGCAACTTTTCAGCCTATTGGAAGAGATTGAGGAGAGCCTATAGACTCTCCTCAATTATATCTAACCTATTGAATGCGAAGTTTATTGCTACGATAATTCTTTCTTGTTCTGCATAAGGAGGTATCGGCACTTCTATCGATCTAAATAGTTTCTTGTTCAAATGGGGAATGGCAGATCCAACCTTGTTTTCTCTTAAAGCCTTTCTATGCAGATTTATAATGTGTAAGACATACTCCTCATTCATATTCTCATTGATACTTAGTTGCTTAAACGTACTACCTTGATAGCCTTCAATCGGAGTTTTGAAAACTTCTCCTGAGTTTTCCCCATCTACCAATATCATATAGGTATTGGCTCGAACATATCTACCTTTCTTTAGAATTATCCCATCAGAAAGACCTCTTAAAAACTTTACATCTAAGTTGATCATAGATCTGTTGTCTTGCTTTTCTCCATCAAACAAACTGCAAACCTCGTGCATAGAGGTTATAGCCCACCCCTTAGGCAAGTGCGGATAATGTTCGTTATTGTCACCATTTTTGCTACCGTATTCATTTTAACTCAATGTAATATGGTAACAGCATTTCAAAAGCATTTAGCCAAAACAAATTTGGCACAAAACACCATCACATCTTATGTGTGGACGGTTAATTATTTCCTTAACCACTACAAGGAAGTAAACAAGAGAAACCTTTTGGCTTACAAAGGGTACTTGGTAGAAAACTTCAGGCCACAGACTGTGAACCTACGCTTGCAAGGTATCAATAAGTACTTGGAGTTTATCAAGCAAGAGAAGCTCAAGATGAAATTTGTCAAGGTACAGCAGAAGAATTTCCTGGAAAACGTAATCAGTGATGCGGATTACAAGTTTCTAAAAGCGAAACTCAAGTCTGACGGCTACGATGAATGGTATTTTATCGTTTGGTTCATGGCTGCAACAGGTGCACGTGTGAGTGAACTTCTGCATATCAAAGCAGAGCATGTCCAAATTGGGTATCTTGACTTATATAGCAAAGGAGGTAAGATAAGACGTTTATATATCCCCAAGAACTTGCGCTCAGAAGCCACCAAATGGATTAAAGAAAAAGGATTGACAACAGGATATATCTTCCTCAATCGCTTTGGCAATCGCATCACAACACGTGGTATAGCCCAACAGCTGAAACATTTTGCTGAGAAGTATGGTATCAATCGAGATGTAGTTTACCCTCATTCGTTTCGCCATCGATTTGCCAAAAACTTCCTTGATAGATTCAATGACCTTGCCCTGTTAGCTGACCTGATGGGGCACGAAAGCATTGAAACCACTCGTATTTATCTACGTCGCACAGCAAGCGAACAGCAGAAGATTGTAGATAAAGTGGTGAATTGGTGATTTCTCGTTGGAAGCGTAGTCATTATGGCTATGCTTCCAATGATTCTTGGATTTCGTCAATAAAAAAGAATAGCTCTTTTATTTTTGCGACTATTCGCTCTTGCTCGACACTCGGCGGAATAGGAAAGAGTATATCTTCAATAATCCTTTTTCCAACACGTTGCTGTCCAACAACTCCATTGAAGGTGCCAACACATTTCCGAACAAAGATGTTAGACTTAAAAAAGTAGAGAGAATACTCACTGCTTGTGTACAATGCTCTGAAAACATACAGTTCCGTTGTTCCTGCTCCAACACCATTAGGAAGGTCTTTCAATATCATTGATTTTAGATTTTCTAAGCAAGGAGAGATTTTAGCGACAGCAATATCCCCATCAGAAAAATGGGTAAACCCATTCTTGATTTCAGCCCATTTTTTTTGCGCATACTTAAACTCNCATAATAGGGATACAACTCTTCTCTTGATTTGTTTGCAATACGCTTACTTCTTTCTACTGAACTAACTGGCTGTCTTTTTGAGTCTAGTATTTCTGTCACTTCTTCCAACCGACAAGCGCACCACCCCTTAGGCAACTGCGGATAATGTTCGTTATCACAAGGTGTGAAGTCAGGATTTATGCGCTTTAGTAATTCAATGGCTGGCTCGTCATTCGGATCTTGCGGCGCAAGTTTGCCGTGAATGGCGAGGTCAAGAATCTTGCTTTTAGCTTGCCTGATTATAGTCTGCAAATCATCTTTTCCAGTTTCAATGATGTCAATCAAAGAAAACCACCTTTCTATTTCAGTTACAATGCGGTGTTGTTCAGCTAATGGAGGTAAAGCAATTGGAATCTTATTCAAATTATCTTGTGACAACTTGGGCTGGGCTGACCCCGTAATATAATCGTCCAGTTTCATTGAGTTGATAACAATTGCGATAAAGTCAAGTAAGTTTTTATCTGTAGCATCCAACACATGAGCATGATTATTGACCCAATATCTTCCTTCTGCGAAAAATGCGTTATTCTTACTTCTTGATAATAAATTAGCACCATCTTCTCCTATGAGAAGCAATCTTTCATCAAAGAGATAACTATCCACTTTATCTATTACCCCTGCTGCACCGTAATAATCATAAATTTTACTCGTTTGCTTGCTACGTATCACTGACGAAATAGGTTTCCTTTCACCGTCACGATTAATCAGAAGTTCTCCTATATCTGTCAAACACCATCCATTTGGTAATACGTTCACNCCCCTGCTGCACCGTAATAATCATAAATTTTACTCGTTTGCTTGCTACGTATCACTGACGAAATAGGTTTCCTTTCACCGTCACGATTAATCAGAAGTTCTCCTATATCTGTCAAACACCATCCATTTGGTAATACGTTCACNTCTTTTGCTCATAAACCTTGTATGTATCATCACCTTTAGGAACAAACATAGCTTTTGTGAGACTACTTCCAAAAGGTCCTTTCTTGTAAAAAGCCAAGTCATCCAACTTGCACCACACCCACCCCTCTGGCAACTCGTAGGGATAATGGGGCGTATCAGAAGTTTTGGCAGGCTTTCGACTGCGCTTAATCTTCCCTTCCTTGATTAAGCGTTCTTTCTCTGTGCGAATACGTTGGAGAAGCACAGAGGCTGGCTCATCGTTTGGATCTTGAGGAACGAGTTTGCCATGAATGGCGAGGTCCAATATCTTTTGGCGTAATTTCTTTGTGTCCATTGTTGTCGGCTGGGATTATTTCACGTCAGTTTCATCCTCTAAGAAGTGGTTGCAATACTCATTGAGTTGTTGTTGCATGCGTTCTTGTGGGATAAGGATTCGTTTATACTCAGCTATCATCGTTGGACTCATACTACGACTCATAGCATATTCCACTACCACCTTATCTGCTTCTGGGCAAAGAAGGATTCCAATAGAGGGATTTTCATTGCTTCGCTTAACATCACGATCAAGAGCTTCAAGATAAAACTCCAATTGACCAAGGTCTCGTGGGTGGAATTTTGTCTTTTTCAATTCTACTGCAACAAGAGCTTGCAATCCACGATGGTAAAACAATAAATCTGCTTTGAAACTTGAAGCTCCTACATTGAGGTTATATTCTTGATCCATAAAGATAAAGTCTTTACCTAATTCAAGAATAAACTGCTTCATATGTTCAATTAGTCCACTTTTCAGGCTTACTTCACTATGCTTTTGAGGAAGTCCAAGAAAGTCAACAAATAGCGTGTCTTTGAAGATAATAGGAGCATTGGGGTAAGTTTCTAACAGTCCCCTAGACATATTCTTTTTACTGCCTAACAGCGTGGCATAGGTCTGATTGGAAATACAACGCTGTAATTCTCTTTTTGCTAATTGCTCTTTATGAGCATAAAGGATATAGAACAGACGTTCCTCATCACTTTTGCATCGACAAGTAATTTCTATAAGATTCGTTAGGGTGGTATATGTCAGTATTTTGGGTATTGGTGTGGCTAATGACTGCGCATTTATATGTGGAGAAATTGTGCTGTCTAGATCTTCTTTAGAGTAGTCTTTCAATTGTCCAGCCACTGGCTGGACAAATTCCGCGCGAAGATATTTTTGCACCGTACTTTGAAAAGACAAGGAAGAATATTCATCGTAAAGCATTACCATATTATAGATACTGCTTCGACTATACCCTTTGATTTCAGGATGGTGCGAACGAATGAATTCTGAGAGCTGACTCACTACTTTGCGCCCCCATTCTTCGCTTTTCAGTTTTGCCGACACGTATCCACCAATATGCCATGCAGTGAGCAAAACTTCCTGATTGATGGCTTGGGAAGCTTTGCTTCGGTGCTGTTGAATGATGAGGACGACCTCATTAAATTGTTGCTCTTGGCTAACTTTAACTTGCTGTTCCATCTTTCCTATTCTTTGATTCCTGCCATAAGTTTTTGTAGTTCGGCCACAGCCTTGCTAATAGTATTACTCTGTAAAGTAATATCGTTTATCAACTCTTGCAAGGAACATTCTTCTTCCTCTCCGCCAGCTTTTATCCATGTGATATCAAGACTGGTCTTGTCTCGTGTCAGAATCTCTTCTACAGTGTATTTTCTCCAGCGTCCCTCTGGACTTGACACTTCATCGTAGGTTTGCACTCGTGGGGAAGCGTTGTAACAAGCAACAAAATCATCGAGGTGATGGCGGTGTAATTTTTTTGTCACCAATGTGTGTTTTACATCCGTTCGATAGTCATAAAACCAAATGTCCTTTGTTGGTTGCCCTTTGGAAAAGAATAGCACATTTGCCTTTACACCTTGTGCATAGAAAATCCCAGTCGGTAATCTTAAGATTGTGTGCAGATTGAAATCACTTAGCAGCTTTTTACGAATAGTCTCACCAGCTCCACCTTCAAAAAGCACATTATCGGGCAACACAACAGCAGCACGTCCACCACTCTTCAGCATCAACATCATATGTTGCAGAAAATTGAGCTGATTGTTTTTGGTCTCTACATAAAAGTCGGGGCGATTGATGTCTACGGAACCTGCAGGACGAGTGCCAAATGGAGGATTGGCGAGAATGAGATCCACCAATGTGTCTGGCTCTTTCTCTAGAGAGTCTTCACACGCTATGGGGCTTCTGTCTGTACCAATGCCGTGCAAATACAAGTTCATTGAAGCCAATGTAACAACCAAGGGTGTGTTGTCCACACCATGCAGTGCTTGATTATTTAAGAAATCGCACTTTCCCTTATCCTGAGACTGTCCTTTCATATAGTCGTATGCGGCTAAAAGGAAACCGCCTGTGCCACAAGCTGGATCACATACAGTTTCGCCTATTTTTGGCTGGAGACAATCAACCATTGCTTGTATTAACGGACGGGGAGTGAAGTACTGTCCAGCACCACTCTTTTTATCTTGCCCGTTCTTTTCTAAGATACCTTCATAGATTGCCCCTTTCACATCGCCATCCATTACGAGCCACTGTTGCTCATCAATCATGGAAATCACTTTTTTAAGATAGACGGGTTTGGTAATCTTATTTTGAGCTTTGGTGAATATCGTCCCAATTAGGTTGTCTTGATCACTAAGTATTTTGAGCGTTTTCTCGTAGTGACTGAGCAACTCTAAGCCCTCCACATCCTTTAGATTATTCCATCTGTAACCCTCTGGAATAGAAGATCCCTCTTCAAAAATTTCTTCGCTTTCTGCATCCATCTTGAGGAATAGCAGATATGTAAGCTGAGTTATATAATCTGTATAGCCGACACCTTGACCTGCCAAGGTCGTTGCTAATTCCCAAACCTTTTTAGTCAAGGCTTGCTCTGTTGCTATATTCGTTGCCATATTACGCTGCTTTTCTATAGATGATAAATTGAGCTAATGAAGATAACGCATCATTTACTTTTTCTTTACCTGCAAAAGCTTTTATGAGTTGTGCTGCCAAAGCCTTGTCGTTTCCCTTGATTTCTGTAATCGTGCAGTATCCATTAGATGCGATGTAGTCTTGTATTTTATGCATCAATTCAATTTGCTTTGAGGATAACGGACGCTGAATCTGTCCGCACCAAAGATTGAATCTCTGTCCTGCCGTTGGGTATAGACTTTCAAGTTTTTCTATTTGATGAAAAGCAAAGCGCACAAGTTGTATAATGTTGGTCAAGGCTTCTTTTTCATCCCTTGTAGAATACTGTTTGACTGACTGCGGATTGATGATGGTGTACGAGTTCCAAAGCGAAGATCTATTGAATTTACTATTTGCCCATTTTAGTTTGTTCTCCAAATCTTTCAACATAACATACGTAATTGGTTCTCCACTATTATTGTAAATTAACCGAAGAGCTTCTATTTCATCCTTATGCTCCCAGCAATAGTCCTCAAAAGCAGAAATCGTAGATTTTGCCTCCTCTTGTGAAAAGCCTTTAGATATAAGCGTATCTTCGCCAGGCATCAAGGTCTCAACAAAACCAGCATTCAATATCAGTAGGTACGTACGTGCATCAGGATAATTAGCGATACTTCGAACCAAAGCTTTACGCTCTGTGTTAGGCTCATTTACATTGAAGTATGTAGGCAAATTGTTATTCTCAAGTGCTGTGAAGATATTTGAAGCTATATCTATCATACTTTGATGAGCAAGGCGAGTAAATTCGTGTTGATCTTTCTCTTCACACTTATGGCTAATACGAGATAGTCTGCTTGCCAATAAGCGCAAATAATCATCGGTCACATTCCCGTGAGTAATCTTTTCCAAAAGGTCTCTCAGAGAAATCTGTTTAGTCATTGTGCTATCAGAAGGCGCAACGATCGTTTTTTCATGCTCAGTTACTCCAACAGCATCTATCAAGAAGAAGCAGTCCTTGCTATAAGCATTTGGCGTAACATTGCGAAGCTGATCATCTCCAATGGTACGCACACCACGCCCTTTCATTTGGACATACAAAGACTCAGAGGCTACATCACGCATAAACATTACTACTTCAAGAGGTTTGATATCAGTCCCCGTAGCCACTAGAGTACAAGTCACAGCAATACGAAAATCCTTGTCATTTCGGAATTGGCGAATCAGTTCATTACTATCTCCTGAAGAATAAGTGATCTTCTGCACAAAACGATTGTCATTACGACAAAAAACTTCTTTGGCAATCTGTACGATGTTAGTAGCATGACTCTCATTCAATGCGAATATAAGTGTTTTTGGCAGATAATCCATATTAGGTTCACGTTGAGGGTCAGTGAACATTTCTGTGTACACTGCATCTCGATAGGTCTCCAAAATGAGTTTTATTTGGGCTGGATTAACAATGCTCCTATTTAATTCTTCACGTGTATAATTCTTGGTCTCTTGATTGCTAATTGTTTGTGTTTGTCCTGTGTAGCGAGTTTCCTTTTTTATTTTTTCGCCTTCAAGAATAGCTCCGCCACTCTCAGTAATCTCTGTTTTGATGCGATAAATACGACTGTCAACATTAACCCCATCCACAATAGACTTTTCCAATGTATAGTTTACAATGATATTGTTATTGAAGAAAGCCTTTGTTTCAGGTATAGGTGTAGCCGTCAAGCCAATCAATTTTGCTTTTGAGAAATAATCAAGTACTTTTCTCCAGCTCCCATAGATGGAGCGATGGCACTCATCAATGATTATCATATCAAAGAAGTCAGAAGGCAAATTGGGGTTTTCAGGAAGCTCTATATCTCTGTCCTCTATGTTCTCATCATCCTCTTCATTATCTTCGATTTCCTCCCCTTTTAGTAAAGAGAATAGACGTTGTATGGTGGAAATCAAAACATTGCTGTCTTCTGGAACTTTTGAGGATCTCAAACGATTTACCGTAAAGATCGTATTGAATGGATCTCCATTTTCTGTCAGTCTGAAAGTGCCAAACTCATTCTCAGCTTGTTTGCCTAAATTATTTCTGTCCACCAAGAACAAAATGCGTCTCATTGATGTGAACGAAAGTATACGGTAAGCGACAAGGCAAGCCGTATAGGTTTTCCCAGCACCCGTGGCAAGTACCATCAACGCTCGAGAGTCTCCAGCACGAAAACTTTTTTCTAATTCCGTTACAGCTTCAAATTGGCAATTACGCAATCCTTTGGGGCTAAGGGAGGGTAAGCCTGCATATTCATCTTCTATTCCTAGCAGTTTAGTAAGCTCATATGGGGTATGAATATGGTTACAATATTCAAATGTGGAATTGCTCTTGCGAGTATCATAAAACATTAAGTCTTTGCTGTTGGAAACGTATGCTATGGGAAGAGGAATCGAGGGGAACCAAGCTTGACACCAAGAAGGACAACTGCGGGTATAAAGAGTAGCCTGCTCTTTGACTATGTCTGAGTTTACATTTGAATCGGCTCTTTTAGCTTCCAATATGCCAACTGCCTTCCCATTAAGGAAAAGAAAATAATCGGCCTCTTTGTTGCCTTTCATCAATCCTTCCCTTATTGCCACAGCAGTAAGGTTGGGAGCATACCCATCCCTATTCACCACTTTCCAACCTGCTTCTTCTAGCATGCCGTCTATGATAACTCGAGCCTTTTCTTCTGGTTGCATATTGCAAAGGTCTAATAATTTGATATTATGCGAAGTTATTCAACATGTAAAGTATTAAATGGATGATATACAGCCTATTCTTTAGTCGATTTTATCAGTTCTCTTACATCAACATTTAATACTTCAGCGATCTCAAAAAGGTTTTCAAGAGATGGCTGTACTTTATTGGAGCACCACCGAGAAACAGTATTCTCTGTACGACCAATCTCCTTTGCCAGACATTTACCTGACACCTGCTTTTCTGCAAGTACAGCTTTAATTCTATTTATCGCCTTCATCTGTTGATTTACTTTACTACATTGTAGAATACTCAGGTGCAAAGATACGATTTTATGAGTGTTGTCCCAAACAAAAATAAGGATCATTGTTGCGAGGTATAAGCTTCTTTTGTTTCACACATTCCCCACAAAATAAATACGTACCTTTGCAACGAGAAGCAAGGGTTCTTTGAAGTTGTGCAAAATAAGGAGTGTGAAAGAGCTTCGCTCGTTTCCTATTCGTTCTCCTTTTTGTCTTTTTTGTTATCAAACTTCTATTAGTCAAGCATTTACTTCTCGTAAAATGATTTTATGCGGAGATTTGTGACTATCGTACCGCTAAGGACATCGGCATCGACCGCCCAGAGAAGAACGAGATATTGCATAACATACCGCCCACACCTGAGCAAGAAGAGTTTATCAGCAAGTTGATGGAGTTCGCCAAGACAGGGGATGCGACCCTTTTAGGACGAGATGAGCTATCGGAAAAGGAAGAGAAAGCCAAGATGCTGATCGCAACGGACTATGCCCGCAAGATGAGCTTGGATATGAGAATGATTGACCTAGAAAAGTATTCGGATCATATAGATAACAAAGCCAGCCACTGTGCCAAGCTCCTCAACAACTACTATCAGAAGTATAACGAGCAGAAGGGGACACAGTTTGTCTTCAGCGACTTGGGGACTTATAAGTCAGGCGAGTGGAACGTTTACTCGGAGATTAAGCGTAAGTTGGTAGAGGAGTATCACATCCCATCTCACGAGATTCGCTTCATCCAAGAGTGCAAGAATGAGAAAGTGAAGAAAGCGATGGTAGAAGCAATGAATAGGGGAGATATACGTATCATCTTCGGCTCTACATCTATGTTGGGCACGGGTGTCAATGCCCAGCAACGAGCTGTGGCTATACATCATCTTGATACCCCGTGGAGACCGTCAGACTTAGAGCAACGCAACGGACGAGCTATCCGAAAGGGCAATTTGGTCGCCAAGGAGTTTGCCGACAACAAGGTCGATGTGATCATATATGCAGTGGAGCGTTCGTTGGACAGCTATAAGTTCAACCTGCTACACAACAAGCAGCTTTTCATCAATCAATTGAAGAGCAATCAGCTCGGTATGCGTACCATCGATGAAGGCTCAATGGACGAGGATAGTGGCATGAACTTCTCTGAGTATGTAGCTGTGCTATCTGGCAATACAGACCTTTTGGAAAAGGCAAAGCTAGATAAGAAGATTACCGCATTAGAGTCAGAACGTAAGAACTTTCTTCGTGAACGAAATGGAGCTGTAGGTAAGTTGGCAGAGATTGATCATTCACTCTCTTATCACACGGGTAAGATACAAGAGGCGAAGAAAGACCTCGCTTGCTTTGAGCAACGAGTGGAACGAGATACTGAAGGCAACCCAGTCAATCGACTTTCAATTAAAGGCGTAGAGGGTTGTTCTGACATCAAAGTGATTGCTCATCGTCTTCAAGAGATAGAAGAAAAGGCTCGTACCAATGGTGAGTACAACAAGATTGGAGAGCTTTATGGCTTCTCTGTTATGGTCAAGACGGAAAGTTCCTCTCAGAACTTATTTGACCTATCGGTGAACCGCTTCTTCGTAAAGGGCGAGGGGAGTATTTACTACACCTACAATAACGGCAAGCTGGCAAATGATCCTAAGCTGGCTTGTCTGAACTTCTTCAATGCGTTAGAGCGCATTCCCAAGGTGATCGAATCTCACGAGAAGGAGATAGCAAAGGTCTCAGCGAATAAAGAGGTCTACACCACCATTGCCAATAGCTCGTGGAAGAAGGAGGAGGATTTGCGTTCTCTCAAAGCCCAAGCAGCCGAGCTGGACAGAAAGATTGCCCTCACGCTTTCTTCTCCAGAGGAAGAAAAAGAGGTACAAGAAACGAGATGTGTTGCCACATCAACCTCACCTAAAGATGCTGGAGAGACTTCTCTTTCAGACCCCGTCACTCAAACTCATCAAGACAATCGAGAAGTAACGAGCCGAGTAGTTATATCCAAGCCGAAATTGCGATAGAATCATATAGGAGATTTTCGGTAATAGATAACCTTACCCGCTACTTTTTGTGAGGTTAATCGTTCTCAGTGAGTCTAAGATTTTCAAGAATGATACCTTCACCCTTTCTGAAGATGGAATTTCCCTATAAGCTATTGCAGATAAATTCTCTTCGTACCTAGGAGTTAGAGCTTCCCATAACTTTTCAAAATCCAATACCAATGGCGATTGGGTTAGGTCTTTTAGACCTTTCCATCCAAAAGGCTCGTCAAAGGCTGCTTGGTCATGCTTGACCAAAGTTTCTACATCACGCACAAACTCTACACCACAAACATACTCCTCCAAATCCTTGATAGTCATAAGAGCATTCAAATCATAGAAATGGCGGATTTTAGACGAAAGAGATGCCAATGGATCCTGGCTCATAGAGAAGCGAATGAGAGAAACGGTTTTCTCGCATAAGGTTTGCTTCAGCGACAACACATTTAACTCAAAAGGTTCAAGGTGATATTGAGCAGCCACATCCTCCAAGTGTTGCTTCTTCAGATAAGTCGTCACAAATGGTTCTATCGTCCTTCTTTCGTAAGGAAAAGGATTGGCAAACGAACTGATCTCTACGATAATTCTCGAAGGAATAGGATTGACGGAAACATCCAACCCCACTAGAGCATCATAGGAGAATGCTTGCTTCCTATACTTTGACCCTTTGGATATATCAGCAAAGGATTTATCTTCTGTAAAACCCGCCGTAACCTCTTTCATCAGCTTAGATAATAGTATCTTGACTTGATTGCCACTCATATCACCGCTGATGACGGCAAAGTCCACATCTTCAGAAAACCGGTCAATCAATTGAAAAGCTTTGGACAATGAAGTCCCTCCCTTAAATACAATCTGCCGACTGTAGGTGCTTTTAGATAAGGCTCGGAGTATTGCTGAGATATAATAGTCTTTCTCAATCAACTGGACTGGGATTTTCAAATCCTCAGAAGATGCTTGTAGCAAGTCTCTGAATGACTCGCTGTCTAAATGTAGAGGCTCTCTTATTGTATGTTCCATTGGCTTGACACTAAAGCGGGGGAAAGTCCGATTCTAAATCGTGTAAGAGGGTTTAATGTATGATGTAAAGTCGCCACAAGTGATTCGTCTGTTAGCATAGAACCCAACAAAGCTCTTGTGAGTGGAGTGTAATTTAGGGAAAGTTCCACTAGTTGCTTATGATCCTCTTTTTCATATTCACGGACTTTCTTCTTTAGGAGAGTATACGACTTGTCGACAGTAGTATCTGGAATTTTCTTGATCCATTTCAAACAGTCCAAAAGACGCAGCATGTCGATGTTGTCTTGACAGATCTGGTTCTTCTGTAATACAAAACGAATGGCATAAATCCCCCGCTTTGTATTTCGCTTCGGAAAGTTAGTCCCTATTTCAAGAATGGATGAGTGTTGGGTCGTTAGTCCAAATAGGTTGAAAGCATAGTGGCCTGTCAAATAGCCAATAGGCGTGTCCCCGTCATAGAGTAAGTCTCGGAATCTGTCTTCCATCGATGGTCCGACAACCCCAAATCGGGTTTGCTTGGGCTTGTAATAAACTCCTGGGCTAAGTCGTTCGATCTCTCCCTCCTGAGCCAATCGTCCTAAAGCTACCACAGCTGCATTGTACTCCGAACGAGAAAGCTCTAAGTCCTCCAGTCGGAAAACTTTTCCCATCTCAAAATCCAAAATCCTCTTTTTAATACTCTTGCTTGTCATACTACTTGACCTTTTAGCAAAGGTAGTCATTTTGTGGTGTAAGTGCAAGTACTTACACAACAAAACAGTCGGATTGAAAGAAAAAAGATTACTAGTCATCTCGTTTTCGTAGCATCTCATCGATTTCCTCACGAAGGAACAGTAGGCGACCATTAGCTTTGAGGTAAGGGATCTTACCAGCCCATACCCAATTATAGATGGTCTTTTGCTCAACCTTTAGCAATCTAGACACATTGATGATGTCAAGATACTCAGGCTTGAGCGGTGGCTTAACAGTTGCTTCTATGGCTTGCTCTCGGTCAAATTACGACACCAGAAGCAACAACTCAGGAGGTGAAGCAGAAGCCTGAACTTACGACACCCCAACACACCCCTAAGCCTAAGTGGAGATGATTGCTATGCGTCACCTTCAAAAGACGCTTTATAATTCGAGTTTGTCGATAAGAAAGGAAACTAAGCCAGTTGTATAAAGCAAAAAGGGACTATACAGACGAAGTGTATAGCCCCATTTTTCTACCTTTTATAGTGCTAATAGAGCGTCTAAAAGTCTTTATCGGCACTTTTCTTACTGCAAAGGTAATTCTTTATTCTGACTTACGCAAGCATTTCCCGAATGTTTTTGATTCCAGTTGCTTCAGCAATGATGTTTTGTACCTCATTGTATTTCTCGTTCTTGTCGAACAACTTTATCAATTCTTCCTTCAAGTCAGCTTGACGATTCACTGACACAATTCCTGTCATGTAGTATATGACTTTAATTGCACCATAGAGCTTATGATAGTTTGCACTTTCCATCTGACCAGCTGGACCTCGTCTTATAGATGTTGGTAGCGCAATATCATATAACACATTGCCATGTGCACAATAATTCCTTATCGTGAGAATTGTTTTCAAGTAGCTTTCAAACACTGGCAGTTGTCTTACTTTGAAATGTTCGCTGATTGCTCTACAAATCATCTTGTCTTTAAGTGCCTTGAAAAGATGGATTATTCCTCCTAAAGTCATATATTCCAATGTCTTCCAAGCGGGAGCATACTTGTCGTTTATATGGGTTTTATGGTGCTGCTGTATAATAGAAATAGACTTAAATCGATTGGTATAGACTTCCTGATCAAACTTCCTTACGTATGCTGCGGTCACAACAGTGGAGTCTGCAAACCATGTAGGAGATGTCCTATAATAATTCGACACCTTGTATATGAGAAACGTTCTGAAATGAATCTCGATGCGGTTGAGATACTTCATAAGGATACTCCTTAAATTAAAATCGAAGTAGTATAGCTTCACGATGTAGTCAAAATTAGTCCCCTCTCTAAACTGATGAGTCCTGTTAATTTTATTCGGATATGTTGTTTCGAAAGGGAACCAATAAAACCCTAAGCGATAATACCCCGCATCCAAAAGCACTTCTTGGGCTTTTTCTTTATCCTTAATAACCATTCCACGACTTTCAAGCAGCTTGATCTGCTCCCATACATCAATTGCAGTCTTTCCCATATCTACTATATCTGAGGACCAAACAAATACAGAACTAAGTTTTCTGTAAAATGCTTAGTCGCATTATTATGAATTCTTTTTGCTATTCAAAAGCTAATATGTTCACTCTGTTTGAGTGCAAATGTAAGCATTCTTAGTGATTGAGAAACAAGACCAAATAGGAGAGATCTCTAGCCCATCTTTGTTCGCCTTGCTTACTGTTGATGCATAAACCTAACATCTACCACTCCTCTCTTCTTTTTAGCATCTCATCGATTTCCTCACGAAGGAACAATAGGCGACCATTAGCTTTGAGGTAAGGAATCTTACCCGCCCATACCCAGTTGTAGATGGTCTTTTGCTCAACCTTTAGCAATCTAGATACATCGATGATGTCAAGATACTCTGGTTTGAGCGGTGGCCGAACAGCAGCTTCTATGGCTTGCTCTCGTAATACCAGCAAGTGGTCTAGTTTTTCTTCCACACTCGCAAGCTTATCGAACAGACGTTTTTGCCAAGGATCTTCTGTAAGATAGTCTAAGTATGACATAGTTCCCCTTTTTGATAATTCCCTGCAGTATCTTGTGACAAGATACGTTGCTCTCTCATATAAGCAATATACTTCTTTGCTGTGCGCTCTTTGACTCCCATCTCTCGCATTAAGACATCGCACAACTCTTGGTAAGAGAGACGGTGGTTGCTTTGAAAGACCTCCGTAACAATTGAGATTAATTCGTCAGTTTTTCGCTTCTCCTTATCCTCCTTAGACTTTTCACCACGATAGACATGCATCTCCAGCCCTTTATCCCATCCAAAGAGCATCATCGGGACATCTAAAGGGCTCCCATCTCTCACCTTCAAAGCCTTGACTACAGAGTATTCCGGATTGTCATCCTTCTCAATTGAAAGAATTCCTGCTGACTTACGTTGTAATTCTGAGCCTATGTGGCCACGAAGCTTGATACCGTTTGGCACAAAGTGTAATACACAAATGATACATGTGTTATAAATACCAGCTAGTCTATAAAGCTCATCTACGACAGCGATACTCTCGGTCTCATCGTTTGCAGAACGCACCAAGTCTGCAATTCCATCAATAACTACTAAGTGTATCCCTCCATGTTGATGATAGAAGAGATCTAAGCTATCTTCAATGAGATGAATTCGATCTTTCCTTGAAAGAGATGCAAGATACAAGCAATGATAAAAAGGGGGCATCTCTCTTAAGCCTGCTCTTGATAGAGTCTTACGCATGTTTTTATAAAGTTGAGCCTCAGACTGCTCTGTATCATAGTGTATTACAGCCATCCCATAAGGGTTAGGACTAACATCTATCCCTAAAGTCTCCCCAGGAGCTAGTTTGTTATAGCATATTGCCCCTGATACGACTGCAGACACGTAATTACTCTTGCCAGTACCTTCACCCCCTGTAATACACAATAGATTATCTTGGGATCCTAGAGGAACATCATTGATAGATACAATTGAATTTGAGACATGCGGGGGATTAGAGTAGTCTAGTTCGCAGGATTTCATAATCATAAGTGTTTCAGCATACAAACTCTTGAGAAGTTGGGAGAGTAAATCCTTTAACTCATAACTTGTATGCCCGAGAGCAAAAAAATCGGATATGTCTTTCTCATACTTACTACCCACTAATGGCAGACGCAGAGAATAGATCTTGTACTCTTGAAGTTCCAATTTCTGTCTGGCAACTTCTCGAATACCAGTTTCATCGACATCGTATAGTAGCACAACATGCTTAAATCTAAGGGTCAATCCTTCAACGATTTTCTTTGGTATTTGAGAAGTCTCACTATTAAAGCAAATCGCATTAAAACCGTGAGCAGAAAGAGAGAGGACATCTTTTTCTCCTCCCGTAATAAAAATGACATCTCCTTTAGCTGGCAGCTGATCAAGCCCGAAGCAGTAAAGAGACGGTTTCTCGCCACCATAGAGAAACTTTAAGCGAGTACTAAATGGACGATATATTTTAATGAAGTCTTTCCCTTGATACCCGAAAATAGGTTCTGTTTCTTTAGCTATTAGAGAAAACTCATTCCCTTCACTATTGATAGAAGAGAATTTCTGAAGATTGATAACTCCATACCTCTTCAAAGTTTTTTCGGTGATACCATATTTGCTCCAATAGTCTAGAAACCCCTTTGTAAAGGGGAGTGGTTCAAGAGAGTAAAGCCTAGCTTTACTGGATTTTGGAATAGGTTGTACTGTCTTTGGATTAGATATCCGTATAGCTTTATTAGTTAGGGCTACTCTATCAAGGACTTCATCGCTTCTGATAGGTAGTCTTAGGTCCACAACTATTTGTTGAAGGATTTTTCTAAAATCTACCCGTACAGACAGATTATAGAGTTCTCCCACGAACCAAAAACAATCTCCTGAATAGCTAGGATCTCCATGGTCATGAAACTTATAACAATCGCTTTTTGCGTCAAAGTAAATATGGCATGAAGGTTTTGTGTCTTCATAAAAAGGACTGAGAAAGTTTTTGTGTACATTCACTGGAAAGCCAAGATAGTGGATAAACACATTTAGCCCTCCAGCTGTAAGTTCAAGTATTTGTTTTTTGTCTATCATTCTTCTTTGGGTTGTAATTTGTTGGAGCAACAACACAAGATGATGTTGTCTTTGTAGTTATTCATATTAGTCAAACACTCTTCTATTGTCGATCCTGTGATGCGTAGATAGTTCCCTTTGATTGAATTGTATAGAGACTTATACGAATATCGGACATCGCCGCTTTCGGTAAACCGATATTGTATCATTTGCTTTTTCCTCCATCTATAGAGAGTCGACTTAGACACATTGAGTGTTTGCATCACATCAAATGTTGTCATCTCAAGCTCTTCATCAATGCTTTGTAGAACAGCAGAACTTCTCTCTATAAAACTTTCTATTCGCTTGATCCGTTTTATGAGCTCATTGAAAGCTTCGCTTTCCATGGCGATTACATCCATAGTTTATCTTCGCTTAACTGGTTTATTTTAATCATACTGGGATCTTGTTCAGCAATGAACTGAAGGAATAGCTTATGTAGCTCCCTTGTCATTATTTCCACTCTAAAAATGGCAATCGTTTGCTGACTCCCCGAAGATGCAAGAAATGCATAAATGTTTCGTGGGTCAATCTTGAAGGCATCTGCAATTAGAAGAATTTGCTCTTCTGTCAAGCGCCCTATACCCCTTTCCCAGCGAGAAAGAGTACTTTGGCTAACATTAAGAATGTCAGCCAATTCCGATTGATTTATCCCCCTTTCTTGTCTCAGGGCTTTAATGAATTCTTGTATCGTATTCATATACTCTAAGTTACCCCAGCTTTTACATACTGCCAACTCGCTACACGCATTATTGTGCACCAAATGCATACTAACTTGCATGAAATGCAAGGGCGGTAATTTGGTTTGTTATTATGTTTGTATGAAGCTCATAGCGGATACAATTAAGTTATTACATAAGGCGCAACGACAAAGTTCTATCTTGTAAAAATATCAAGCCACTAATAGTTGAGTATTCGCATCTCAAAAAACTATTAGTAATAGGAGAGAGGAAGTTGCGAAACGTAGCGGTGCAAGGTGCAAGCCCCTATATATATGGGGCTTGCACCTTGCACCGCTTATGTAGCAAAAATGTGGCTAAAAGAGGGTCAATCAAACACTTGCCAGATAGTTCTTATTTTACTACATTTGTACCGAAGAAACGAGCGAATGATGGCGTTCATTTGGTGTTCACTGAAGTAGTCAAAACGAGTTCAATTGCTAGCTACAATTTTGCTACAGTGATGCGTTTGAGCTTTATGAATATATAGATGTAGCAACGGCTGGACGGGATTTGTTCGAATCCCCCCGCTTCCGCAGTAAAGGGTGCAGACCAACGTCTTACGTGGTCTGCACCCTTTTTCGCACCCGGAAATTGCCAGTTAGAATATTTGCCTCAGCAGGCTCAATGATTCTATGCTTTTCAGCTTTATCAGACAGATATTTCATTAGATTTATTATCCGATGTAGCATCTTGGTATATCTTCTATTACCGAGGAACTTAGGACTCTAAGTGGCACAATCAGTCGTCCAACAAATCAAAATGCAAGTATATCAAACTTGACAACAACGACTTATCAATTTGTACTGTTAAGCGTTATTCTCCACAGAGTTTCCGAGGGATACACTAGATACAGATATGCAGCGCATAATCGTCCAAAGTAAGTATAGCTCCTTTATCCAACGAAATAAATAGTCCCGAAAAGGGGTATACTAGCGTTCAAATTACTATGTTTGCTATTAATAAGGTATACAACTATTGTGCGGTATATCAAACTGGAAGAGATGCGCAAGACGTATAAATTTACACAAGTAGCCTTTTCTAAGGAAGCAGAAGCGGGGCTACACTTTGTGTGTGAAGTCAAGCAAGGTAAGACCACGCATTGCATTGATACGGTCAATATAGTCTTTTACTTCTTTGGCTCGTAGTGTGTTTCGCACCAACCAAACGAGATGAGAATGAATAGTCAACGAATAAAACTTGAATACAAATGTATACAGCCGAACAACAAATAGAGGAAAGATTAATTAAGTGCCTTGTAAGCCTTAAATATATTCATCGGTCAGATATCAAAGATCGGGCAACTTTGGAAGCCAATTTTCGTAAGAAGTTTGAGCAACTCAATGGCGTCATACTGACAGATCGAGAGTTTGAGCGCCTTCTTTCTGAGATTATTCCTGCCACACCAGATGTGTATGAGTCTTCTCGGTTACTGCGTGAACGTAATCTTTTCTTGAGAGAGGATGGCACTCCTTTGTACTATACCCTTGTCAATATCAAAGATTGGTGCAGGAATGACTATGAAGTAATCAATCAGTTACGCATCAATACACATAGCAGTCATCATCGCTATGATGTTATAATCCTTATTAATGGGCTTCCACTTGTGCAAATAGAATTGAAGGCTCATAAAGTATCGCCTCGAACGGCGATACAGCAGATTGTCAATTATAAAAACGATGTGGGAAATGGCTATGCCAATACCCTGCTTGCATTCATGCAGTTGTTTATAGTGAGCAATGAAGCAGAGACGAGTTACTTCGCCAATAACAATGCTAAAGAGTTTCAGTTTGACGCTAAAGAGCAATACTTGCCGATATACCATTTGGCAGATGAGAATAATCACAAAATAATGCACCTGCATAGTTTTGCGGCAAGAATGTTGGCGAAATGCACCTTAGGGGAACTCATCAGTCGATACATGGTACTAGTCGCAAGCGAACGTAAGCTTCTAATCATGCGTCCGTACCAAATTTATGCAGTCCAAGCCATTGTCAAGTGTATTGAAGAAAATCGTGGTAACGGATATATCTGGCATACTACAGGATCAGGTAAAACGCTTACCTCATTTAAGGCATCTACTATTCTTAAAGACAATCCTAATATAGAGAAATGCCTTTTTGTCGTGGATAGAAAGGATTTAGATCGTCAAATGCGAGATGAATTCAATAAGTTTCAGCAGGGGTGTGTTGAGGAGAATACGAATACAGAGACACTTGTAAAAAGGCTGGAATCTTTGGACTATGCGGATAAGGTTATAGTAACAACCATACAGAAGTTAGGCATAGCCCTTGACCCTAAAAATAAGAGGAACTATCAAGAGCGTCTTAAGCCTCTTTCTGATAAACGGATTGTTTTCATCTTTGACGAATGCCATCGATCTCAGTTCGGAGAAAGTCATAAAGCTATCAAAGTCTTTTTCCCGAAAGCACAACTCTTTGGTTTTACGGGAACACCGATATTTGGAGAGAATGCAGTGCAAGTCAAAATTGAAGGTCAAGAGGCTTCTAAGCTAACAACAGAAGATGTCTTTCAGAAGCTTCTACACTCCTATACGATCACGAATGCCATTGAGGATAAGAATGTTTTGCGATTTAACGTAGACTACTATCGACCCAATGATCAGTCGAATGGTACTTATGGACAAGTGACCAAGAAGGCAGTTATCGAAGAAATTCTTGCCAAGCATGATGCCATATCATTTTCTAGACGCTTCAACGCCATTTTTGCAACGAGTAGTATCAATGATGCTATTGAGTACTATCAGTTATTTAAGGAGGTACAAGATGAACATTGGGCAAAGAATCCTGACTTTGTGCCTCTGAACATCGCTTGCGTGTTCTCTCCGCCCGCTGAGGGGAATAAAGATGTGGAGCAATTGCAAGAGGACTTAGAGCAAGAAAAAGCAGATAATTTGGTCGATCCAAATAGTAAAAAAGCAGCCTTAGAGGGGATTATTTCGGACTATAATGAGCGTTATGGCGTTGCACACAGTATTTCTGAATTTGATGCCTATTACCAAGGTGTACAGAAACGTATCAAAGATCAGAAATGGAATGAATATCCCCGTGACCAGAAGATAGATGTAACTATCGTCGTGGATATGCTCCTAACGGGTTTCGACTCCAAATACCTGGGCATCCTCTATGTGGATAAAGAACTCAAATATCATGGCCTTATTCAAGCCTTCTCTCGCACCAATCGCATACTAAATGAGACCAAAAACTTTGGGAAGATACTGGATTTTCGCTCTCAGATGTCGTCTGTAGACGATGCTGTTCGTCTATTTTCTGGTCTTAAAGAGGAGATGCCGGATCCTACTATATGGCTTGTCGAACCGGCTCACGAGGTCGTTGTAAAGTACGAACAAGCGATTGATAAGCTCACTCAGTTTATGGAATCCAAGGGATTAGACCCGAAACCGGAAGAGGTGGCTAATTTATTAGGAGATACCGCTAAGGCTGAGTTTATAGACTACTTTAAGGAGGTTCAAAGACTGAGCAATCAACTTGGGCAATACATCTACATAGACCCCGAGGATCAAGAGAAGATAGAGAGTTTGTTGCCTAAGGAGGATTTGAATGCTTTTAGGACAGCTTACCTTGAGACTGCTCGTACCCTTCGTGAAAATCAGAAAGATCCGTCATCCGATTATGCACCCAATACCGGTGATGGGGTTAATCCGGAGGATATAGACTTTGAGTTTGTCCTCTTCTCCTCTGCTATGATCGACTATGATTATATCATGGGGCTGATTTCTCGCTTTACTAATCAAACTCCAAGCCAGCAAGAACTCACAAAAGAAGAGCTGGTTCGTTTGGTGGCTTCGCACAGTAATCTGATGGAAGAGCAGGAGGATATTCTTGACTATATAAATCAATTAGAGGTTATTAATGGCCTTACCGTTAATGAGGTAAGCGAAAGTTATCAGCAGTTCAAAAATCGGAAGATGAGACGACGCATCGAAAAGATTGCCCTGCGGTATGGAATTATTCCGGAAACCCTTAATTCATTCATCCAATTGGTTTTAGACCGAATGATTTTTGATGCCGACCAGCTTTCAGATCTATTCAGAGACCAAGACTTAGGTTGGAAACAGCGCGTACAGCAAGAAAAAGCGTTGGTAGCTGATCTATTTCCTCTATTCTCTCTATTGGCGAAGGGGCAAAACATATCAGGACTCTCTGCGTATAAAGCCTAATAAGAAAGTAATGTATGGAGAAATTTAGCAACTTGAAAGAACTTGCCAAAAACCTTCGAACAAAGCTGGGAGAAAAGGGAATCATTCTCTTATATGCTTATAATGGGGTGGGGAAGACTCGTTTGTCTATGGAGTTCAAAGATCTTGGTAAGATAGGAGATGAAAGAGATACTCTCTACTTTAATGCTTTTACTGAGGACTTGTTTTCTTGGGATAATGATCTTGACGAAGATTCAACTCGAGTACTCAAGATGAATCTAAGATCTTCATTCTTTAGTGGAGCTAGCGATTATGCTCTTGAAGACAAGATTAGAAAATTTTGGACACGTTTCTCGGATATTGATTTTCAAATAGACTATGAAGAAGGAGCTATTTCTTTCTCAAGGGCTCTTCCCCCTAAAGAGATAGGGGGGACAGAAGGAGCAACTGTAGATAATATAAAAATCTCAAGAGGCGAGGAAACAATCTTTATTTGGTGTTTTTTCTTGACTATAGTGCAATTAGTATTAGATAAAGATGAGGGGTATTCTTGGGTGAAATATATCTATATTGATGATCCCATCTCATCTTTGGATGACAACAACGCTGTTGCAGTAGCAGTTTTGTTGGCGGAGATATTAAAAGAAGGAACACAAAAAGTCGTTATTTCCACGCACCATGCTCTCTTCTATAATGCTCTTTGGAATGTTTTTAAAGGGAAAAGCAAAAATCGTTGCTGCTTACACTTCAAAAAGGATGGAGAGAACAGCTATATTGTTAGTGGAACAAATGACACCCCTCGGTTCCTTCATGTTGCAATGTTGGAAGAATTGTGGCGTAGGGCTGAGTCTGGAGAGCTATATACCTATCACTTTGCAATGCTTCGAAATGTGCTTGAGAGAGCAGCTTCATTTCATGGACATGAAAAATTTGATGAATGCTTCAAAAACGAAGAAATTCAAGAAGAGTCTCCTCTGTATAGCCGTATAATAAACATCTTCTCTCACGGAAAATATTCTCTTTATGAGCCGAAGGAGATGATGGAAGATAACAAAAAGCTGTTCAAGCAAATCTTGAGTGCATTTATAAAGAACTATAAGTTTAACCCCGACCTCTTTCCTTCAAGAGAGGCTTAATAGATAAAAGAATATGACAGCAAGAGACCAACAAGCTTTAGGTAAAACTCTATGGGCTATAGCAGATGAATTGCGTTCCAAAATGAATGCTGATGACTTCCGCGACTATATGCTTTCATTCCTTTTCCTTCGCTACTTGTCTGGCAATTATGAGCAAACAGCAAAGAGAGAGCTAGGCAGAGACTATCCCAATGAAGAAGCGCTCTCGATAGGAGAGACTGCTCTACAAAGATGGTATGCAGAAAATAGCGAGGACATAGGAGAGTTTGAAGCTCAGATGCGTCGAAAGATTCACTACGTGATTAAGCCAAAATACTTGTGGAGCCATATAGTAGAATTGGCTCGTACACAAAACTCGGATCTGCTTAAGACATTAGAGGAGGGGTTCAGACATATCGAAACGGAATCTTTCGATAGTACATTCAGGGGCTTGTTCTCTGAGGTGAACCTCTCTTCTGAGAAACTGGGCAAGACTTACGACCAAAAGAACGAGACGCTCTGTACCATTATTCTCAAGATCGCAGAGGGTATAGGAGCTTTCTCTTCGGACATAGATGCACTCGGTGATGCGTACGAGTATCTAATCGCCCAATTTGCCGCAGGCTCAGGAAAGAAGGCTGGGGAGTTCTACACCCCTCAAGCCATATCTACTATCCTGTCTAGGATTGTTGCTTTAGATGCACAAAACCCCGAGCGTGGCGTTAAAGAAAGTATCAAAAAGGTATTAGACTTCGCCTGTGGTTCTGGATCATTATTGCTCAATGTACGCAAGCATATGGGCGACCGAATAGGGCGTATTTATGGGCAAGAACTCAATGTCACCACATACAACCTAGCTCGTATGAATATGCTCTTGCATGGAGTAAAGGATACAGAGTTTGAGATATTCCATGGGGACTCTTTGGCGAATGAGTGGGCATTTCTCAATAATGACAATCCCAGTGAAAAAGTAGAGTTCGATGCCATCGTAGCCAATCCTCCCTTTAGTCTCAAATGGAACCCTAAGGAGGAAACTGCTCAGGATTTCCGTTTCCAGAACTACGGAGTAGCACCTAAGTCAGCCGCTGATTTTGCATTCCTCCTGCACGGCTTTCACTATCTGAGTCAAGACGGTACCATGGCGATTATACTGCCACATGGGGTGCTGTTTCGCAGGGGTGCAGAGCGTGCCATTAGGCAGAAACTACTTGAAGATGGAAGCATAGATGCCATTATCGGCTTGCCACCCAAGCTCTTTTATTCTACGGGTATTCCGGTATGTATCATTGTTCTCAAGAAGTGCCAGACCAATGATGATGTGCTTTTTATCGATGCGAGCCGAGAGTTTGCCAAGGATAAAAAGCAAAACCGTTTGCGCACTGGTGAGGACGGCGAGCCCAATGACATCGATAAGATTATAGATACCTACCGATACCGCAAGGAGATAGATAAATACTCTCGATGCGTTCCGCTCTCCGAGATTGAGGAGAACGATTACAATCTCAATATTCCTCGCTATATAGATACTTTTGAAGAAGAAGAGGAAATCGACATTCAGACTGTGATGAGTGAAATCGAATCACTTGAAGTGCATCGTACAGCCCTTGACCAACAAATAGATGTTTACCTCCGAGAGCTCGGACTGATAAAGTAATGACTATGGCAACNACATTCAGACTGTGATGAGTGAAATCGAATCACTTGAAGTGCATCGTACAGCCCTTGACCAACAAATAGATGTTTACCTCCGAGAGCTCGGACTGATAAAGTAATGACTATGGCAACNTACTGAACTTTGTCTTTCAGCCAAGCACGAGCTACTTTTTCAAAAGAGTTTTTACTCATAATGTATCTCTATTAAGATTAGTATTTGATGTCCCGACAAGATACACTATAGTTGGGAGAACACTTACTTCCTCAATTGCCCCCCTTTGAGATTCCCCGAGTTCTCCGCCCCGTGGCAAAAAAACACCCTCGGAAAAGTTGCTGAAATAAAGAAAGGCTCAGGCATTTCAAAAGATCAATTATCTCTACAAGGGTATCCTTGCATCTTGTACGGAGAACTCTATACGACGTATTTATCTGAAGTTATTAGAGAGATCAGAAGCCATACGGAGATCGATCCATCAACTCTTATATTGAGTCAAGTTGGAGATGTTATTATCCCTTCTTCTGGAGAAACTGCAATTGATATAGCAGTAGCACGATGTGTCCTAGTGAACAATGTCGCTTTAGGGGGTGATTTGAATGTCATTAGAAGTTTGACCACAGATGGAAGATTTCTCGCCTATCTATTGAATGGACCGAAGAAAAGAGAGATTGCAGAATTTGCTCAAGGAATAGCAGTCGTTCATCTATACGGTCGAGATTTATTCAAACTAAACATTTCTCTTCCATCCATTGCTNCTATGGCAACGAACACTTACTTCCTCAATTGCCCCCCTTTGAGATTCCCCGAGTTTTTCGCCCCGTGGCAAAAAACCACCCTCGGAAAAGTGTGTACAATTAAAACTGGAAAACTTGATGCTAACGCTATGGTTGAAGATGGATCTTATCCCTTTTTTACATGCGCTAAGCAAACCTATCAAACGGACACATATTCGTTCTCAGGGGAGGCAATACTAGTAGCGGGGAATGGTGAAGTTGGGCTAACAAAATACTATAACGGAAAGTTTAATGCTTACCAACGAACTTATGTTTTGCAATCTTTAAGCAGTGATGTTATTCTGCTTTTCATCAGAAATCACATAGACTATACCTTACCTAAGCGTATCATTTCGTTCCTAAATGGAAGTGCAATGCCGTATATTACGCTTAGCACTTTGAGTGATATGCCTATCTGCCTGCCATCATTAGAGGAGCAGAGGAAGATTGCGGAGTTTCTATCGCTAATTGATGAGCGGATAGAGACCCAAAGGCAAACAATTGAGGAGCGAAAGAAACAAAAGAAAGCCCTCTTGCACCAAATCTTCTCTCAATCTCTCCGCTTCCCCGACTTCTTCGACGAGTGGACACACACCACCCTCGGAGAAGTCGCTGAAATAAACCCTCCTACAAAAGATGTGTTGCCTCATAAGTTCAGATACATTGACCTGGAAACTGTCGAAAAAGGCATCCTTTTGAAGCATAATGTCATCAGTAAGGATAATGCACCAAGTCGGGCTCAGCGACTTCTAAAGGATCATGATGTGCTATTCCAAATGGTTAGACCGTATCAGCAAAACAACTTATACTTTAGGTCTGTCGAGAACATCCCTTCCGTAGCCTCTACAGGCTATGCGCAACTTAGAAGTTTTCAGTCAGGAAGGTTCCTCTATTATGCTATACATGCTGCTACTTTCTTGGGCGAAGTTTTGAATCGGTGTACTGGGACGAACTATCCAGCGATCAATGCTACTGATTTATCAAGTCTCCCTCTTTCCCTTCCATCCCTCGTCGAGCAGAGGAAGATAGCAGAGTTCTTATCGCTAATTGATGAGCGGATAGAGGTAGAGGAGAAGTTGCTCGGAAAGTACGAAGAGCAGAAGCAGTATCTTTTGCGAAAAATGTTCGTTTAGTAGAGAAATGGCAGAGACTCGCCCTGGGTGTTTGAGCATTTCATATAAAGTATTCTATAGTCCCATACCTACGGGACTATAGTTTCATAGGTATGGGATTGTAGTCTCATAGCGTGGAGAAGATAGTCCCTTAACTATGGGAATAGCGAGAGAAAGGGGAAGAGAAGACAGAATGTATAGGGGAAGAGGATGAAAGTCTTAGTAGGAAAGCTCGTAGGCTTCTTCGTAAGCATCGAAGAGTTCCTCTTGTTCGACGCCAAATTCTTGAAATACAGTGCGCACAGTAGCTTGCTGGGCTTCGGAAAGAGGACATTCGCCCGATGAATATCGGTAGAAATGGCTCCGACCACAGTTTAACTCATAGGATATTCGCCCGCGAAACGCAGCGACGCTACGATAAGGAAGAAGCCCAATAGCCCGCTTGAAACCTCTGGCTTGACGCTGTACCCGATTGCTCAAGTAGTGAGGGCAAGTTTCGCTTACCGCTCTGCGAGGATCTACAAATGAGTGTATCGAGAAAGGAGAGGAATTCTGATAGGAAAGATAGCGCAGACAACTATTGGCTTGGGGGCATTGTTCAAGCAAGCAATAAACTATATCCTTGGTCATCAAGTCAGGACGAAAATCGGAGTTCATAATCAGTACAATGATTTACTTAGACAAACATCTGACGCAGTAAGTAGCGTTTTTGTGCCTCGTAACACTTAAGCAACGCTTCTTCCGCCTCAATTCTTTCGTCAAAGATAGCCAATAGTTCCGCGATCTTCCTCTGCTCCTCTAATGATGGCAGGCAGATAGGCATATCACTCAAAGTGCTAAGCGTGATATACGGCATTGCACTTCCATTTAGGAACGAAATGATACGCTTAGGCAAGGTATAGTCTATGTGATTTCTGATGAAAAGCAAAATAACATCACTGCTTAAAGATTGCAAAACATAAGTTCGTTGGTAAGCATTAAACTTTCCGTTATAGTATTTTGTTAGCCCAACTTCACCATTTCCCGCTATTAGTATTGCCTCCCCTGAGAACGAATATGTGTCCGTTTGATAGGTTTGCTTAGCACATGTAAAAAAGGGATAAGATCCATCTTCAACCATAGCGTTAGCATCAAGTTTTCCAGTTTTAATTGTGCATACTTCTCCGAGGGTGGTGTGTGTCCACTCGTCGAAGAAGTCGGGGAAGCGGAGAGATTGAGAGAAGATTTGGTGCAAGAGGGCTTTCTTTTGTTTCTTTCGCTCCTCAATTGTTTGCCTTTGGGTCTCTATCCGCTCATCAATTAGCGATAGAAACTCCGCAATCTTCCTCTGCTC
>LT635552.1:261376-373943 GCA_900120395.1 Porphyromonadaceae bacterium FC4 | reverse complement strand
CAAAATCTGATCTAAAATAAATTACTCGCGTGTCGCAGCCAACACCACCCACACCGAAAAACCGGCAAGGACAGCATCAGCCACCTATTTCGTCTTTACTCTATTACTTTTAACGCTACCCCGAAACATCCATTCCTCCTAAAAGAAACAAATACCCCGGAGTATTTCTACTTTGCCAATATGTCTATGATCTCTCTTTTGCCGCACCGACGACCTCCTACGAGGACGTTTTGATCGGTTCGGACTGCAAAGGTACCCACAATTTTCCATCCCGCAAAATCCCCCGACAAAGATAGTCGGACACCTGCCTACCGGCGGACGGACACTTAGGTCCGGTACGGGCGACCGGTGGATACAAAAAGCGAGACCGGACTGTAGTAAGTCCGGTCTCGCTGAAAAGATTCGGGTGACCGAAGGGGCTCGAACCCTCGACCCTTGGAACCACAATCCAATGCTCTGCCAACTGAGCTACGGTCACCGTATTTGCATCCTCGTCGGAGGATTGCTGGGCAAAGTTACCAATTTATTTCATTTCCACAACAAATTTGGTTTACTTCTCAGCGCCGGTGCTTTTGCACCCCCTTTAGATCAAGCTGCGGTAGCGGCGTTTTGGGATAGCATCTTCGCCCAGGCGGCGGACTTTGTCCTCCTCGTACTCGGAGTAGGTACCCTCGTAGAAGAAGGTGTTGCCATCTCCCTCAAAGGCTAGGATGTGGGTGCAGATCCTGTCTAAGAACCAACGGTCGTGCGAGATGACGACGGCACAGCCGGCAAAGTTCTCGAGACCTTCCTCCAATGCTCGAAGTGTGTTGATGTCAATGTCGTTGGTCGGCTCGTCAAGCAGGAGTACATTGCCACCAGAGCGGAGCGTCAGTGCCAGGTGGAGTCTGTTGCGCTCACCGCCCGAGAGTACCTTGCAGGGCTTTTCTTGATCGGCTCCATTGAAGTTGAAACGGCTCAGATACGCCCGAGCGTTCATCTCTTGGTTGCCTACCTTGATGAGATCTTGCCCGCCGGAGATCACCTCATAGACCGATTTCTCGGGATCAATCGCTTTGTGTGTCTGGTCGGCATAGCCGATGACGACGGTTTCGCCCACCTCAAACGTTCCCTCGTCGGGCTGCTCCATACCCATGATCATCTTGAACATAGTGGACTTCCCGGCACCGTTTGGTCCGATCACTCCTACGATGCCGTTGGGTGGGAGCATGAAGTTTAGGTCGTCAAAAAGTACCTTCTCTCCGTATGCTTTCTTGACTCCTTGCGCCTCTATCACCTTGTTTCCGAGTCTCGGCCCGTTGGGAATGTAGATCTCGAGGGTAGCTTCCTTCTCCTTTGTCTCCTGATTCAGCAGGGCGTCGTAACTGTTGAGGCGCGCCTTTCCTTTGGCGTGGCGTGCCTTTGGCGCCATATTGATCCACTCCAGCTCCCTCTTTAGGGCTTTTGCACGCTTGGAGGTTTGCTTCTCCTCCTGTGCCATCCGTGTGCTCTTTTGTTCCAGCCAGCTGGAGTAGTTGCCCTTCCATGGGATGCCCTCGCCTCGGTCCAGCTCCAGGATCCATCCTGCCACGTGGTCCAGGAAGTAGCGGTCGTGCGTGATGCAGATGACGGTACCCTTGTACCGCTGCAGGTGCTGCTCCAGCCAGTCGATGCTCTCGGCATCGAGGTGGTTGGTCGGCTCGTCCAGGAGCAGGATCTCCGGCTCTTGGATCAGGAGACGGCACAGTGCCACCCGGCGTCGCTCTCCACCCGAAAGTTCTCGCACTGGTTGGTCGGCAGGCGGACAGCGGAGGGCGTCCATGGCGCGCTCGAGCTTGGTGTCGAGGCTCCAGGCATCGTGTGCGTCCAGCTTGTCCTGGATCTCGGCTTGTCGGGCGAGCAGGGCGTCCATCTTGTCGGGGTCCTCTAGGACATCGGGGTCGCCAAAGGCGTTGTTTACTTCATCAAACTCCTTCAGCAGAGCAACCGTCTCTGCCGCTCCCTCCATGACGACCTCCTTGACGGTGAGCTCGTCATTGAGCTGCGGCTCCTGCTCCAGGTAGCCGACGCGGTACTCGGGGGAGGCATAGACCACCTCGCCTGAGTAGTCACGGTCGATACCGGCGATGATCTTGAGCAGGGAAGACTTTCCGCTGCCATTGAGACCGACAATGCCGATCTTTGCTCCGTAGAAAAAACTGAGGTAGATGTTCTTGAGCACCTGCTTGCTCGGTGGGTAGGTCTTGCTTACGCCTACCATCGAGAAAATAACTTTCTTATCGTCTGCCATATTCTTAGTGTTATCTAGGGTTTTACAGATTGTCTTTTAGTACCTCCTCCAGTCCGCTCCTGAGGTCGTAGAGTGGTGTGAAGCCGAGCTCCAAGAGTGGTGAGCAGTCGCAGTGCCAGTTGCGCTGCGTGAGGATGTGGTACTTGTCGCTATTGAGGAGGCGCGGGCTGTGGCGCAGCCGTCCATGGTAGTCTCCGATGCGGCATGCTAGGCGAATGATGGGTAGCGGGACCCGTACTTCTCGGATCGGACGTTGGAAGAGCGATGAGACGATAGCGGTGTAGTCACTATCGGTGTAGCTCTTGCCATCACTGATCAGGTAGGTCTGCCCCTGAGCATCGGGATGCCGGAGCAAAAAGAAGACTGCCCGGGCTACGTCTGCCACGTGGACGAAGCTGAGTTTTTGGGGCGTGGTCCCGGAGAGAAAGTTGACCCCCTTGCGCATGGCATCGATCGAAATATGGTAGTCCTCGTCCCCCTTGCCATAGACCCCCGTGGGACAGAGGATGGTGTATGGCACTGAGCTGCTGCGGAGATACTGCTCTGCTCGGAGCTTGCTGAGACCGTAGAGGGTGTTGGGCTTCTGGGGCATATCCGCTCTCAGGGGCTTGTCTCCGCTGACGGGACCATAGCTTCCCATGCTGCTCATGAGAAGGAAGCGCTCAGGACGGTGACTCTGTGCTTCGATCGCCTCTAGGAGCCGACGGGTGTTTTCGGCATTGACCTCCATGTATGCCTCCGCCGAGAGAGCCTTGGTCAGCCCTGCCATATGTACGATGTAGTCCATGGGCGGCAGCTCCGTAAGTGCGTGTCTCATCTGCTCGGTGTCGGCATAGTCCATCTCCACTCGCGTGATGGGTAGACCGGCGAGTACCCGGGTGGCACTCTCACGCCGTACTGCGACATAGGTATCCCACTCTTTTTCGAGTGCCAGTCGTAGGACGTAGGTGCCGATGAAGCCGGTGGCTCCGGTGATGAGTATGCGTGGTTTTTTAGTCAATGATACCGAGCTCCAAAAAGCAGTGTTTGAGACGCTTCACCGCCTCCTCTACTTGCTCATGCGTGTGCTTAGCCATCAGGGCAAAGCGCACGAGCGTGTCGTTTGGCGCACATGCCGGGGGGATTACGGGATTGATGAAGACCCCCTCCTCCAGAGCACGTGCGGTAACCTTGAAGGTCTTTTCTGTATCACGCACATAGAGGGGGATGATGGGGGACTCTGTCGGTCCGATCTCAAAACCCTCTTCACGAAAACGCTTGAGCGCATACTCAGTCACCTCCCATAGGTCTGTGAGGATCTGCGTCTCAGTCCGGAGGATGCGTAGTGCCTCCAGAGCACAGGCAGTCGCTGCCGGGCTGCACGAGGCAGAGAAGATGAAGGTGCGCGCATTGTGGCGCAGATAGTTGGCAGTGATGTGATCGGTCGCGATGAACCCGCCGATTGACGCAAGCGACTTGCTAAAGGTACCCATGATGAGGTCTACCTCATCGGTGAGTCCAAAATGCTGGCATACCCCCGCACCGGTCTCTCCAAATACGCCCACGCCATGCGCTTCGTCCACCATTAGGGTGGCGTTGTATTTATTTCGAAGCTCCACAAGCTCCGGGATAGGTGCGAGGTCTCCCTCCATCGAAAAGACGCCGTCCACCACGATAAGCTTGACCGCATCGGGCTTGCACTTTTGGAGCAGTCGCTCAAGATCCTCCATATCGTTGTGTTTGAAGCGTAGCTGCTTAGCCTGAGCCAGCCGCCTGCCATCTATGATGGATGCATGGACACGACTGTCGTAGAGGATGTAGTCGTTTCGTCCGACCAGTGCGGGGATGACTCCGGAGTTGACCGTGAAGCCGGTGGTGAAGCAGAGCGCTTCGTCCTTGCCCACAAAGTCAGCTATCTCCCGCTCCAGTACGGTGTGCAAGTCGAGGGTGCCGTTGAGAAACCGTGAGCCGGCACATCCCGAACCGTACTTAATGAGCGCATCGACTCCTGCCTGGATGACGCGATCATCATACGTGAGCGCAGTATAGGCGTTGGAGCCAAACATGAGCACGTCATGCCCGTCCATGTTCACGATCGGTCCCTGCTTGCCTTCTATCTCTCTAAAATAAGGGTAGATCCCCTGCTCCTTGAAGCGTTGTGGAATGTCAAAGTCTGCAAGACGTTGCTGCAATAACCCTTTTGGTGTCGCTTGCTCTTGCGAAGTGGACTGATTCTGCATTATGTGTCTAAATCGTTCGCACAGATGCCGGGATTTTGGCGGTTGCATTAGATACCCGGATCCCCATATAATTATTTGCCAAAGGTACTACTTTTTTATTCATTTCGGTCTATTCAAACTGCGGGTCGATGCATAGGTCTTTTTGCTTGTAAGCGGGGTGAAAAAATTTGGCGTATAGGTCAAAATGGTGGGTAAAACAGCCTAATAGCCATTTTCGTACTGAAGTATAGGTCAAAATGGTGGGCGAAGTAGAAGAAAAAAACAGATACCTTTGTTCGTTGACCTATAAGTCTATAATAATAAGGGAGCGAAAGAGATTCTCTTTCGCTCCCTTATTTAAGGAAGATCTACGGGTCAATACATATAACCGATGGACAGAAAGACGGTATGAGACTGACCATAAGGGGTCACATTCTTGTAGTTGTCAGCTGCCATCTCATCTGCATCCTTGATGGGGAAGCCATACTTGTATCCGGCACCGAAGAAGAGCATATTCCCATACTTCAAGGGGATGCCAAAGTCGCACCTTACGAGCGGTCCAGCACTGATCAGGCTGTAGTCGGAGTGAAGGTCACCGGTAACACATCCACTCAGGGAAGGAATGACATATACAGACTTTAGGTCAAGCGGCACCTGCAGACCCGCAAAAGCATTGAAGCTAAAAAGGGTCACTCGCTTGATGAACTCCTGAGGTACCTCCACTTCCTTGCGATCTTTCAACAAGAAGCTCGGATCCTCCGTTATCAGTGCCGTATCATCCACGAGGCAGGGCTGATTGAACCCTACAGACCCGCCATAAGTGAAGTACGTCCCGAGGGATGAGCGGAGCCCGAGGTAGGAGGCCATCCCAAAGTGTGGCGTTAGGTTTTTAGCCAGATCCGCAGTGTAGATAAGCTCGCCTGACAGCGCACCCGTGACCATCTTATGTGGTGGCAGAGCGAGGACTTGACCCCGGTCATCCTTAATGACCAGCTCACCCTTGCGGTGAGGATCGTAGTACTTCACCACCTTATCTATGTCCTCAAACTCCCACTTCAGTCCTCTCACATAGCTACAGAGCTCCGGATCATCGGCAAGGAATCTGACCACTCCGCCTCTAAACTGAGATCCTTCATAGTTGATCCCGTGTACCAGAGCAACCTTTCTTAGGATACCTCCGCGTTTCTCCAAGAATAGTGGGAAGCTGGGCTTTACCACAGCCATACTTCCTCCACTACGTATGATCCGCTGCTCGTTGCCGATGAAGAAGATGTCCCCATTCTCATCAATCTTGTACGAAGAGGCCAGGAGGTAGGCCGTAAGCTCAGGTCCCCTATCTACGAGAGTCATCCATGCGGCATTGCTTTGCAGGAAGGTGGAGAACTTTTTGTACTCAAAGCGATAGCTCGAGTCCGGTTTCTTGGGGTTGCTTAGCTCGATGCCTTTCAGGTCCTCGGACTTGAAGGTGCCGGCTGAATGGGCGAGGGCGAGGTCATCGAAGAGCTTGAGCTCCTTGTCCCCCGACATAGGCATCCTAAGATACCCTGTGTAGGTAGCTCCTTCCTTGGTCTCCAATTGCGCCTTGCAGACATCCCTTGGCTCCGAGGTGAAGAGCTTCATCAAGCCACAGCCTGAGAGAAGCATCATAAGCCCGATCAGGATCGATAAGTTATATGCCAGCTTCATAATAATAACGAAATGAATAGGATAGGTAATCGGCTATCTATGCAACCTGTATTGCAACTCAATAACCACGTTACAAAGGTAATAAAAAGAGGCGCATAGGTCAAAATGGTGGGTAAAACAGCCTAATAGCCATTTTCGTACTGAAGTATAGGTCAAAATGGTGGGCGAAGTAGAAGAAAAAAACAGATACCTTTGTTCGTTGACCTGAAACGTAGCCGGCTCTGCAGGGGTGCAACCGGTGAGGGATACGGTCAATGGAGTCAGAACAGTTTACACTGACAGGGGAGGGGTACTATTGCCCCTCCTCTTTTTTGGATGTAAACTGGGCGATATCCCTATGCCTAAAAAACCCATCCACGAATCGTTTCTTGTGAGCTTGGGACATTCCATTATGCGCTCTAAGACGGCTTTTGAGTGCAGTAAATAGCCCTTCAATGGCGTTATTGGTTTTAGGGATCTGTATATCCGGATGTTCCTCGTAAGTAAAGAGTGTAGGGAGGTATTGACGAAAGGAAAAGTGGGCTGATCTAATTGATTTGTGCGTGTATTGCCATTTGCCGTTTTCATCATTTATGGTCTTCTCCTTGAGAAAAGTATCCCACTTGGTCTCCCACTTTTTGAGCTGCGAGCAGAATGTGATACGGGATATCTTTCCTACACTCATAGCAAGTGCCAGAAGCTCTTGAGACGCAGGTAGTTTGGGTCGAAGAGTAAGTTTTCGTCGGACGATTGCGATAAAGTGATACTGGCACATTTGTGTGGGAAAATGCTTCAGTGCCACATCAAGACCGACTCCTCCATCAGTTACCACTGCCAATATCTTATAGCCCCCTTCCTCTATCTTTTTAAGGGCTGTTGCGTAGTCCACTTTGCTTTCGTGAGAGATCCACTCCCGATAGAGTACGCAACCACTTTTATCGTCCAACGCAACGATTAGTCCTTGGTTTCTACCCCAATACGTCGCATCTATGTGAATAACTCCCTCGCTTAATATGGGCGTCTTAAAGTCAACTGAGACCTCCTGAAGTCTCCGTTTTATCGTGCTCGGACTTACTCCAAGTGCTTCCGCGATTTTAGCCTGCGATAAGCCACTCTGGTACAAGTCCCATATCTGCTCCTTACTTATGTGCCTTTTTCCTGTGAACGATGAGCCACAGTTCTTGCACAAATATCTCTTGTGTGTACCCCTGCGTCCATGACTAATCACACTGAGGCTCCCACACTTCGGACATTTTTTGGTTCATTTTTTCGCCTTTTCAAATGCTCAAAGATACGATAAACACTGGCTTATCCCCCTGTATCACCCACCGTTTTGACCTATACATTCGCGTTGGCTCACTTTTAACACTTCAAAGCTTTTCAAACCCTTATATGTCTCTCTATACCTAGAAAAGACCTTTAACTCACCCACCATTTTGACCTATAAGTCAAAAATTTGACGGATAGTAGCGAAAAATTTCCAGTAGGAAAGAAAACGATTTGACGGATAGTAGAGATCTGTTTCCAGTAGGAAACTTTTGGCGATCAGGGGGCGAACTTTTTTGGTGAGTGCAACTCTTTATGTTTCAACGGTGTAAGTGGTTGGTGAAAAAGTGAGGGTGTGCCCGGAGTTTTGCTCGGGCACACCCTCTCGTTTTGCTCGTGAATGCGGGCGGATTACTTGGTGGGGATCTTGAGTGATGCCGACCGTAGTCCGGGTGCTTTGGCGGTGAGGGTAATGGTGCCGGGCTTGCCATCGGGGGCAACGATGGCGGTCATCTCTCCGCTAAAGGCGGTCATCGTCCGGCTCTGGAAGGGGACAATGCAGGAGGCGTCTCCATTGGCACACGCGACGTAGCGGCCGCTGCCCTTGACGCTGAAGGTGATCTCCGGCGTGGCGGTCACGCAGAGGTTGCCCGCCTTGTCGAGTACCTGTACGCGGACGTAGACCAGGTGCTCGGTGTCGTTTGCGGGTACGGTCTCGTCCGGCTCCTCGAGTAGGAGCTGCAGCCTGTAGGGGGCTCCGGTGGTACGGAGGACTTTTTCGTCCCGTGCGATACCCTCCTCATCGTACGCCACGACGCGGACTTCTCCCGGCTCATACTTGGTGTCCATCCACATGAGACGGTAGCGGGGCTGGCGCGAGAGGTCTTTGTCGGAGGTGTTTTCGACGTTGAGGGAGAGGTCTTTGGTCTTGCGTCCCTGGCTTTTGCCGTTGATGAATAGCTCGGCTGTGGGGTAGCTGGTGTAGACAAAGATAGGGGTCACCTCACCTACACGGTCGGGCCAGGTCCAGTGCGGCAGGACGTGGAGGGTGGTGGCATCTTTGTTCCAGTGGGAGCGGTAGAGGTAGTATCGGTCCTTGGGGATTCCGGCGAGGTCTACGGCACCAAAGAGTGAGGTGTGGGAGGGCCAGTTGGTGTAGTAGGGGGTTGGCTCGCCGATGTAGTCGATGCCGGTCCAGATGAACTCGCCCATGTTGTAGTGAAAGTCCTCGTGGCGCATGTAGTCGTCCTCGGGGAGGTTGCTCCAGGTGCAGTGCTCGACATCGTAGCCGCTTGCCTGGTGGTCGGGGTAGACCGCCATGGACTTGCGCTCGACGGGGAACTTGTAGATCCCTCTGGAGGAGACGGTGGAGGTGGTCTCAGCGCCGAGGACGAGCTGCTGGGGTAGCTTGGCATACGCCTCGGGGTAGTGCCAGGGTCGGTAGTTGAACCCGGCAATGTCCATGATCGCCGCAAAGCTATTGGCAGTCACCGGCTTGGGGTTGTCCATGCCCTGGGTGACGGGACGGGTGGGGTCCTCTCGGTGGGCGATGTTTTGTAGGAAATAGGCGACCTTGTTTCCGCCTTCGACTCCCTGCTCGTAGACTTCGTTGCCGATGCACCACATGACGATGGAGGGGGCGTTGCGGTAGTGGCGTATGAGGTTGACGAGGTCGCGCTCTGCCCAGTCGTCAAAGAGGTGGTTGTAGCCGTTTTTGACCTTGGCTATCTGCCACTCGTCGAAGCTCTCCGCCATGATGAGCATGCCCAGCTCGTCTGCGAGCTGGATGAGCTCGGGTGCGGGCATGTTGTGCGAGGTGCGGATGGCGTTGGCGCCCATCTCCTGCATCTGCTTGATCTGTCGGCGGATGGCTACTTTGTTGACGGCAGCTCCGAGTGGGCCGAGGTCGTGGTGGAGGCATACGCCCTTGAAGATGACCCGTTTGCCGTTGAGGTAAAAGCCGTCGTCCGGACGTACTTCGATGGTACGCACTCCGAATGTGGTGCGGTAGGCATCAATGACTTTGCCGTCCTGTAGGAGCTCGCTGTGGGCTGTGTAGAGGTTGGGCTGACGGATGTCCCAGAGGTGCGGGTCGGTGATGCGTAGGTTTTGCTCCAGTGTGTTGTTGTAGACTTGGTCGGCGGATATTTCGTCTGTCGCCACTGCTGCGCCGTCGTAGAGGAGGGTGGTGCGGAGCGAGAGTCCCCGGGTATCTCGGGGGGCGTTTTTGAGCTCGGTGCGGACGTTGACCTGTGCATACTCCGGTGATACAAAGGGAGTGGTGATGTAGGTGCCCCAGTCGTCGATGCGGGTCTTGGAGGGGGAGATCATGAGGTAAACGTTTCGGTAGAGCCCTGAGCCGGGGTACCAGCGCGAGAAGTCGGTGGGGTTTTCGAGCCGGATGGCGATGACCTGCTTGGTGCGTGCGGCATCGAGGTAGGGGGTGATGTCGAGGTAGTAGGAGTTGTACCCGTAGGGCCATCCGCCTGCCTCGTGGCCGTTGATGTAGACCTTGGAGTGACTCATGGCGCCATCTATGTAGAGGGTGACGTCGCCGATGTCGGAGAGGTCCTGCTTGAGGTCAAATGTGTATCTGTACCATCCGACGCCGACAAAGGGGAGCCCGCCGGTACGCCCGGCGTGCTCGAGGGCTTCCTTTTGTCCATCCTGGGTGATGGCGACGTTCTGGCGGTCGTTTTGTGCTGAGAAGGGACCGTAGATCGCCCAGTCGTGGGGGACGGTGACGCTCTGCCAGCTGCGGTCGTCGAAGTCGGGACGAACGAAGTCGGGGCTGTCCTCTCTCGTGAAGCGCCAACCGCTCGTGAGGCGGTGTGCCTCTCGTGGCGCTGCGATGTTTTCTAGGAATGTCTGAGCCGGTGAACTGGTCATAGTCAGCAGGGTCAGCAGCAGTGCTGCAAGGGTTTTTCTCATGGTTGTTGTGGTGTTAATGTTGGTGTACGAGGTCTATCAGCAGTCGTACATGCTCGGGGTCAGTAGACTTGTCGATGCCGTGACCGAGGTTGAAGATATGCGGTCTGCCGTCGGGAACACTGCCGAGTACCTCCTCAGCAGCGCGCTTGAGCTCGTCGGGCGAACCGAGTAGTGCTGCGGGGTCGAGGTTACCCTGGAGTACGGCGCCCGGTACTTCGCGGGCTACTTCACGCAGAGAGTGCCGCCAGTCGATGCTGACAGCGGTCGCTCCTGCTTCGTGGAGGCGACGGTACCAGTCGATAGTGGCGTTGCGCGTGAAGGCGATGATGGGTGTCTCTGCAGTAGAGGGATGGTCTCGGAGAGCAGAGATAATCCGTCGGATGTAGGCGAGATCAAAGGTCTCGAATGCCGGAGTGCTCAGCAAGCCACCCCAGGAGTCGAAGATCTGGAGGACGGCAGCACCGGCCTCGACCTGCATGATGAGGTAGTCGGTGACCAGGCGAGTCAGTAGCTCGAGCAGGTCATGGAGGAGCTTCGGTCGCGAGTAGAGCAGGCTACGCGTCTGCATAAAGCCCTTTGCCGCCCCGCCATCCACCATGTAGGATGCAAGGGTGAACGGGCTTCCGCTAAAGCCTATGACCGGGAAAGAGTCGTTGGCAACCAGTCTGATGGCATCCGCCACGTACCGGAGCTCCTCCCGCACCTCTATGGGGCGGAGCAGGAGACGGTCGTGCTTGAACACCTCCGGGCGCCTGAAGAGTGGTCCCCTGCCGGTCTCAAAGGTCAGCTCCATGCCCAGTGCATCGGGGATCGTCAGGATGTCCGAAAAGATGATAGCGGCATCCATCCCAAAGCGTTCCACCGGTTGGAGCGTCACTTCTGCTGCCAGATCCGGAGTCTTTGCCAGGGTCAGAAAAGAGCCTGCCTTCTCTCGCAGCTCCCGGTACTCGGGCAGGTAGCGTCCGGCTTGTCTCATGAGCCAGACAGGCGTGTGGGCGGGACGGCGACCGGCGAGAGTGTCTAGGAGGGTGTTGTTTTTATAGGTTGTCATGAGTGAAACAGGGTCATCTCCGGGGGTGAGCCGGTACTAGTACTTGAATAGTGATCCGCCCAAAAACTCTCGGAGCAGTGAGGTCTGCGGCATGGTGGTCAGCTCGATCGGCTCAAAGAGGCGCAGCATCTTGAGCAAACGGTCTGCAGTCCTAAAGGCGGGGCTCGTCTCCGGTACTCGCATGAGTGCCTGCTCGGCCTGCGGACGCAGTGCGGCAAACTCGTACATCATGGCGGTATTGAATACACGATCGGCGTGCTCCTGGTAGGGGAAGATCCATTTCTCTTCTCCGGCACGTACATGCTGCCACTGCAGGATGGTCTTTTCTGCGGAGATGCCTCTGTACTTGAGGTCGCGCACCATGCGTCGGAGCATTCGGTTGTCGCTTGTGCTGAGCCAGTTGTGCTGGTCGAGAGATAGGGTGGTCAGGGCAGAAGCGTAGATCTTGTACACATCCTTGTCGCTGACCCCCGGGAGGAGATCGGGGTTGAGCCCGTGTATGCCCTCCAGGATCAGGATGTCCTTCTCGCCCAATGTGAACCGGTTGGTCGGATCCATCACCCGCTCACCGGTAGGAAAGTGGTACCTCGGCATCTGTACGGTCTCGCCCTTGGTCAGTCGCTGCACTACATCGCTGAGGTAGGCCAGGTCGAGCGCATAGAGGCTCTCGTAGTCGGGGAGTCCGTTTTCGCCGAGAGGGGTATCCACCCGGTTGACATAAAAGTCATCCAGAGATATAGCATGCGGCACAAGTAGGTTGGTGACCAGCTGAGTCATCAGTCTCTTGGCGGTCGTGGTCTTGCCACTGGAGGAGGGTCCGGCGATCATGACCACTCGGAGTCCGTCCTCCTCGTGCCGCCGGGCAATATCCTCAGCGATCTCGTTGATCGTCTTCTCCTGCATCGCCTCAGCGATGGTGATGAGCCGGGCTGCTTTTCCCTCTCGTATCTTGGTGTTGAGCGGTGCCACATCCTCTACCCCCAGCAGATGGATGAGCTGGAGATGGCTCTGAAAAACGCCAAATATCTTGGGTTGATCGATACACGGGTAGAGCTTCGAGGTGTCTGACGCATCCGGTACGCGTAGTAAAAAGCCATCCATATACCGCTCCAGCCCAAAGAGACCCAGCATCCCGGTAGAGGGGAGCACGGTCCCGAGGACGAGGTCTTTGTAGCCGTCGATCTCGGTGATGGTCACATAGCAACGCCCTTCATTCTCGATCAGGAGAGCCGTTGCCTCCCTTTCCTTTTGCCTAAAGTACTCCACCGCCTCCTGCATCGGGATCCGGTGCAGGGTGATGGGTAGGTCTTTGGCGATCAACTCCCCAACCCGCTCTCGAAGGGCTTGGAGAAGCGACTCATCCAAGGGACGACTGTCGGGGATGACTCCGTAGTAGCCCATGGATATGGCGTGCTCCATCTTGAGGGTCGGGTACCCGAGCTCTTCTGCTGCTTTGCATAGCAGAAGCGCCAGCGTACGGCTGTAGGTGCGGCTGCCACTGTTGTCCCGATAGTCGAGGAAGTCCACCGTGCTGTTTCGGTAGATGGGGGTAGCCAGAGAAGACTCGTGGTTGTTGATCAGAGCGAGCATCGGTTTGGTGCCGAGCTCCTTTGCCATCTGCTTGTAAATATCCAGTGGGGTCGCTCCCGGCGTGCACTCGATCTCAGTGCTGAGGGCAGGGAGCTTGATGGTCATGGTCGGGGTGTTCATGTATGCTATGGTTTTTGGTCTTTAGTTCTTGAAAAATGCCTAGATACAAACTTAAGTATTTGTCCAAAGATCCCCAAAGTAGATGCTGCAGGGTGACGCGACGTTTTTTAGGGCAACCCTATAGCGACCCCGGAGGGGTCATAGGTCAATAGCCCAGGGTCAGAGCTCCAAAGGAGCGAATGACCCTGGGAAGAAGACGCATCATCACTTCCGACTCCGACGAACGTTGGAGTCGCACCCTTGGATTGTTGTTGTACGACCCCGACGTTCGTCGGGGTCGGGGTGTGTAAGGTCGGATCGGTTACCCCGGGTCAGACGCTCCTACCGTCGCTCTGACCCGTGGTTATATTCTTCGACCCCTAACGGGGTCGTTCTTTTGTAGTCGAGGATTAAAAAGCGGACAGGAACTGCCGACCCCGCTAGGGGTCGTTTTTTCGTAGCCCGGGTGTCGAGGTGCGCAGCACCGAAGACCCCGGGAAAACGGCGAACCATAACAACCAATAAATGACCCCGCCAGGGGTCGCCATAGGGTCGACTCAGAGGCGCAAAAAATTTGACGGATAGAAGCGGAATGTTTCCAGTAGGGAAGAAAACGATTTGACGGATAGTAGCGATCTCTTTCCAGTAGGAAACTTTTTGCGCTTAGACAGCCGATTTTTGTTTCGGTTGTATCTGGTTGTTTTTCAGTGGTATATGGGACTTTCGCATTCCGGCTGTGTGGTGATTTACTTTTCACATCTCACGCCGGTCCGGAGCTTGGCACTCCGAGAGCGGGGGTTGGCTTCGATCTCTTCGCCGGTGGGTAGGGTGGGTTTGGTGTAGAGGGGCTCGAAGGAGCTGATCGGTACCCCGAAGTGATCGGTGTGCCGGGTGCCCTCCGTGTTGCCGGTCCTGAAGAAGTTTTTGACCGGGCGATCCTCTAGTGAGTGGTAGGTGATGACCGCAAAGTGCCCCCCGGGCTTGAGGAGCTTTTCGCCCACGCAGAGGAGGTCTTGCAGGGCTCCCATTTCGTCATTGACGGCTATCCGCAGTGCTTGGAAGATCTTTGCCAGCCCCTTTTTGTCGTGGGGGGGATTGGCGGGTGCTATCGCATCGAGCAGGTCCTGTATGGTGTGTAGGGTGCCTGCGTCCGCGGCTTGCTTCATGAGTGTGGCTATTCGTCGGGCTCCCCGGACTTCGCCGTAGTCCTTGAGGATGTGCGTCAGCTCCTCCGGAGTGCTTGTCCGGATAAGGTCGGCAGCGGTGTCGCCCCCGGCTTGATTCATGCGCATGTCGATGGGTGCGTCGAAGCGAAACGAGAAGCCGCGCTCTGCCTCGTCGAGGTGATGGCTCGACACGCCCAGGTCTGCCAGTATGCCGTCGACCTCCCGAATCCCAAAGTACTCCATGAAGTGCCCGATGTAGCGAAAGTCTGAGCGGACGAAGGTGAACCGCTCGTCCTCAATGGTGCAGTGCGCCCGGGCGTCCAGGTCTCTATCAACCCCGAAGAGGTGTCCATCGCTGCCCAGACACTCGAGGATCCAAGCCGAGTGCCCACCACCGCCAAAGGTGGCGTCGATGTAGATGCCGTCGGGGTTGGTGATGAGCTGGCGGACACTCTCGTCCCGCAGTACGGGTATGTGGTAGGTGGAAGGCTCCATGCTGTTTTTGGCTACTGGCGGGGGTTTCGCTCGATCTGCTCATCCCCCTTGCTGTGGAGGATCGGCAAGGATATGTGGTAGTACATGCAGAGCACTCGGGCAAGGATGACCGACAGGGCGGTAAAGGTCTGCACGATGACATCGCTCGCTCCCAGGTGCCACAGGAGGAAGTAGATCAAACCGCCCACCAGACTGGCGACGGCGTAGATGTCTTTCCTGAAAATCAGAGGAACCTCATTGATGCAGATGTCCCTGAGCAGCCCGCCAAAGGAGCCGGTGATGACGCCCATCATGACCGCCACCCACGCCGGGTGTCCCATCATGAGTGCCCGCTCGATGCCGACCACTGTGAAGAGTCCCAGCCCGATGGCATCGAAGAGGAACACCCCCTGGGTCAACTTTTGGATCAGGTCGTTGAAGAGTACCACCAGCACAAATGCCACCAGTGAGATCAGCATGTACGTGGGCGTCAGGAGCCAAAATGGTGTCAGTCCCAGCATCACATCGCGTAGTGTGCCGCCGCCGACGGCCGTGAGTAGCCCGACGACGAAGGCTCCGAAGAGGTCTATATCCTTGCCGGATGAGAGCCGGACACCGGAGATTGCGAATGCAAAGGTCCCCAGGTAGTCCAGGATCATGGTCATGTTGAGGCTCTTTTCGAAAAAGAGCAAGCTGGCGGTCAGAGTGTCCATGGGTGTGTGGGCGAGGTGTGTCTGTGCCGGGCGGGGATCAGTAGGACTCTTCGGGAGCGGGGAAGGAGCCCTCCTTGACCGCCGAAGCGTACCGGTCAAAAGCTCCGATCATCTCCTCGCCAATGTTGCCAAACTGCCGTAAGAACTTTGGCTTGAAGCCCTGGGTCATCCCGAGCATGTCCTGCATCACCAGGATCTGTCCGTCTGTGTCCGGACCGGCACCGATGCCGATGGTGGGGATGTGGATGGACTCGGTGACCCGGCGTGCCAGGTCGGAGGGAATCTTTTCGAGCACCAGTCCGCAGCAGCCCATCTCTGCCAACATTTTGGCATCGTCGAGCAGGCGCTCTGCCTCGGCGGTTTCTTTGGCGCGCAGACCATAGCCACCGAACTTGTGTACCGACTGCGGAGTGAGCCCCAGGTGCCCTACGACGGGGATGCCTGCCCCGAGGATGAGCTTGAGGGACTTGCGGATGTTGCGACCACCCTCGACCTTGATGGCGTCGGCGCCGGTCTCTTTCATCATGCGGATGGCACACTTGAGTGCGTGATGCTTGTCGCCATGCACGGTGCCAAACGGCATATCCGCGACCACGAATGCGTGGCGGACAGCGTTGGTCACGCAGCGGGTGTGGTAGATCATCTGGTCGAGCGTGATGGGGAGCGTGGTGGCGTTGCCCATCATCGTGTTGCTCGCCGAGTCGCCGACCAAGATCCCATCTACTCCGCTGGCATCTACCAGCAGCGCACTAGTGTAGTCGTAGCAGGTGACCATGGCTATCTTTTCGCCCTCCGCCTTCATGCCGGTGAAGCGTGTGGCGGTCACTTTCTTCTTGTCTGTGCTCAGGTATTGTCCCATTGTTTTGTGCCTAAAGTCGTTTGAATATACCGCAGAGGAGCGGTCGGGTCCGCTCGTCCTGCCTCTCTTGCTTCCTCCCTTTCTCGCAGATCTGATCTGCTGAGACAAAGATACCAAAAAGAAAGACCGGGAGCCGATATTGGGGTCGGCTCTCGGTCTTTCATGGTTGATGTCGGGGGGCTTACTTGATCCCTCGTGCAGGCAGCAGTGCCGCTGCGTCGGGCTCTGCCAGTCCGGTGAAGTCGGTAAATGCCTGTGATAGGTCCACGGTATTGCCCTTGCTCAGGATCTTGTCTCTAAATGCCTGACCCACCTCAGGGTTGAGTGAGCCGTGCGCAGTGAAGTAGTCCATGACATTGGCCGTGAGTACCTCGCTCCATACATAGCTGTAGTATCCTGCTGCGTAGCCACCGCCCCAGACGTGGTTGAAGTACGTGCTGCGGTAGCGCGGTGCGATCTGTGGCAAGTTCAGGCGCGACTGCTCAAAGGCCTGTGCCTCGAAGTCCGGAGCCTCTGCCTCGCTAGCCACCTGCTCGGAGCTGCTCAGGTGCCAAGCCATATCCAGGTAGGAGGCTGCCAGGTTCTCTGCCAGTGAGTAGGCGGGCAGATAGAGGACGGAGTTGAGCATGTTTGCCTTGAGTGCAGCGGGCATGGGCTCGCCGGTCTCGTAGTGCTTTGCGTAGTGGTCAAAGACCTCCGGTACGGTCGCAAAGTACTCGTTGAACTGTGAGGGCATCTCTACAAAGTCACGGTATACCGCCGTGCCGCTGAGGGAGTTGTACTTGCAGTCGCTGAGCAGACCGTGCAGGGCGTGACCAAACTCGTGGAAGAGCGTCGTCACGTTGTCCCATGTGCAGAAGGTAGGCTGTCCCTCAGGTGCCTTCACGATGTTGAGGACGTTATAGATGATCGGCTTGGTGTCGTAGAAGCGGCTCTGCTTCTGGAGCGCACTCATCCAAGCCCCGCCACGCTTGGTCGGACGAGCGAAGGGGTCGAAGTAAAAGAGTCCCATCTCGCTGCCATCCTTATCCTTTACGGTAAAGACGCGCATGTCTTTGTGGTACGTGGGCAGGTCAAAGCGCTCCTCAAAAGTGATGCCGTACGCTCTGGTGGCTGCATAAAAGACGCCATTCTCCAGCACGGAGTCCACCTGGAAGTAGGGCTTCACATCCTCCTCGGAGATGCTGAAGTGCTCCTTCTTCATCTGAGCGGAGTAGTAGGGGATGTCGTAGGGACGAAGGGAAAAGTCGCTCCCCATCGTCCGCTGTGCGTACTTCTCAATCTCCTTCATCTCCCTCTCCAGCTTGGGCAGGAAGTTGTCGATGAGGCTATTGAGGAAGTTCATGACATTCTCGGAGTTCTTAGCCATCGAGTTGGAGAGGCTGTAGTCGGCGTAGTTGGCAAAGCCCAGGATCTCACCCTTCTTTGCCCGCAGCTTCGCCAGCTCTGCCACGATGGGGTAGGTGTTGTATTTCGAGTCCTGGTCGGTACGGTGTATGGAGGCGTTGTAGATCTGCTCACGCACGGCACGGTTTTCGAGCGAAGCCAGTATCGGCTGCTGAGTGGTATTGGTGAGGATCACGGCATAGGGAGCCTTGGATCCATTGGCCTCGGCATTGTGCTTGAGCTGCTCGATGGCGTCAGGAGTGAGCCCTGCCAGCTCCTCCTCGCTGCTGATCCAGATGAGCGAGTTGTTCACCGCCTCGGGCAGTCGCTTGCCAAAGGTCTGCTCCAGCACAGCGATACGGGCGTTGATCTTCTCGAGCTCCTTCTTTTGCTCGGCGTCAAGGTTGGCTCCGCTGCGTACAAAGCCGTCGTAGATCTCCTCCAGGAGCTTCTTGTCTTCACCCTGCAGGGCGTTGAGTTCGTTGTCGTATACAGTCTTGATTTTCGCAAAGAGCTTGTCGTTGAACGTGATCTCGTCGCCCCAAGAGGTGAGCAGAGGGATCACCTCCGCCTCGACCTTCGTGATGGCATCCGTGCCGTCGGCTCCGGATACAGCAAAAAAGGTGTTCGTGGCGCGATCCAGCAGCCTGCCGCTCTTCTCGTAAGCGAGGATGACGTTCTCAAAAGTTGCGGGCTCGTCGCTCTCCACGATAGCGCGGATCTCTTCGCGTTGTTGCTCGATACCTGCCTTGATGGCGGGCAGGTAGTCTGCGTCGGTGATCTTAGAAAAATCGGGTGCACCAAAGGGAAGACTGCTGACCTCCTTGAAAGGGTTCCCCTCCAGGGATGTGCCGGTCTCCTTTTTGCTACAACCTGCAGAGGCTAGTAGTGCCATGCCGGTGAGTGTTAGGATGGTTGTCTTAAAAATGTTCATGCGATTATTGCGGTTGATTTCGTATTATGATTTTGTATTCTTTGGACAAAGTTACTCAAAATTTGGCTAATCAGCGGGTTACGCACTGCCTCCCAAACGTCTATCCAAAAGGTTGGGTATGCAGATAGGAAATGAAGGGGCGAACGGGCGGGTCTGCCGACCCCGAAGGGGTCGTTTTTTCGTAGCCCGCGGTCGAGGTGCACAGCACCGAAGACCCCGGGCAAGCAAGCCTTGTCCCTCCTCCTCCGACCCCGCAGGGGTCGCCAAACGATCGACCTTATGGCGACCCCTGTCGGGGTCGTAGATTGATGGGTCTATCGCTTTTCCCGGGGTCATCGTCGGGGCTTTGCCCCTCCTCGACACCCGGTCTATGAAAGAGGCACCCCTGCGGGGTGCTGCTGCCCAACCGCCATAATCAAATGCTGACCCGTAGGGGTCGCAAAAAGATCTGCCGTGGGTGCAAAAAGTTTCCTACTGGAAAGAGATCGCTACTATCCGTCAAAGCGTTTTCTTTCCTACTGGAAACTTTTCGCTACTATCCGTGAAACTTTTTGGCGCGAGCTCTTCCTCTTCCTCGACCTGTACTGCCGCGTGCTCTAGCTCCTCTCTCCGCTCTTTGCTGACGATGGCGAGCTCCAGGGAGTTGAGCACGTTTTGCCAAATGACGTAAAAGGCAGGGATGATGGCGACGCGCGGATCCAAGAACGTGAGTGCGATCCAGATGGCGAGGATGGTATTCTTTTGTCCGAGAGACTGTCGTCCGTTGACCCGCTGCCCGCCGTAGTAGGCTCCGAGCTTTTGCCCGATGTAGTAGAGCATCATGGCGAGGACGGCAGACGCTCCGGCGTAGAGCAGCCCGAGCTGTAGTGTGAGGGTCTCGTCGGTCATGAAGGTGTGGACGGTGTTGGCGGAGATGATGGCGACATTGACCACCCAGACGTAGAAGGTCAGCTGGACGTATTTGGAGAGGGTGTCGTGCACCTTGGGGAGGAGGTAGCGGAGCCCCCAGATCAGGATGAGTGGGAGGATGAGGAGGGCGGAGACCTGGCTGAGGATCGCTAGGACATTCTCCAGATAGGTCCCTCCCATCTCGGGATTGATGGCACTGATGAGGAGCGGGGCAATGAGCGCGATGAGGATGTTGCAGGGGATGAGGAAGGAGGTGACAAAGGCTATACTCCCGCCGAGCATCATGGTGATCACTGCCGCTGAGGTCGCTGTGGGGGTGAGGGTGATGAGTGCCAGTCCCTGTGCGAGGGTGGCGTTGAGCGGAGCGAGGACGAAGTAGATGGTGAGTGCGACGACCCACTGTGCGACGAAGAGTGCGTAGTGCAGGGGCTCGATATGGAGGTCTGAGGGCTTGAAGCGGGTGTAGCTCAGTGCCAGCATGATGAAGAGCGAGTAGGGCAGCAGCGGGGCAAAGCGGTACAGGTAGGGCGTGAGGAGCGCACCGATCAGCATTGCCCACATTAGACCGAAGTCCTTGAAAATACGTTTGGCGGTCACGTTATACGATAGGGTTTGGTGAGAAAAATAGGTTGGCTTGGGTGCCGGGTCAGGGCTTATTTCCTGCCGTAGTCGGCGGGTATTTCACCCAGTAGGGGAGTGTCCCAGAGCAGCAGGGTGTAGGGGGTTAGGTCGTTGGTTTGGAGCCAGTATATGGCCCGGTCGAGGTGCTGAAAGAGTTCGTCCGTCTCCGAGGTCCTGGCGAGGGTAGTCTTGTACGCTTTCTTTCGGACCCAGCTGAGTGCCGTCTTGCTATCGGAGTAGAGCGGGGGGTAGTAGCCCACCTGCTTCATGTATGCCAGGGCGTGTACGATGGCGAGAAACTCCCCCAGATTGTTTGTGCCCCGGGGGTAGACCTTACTGGCAAAGACGACGTCGCCGGTCTCCACGACCACACAGCGGTACTCGGTGGGTCCGGGGTTGCCGGAGGTCGCCGCATCTACTGTCCAGGCATCCGGAGGCACCAGCCCCTGCCATCCTCTGCGCTTCTTGGGGGTGGTATCGGGGGCAGATTTTGGGCGTCCGGCTTTTGGGGCTGAAGGCGGGGGACCGGCGTCGAAAAGGCGGCGAGCTTCCGCAGGGGAGAGACCCTCGTAGGACTTGAAGCGTGCCTTCACTCCGTCGGTCTGTGCTTTGCACTCCGCCCAAGTATGGTAGATACCCGGCTGGCGCCCCTCCCATACGATGTAGGTTTTGGGCTTTTTACTCATCGCTTTTTCGCTTGCTTTTGCTGAGGTAGATCAGTGCTCGACCCTCGGCGGTGACGGTCATCCTGGATGAGGTGATGTGGTTGAGCGTAGCCTGCCAGAGGGAGGTGAAGCGCCGCCGGGCAAAGGGATAGGCGACCCCCTCTGCCGTCATGGGCATGGGATCGACCGCAAAAAAGCTCACTTCATGCCCCTGCATGCCCTCGACTGTCACCGTCCCGCTGAAGGGGAAGAAGGCTCCGTACTCGGTCTGCATCACCACTCGTGCGCCCTCTGCATAGTAGTCGGGCAGGAGGAATATGTTTCCGAGGGTATGGTCTTCGCGCCGTCCGGTGCCGCCGATGATGTGGATGTCGCGCCATCCCCGGCGGAGGGACTCGTGGACCGCCTTGGTGAGGTCGTTGGTCTCCTGTTCGGGAATGAGGGTAAAGGGCACCCCCACCTCCTCCAGCAGTGCTTGGTCGATGGAGTCTCCGTCCCCGATGATGATGTCGGGCTTGCGGTCTGTGACGGTGAGGTACTGCCGCAGGGCGCCATCGCAGACGATGACGTGAGCGACAGCTGTGATGTAGGCGGCTGCATCGGGCTGTAGGGCACCATTGGCGACCACCAGGGTCTCCAAGGGTGGCATAATGCTGATATGATGGGGCATTTCGGACTTCTCTCGGGTACTCATCCTGCTCAAAACTTTCTGCAAAGTTACCTAAAAAGCCTTGAGCTCCCTGCGTCAGCCAAGGAAAAGCCGGTGCGACTCTCGCCGAGAGGCTAGGGGAGGGGTGCTCCGGCGTAGTGCCCCCAGGAGTCGCGGTCCATCTTGCGGTAGTTGATCGCCTCACCGATGTGGTGGGCGAGGACCATCTTGCTACCGTCGAGATCTGCGATGGTTCGTGCCACCTTTAGGATACGGTCGTAGGCTCGTGCGGATAGCGCAAAACGCTCCATGGCGAGCTTGAGCTGCTGCATGCCTGCCGGCTCTACCTGCACAAAGCGGTTCATGAGCGCCGGAGTCATCTGGGCGTTGGTGTGGATGCCGGGGCAGTCTCTGAAGCGCTCCTGCTGGATCCGGCGCGCCCGGATCACCCGCTCGCGGATGGTGGCACTGCTCTCGGCAGACTCTTTTTGTGCGAGATCGTCAAAGGGGACGGGCGTGATTTCGCACTGGATGTCGATACGGTCCAGCAGCGGCCCGGAGATGCGGCTGAGGTAGGAGGTGACCATGCCGGGCGTGCAGCTGCACCGCTTGTAGGGGTTGTTGTAGTTGCCACAAGGGCAGGGGTTCATGGAGGCGACCAGCATGAAAGACGCCGGGTAGCTGACCGTCCTCCGTGCTCGGGAGATGGTGATGGTCCGATCCTCCAGTGGCTGGCGAAGAACCTCCAGGACGTTGCGCTGAAACTCCGGCAGTTCGTCCAGGAAAAGAACCCCGTTGTGTGCCAGTGAGATCTCTCCGGGCTTGGGGTAACTGCCGCCTCCGACGAGGGCGACATTGGAGGTGCTGTGATGCGGGGAGCGGAATGGGCGCACCTGCATGAGTCCGGAGTTGGGCGGGAGGATGCCGGCAACCGAGTGGATCATCGTGGTCTCCATGGACTCCTCCTTGGTGAACGGTGGCAGGATGGTCGGCATACGCTTTGCCATCATGGACTTGCCGCTGCCCGGAGGACCGACCATGATGATGTTGTGCATGCCGGCAGCGGCTATCTCCATGGCGCGCTTGACCTCCTCCTGTCCGCGAACGTCGCGAAAGTCCGGCATGCCGGGCACCACGGTAGGGGTCAGGTCCGGCTCTTGGTAGTGGATGGGGGAGAGTGTGCCGGTGTTGCCACGGATGTACTCGATCACCTCTCGCAGCTCACGTGCACCGTAGATGGTGAGTCCCTCCACTACGGATGCCTCGAGAGCGTTTTCGTGCGGGACGATCATGCTCTCAAATCCCTCCCGAGCGGCTTGGATAGCCATTGGCAGGATCCCGTGTACCGGCTTGATGCTCCCGTCCAGTGAGAGCTCGCCCATGATCAGAGTACGGCTCAGGGTAGAGGTGTCCAGGTTCTCGTTTAGAGCGGTCAGTGCTACCGCCAGTGGTAGGTCGTAGGCAGAGCCTTCCTTGCGGATGTCGGCGGGTGCCATATTGATGATGTACCGCATGCTTTGGTACTTGTAGCCATTCTCCTCCATGGCAGCTTGGACCCGCATCTGGCTCTCCTTGACCGCAGTATCCGGCAGACCGACAAGCGAGAAGCGGGCACCCTGAGAGGCTTGAGCCTCGATGGTCACTGTAGTGGCGTGGATGCCGGAGACAGCTGAGGCGAACACTTTGACGAGGAGAGCCCCGGAGTCTCCTCCGGGGGAGTTGTCTACGATATCCATCATGTCGGTTATTGGTCTTTAGAGGATTGGAGTGATTGGAGGTAGGTCAGTAGACTGTCTTGGTTGTGTCCGCTGTAGTTCACCCTACCGAGTGAGTCGACCACCAGGTAGGTCGGCAGCGTCTCTATCTGTAGTCGGATCGCCTCTTCGGTTGCTGCGCCGAGGCTGTCCGGTACCGTGTAGGTGCGTCCTTTCGGCAGGTGCTTTTCCCAAAATGAAGGGATACTGTCCGCCAGAGGGAGTACGAAGTAGCGCGCATTAGTGAGCGTGTCCAGAGCTTGCAGGAGGAGTGTGTCGCTCTCGGCGAGACGGGAGCCATCGAGGATGCAGGCGACGAGGATGGAGTCTTTTTGGATCACACTCGGAAGCGAACGAGACCGTCCCTTGCTGTCCTTGGTCGCTAGGTAGCGTGGAAAGGTAAAGGTTGCGGGACGTCCGATGTCCTCCTGTCTGCCGAGCAATCTTAGGTAAGCATTGTGCTCCCTAAGGGTCTGGTAGTAGATCACCTCGAGGTCCGGGCTCAGTCCGAAACGCTCCACCGTACCGAGGGTCTCCAGTAGTCCTATGGGATTGCCGGCATCACCCCGTAGGAGCTCCTGCAGCTCCACGGACAGGGTGTCTCGCTCATGCGTGAGGCGGTACCACTCCGACAGGTGTGGGGTGTGGTTGGCACCACGGAGCTTGAGGCCGGGGGCAAAGGAAAGAGAGAGGTCAGTAGAGTCGGGGATGAGCGGCAGCACCGTTCGCCCCAGTGTATCGGTGAGTACAAAAAGGTCGACCGTGTCCCGCTCGTACTGCAGGCGAAACGTCTCCCCGGATGGGATCGTGTCTGTAGTGATCTGCGTGGTGCCGTAGGTTCGGAGGTAGAGCGTCCCACCGGGGTACTTGCTTAGGTTGACGGACAGGGACAGCTCCTCTGTCGGCTTTTTGGCACATCCCGAGAGGGCAAAAAGCAGTGCTAGGAGCAGTGGTAGTATAGAGGTCGTATGCTTCATCAGAGAGGTTTAGGATAACGTATGGGATACAATCACATCGTAGATGAGCCCTCGCTCCCACGTCGGGAAGTCGTACCGGCTGAGGCTGTCCAGGAGTCGCTCTAGGCGGGTCGTATCTCTGTCCGTTCGGTCGTACCACTTCTGCAGGCGGTGCAGACCGTCCCGCTGACGTCCCGCAGCCAGGAGGATCACTCCTGCCAGACCATCCGCTTCGTCGAGCGTCTCGAGGTGGTCGAGGGCCTCCTCCGCTCTGCCTGCCAGTAGGAGGACCTTGCAGAGTGTTCGCCGGGTTCCTTCGGACGCACCGACTTCCTCAGCCAGATAGTCCACCTTGTACGCCACCGGTACGGCCGTTTCATACAGCCCATCCTCCAGCATCAGCTCCAGCAGGTACCGGCTGAGGTCGTAGTCCTCTCTCTGGGTCAGCTCCATCGACTCGGTCTCTTTGCGGATCATCTCGATGACCCCGGCGTTGGTCTTCGACTCCCTCATCAGCTTTGCTTTGCTCTTGATCGTTGCAGCGGTCGGTCCCTCGAGAGCGATCGCCCGATCGAGGGCATTGAGGGCATCGCGGTCCCGGTGCGCTTTGATGTTGGCCACGGATAGGATGCGCCAGCTCTGCGCACTCTCCACGCCGTATTCCTGTATCAGACGGGCATAGGTGTAGCCGGCGTTGGTGTAGTGTCTCTGCTTCGTCAGGCGCTGAGCCAGACGGTCGTACTCCTCCTCGGTAAAGAGGTGGGGCAGCTGCGTCACCGCACCATCCGGCACATACGGCTTGAGGGCAAAGATGTTCGCAAACGACTCCTTGTGTGAAAAGAGGGTGTAAAAGCGATAGGCACCGAATATAAAGTCCCTCATCCGACTCCTCAGATCCTTTGCCCGTGCGAGGCGGGGTGCTTCATCCATCGGAGCGCCCATCTGCTGCAACTGCCGGCGGATCTGTGCCCAGTCGAGCTGTGTTGCGTAAAAGTAGAGGTCTGTAGAGATGATCTCCCGCTGCTGAAAGACCATGCTGCTCATGCCGCTCATCGCTGCCACTCGCTCCAGATCCAGTGCCGGGTGTCCTTCGTCAAAGGGGATGAACCAGTTCACCGGCTTCCGAAAGAATGGCCCCTGCCCCATGATCGACACGCTGTGGTACTCCAGGTCATGCTCCATGTAGTCCGCCCGGGTGAGCTTGCCCATGAAGTCCCCCAGTATCCCCTCCAGGTTGCCCGGGTCTTGATCCTCCATCATTTTCTTCTGGAGGTTCTCCATCTGCTCAGCCAGGTTGGCACCGGGCAGCTGCCCCATTGAGCTCATCAGGTCTTGGATCTTGGGGAGTATCTGTTCGGTAAAGAGCTTATGGTCCTCCTCGGTGCAGTAACTGTTGTGCAGCTCCAGTGTCGCCAGTAGGATGGCGCTGCTGAGTGCTTTGTTGTGCTGCACCTCCCTCCGAATCTCCTCCTGCAGCGTCGGCAGCGTCGCTTCTATCAGCCGCTGCTGCATGCGGGCAACCAGTAGGAGTGCCGGTACGGCTGCGCCCTGCACCATGGGACTGTCCACCTGCAGGCTGGCTTCGAAGAGGAGCCGCACCTTTCGGGGATCAAAGTAGAGCAGTCCTCCCACCATCAGAGCGGAGACCACCACTCTTCCCGTGTTCGGCTGCGACACATCCTCGATCAGCACCCTCAGTGCCTTCTCCTGCGGCTCGGTCAGACCATTGCCGGTCCATATGAGGTCAAAAAGGTCCTCCACCAGATGGTAGTATACCTCATCCCGGTCGGGTCGCCTGCCCACTTCGCGAGCTACCTCCACGAGTGCCTGCTCCCCCTCCAGACCGCGTATCCGTAGAGTTTCCTTGGTGGTGTTCCAAAAGTTGGTCGGGTCTGCCTGCCTCATCTCCTCCTCCCTGCGCCGGTTTAGGATGGCGACCAGCTGCCTGCCGATGTCGGCGGTGTAGTTCCTGCGATCCGGATCCTCGGCGCCCTTGGCATAGTACTCTCGGAGTAGCCGGTACGTCTCCCGCAGCTCCATGAGCCGGTCGCTCTCCTCGGTGGCCTCCTCTGCCAAAAAGCCCAGCACCGGGATGTATTCGTTTCGGTAGATATGGTCCTGCATTCGGTCGTACTCGGACCTCGGCATGCGCTCACTGCTCGCCGGAGACTCCGGGTCGCTGTAGATCTGTTTTCCGGGTATGGGGTTCATCGTATCTTAGGTTCTTAGCTCCATTATCTCATCCTCGTCCCCCCTGCCTCCATCACCTGTAGAGGATCCAGCAGTATCAGCAGACCACCGGCGATCAGCAGCAGCCCCAGCACCACGTAGAGCACACGGGTGTACTTGAGCCCCAGGTGTCTTTTGAAAAAAGCCACGCCCCCCGACTCAAAAAACCACCTGCTCCCCCGCAGTCCTGCCACCAGGGCCATCAGCCCCGGCAGGATGAACATCAGGATCGCCGCTATCTTCACGACCAGTGGTGCACTCATAGGGGAGGGATTAGGACTGTTTGTACAGGTATTCGTGCTCCTCTGCCTCCGGCAGACAGTACAGGGTACGGCTCTGCCCGTCCGCACTGGGGACGATCCGTAGGTGCACCGCATCATCCGGCAGCAGCTCATCCACCACCTCCGGCCACTCCACGAAGCAGTACCGACCACTCTCGAGGTATTCGTTCAGACCGATCCGGTAAGCATCCCCGAGGGTATCCAGCCGATAGCAGTCGATGTGGTAGACGCTCCCCTCTGCGGGTGCGTGGTACTCGTTCACGATTGCGAAGGTGGGGCTGCTCGTCACCTCCTCTATCCCCAGCAGCTCGCACAGAGCATTGATCAGGGTGGTCTTGCCCGCCCCCATCGGTGCGTCCAGAGCCCATACCGGACGGTCGCCATACCGCTCCATCAGCAGGCGTGCCACGTCGGCAGTCTCATCCAGACGGTATTCTGTACTAAAAGGGGCTGTCTCTTCTTTCATGTCTAAGGTTTGCATAAAAAGCACGAAATCATTTTCACAAACAAATATACACGAAATCATTGAGACCCCTCGGAGCCTTCTTGTCCGAGGCCGGGGCATCGCAGCAGAAACTTCCCCTGCTTTTCCAAGGACACCTCATTATTAGAAAACATTGCGACGCATGACCTCATTTTTGCACCCCGTCATGGGTCACTCTTCTGACTTGTTTGAGAAAATGATTACCTTGCATGCATTCCCTTAGGAAGTCATAGGCATGAATATCGCATTTATCAACTGGTACAGCTTCAATACGGTGATGGGTGGACTGGAGTCTGTCGCACTGCGGCTGGCTACAGAGCTGAGCCGACGTGGTCACTCCGTCTGTCTCGTGGCTGTCAAAAACGTCTACGAAACGCCCGAAGGGCTCGATCGGATGTTTTTGCCCGCACCAAAGCAGATCGATGGCGAGGAAAACTACCGGGCACTCACCGACTACCTCCGTCAGCATGAGGTGGAGGTGATGGTCTGCCACAATGCTTACCGAAAGAGGCTGGGTCGGCTCCTGGAGCGTATAGCCAAGGCGACCGGTATTAGGCTCGTCTTTGTGCTCCACACGACACCGGACTACTTCATGCACAAGCAGGTCAGTCCCGCATGGCTGGGATCCATTGTCCGGCGGGTGCGTCTGTGGAAGCGGCGAAAGATGTGGCGGCAGATGTACGGGGCGTGCGATGCCTTTGTCCTCCTGGCGGAGCCCTATCGTCCGCTCTTCGCCCGAATCACCGGGCTGCCCGATGTAGAGAAAGTGAGGACCATCCCCAATCCCAACACCTATCCTGCCTCGGACTACCGTGAGGAGCTCAAGGAAAACAAGGTGCTCTTTGTCGGGCGGCTCTCTAAGGAAAAAGGGATCCCCGCACTCATACAGATCTGGAGAGAAGTGGCGCCACAGTGTCCGGACTGGACTCTGACGGTGCTGGGCGACGGACCCTTTCGGAGCCTGCTTGAGAGTGCCAAGCTCCCGCGCTGTGAGGTGTTGGGGGTGCAGAAGCCTCGGACCTTTTATCAAAGAGCAAAGCTCCTGCTCATGATGAGCGACTACGAGGGGTGGGGCATGTCTCTGGTAGAGGGCATGCAGCATGGAGTCGTGCCGGTAGTCTTCAATAGCTACGCCGCTGCTCCGATCATTTTGGATCACGGCAGAGCGGGAGTCCTCGTTGCGCCGGGTGAGGTGAGCCGCTTTGCCCATAAGGTGGTGGCGCTGCTCCGGGACAAGAAGTTGAGACAAGCCCGGGCAGCGTACACAGCTCGAAGCGTAGAGCGCTTTGATATGGAGCCGGTAGTTACCCGGTGGGAGCAACTCTTCCGTGACTTACTGGGGAGTCGTAACTAAAAGTCCTCCTTCTTGAGAAGCTCGATCACCTTTGGCGTCTCCTTTTTGTGCTTGAAAGTCAGCTTGTGGAAAGGGTAGCGGCTGAGGAGCTCGTGTGCGGTCTCAAAGTCCTTGCGCCAGCGTCCGCGACCGATGAGCATGAGCGACTCAAAGTCACTGTACGACTCAATGGGGCAGTTGAGAGAGCGGAGCGGACCGGTCTGTACCAAGTCGTGAAAAAGGACGTGGAAGAAGTGATAGTATGCTACCGGCTCGTCTCCTTTGACCTTCCAGTAGTACAGCATCAGATCGAGTAGGGTGGAGACAATCTCCGAGTCCGAGTGGGCAAACATCAGGGCGCTGTGAAAGCGGACCTTGAACCGGGGATCCCAGCAAAAAACTGCCCATAGAGTCGTGCTCCAGAAGTCCTTATTTGGGTGCTCGTCCGGGAGCTGAAGGGCAAAGAAGTCGTAGTCAAAGTACCGCTCAGGTATGGGACCGGATAGGAGAATGGTGGCATCCAGCCAAGCTCCACCGTAGGCCTCCAGCAGTGCAAGCCGCAGGAGATCTGAGAAGAAGGTCCGAGCCATGTGGGGGTTGTGCTCCAGCTGGTCCACGATGAAGGGTGGTAGGTCGATGTACTCCGATATGGTCTCATCCGAGAGCCGAACCACCAGGGCATCGCCCTTGTACCGATCCACCGAGCGAAGAGTGATCCGGACAATCTCCGGGAGCTGCTCCGGCTCAAAGCCTTGACCCCAGTACTGCCAGATGATCTTCTTGGTCCCCAGATCCTTTTTGGGGCGAATCCGGTACTTCTCGACCTTGCCGTCGTAGTAGTCCCGGATGACCGGCTCCCAAAAGCGGGCAACCTCCTCCTGCTGCGGAATGAGGCGTCTCTGAAGGCGTTTGTGGTTCAAGTCTCTGAAATAATTGTAGATGCTCATGCTCAAAGGTGGTGTAGTATGGTAAACGAACTGCTATCCGTCCGACAAATATAGCCAAAAGGGCGATATTGCCTGCCGACCACACTCCAACCTTTTGGCGACCCCTGACGGGTGTCGTTGTACGATCCCTCTTGGGGCCGCTATAGGGGCAATCGTTTGGCGATCCTCGGCGGGGGCGTTTTGTTTGGATGGGAGTACGAATCCTGGAGACGACGGAGGCGATGCCGACCCCGGGAGGGGTCGTACAACACAGCCCAGGGTCAGAACTCCGTAGGAGCGAGTGACCCTGGGAAGAAGAACGCATCATCACCCCCGACTCCGACGAACGTTGGAGTCGAATCATCAGATGACGGGGTACGACCCCGACGTGCGTCGGGGTCGGGGATAAAACCCGGATCGGTTACCCCGGGTCAGATGCTCCTATCGTCGCTCTGACCCGGGGCTATATTCTTCGACCCCTATGGGGTCGTTCTTTCGTAGTTGAATATTCGAAGAAAGGACGGGCAGAGTGTTGACCCCGACAATTGTCGGGGTCATACATCAATAGCCCAGGGTCAGAGCTCCGAAGGAGCGAGTGACCCTGGGAATACGAATCTTCCACCCCCAAAAACGACTCCGACGAACGTTGGAGTCGCACCATAATAGGACACACTACTACCGACCCTTATTTAATCCGGGATTTTTCGCTGCCAAATCCAGCCAAAAAATTGGACGGATAGCAGAGAAAAGTTTCCAGTAGGAAAGAAAACGATTTGACGGATAGAAGCGATCTCTTTCCAGTAGGAAACTTTTGGCGATCACACACTAAATTTTTCAGCATCCGCAACCATCTGTCTTCCAGTGATGTAATTGGTGGCTCCCTCGGCGGAGTGCGGTCCGGTAGGGTTTCGGCAGTCTGCCGTTTTTTGGTAGATTTGACACATGGATAGGTGGCACCGACAGACGAACCACCGGCTGACCCCTCTATACTCATCGATGCAAAAAACAACCCTGATCGCCGTCATAGCTTCCTTCTTCCTGCTCACTAGTGGAGTGGCTCAGGAGTCGCCTCTAGACTCTCTGTACCTCGAGATCGACCGGAGCATCGCTCAGTCGCAGACCTATACTGCCGCCAAGGAGAAGCAAATCGCCTCGACGAAGCAGCGCATGAGGCAGTCGCTGAGACCGGAGGAGGAGCTCTTTGTGTACCGAACCCTCTTTGAGGAGTACCGATCGTACCAAAACGACTCTGCCATGCACTACCTAAACCTCTGTCTGGCAAAGGCGGGCGCACAGGGGAGTGAAGATCTCCATGCCGAGTACACTGCGCTGAAGGCGAACCAAGCTGCGCTGTGCGGTATGTATGTGGATGCGCTGATCCTCTTTGACCGGATCGACATTGAGGGGCGGGGAATACGGGCTCAGCTCGCCTACTACGAGGCGGGAGAGTATATCTACAGTGAGCTGCGGACCTATACACACTTGGACAGTCTGGCGGCGAGGTTCTTGGAGCTGAAGCAAAACTTTGCGCAGGAGGTGGCGATACGTATCGACCCGTCCTCCGACAGGGGACTGCAGGGCAAGGAGGTGGAGCGGTACAACGCCGGGGACTACGAGGGGGCGCTGCACTACAGTGACAAGCGACTCAGCAGGTATGGCGAGAAGGATCGTCAGTACGCCATCATTGCGTACTTCCGGAGCCTGGACTATGAGCTTGCGAGGGATCGGGAGATGCAAAAGTATTGGCTGGCGAAGTCTGCCCTCTGCGATATCCAAAATGCAGTGATGGACCAAGGTTCGCTGTGGGAGCTGGCGAGCATCCTGAACCAAGAGGGACAGGTGGAGCGTGCCCATACGTATCTGCGGTACGCCTGGGACTGTGCTACGTTTTTCAACACCCGGATGCGCACAGCTCAGATCTCGCCCTTGCTCTCGATGAGTGAGCGGGCGTTTCAGGGCAAGCTGCAGGGGCAGAATAAGTCGCTCATCTATACGCTCATGGCGATATCCGTCCTCCTGCTGGTACTGGCAGGTATGCTGATCTACATAGCCAAGCAGAGGCGCCGGCTGATGGATGCCCAACAGCGCCTGAGGGAAAGCAACGAGAAGCTCTCCGAGGTCAATGACGAAGTGCTGAGGTCGAATAATCGACTGGCGAAGCTCAACGAAGAGCTCAAGCAGACCAACCGGATCATGGAGGGGTACGTGGGGCACTTCATGAGCATGTGCTCGCAGTACATCAATGACGGAAGCCAGTACCGCCGGTATGTGAACAAGATGCTCCGAATGAACAAGCAGGAGCAACTGCGCAGGGAGACCGGCAACGATGATGACCACGATCGCGAGATTCAGGAGTTTTATGAGCACTTTGACAGCGCCTTCCTCAGCCTTTTCCCCAACTTTGTCGAGGATTTCAACCGCCTGCTCCGACCCGAAGAGCGGATCCCCTATGATCCCGAGAAGGGGTTGCCTACGCAGATCCGACTCTTTGCCCTCATTAGACTGGGTATCACCGACAGCTCCAAGATCGCGGAGTTTCTCCACTACTCGGTGAATACCATCTACACCTACCGAACCCGGGTCAAGAACACTGCCCTTGATCGAAGTACCTTCGAAGATCAGGTGATGCGGATCGGTCTGCCGTGACTCCCATTCTCTGACGGGTTTGTGTCCGCGGTATCGAATGGTACGACTCCCACGTTCGTCGGAGTCGTTTTTGGGGCGGAGGGTTCGTCTTCCCAGGGTCATTCGCTCCTTCGGAGCTCTGACCCTGGGCTGTGTTGTTCGACCCCTCCGGGGTCGTGTCCACTCCGCCACTGTAGGCTTGGCCCTACCGACCCCGTGAGGGGTCGGTTTTTCATAGCCCGGTGGTCAAGGTGCGCAGCACCGAAGACCCCGGGGAAATAACGGACTATCCCCATTAATCTCCGACCCCGCAGGGGTCGCCATAGGGTTGATCGTTTGGCGACCCCTGCGGGGTCGTTTTGTTGCGGAGAAGGGACTTTCTTACCCGGGGTCTTCGGTGCTGCGCACCTTGACCACCGGGCTATGCAGGAGGCACCTCTGCGGGGTGCTGCTGACTAATGTTTCTCTTGTTTTTTTATACGGATGGGACCGCTGAGGGGGGTGCTCTGTCCTGATAAAAAACATGGGCCTGTTTCGCAACAGACCCATGAGCTCAAAAAGCATTATTATTTGCTCGCACCGGACATGGTACTGTCCGGTAAAATCGCACATTAAAACTATTATATATTGGGGTTAATATTGTTTGAGTTATTGATGTACTGTCAGTCTTTCTTCTTGACTTGTCCGTAGCCCACGACCACCAGTTCGTCGAGGAGCTCGGTGTCTTCCTTCAGTACGACGGTCATTCCTTTTGCACCACGCACCTCAAGGGTGGTGTAGCCGACGCTCGAGAAGACGAGGACCTTGCCCGGTTCGCCGTCTAGTGAAAAGTACCCCTCCACGTTTGTGGCGGTACCCACGCCGGTGCCTTTGATCATTACGGTCGCACCGATCACCGCTTCACCCTGCTCATCGAGCACGTGCCCACTGTAGGTCTGGGCGTAGGCCGTGCCGACGCCCGCTAGCAGTAGCATACTCAGGGCAAACATCTTGAAGAGTCTGTTCATCACGTTAGGTATCATTAGTTACACGGGTTCTATTTATATATGCTTAGCTTGGTAAGCACTTTCTGCTGCTTGGTCATCCTTACTCTGAAGAAGGTCACTTGGCTCATGGTAAAAAGTCGTGGAGTTCGTGGCTTCTTTCGTCTTCTTAAAAAGTGGATTTCACTAAAAAACAATAAATGGTCGGTGTTGCCGGATTGGGTCAATCAAATGCCTGTGCAAGCACCATGGTGTCGCTCACCAAACTCTGTGAGGTTGGGAGCTTTGCGATACAAGTTTAGACCTTTTTAATACGCGATACAGAGTGTCCTTCTTTCTTAGTGGAAAAACCTAGATAGTGAATTTTAGAAAGATTTGATTACTAGGAGATTGTTTGTTTTCAAAGCCTTGGAAATATAGAATAAATCAAGCGACAATAGAGATGATTTTCTCTGAAATTAGTGATTTTGTGTAAGGATTTTGACTAAAAGTGATGCTTCCTGAGGTGAAAAGTGGTGGAGGAGAAGAGGGAGAGTGTACTGCTCGGAACTACATCGCGTAACCGAAAATAGTACCCGCTTGAGCGGGGATGGAGCGTTAAGTATCTTTATTATTCCGGACGGAGAAAAAAGGAGGTATTGAATGGTTTTATTTGTATATTTGAAACGCTTTCGATTTCTGACATTGTGCAGAAATAGTAAAGCGTGAGTTTTTATAACCGATAAGGACAGTAAACAGAATCAATATATGAATACACTAACGGCAGTAAGCTACGATGCGTTTGAGCAAAACCTACTGAGCCTGCAGGGCAATATGTACAACTTCGCTCTCTCACTGACAGCTGATACCACAAAAGCGGAGGATCTGCTGCAGGACACTTCGCTGAAAGTGCTGAATAATAAAAAGATGTACCGGGAGAATACCAACTTCAAGGGGTGGGTCTTCACGGTCATGCGCAACCTCTTCATCAACGACTACCACCGCACGGTACGGACGAGGGATATCTTTGACGCCAATGCAGACATCACCTACCTAGGTGCCCATAGCGATAGCGAAGGGCTGTCCGCCCCGGATCGCGCCCTCTCGCTGACGGAGATCAACCAGGCGATCAACGATCTCGAGGAGGAGTATCGCGACCCGTTTAGCATGTATCTGGCGGGCTACAAGTACAAGGAGATTGCTCAGACCATGGACCTCCCGATAGGGACGGTGAAGAGCCGTATCTACTTCGCCCGCAAGAAGCTCCAGGAGAGCCTCCACGAGTACCGTTGACGATGCGTCGGTAGTCTCTGGAGTGACTTCGCTCTTTGGATAAAAAGGCACCCGCTGCAAGGTAATCTGCTGCGGGTGCTTTTTTATACACCATATATATACCTATGATCGAAAAGGGAGTGACGGTGTTCCGAATGAGGGGTGAATTCGCGATTCGTGTATGTCTCTGAAAAACAGAATGATATAGATGTTCGAAAAGTAGGTGACCCGACGCAAAAAAGTTTCCTACTGGAAACAGTTTGCTACTATCCGTCAAATCATTTTCTTTCCTACTGGAAACGTTTGGCTACTATCCGTCAAATTTTTTGGCGGGATGCGGAGCCGAAAAACCGGGGAGCACTCATGCCCCGACTTTAGAATGGATAACCGATGGCGAGGTGGAGGGCGAAGGGGAGCTGATCTTTGCCAAAGGTGTTGAAGTACTTCGTCCCATGGCGGTCCGGTCGGTGCAGTGCCAGTCCGAGGTCGAGACGGACGACTAGGAAGTTGAGGTCGTACCGGAGTCCGAGACCGGTATTGAGGGCGAGGTCTTGGAAGAAGTACTTCTTATTCAGTTCCCCATCCGGTCTCAGGTCCGAAGGTTTGAGGAGCCAGATGTTTCCCGTGTCCATGAAGGTGGCGAGCTCCATCTGCCCGATCACCTTGTAGCGCAGCTCTGCGTTGAGCTCCAGTCGGAGGTCACCGGTACGGTAGAGGAACGCCAGGGGGTCATCCGTCTGTGGTAGGTATGACCCGGGACCGATGCTGCGGACGTTGAAGCCGCGAAGGCTGTTGGCCCCTCCGGTATAGAACTGCTCGGTATAGGGTGCCACCTGGGTATTGCCATAGCTGTAGACGGCGCCGGCATAGCCACGGGTGGCGATCTGTAGGGCCGGCAGGATCTGGTAGCTGTAGCGAAGCTCTAGGTAGCCCTTGACAAACTGGGCAAATAGCGCCTTGAGGAAGCGGTTGTTTTGGTACTCGAGTGCGGGGTCCTTTTTGTAGAAGAGCGAGAGGACGTTGCCCGCCTCAGAGACGTAGGCGTCGAGCGAAAAGGCGTGGTTGCTCATCGGGCGATGCAGCTCGTAGCTAAAGAGGTACGACGCCTGGGGGATGAACTGGTTTTGGAAGGAGAGTGCCAGTCCGGGGTTTTTGCCGATTGCCTCCTTGAAGCGGTCTGTCTCGCGCAGCAGGTGGTTGTACGTGACGCTGAGGGGCTTGATGGTGTGGCGGATGTGGGGCCTGGGCTCCAGGCGGTAGGTGAGGTCGGTCGCAAACTGCGCCTGACGGTAAAAGTCGCTCCTATTGAGCACGGTGCCGCTGAGGGCTATCCGCGTGGAGCTGGGGAAGTAGAGGTAGCGTCGGTAGAGCCCCGGTATCAGCAGCTCGGGGAAGGTGAGCATCGTCGAGAGCGAGAGCTCGTAGGAGTTGATGTCCCAGGTGTTGCGTCGGCTCTGACCGGCTTGGCGATGAGTCTCCCACTCGTAACTGCCGCGGAGGACAGTTGAGAGGAGTTCGCCTCCACCGAGGATGTTTTTGCGGTTGAGGGTAAAGGCTGCACCGGGTCCGGTCTGGTTGTTGCTCTTGAACTTGTAGACCGCCTCCAGCTCCGTGAAGTAGGGCTTGTCGATCGTGGAGCTGATGTGGACGTTGAGGTGGTTGACGCTGTCTGCGCCAAGGATGCCCGGGGTGTAGGTGACGTTGGTGTAGGCAAAGGTGTTGAGCTCTGCCAGTGCGGTCAGGGTGTTTTGCTGGTAGGCTTGGTTGTAGAGTGCGTCTTGGATCATCCGCACTCTGGGTCGGAGCGTGCCGAGCCGCACGGGTGGGGTCCCGTGGAAGCGAAACCGGACTCCCTCGTACTCCAGGGAATCGGTGAGCTCGCGGCCACCTGAGGAGGGGTAGAGGTCGTAGGTGATCTGCCCAATCCTCCAGGGCTGGTACGCCTCCGGAAGCATCTCCTCGGACAAGCCGACCCGCAGCTGTACCTTTCCCGGCACGCGAAGGGTGTCTGCTACATAGCGGATGTGCTCGGGCTTGAAGAAGTAGTAGCCCCGATCTCTGAGCAGTGCGCTGATGCGGCTTCGCTCGTTTTCGAGGGGTACGACTCCGAAGGGTTCGCCCTTGTGAAGCAGTCGCTCCTCAGGGTCGTCGAAGCGGATGGAGTCGGAGGTGATGATGGGGATGTGGTACTCGATGGAGTCGAGGAGGTGCGGATCCCCCATGAGGATATCGTACCGGACCTTTGCGCTGATGGAGTCTTTGCCTATCGGAAGTACGGTGGACCGGACGTCGGAGCGGAAGTACCCGTACTCCTCCAGTACCTGTGTGCCTACTGTGGCGCGGAGGGTGGGGTTGACCGTGGAGATGAAGAGGGGATCCGCTCCAAAGCTTTTGTAGAGCCAGCGACCGATGAAGGTGTCCGCCTCGGCAAAATTTTGGCTGATCCAGAAGGGGAAGGTGATGGGGATGCGGACTTTTGAGCTGTTGAATAACGAGCCGTTGGGCTTGTACGATAGGACCTTCTCCAGGTCGGACTTGGCTGCCCGGGCGTGGCTGTCGTTGTGCTTGTCCTCGTAGTGGATCGCCTTGACGCCGGCATAAAACTGCTCGCCCTCAGGTACGTACTTGGCTACAGAGCAACCGGTAAGGAGTAGAAGGATCGGGAGAAGGTACTTAGTTTTCATGCTCTGATGCGCTGTTTTCTCTGGTTGTCTCTGTGGTGTCCGGGCTGCTGTCTGCTTCGGGCAGGGGTGTTTCTGTCCATGTCTCTGTGGCGTCCGAGGGCTCCTCCTCCTCGTTTTCTTCCTCGGATGGAATGGGGGTGGAGCGTAGGGGGCGGAAGCGGAAGAGATCTTTTAGACGGCTCAGACGGCGGCGCAAGACGTAGCCTCCGCCGGTCTCAATCACTTCGCCGTCCAGGAGGTTTTCATAGTTTTTGTTGTGGAAGAGGCGGAGGTAGTGGGTGCCGGCTTGGTCGAGCTGGTACTCGATGGACATGTTGTCGATGAAGGTCTGGTTCATGCCATACGCTGCAGCTCCAGTCATCACCTTGCCACCGACGATGACGTTGATGCGGTCGTTCATGAAGCTTTTGGCGATGGAGTAGGAGTAGTTGGTCCCCTGTCCGCGGTCGGTGGTCCCGTCGCTGATGCCAAAGTTGATCTCGGCACCCAGTGCTTCTCCCGCCAGTGAGGTGAGCTGTGAGGCGACGAGGGACGCCATGGCGTTGTTCATGAGATCGCCTGTGGACTGACCGGTGCCGCCGCTGCCGACAATGCCGTTGCCGACGTACTGCTTGGTGGCGAGGAGCATGATGGACTGGCGGGTCTGCTCCTGTTCGTTCATGCCGGCAAGCTGGTTGCGTATCTCGAGGTCCTCCGGCGCTCGTGTCTCAAACCTGAGCCGCAGATCGTTCAGGGTGTTTTCGGCAATGATGCTGACGTCAAAGGCAACCTGACGCGGGACTTCTCCGGATCCCGTCACGCGGCTTGTCACATGCGTCGTGGCGCGGAAGTTGATATCCGGCTCGAGCAACTCGCCGCTCCAAGCCAACTGGCTTCCTCGGTCGATATCAAACTTGTAGTTGAGTCCGACGCCACCGCCCATGCCGATACTGGCGTTGACATAGCCGTCCTCAATGGAGTAGAGACCGGCGAGCTGCATCTCTCCGTAGGGCGGCATGGTGAAGCTGAAGTCGCCACCACCCTTGACGGATACCGCATTCTTGCCGTCTCGTGCCATGAGGTAGGTCACTTGCGTCGCCGGATCAATGTGAACGGCGAGGTTGACATTCGCTCCGCCCAGAGAGAGAGAGTCGATATCCCGCTTCTTGGCTACGAAGAGCGTGTCGGTAAAGTCGGTGAACTCGACCAGGCCGCTGTAGCCGTTGCGCATCTGTAGATCGCTGTTTTGGTTGACGTAGGTGAGGTCTGTCGATCCAAGTATGCTAACGTAGCCGGTGAGGTCGATCGCTCGTGCCGGACCGTTGACTCGCAGGTCGGTACTTGCGGTGAGGTTGCCGTAGACGAGGGTATTGGCAGTTTGCTTGGACTCGAGGAGTGCGAGGTTGTTGCCCTGGATCCGTAGATCGAGCGGCAGATCCTTGGAGAAAAGCCCTACCGTACCATTGGTGGTGAGTTTGTTGTCGTTGGCAGTGATGTTGAATGCTTTCAGTACCACCTCGTCGTTGGTGATGTTGATCGGCTTGGAGTCGAGGTCGTAGGTCTCGTTGAGCTTGGGGACAAAGAGGGTTGCCTCTTCGAACCGTATCTGTCCCTGCATGGTACGTGTCGGCATCTGTCGGATATCTCCGGAGGTGTCGTAGTTGGCCAGTGTCGCGGAGACAGCACCTTGGGCATCGGCGAGGTTGTCGGGTATGAACGGATTGGCGAGCTCCAGCGGCAGCTTGTCCAGCTGTGCATAGAGTCTCTGCGGGGTCTCCTTTCCCTGCGGATCGTACAGTAGTGCGTGGAGCACTTGCTTGTCATTGAGTGTCAGTTCTGCCTTGGTATACGCTCCGACTTGGTCTTGGTCGCTGCTGCCGGTCAGGCGGACGTCGCCCAGCTTCTTGTTTTCGTACGTGAGTCCGTCTATGGTCACGTCGGCTGCGTACTCCGTTGTCTTGGGAGCCTGGACGTAACTGACGCCGGCGTTGAGCACGCCTGCTAGCGGGGGCAGGAAGCTGAGACCGCTCAGGATGTTGAGTCCAAAGTCCTCCACCTCTGCTTCGAGCCTGTGCCCCACCTCCGAGGGTACGTCCTTGAGGTGTATGGCGGCGCCATCGGGAGACTCCAGGCGCAGGTTAGCCTTGATGTGCTTCTTGTTTTCCGCCGGTAGGATCACGTAGTCCTCTCCTCGGACGGAAAAGGGGTTGTATGCCAGTACGATTGGCTCCGGCGTGAAGCCAAACTCCAGATCGCCATTGGGTCGGTTCCAGAGCTCTACCCCCATGCGCAAAAAGTCCTTCTCCTGATGGTCGATCCACCTAAACACCGCCTCAGAGCGGTGTACATTGGTGGTGACGGACGCCATGACATCGAAGGGCTGCTGGTTTCGAAAGCGTTCTTTGTGCGCCGACGCTACGACGTAGACAAAGCTGGAGTCCTGCCTTAGGATCAGGTCCATGTCGTCGATGCGCAGGGTATCTTGCTGGAAATACTTCACGAAGCCGTCCCCCGTCAGTCCCTCACCGGTATGCGATGTGAGTGCAAAGTGTACCTTTTGGGCACCGATTCTGTGCTGATCCAGGTAGGCGCGTAGCAGATTGTTGCGCCCCATATCTATAGAGAAGTCGAGATCCGGGTAGTAAGCCATCCAGGGTGACATGTTGAGTCCGCTGCTGATGGTGTCCTTGAGTGCCTCGGAGACCAACTCGGATACCTTCTTGATACGTCCCGTGAAGTCGTTTAGCCCGTTTTGGACCGCCAGCCGCACCGCTAGGTCGCCGCTGGTGAGGTCGGCATTGACCTTAGTGCTGTCGACATCGGCGTTGATGTAGGTGTTGGTTGGGTGGATGGTGTTTTTGTCCGTCCGGATGAAAAAGTTCTCCACCTCTCCACTAAAGGCGTAGCGCTCCTTGAGGTCCGTGTTGAGGTTGCTTCGCAACTCGAGCCGCGCTCCCTCGATGACCGGTATGTTCAGCCCGATCACCGATGGGATGATGGTGTCGACGTACATGTTGAGGTTCACGTCGACATTCTCCGGTATCAGCATGGCGTTCACGAGCGTGTTCACCTTGAGTGCTTCGTGGTTGGCATCCAGTGCTGCAAAGAGGTGCTGCTCCTTGAGCTCGCTTATCAGTGAGATGTCACGAAAGGTCTGCTGCTTGAGGTGCAGTGAGTCGATGTTGACAAAGGCGTTGGCATGGGTGCGCGGACTGTAGATGTCCGTACCCAGTCCCTCTACCTGCACGATGCCGGAGAGGGTGCCGATGGTGTCCTTGGGCAAAAAGTCGCCAAGGTTCAGGTCACGAATAGTGAGGTGAGCCTTGTACTGCTTAGCTGCAGAGCGGTAGCTGAGGTTACCCTGCATGCTGCCTCCCTTGCAGTCGAGGTTCAGACGGGCTTGCATGCGTGTGGGGGTATACTGTGCGTTACCGCTGAGGCTAAGCCCGCTCGGGATGGTCCAGGAGGTCGAGGTGGTGCCCATGAGCCGGTGCACGAGCCCGATAGTCTCTTTACCGGTGGCGAGGCTGTAGTCGGCTTGGATGCTTCGCAGTTTTTCATCAAATATTGCTCGTGCCTTTCCATCCACGTCGGCGGTGATCACCTCATCGCCCTTCAGGTTCATGCTCAGTCGGAGGTTGTCCTCGACCTTGCCTCGAGCATTGAGTACAAAGCTGATCAGATCCGAGGGGAGGTTCTCCGGATTGCCTATGAAGCGCGCCACCTCCGTAGCCAGCAGCCGTCCTTTGAGTGCCACCTCTGCCGGCCCTATGGTGTCGGGTATCCAGCCCCTAAAGGGGAGCTCTGCATCACCCGTCAGCCGGGTCTTGTCCAGCCGGATGTCCAGCCCCCCTGCCCGCAGCATGAGGGAGTCCTTTGCGAGGTCCATCTTTCCCTCGCTCACTCTCCAGCCGTCTCCGGTCTCGTACCACAGACTGTTGACCACCGCACGTACATCCGATGCCCCTCCGTAGCGGATGTTGTCTCCGTCGATGGCTAGTCGCCAGGGCAGCGGTAGCATCTCGATCTCCGCGCCCATGGCATACATCTCCCCCTCCAGATCCAGGTGGTCGGCTTGGTAAAACTCCCCCGGCAGGTTCACCTCCCCCTTCTTGAGGTTGAGGTCTCGGACGTATGCCGAGATCAGGGTCGAGTCGATGGTGTTTGCAAAGCTCCCTCGCAGCTCCTGTATGCGGATATCGTTGAGCTTGATGACCAGTCGGCTTGGATCCTTGGGGACCGTGTCGGGGATGGTGTCGCTCAGGGCAGTGACCGAGACATCGCCCTCCCTGAGACTGAGCCGGTCGATGGTCATCTCTTGCGAACTCAGCCCGTAGATCAGTGCGTTGGTCTTGAGCTCTGCGATACGCCCATGGATGAAGAGCGAGTCGGAGGGTGCGCGGTAGTTGACATAGGTACCCAAGAGCTCCAGACTGCTTACCGGGACGCTGCTCCCCTTCAGAAGCGGGAGCACACTGACATTGGCTACCAGGCGATCCACCTGCGCCACGGTGTCGTTTTCCGACTCATCAATGGCGAGGACATCCTCCAGCAGGATCTTCACCGGGAAGCCCACCCTCATATTTCCCACGGTTACCTTCATGCCGAGGGAGCTCTGCAGCTGCTCCAGAGTGGTATTGGTCACCCAGCGCTGTATGGGAGGGATGTAGAGCAGTAGAGTCAGCAGGATCAGCAGACCAACAATGCCCAGCAAGGTGTACCCGACACCCCTCAGCATTCTGCGCCACCACGGGGTAGAGAGAGACTCCGCTGCCTGAGTGGCATCGTTGACCGGTGTTCGTTCTGTGTTGTTTCTTTGCTCTTCAGGCATCTTGCCCTATACTGCTTCTACATTAGATTATTCGTACAAAGATACTATTTTCTCCACGGTTCTTTGCACTCTTTTTGCATTCATTTAACCCCCTTATCCCTCTTCGCTTGAGACGAGACATCCCGCCTGATTTTTCCCGAGGTGTAGGGGCTCAAAAAGTTTCACGGATAGTAGCCAAATGTTTCCAGTAGGAAAGAAAACGATTTGACGGATAGTAGCAATCTGTTTCCGGTAGGAAACTTTTTGCGATCAGCCACCCTCGCTTCTGAGCGGCTCTCCGAGTGTCCGAAGCAATTTCGGGGCGACGCATCTGCCATCTGGTACTTTTTTCGTACTTTTGTGAATGTACCTATTGACGAAATAATGGGAAAAGTAATCGCAATATCCAACCAAAAAGGTGGCGTCGGCAAGACGACGACGACGATCAACCTCGCAGCTTCACTTGTGGCTCTGGAGAAGAAGGTCCTCATCATCGATGCGGATCCTCAGGCAAATGCCACCAGTGGTCTGGGCGTGGTGGCTCCGTCACCCGACCTCACCATCTACAGCTGTATCCTGGGAGAGCAGGACCCGCATGACTGCATCGTCCCCACATCGGTGGAGGGACTGATGATCCTCCCCTCACACACCGACCTGGCAGGAGCGGAAGTAGAGCTTCTGAAGATCCCGAGGCGGGAGTTTGTGATGCGTGAGACCATCGCCAAGGTCAAGGATGAGTACGACTATATCTTCATCGACTGCTCCCCCTCGCTGGGGCTGACCACGATCGCTGCCCTGGCGGCGGCAGACTCCGTGATCATACCGGTGCAGTGTGAGTACTTTGCCCTAGAGGGAATCAGCAAGCTGCTCAGCACCCTGCAGGTGGTCAAGAGTCGTCTCAACCCCGACATCGACATCGAGGGCTTCCTCATGACGATGTACGATGCCCGCACGCGCCACTCCAACCAGGTATACGAGGAGGTGAAGAAGCACTTCAAGTCGCTCGTCTTTACGAGCGTGATCCATCGAAACGTGCGACTGAGCGAGGCTCCAAGCTTTGGGAAGTCGGTCCTGGACTTTGACCTGGACAGCCGAGGGTCGCAAAACTACCTGCAGCTGGCGCGCGAACTACTGGAGAAGAACGAATCTAAGAAGTAAACAAGCATACATGAGTAAGTCATCAAAGCAAAGGTCGCTGGGTCGCGGACTGGACGCCCTGATCAGCACGGACTATGTCTCCGGCAAGGAGGTGGAGACGGAGGGCTCCTCTTCGATCAACGAGATACCACTGGCCAACATCACGCCCAACGCTGAGCAACCCCGTACCGACTTTGACGAGGAGACGCTGCGCGAGCTGGCAGACTCGATACGACACATAGGTCTGGTGCAGCCCATCACGGTGTATGAGCTGACGGAGAAGCCGGGACACTACCGTATCATCAGTGGAGAGCGGCGCTACCGTGCGGCACAGCTTGCCCGGCTGGAGTCGCTGCCCGCCTACGTCCGTACCGCAGCGGATGAGCAGGTGATGGAGATGGCGCTCATCGAGAATATACAGAGAGAGGACCTCAATGCTATAGAGATCGCCCTCGCCTTCAAGAAGCTCATCGAGGACTACGCCCTGACCCAGGAGCAACTCTCCGACCGGGTGGGCAAGAAGCGGGCAACCATAGCCAACTACCTGCGTCTGCTGAGACTGCCAGCGGAGATACAGATGGCGCTAAAGGATGCCAAGATCTCCATGGGACACGCACGAGCACTGCTGGGCGTGGATGATCCGGAGCTGCAGCTTGCTTTTTACGAACAGGTGCTCAGCGACTCTCTCTCTGTGCGCCAGGTGGAGCAGTTGGTGCGCGACTATCTCTCGGAGAGTGAAGCACCCGGGCAAAAGAAGAGCTCCAAGCGTCGTGCCGCAAGCTCTGAGTACGATGTGCTGAGCCGCCGCTTTAGTGACCTTTTCAAGACCAAAGTGAGCATGAAGGTCAACGACAACGGCAAAGGACGAATCACGATCCCCTTTGAGAACACCGAGCAGCTCGAGGAGATCATAGCCATGCTGGACAAGCTATGAGCCATCGGGGGGTGATGATCATAGTGTCGGCGTGCCTCTCTATGCTCCTGTACACTACCGCTCAGGCCGAGGTGTACGAGCAGGATACGGTCACCGTGCAGACAGAGCAGGTCGCCCCTCCGCTGACGGTGAAGGCAGACACCCTAACGGTAGTGGCGGACACCCTGACCGTCACCAAGCCCAAGAGTCCCGCACGACCCAACTCCAAGATCGCGCTCCTCTGCAGCATCATACCCGGTGGCGGACAGATCTACAATCAACAGTACTGGAAGCTCCCCATCGTGATAGGAGCGTACACCGCCTGCTACTACGCTATCAACTGGAATAATAATGCCCTCATGGAGTATTCCAATGCTTTTCGTGACATCATGAGCGACAAGCCGATGGAGAACACCAGCTGGCAGGACTTTATCCCCTACGGCGCTGACCCCGCACAATACGTCAGCAATACTTCTTTTCACAACCAGTTGCGAAGAGGTCGCGACTTTTACCGTCGCTACCGTGACCTCAGTATCATCGTCACTGCCGGAGTCTACCTCTTGGTCATGATCGATGCGTACGTCGATGCTGAGCTCAGCAATTTTGATATCTCCCCGAACCTGACGATGCAAGCCGGACCGGCGATCATCGTCCCGGACACCAAAAACACTTCTCCACAGTCTACAGGCTTGGGACTTCACCTAGCATTGACCTTCTAGACACGCCCACACCAGCATGACCCATCACGCTCTACGCCTAAAAGTCCTCCTCGTTGTTGCCCTCTTCGTACTCATCCACTACGATGCAAGCGCACAGAAGGACTCCACACGCATAGACGACCTAGGATGGCTGCCGGAAAGCTTTGAGATGGAGCTCGACTCCCTCCTCAACGAACGGTACAAACAGTACCACTCCCTCTCCAAGCCCAATGCCGCCGCATCGCATCACTCCTTCGAGTCTGCCGATGAGACCTACCGACACCGAGTGCAAAGCATGGAGAGCGCCATCCCCCTCACCTATAATCCCATCGTCCGTGAGGCGATAGATCTGTATGTCAACAAGCGCAGTACGCTCATCAGCAACATGCTGGCTCGCTCGGCATACTACTTCCCGATGATCGAGGAGGAGCTGGATAAGGCGGGACTGCCACTGGAGCTGAAGTACCTCGCCATCGTGGAGAGTGCGCTCAACCCCACTGCTGTCTCCAGGATGGGAGCCACCGGACTGTGGCAGTTCATGTTCCGGACGGGCAAGATCTACGGCCTCCGCATCGACTCTCTCGTGGACGAGCGCCGCGATCCCCGCAAGAGTACCCGGGCGATGTGCAGGTACTTCACCGACATGTACAGTATCTACGGCGACTGGATGCTCTCCATAGCAGCGTACAACTGCGGAGCCGGCAATGTCAATAAAGCAATCCGAAGGTCCGGAGGAGCGACCGACTTCTGGCAGATCTACCCCTACCTACCTCGAGAGACGCGGTCGTACGTACCCTTTTATATCGCTGCCTTTTATGCCATGGAGCACTATCGGGAGCACGAGATCCGTCCCTCCGTCGTCACCATGCCTCTGGCGGTGGATACCGTGCACATCAACCGACGCACAAGCTTTGAGGAGATTGCACGAATGGTTGACATCACGGTCGAACAACTGCAGGAGCTCAACCCCGAGTACAAAAAAGACATCATCCCCGGCAACTCCGGCACTCAGATACTGACTCTGCCCACCGCTCTTGCCCCCGACTTTGTCGTCAAGAAAGAAGAGCGGCTCGCCTATGAGGCGGCACATCCTGAAGAGGTCAAAGAGATCAAAGAGCCCTCCGTGCCTGAGACCCGCTACTACCGGGTACGCCGAGGCGACACTCTCTCGGGGATTGCCAAGAAGTACCGCGGCGTCTCTGTCAACGACATCCGCCGGGCGAATGGGATCAAGGGAAGCAAGATCAAGCCCGGACAACGACTGATCATCCCCTACGCGTGAAATCCGACCACGCCATACTCTTGATCAACACCGGCTCACCACGCTCTACATGGGTCAGTGATGTCCGCCGCTACCTCAGCCACTTCCTCTACGACCCTCGTATCATCGGTATGCCTGCACCCCTACGCTGGCTGCTGGTCAAGGGGGTGATCGCTCCTTTTCGCTCTGCCTCGTCCGCTCGCAAGTACCGCACCATCTACACCGAGGAGGGCTCACCGCTCGTCATCCTTACAGAGAAGCTGGCACGCCGGATGGCTGATCTCGGTGGTACAAGAGTCTACACCTGCATGCGGTACCACCGAGGCTCGACTCGAGCCGCACTGGATCAAGCTGTCGCTGACGGCAACCACCGCATTACCCTCATCCCACTCTTCCCCCACTACGCCATGAGCAGCTGGGAGAGTGCCGTAGAGCACGTCCGGGACATACACCGTGCCCATTATCCTTTCCTCGATCTAGAAGTGGTACGCCCGTACTACGACGATCCACTGTACATCGATGCACTTGCCAAAAATATAGCAGCCGCAGCTGAGCCACATACCCACCTCCTCGTCTCACTGCACGGACTCCCCCTCTCGCAGGTGTGTCCCTATAGCGGAGACCCCGACCGAGACTACGTCAGCCAGACGGATACTACCGTGGAGCTCCTCGCACAGCACCCGCTCATCGAAGCACTCGACCTAACGATCGAAAAGAGCTACCAGTCCCGCTTCGGACCCACCCGATGGCTCAGTCCCGGCACCCGTGTCCGTCTTTCGGAGCTCCCCCATGAGGGCGTGCGACGTGTGGCGGTCGTCTGTCCCGGCTTTGTCTGCGACTGTCTGGAGACTCTCTGGGAAATCGATATCGATGGCAGAGCCGTCTTCGAAAAAGCCGGCGGCGACCATCTCACCTTCATCCCCTGCCCCAACGACAGCGACGACATGGCACGCTGCCTTTTGCGACTCCCACAAAATGGGTAACTTTGGGGTCGAAGTCTCTGAGTGAGGGATATACCTCTGTGGAGACCTCGATGATTAGGCTATTAATACATTCAACTATAGATCAAATAACAAAATGACGAATATCGACAGCTTTGACTTTAAGGGCAAGCGCACGTTCGTACGCGTGGACTTCAACGTCCCCCTAGACGAAAACTTCAAGATCACCGATGACACCCGCATGCGTGCGGCACTGCCTACGCTCAAAAAGATCCTCGGCGACGGCGGCCGCCTCATCATAGGCTCCCACCTGGGTCGTCCCAAAGGCCCAGCAGACAAGTTTTCGCTCAAGCATATCCTACCACACCTCGAGGAGCTGCTCGGCGTTCAGGTCAAGTTTGCCGACGACTGCGGCAGCCAGGAGGCTCTGACCATGGCGCAGGAGCTCAAGGATGGAGAGGTACTGTTGCTCGAAAACCTACGCTTTTACGCAGAGGAGCAAGGCAAGCCTTTCCTCGCTGACGATGCCTCTGATGACGAAAAGGCTACCGCAAAGAAAGCGGTAAAGGAGAGCCAAAAAGCATTTACCAAGCACCTGGCAAGTCTCGCTGAGGTCTATGTCAATGACGCTTTTGGTACCGCACACCGTGCACACGCCTCCACCGCACTCATGGCAGCCTACTTTGATAAGGACCACAAGATGTTTGGCTACCTGATGTCCAAAGAGGTTCAGGCAGTAGCCAAAGTCCTCAAGGATGTGAAGCACCCCTTCACTGCCATCATGGGTGGATCCAAGGTGTCGACCAAGATCGAGATCATCAAGAACCTCCTCACCAAGGTGGACAACCTCATCCTCACCGGCGGTATGACCTACACTTTTGTCAAAGCCAACGGCGGTAAGATCGGTACCTCCATCGTCGAGGACGACAAGCTCGACCTCGCACTGGAGATCCAGGAGCTGGCTAAGAAGCAAGGGGTCAACCTCGTGATCGGCACCGACTCCGTTATTGCAGACGAGTTTAGCGAAAACGCCAAGAAGGATGTCGCTCAGAGCAACGATATCCCCGACGACTGGATGGGTATGGACATCGGTCCTACTACCATCAAGCGCTTTGCGGACGTGATCAAGGAGTCCAAGACGATCCTCTGGAACGGTCCTGCAGGTGTCTTTGAGTTTGACCGTTTTGCCGACGGTACCAAGGCAGTGGGCGAAGCCGTAGTCGAGGCAACACGCCACGGAGCCTTCTCTCTCGTCGGTGGTGGGGACTCTGTCGCTGCGGTCAACAAGTTTGGTCTCGCAGACCAGGTGAGCTACGTATCGACCGGTGGTGGAGCACTCCTCGAGGCGATCGAGGGCAAGACTCTGCCCGGTATCGCTGCCATCGAGGACTAATATCATTCGGTAGACTGACTCCCCCTGAGGGAGTCTGTATCCAATAGAAATCGGGGTGTGTCCGGACGGACACACCCCGATTTGTTTTATCTACGGTCGGTAGGTCAGTGGTCTGCAGCCTGGCCCTCTTCCATCGTGACGTGGATGGTTCCCTTGGCGTGCTCGACAGGCGAGTAGAGGCTGTAGAGCTTCATAGGCTTATCACCGATGTTCTTGATGTTGTGCCACTTACCCTTGGGTACGAGGACGATGTCGTCATCCCCCACCTTGGCATAGGGCTGCATGGTCTCCTCCGTGTCGCCAAAGTAGACCTCACCCTTGCCCGACTCGATGCGGATGAACTGCTCTATATCGTCGTGAACCTCTGCACCGATGTCGCCACCCACCGGGATACTCATGAGCGTCATCTGTAGGGAGCTGCCCGTCCACACAGTGGTGCGGAAGTTTTGGTTCGCATCGGTGTAGTCCTCTATGTCTACCACAAAGGGCTCTCCGCCGTGATCCTTGAAGTCAAAGTTCTTCTTATCCACTGACTTGGTCGCAAGTCCGAGGTCTTGGCGGGTCTCGTTCACTTCCTCGCGAGCCTCTGTCATCTCTTCGCGGATCTCCGCCTTTGCTTTGTCGCGTTGCTGCTGTGTGCAGCCGGCGGTCAGCAGTGCAGCACCGATCAGTGCCACGGTCGTTATTCTTTTCATCATTGTTTTTTTATTTCTTCGTGAGTAATAATCAATTATCAAATTCAATATGCCAAAAATTTGCCACTCTGACAAAAAATAATCGCAGAGCGGGGTAGCTCAACTTCCTTTGGCTCCTCTTAAAAAATTAGGTGCGTGGGGGCAAAAAGTTTCCTACTGGAAAGAGATCTCTACTATCCGTCAAATCGTTTTCTTTCCTACTGGAAACATTTCGCTACTATCCGTCAAATTTTTTGCCCCGATCCCGGTGCGGAAAATTCCATACGAAATGGGGTCGGAGTCCCCCTCTTCTTCCTCTGATCCCATGGGTGTTTTTGGAAACGAGTGGGCAGTACATACAAAAGGGGATGAAACGATCATAAAATACCTAATTAATGGTATTGAATGCGGAAGTAAGGCTATCTAACTTTGTGTCCGGATACAAAACATATAACTTATAAAAAGCAATGAAAAAGAAATTTGCACAGACACTCGCAGCCGTACTGATGGTATCGGCAGCACTCCTTACTTCATGTAAGTCGAACAACAAGCCCGAAAACAAGATCCAGGCAGAGACCAAAGAGGTCAAGTACCTCGATGCCACCGCCTATAATAAGTGGGTCTTCTTCTCACTCAAGGACAATAAGGTCGTGGAGACCTCCACACCGGACAAAGACAAGAGCTGGGACATCGCCTTTCGTAGAGAGCTGATCGCAGTAAATGCGCCTGAGCACTACTCTGGCAAGGGTGGTATCGTGAGAACCGACGAGAAGAACTTTGACGCCACTCCCAAGACTTCCGGACTGAAGTTTGTGCAGAACAGTGGCGAAGAAAAACTCACCGAGTCCATGATGAGCTCGGACAACCCCAAGAAGGCGGTAATGTACTTCGCACACGACATGGTGACGAAGAAGGTCACCAGACGTGGTAAAGAGGTGGAGATCCAGGTGAATCGGATTGCCGGCTACGACATCCACATGGCGAACATGGGTACCGATAAGCCCATGTACACTCCGGTAGAGGAGCTCTACATCGTTCGCGGTGCTGATGGCAAGACACTGTACAAAGTGCAGTTCACCGGGGCGGTCAATGCGCAAGGTAAGTTGGGTGGCACGCTGAGCTTTCGCTACAAAGAACTCCGCTAAAGATCCGGAGAGAGAGTTTCCCTATTGTTTTCTAGACACAACACTTTAGCACCACAAGCACTGCTTGCCTCTTGGACGATCCGAGGTGAGCAGGCTTGTGTGCTTATTTTTTAGACAGACTCGCAACTATGAATAAGCGAATCACGAGCTACGCCGCATGTCTCTACCTACTTGTGGGTACGTGCCTTTGTGCGCAGACTCCCATAAAAGGCCGCGTCGTCGACCAAGAGCGGAAGGGCATCCCCTATGCTACGGTGACCATCCGCTACCGGGGAAAAGTGGAGCAGCGAATGCAGACCGATGAAGACGGTCGCTACAGGTACAGCACCAAGCAAAATGCTAAGAAAGACTACCGTGCCGACTTTTCGCACCTCGCCTACGAGACCCGGACTCTGGAGCTGGATCTATCCAGGGAAGAGCAGCAGACCGTCGTGCTCCGACCGCGATCCAACGAACTGGACGAGTACGTGGTCACCGCTACCCGCAGCCGTCACCGGCTGGAGGAGCTGCCACTCCCGGTGAAGGTGGTCGATGCGGTAGACATCAAGCGGATAGCCCCTCAGAATACCAAGGACATCATGCTCTACTCACTGCCGGGGGTGGAGTTTAGCTCGCACGGAGGGATCACGCACGTGAAGATACAAGGTCTGTCGGCAGACTACTACGCCTTTTTGATCGACGGGGAGGAGATTGCCGGGATGAAGAGCGGTAGCCCGGACTTTTTGCGCCTCAGTCCGGAGAATATCGAGCGGGTGGAGATCATCAGAGGAGCCGGGTCGGCTCTATACGGGTCGGGAGCCATAGGCGGTGTGGTGAATATCGTCACCAAGCAGGCCAAGTCTCCGCTCTCCCTGTCGCTCTGTGGTGGCTACTCCATGCCCAAGGTGTGGGATGGCTTTGGAGACCTCAGCATCAATAGAAAGCGTTGGTCCAATAACACGAGCTTCTCCATCGGCAAGGAGGGTGACTACCCCATCAACAGACGAGACGGTAAGTCCTACATCTGGGTCCCCCGAAACGATGTGTACAGGCTGTCGGATCGCTTCAAGTGGAAGGCGGGCGACCACCTGACGATAAAGGCTGATGTAGGCGGTATGAGTCGTAAGCAAGCTCGGACCGAGTACCAAAACGACATCTACAACTCGCTCAATGGAAGGCTGACGGGAGCATACGACTTTGACGACCAAAACTCACTCGCCCTGTCGTACAATGCCGACTTCTCATCGAGAGATCGCCGGTACCCCAAGGATCCGGGCAAGCATGATCTGATCCATAGCAACTTTAAGCACATCCTCCGCGCACACTACAATAGGACCTTTGCCGATAAGAGCAGTCTGGCTACCGGTCTGGAGGGACGACAGGAGCTGCTCATCTCCGACCAAATAGCCGGCGGAGCGTCGCAAAAGAGCATCCTCAACGGAGTACTCTACGGACAGTATATGCGTGAGCTGGGTGGGGGATTTGAGATGATGGCAGGGCTGCGCGCCGATGTCCACGGTCGGTATGGGCTCAACCTCTCGCCCAAGCTGACCTTTGCCTACACGTGGAAGGACCTGAGCCTGCGTGCCGGGTATGCACGGGCATTTAAGTCTCCGTCACTCATGGAGCTCTACTACGACTGGAGCCACCAGGGGATGTTTCATATCTACGGCAACCCCGACCTCAAGCCGGAGATCGCCAACCAGCTGATGCTGGGTACCCACTACCGCTCCAGCAGACTCATGCTGTCAGGAGGAGTGACCTACACGGTCTTCAAAGACCAGATAGCCATGCAGACAGATGCCAAGCAAGACCAGCGCCACGTGAATATCGCCGGGACCTCTACCATGCTCAATGCGGATGTGACGGCAGAGTGGTTTGTGATCAACGGACTTTCGCTCAAGGGCATGTACAGCTATAGCCGGGCGCCCAAGGTGGTAGAGCATCTGGGGAAGAAGTACGATGTCAACAATGTACGCCCTCACAACCTCATGCTGCAGCTCAACGGCTTTTGGCACTGCAGGGACTGGGCGTTTACCGGCAGCTTGATCGGTCAGTACCTCTCACGAGTGGAGTACTACTCCCTCGACGTCAACGATGAGGGAGAGCTCGACGAGACGAAGCCGCTGGTGCACGAGCGTGTGGAGGGCTACCCTCTGGTGCGACTCACCACTACGGCGGAGTACAAGGGCAGATATACCCTCACGCTGGGGGCGAATAACCTCCTCAACTTCAAGCCCGCAAACCTGACCTATCAGACGGGGACACTGAGCCCGGGGGCTGTGTTCTTTACCAGGATAGGCATTCGGCTCTTTTGAGCAGAAGCGGACTTTTTCGGCAAATGAACGAACTAAAAACAAAGGGAATATACATGGATAAGAAAAGACAAAAAGCAACACGGACAGCCATAGTCGTACTGCTCTTGCTCGCGCTGGGATACCTGGGCTACAGCCGATGGATGGCGCCGACGGATATCGCACTGGTCAACATGAGTGGCTTCCAGGGAACGCCCATCGCCAGATCGAATACCAATAAGGCGGTCCGCTACCACCTGATCTCGCCGCAGGAGTTCATCAAGAACAGTCGGGGCTACGAGTTTGTACTCCTGAACGGCATGGGGCTGAAGATAGATGCGGACGAGCGCGCCAAGATCCAAAAGTACGCCGAGAGCGGCAAGCCAATAATGACCGTGATGGCGACCAATCCGCAGAACAACATTTGCAACATAGACTCGCTCCGAGTGGGGCGGATAGAGGAGTACTTCTACAACGGGAATAAGCAAAACAACATCTCGCTGGCAAACTATATCCGTAAGTACATCGACGGCAAGAAGACCTCCGTCCCCGATCCCCTCGACCCGGTAAGCACGCCCTACAATGTCCTCTACCACCTGGACGAGAGTGTACAGGCTCCGACCGTGAAAGAGTACGAGGACTACCTCAGGCAGATCGGATACTACTATGAGGGTGCACCAAAAGTGGCTCTCGTGGGTGCGCTCAACTCACCCTACAGTGGCAATAAAAAGAATCTCGACGAACTGATCCAGGCACTGTCGGACAAGAGGCTGAATGTCTACCCGATCTATGCTTCGAATAAGGAGCTGCTGGACTTTTTGAGCGAGATACGCCCAAGCGCCATCATACACCAGGCACACGGCAGGATGTTCCCCGGTCCACTGAGCGAGGTGGCAGTGCGGAGTTTCAAGCAGTTTGACTGCCCCGTCTTCACCCCTCTGACCATCTTGTCGGATCGGAAGACGTGGCTGGATGACCCGATGGGAATGTTTGGGGGCTTCATGTCACAGAGTATCGTCATGCCGGAGCTGGATGGTGGTGTGGTTCCCTTTGCACTCAACTTTGAGGAGATCAACAGCGACGGCATCGCCGAGACGGTGACCGACCCGGATCGCTTGGCGCGCTTTGCGGACATCGTAGCTCGTACCATACAGCTTCGAGAAAAGCCCAATAGCGAGAAGCGTCTGGCAATCTTCTATCTGAAAGGCCCCGGACAGCAGGGACTAGCAGCGCAGGGACTGGAGACCATCCCCGCACTCTACAATGTCCTCAAGGAGCTGAAGGCTGCAGGCTATGCCGTGGATCTCCCTGCCGATGCCGATGAGCTGAAGGCGAAGATCATGAGAGACGGCCCCGTACTGGAGCACTTTACCAAGGGAGCGATCGACACATACATGAGGGAGAGCAACGCCATACACTTCCCGACCTCTCAGTTGGATAGCCTGATGCAAGCGCGTCTGGCACCTGCGAGCTACGCCGATGTCGTAGACAAGTATGGACCGGCTCCCGGTAGCTACATGAGCGGTCGAGAGAGCGATGGCAGCACCTATGTCGCAGTGGCAGGGGTGCGCCTGGGCAACGTGATCCTCCTGCCGCAGCCGATGCCGGCGCTAGGGGATGATACCTTTGCCATCGTGCATGGTGCCAATACAGCGCCGCCTTATCCCTATATCGCGGCTTACCTCTGGGCTGAGGAGGTCTTTCGAGCAGATGCCATCATGCACTTTGGCACGCACGGCAGTCTGGAGTTTACGCCCCAAAAGCAGGTGGCGCTCAGCTCCCAAGACTGGCCCGATGCACTCGTAGGGACAACCCCGCACTTCTACTACTACACCATTGCCAACGTCGGCGAGTCGATGATGGCAAAGCGTCGCTCCTATGCCACTCTGGTCAGCTATCTGACCCCTCCTTTTGAGGAAAGCGACACCCGCTCTACCTTTGATCGGTTGATGCAGTACATCACCAACTACCAAAAGGCACCCTCCGACAAAGCTGCACAAGCGGTGCAAAAGGAAGCGGTACGCCTCGGCATTCACCGGTCGCTAAAGCTGGACAGTCTCTCGTCGCAACCCTATGGTGCCGAAGAGATAGAGCGGATCGAGCACTTTGCGGAGGAGATAGCCAACGAAAAAATATACACCACACTCTATACGACCGGTGTACCCTATAGCGAAGCCAAGCTACAAAACACCATTGTCGCATTGGCGTGTGATCCCATCGCCTACGGTCGCGCCGCACTCGACAAGATAAACGGCAAGGAGATACCCGAGGGACGGGCATTTACCCGGCAATACCTGGAGCCGGCGAAGGCGCTGGTTCGCAGGATACTTGGTGGGTTTACTCCGGACAGCAGCTTCGTCGCCTCGTACGGTGGCTTTTCTCTAGAGGTGTACCGACAGGCGGGGCGTCAGGCAGATGAGTCGACCGACAGCCTGCGCTTCCGTAGCGATGCCATCATCAGTCTTGGGCAAGCCATCATGCGTGTCCCATCTTACTACGCTGCACTAAAGTCCTCGCCCGACCGTGAGCTGGCACAGCTCCTTCGAGCCTTTGGTGGCGGCTACATCAGCCCCTCCTCGGGAGGTGACCCCGTAGCCAACCCCTCCGCTCTCCCCACGGGACGCAACCTCTACAGCATCAACCCCGAGACCACCCCTACAGAGGTGGCTTGGGAAAAAGGCAAGATGCTCGCCAAGCAGACCCTCGACGACTATCTCAAGAAGCATGGCGACTATCCCGAAAAGGTTAGCTTCTCCTTCTGGAGCAGCGAGTTCATAGAGACCGGTGGAGCGACCATTGCTCAGGTGCTCTATCTACTCGGAGTCGAGCCGGTACGCGATCCCAGAGGGCGGGTTAGCGATGTCCGACTCATCCCATCCGCTGAGTTGGGTCGTCCGCGTGTGGATGTGCTGGTACAGACGTCGGGACAGTTTAGAGACCTCGCCGCTTCCCGCCTCGACCTTATCACCAAGGCAGTCTGGCTCGCTAGTCAGGCAGGTGATGGCGAGACGTATGCCAACCATGTGCATGAGGGTAATGTCCGCATCGAGCAGCGTTTGGTCGAAGCCGGCATGGCGCCTGCTACCGCTCGGGAGTGGGCGGGCAACCGTGTCTTTGGCGGTATCAACGGCATGTACGGCACCGGCATACAGGAGATGATGTTTGCCAGCGACAGGTGGGACGATCGGAGTGAGATCGCCGATGTCTACCTCCACAATATGGGCGCCGCCTATGGCACCACAGAGCAGTGGGGTGCTTTTCACGAGGGGATGTTTAGGGCAGCGGTGGAGCACACCGATGTCGTTGTCCATCCCCGACAGAGCAACACCTGGGGCGCGTTGAGCCTGGACCACGTCTTTGAGTTTATGGGCGGGCTCAACCTCACCATCAAGAGTGTTACCGGCAAAGAGCCTGAGGCGTACTTTGCAGACTACCGCAACCACAGCCACGCCCGCATACAGGAGCTCAAGGAAGCGGTAGGAGTAGAGAGTCACAGCACCATCCTCAACCCCTCCTTCGTAAAAAAAGTGGTGGACGGTGGTGGCTCGGGCAACGCCATGAGGATCGCTTCGATCGTCGAAAACGCCTTTGGCTGGGAGGTCTCCAAGCCGGATCTCATCGACGACGAACTCTGGAGTGGTATCTACGACATTTGGGTCAATGATGTCCTAAATGTCGGAGCCACGGACTACATCGAGCAAAACAGCCCTGCCTCGCTAGAGCAGATCACCGGAGTGATGCTCGAGTCCATCCGCAAAGGCATGTGGGCTGCCACTCCCGAGCAGACCCGGCACCTCGCCGAGCTCAACGCCCACCTCGTCACCACCTACGGGCTTTCCGGTGGCGGGATGACTTCTGCCAACGCGTCACTCCGAGACTTCATCCGCACACAGCTGCCGGATGATCAGCAAAAGAAGGACTTCGACCGGGCAGTGAAGACCACCCTCACGACACCTCAAAAGAGTGCCGCAGACGATACCAAGAGTGTGGTCCTATCCGAGGAAAAGCGACAAAATAACCGTGTCGCCACCGGCACTACAGAGGCCATGCAGTCCGACACCCTGCGTACCCTCATGTGGATCGGCATCGGCATTGTTGTACTGCTGGCGCTCACCATACTTATCCTCAGGAGGAAGCACTCATGACACTCACCATGGTCTACCTGACCTTGCTCCTCTGCCTGCCGGCAGTGGTCGCCAAGATCAGCCTCTTACCCAGGTGGGCAAGTGTTGCCTATGGAGGTCTGTTTTTGGTCTTTTGTCTGATCATGACCGACTATGCCAGCCTGGCGCCACGAGCTCAGATCCTACAGTACACCACCGCTCCCCGTGCTCGGGAGGCGGTGGCGATACTGGTCACGGTGGAGTTGTTGCTGGTAGTGAGCTACGCCTTTCGGAAGCGGGGCAAGAGCCCCCGGGCTCTCCATCTGAGTCCTGCACGTCAGCGTCTGTCCCGGCTCATGACCCCCATCCGGGTGCTGCTTAGAGGGTATGTCACTCCGTTGGTCTTCCCCACGCTCTTCTTCCTGCAGGTGCAGCTCTGCTACGCCCTACCGGGGGTCAGTTTTTACGTCCCGGCAGGGATCGTCGGGGGCTGTGCCCTCCTTTTTATCCCCTTGTTTACGGAAGTTCTGCGGCGCACCCTCTCGGTGCAGGAGTTGCGGGAGGAGCTGATGCTCATCCTCTCACTGCTGCTCTGTATCTGCGCCCTCCTCTCCACGGCTACCGATGTCATCCTCTACCACCCTGCTGAGTCCGGCACCGGGCTGTCCGCCGCAGCGGCCATCACTTTGGCAGTCATTATACTCCTCTTTATCATCTCCTTTTTTGTCCAAAAGAATAGGACGTACAAACTCAAATAACCAATTCACACGATCAAACCCATGGAATGGATTTCGAAAATACTCTTTGGCATATCCAACAGCCTGCTCATCCCGGTCATTATCCTACTGATTGTCTTTTTCGTCCGAGTAGTCATCATGGCAGGGGCCTTCTACGGTCGCTTCCTCACTCGGCGGCGCAACACCAAAGCCTACCAAGCCATCATTGATGACTTTACCCACCACTCTGCCGAAGAGCTCTCTGCGGCACTTCCTACCTACGACAACGCCCTTGTCATCCCCTACCTCCGCCGGCTCCTCAGTCGCCCGGGGGATACGGACTATGCGGAGTACCTCATCTCTGACTTTGAAAACCAAGCGACCAAGGACCTCATCGCCTGCCGACTCCTCTCCAAGATAGGTCCCATCCTCGGGCTGATGGGTACCCTGATCTCTATGAGTCCTGCACTCGTCGGACTATCGAGCGGGGATGTCTCCGGCATGGCGTACAATATGCAGGTCGTCTTTGCCACCACCGTGGTGGGGCTGGTCATCAGCGGTGTGGCTATCGTGGTGCTGCTCTACAGTCAGCGCTGGTACGATAAGGATGCCAACAACCTAACCTACGTCGCCAACGTCTTGGCAGAAAGGAGCCAAGCCCATGAGTAATCCCACCCCAAAGAAGCTGCGCCGAAGCAGTCACCTCAAGCAACGCACGGATGAAGACCCGATGAGTGTCGTCGCCAACCTCTTTGACGTCGCCATGGTCTTTGCCGTCTCACTAATGGTAGCCCTGGTGATCAACCTCAATATGGCGGAGTACTTCAGCAACGAAGACTACACCATCGTCAAAAACCCCGGAAAGGACAACATGGAGATCATCACCAAAGAAGGGCGCGAGATCAAGAAGTACACCCCCTCCGAGACTGACGCCTCCGGCAGCTCCAAGGGCAAACGTGTCGGCATAGCCTACGAACTGGACAACGGCGAGATCATCTACGTCCCGGAGTAGTACCCTCTTGTATGCCTTCGCCTGCCACTCGAGCAAAAAACGGGTGGCAGGGCTGACGAACACCAAACAGATGTTGTTGTACGACCCCGACGAACGTCGGGGTCGTGTCTCTTGAGCGGATCGTATTCCCAGGGTCAGACGCTCCTTCGGAGCTCTGACCCTGGGCTGGATTGTTCGACCCCTCCGGGGTCGTCATAGTGTCGAACCGGAGGGGAAAGCGGATGGGGTCTGCCGACCCCGGAGGGGTCGTTTCTTCGTAGCCCGGGTGTCGAGGCGGGGCGAAGCCCCGACGAAGACCCCGGGGAAGGCGGGTCCCCGATAAATAATAACGACCCCGGAGGGGTCGCCATAGGGTCCGGGTGTTTTGCGACCCCTGCGGGGTCGGGGGATGGGGGCTATCGGTTTTCCCGGGGTCATCGGCGCTACGCGCCTCGACACCCGGGCTACGAGGGAGGTACCCCTACGGGGTGCTGCCGATAAAATCGCCTACCCTCTATTTTCCTAAATTGGTACCCCAACGGGGGTGGGCGAAAAGTTTCCTACTGGAAACCGTTCGCTTCTATCCGTGAAACGTTTCTCTTTCCTACTGGAAACATTTCGCTACTATCCGTCAAATTTTTCCCCTGACCCGAAGAACAAAAAATCCGACGGTAGCAAACCTATGTTGCTACCGTCGGATTTTTGGGTAAAGGGGTAAGAATGCGTAAATTTGTGAGCCTTTACCCGGAGTGGAGGTCAGTAGGCAGATGAATCAGAAGCTCTTTGATCGTTCCTTTTGGACACAGCTCATGAAGTACGGTGTTGTCGGTGTGCTCAATACAGTGATCACGGCGGCAGTCATCTACGTCTGCCTGCAGCTCCTGCACTGGGACCCGATCGTGAGCAATGCCATCGGCTATGCGGCCGGGCTGCTCAATAGCTTTTTGCTCAACAGTCGGTGGACTTTTCGGGCGCACTTCAGCTGGGGGCACTTGGGGGGCTTCGTGCTGACCTTTGGGCTCTGCTATGCGATCCAGCTGGGGATGCTGCTCCTGATGCAGAGGTACAGCAGTATCCCGCCGTATCCGCAGCAGTTGTTGGCGATGGGGGTCTATACGGTGGCAAACTTCTTGATGAATAAGTACCTTGTTTTCAAGAAATAACCCGTACCAAGCCCCCATGCAGACCCTCACGGTGATCATACCCTGCTATAACGAAGAGGCGGTCGTGGACGCTGCCTATGAGCGGGTGCGTGCCGTGCTCGATCTCATGGAGCGGGACTGCGGACTGCGGGGTGCGCTCCTCTTTGTCAACGATGGGAGCAGCGACGGCACTGCGCAGATGTTGAACGCCCGGGCAAAGAAAGATGAGCGGGTGCAGGTGGTGCACCTGAGTCGCAACTTTGGTCATCAGGCGGCGCTCTCGGCAGGTATCTCGTTTTGCCACAGCGACTACGCCGTGGTGATGGATGCCGATCTGCAAGACCCGCCCGAGGTGATCCCGGAGATGTGGCGGCTGATGCAGGAGCACGAGGTGGATGTGGTCTATGGGGTACGTAGGGAACGAAAGGGGGACTCGTGGTTCAAGCGGACCACGGCAAAGGTCTTTTACCGGGTGCTGAATGGGATGAGTGATTTTCACATACCGGTAGACACGGGGGATTTTAGGCTGATGAAGAGGGAGGTGCTGGATGCTTTTCGGCAGCTGCCGGAGCACAATAAGTATATCCGGGGGCTGATCAGCTGGATGGGCTTCACGCAGATGCCCTACGAGTACAACCGCCAAGCGCGGGTCGCCGGTGAGACGAAGTACAGCCTCGGAGGGATGGTGAGCCTGGCGCTCAATGCGATGCAGTACTTCTCAAACAAGCCGCTGCGCCTCGCCATGTCGCTGGGCTACATAGCGGTGCTGCTGGCTGTGCTGCTGGGGTTGTGGGTGTTTTTGGGAAAGTTGCTGGGGCTCACGCACCCGGAGACGGGGTGGTCCTCGATCATCGTGGTCCTCACCTTTTTTGCCGGAGTGCAGTTGATCTGCCTGGGGATGTTGAGCAACTATGTGGCGACGATCTTTGACGAAGTGAAGAGGAGACCGGAGTACATAGTGGCACGAACCATCAATATAGACGAACAGAAGAATAAAGATAGTGATAGACAAAGAAGTACTACAGCCGCAACTGACCCTGAAGCTGGAGCATACCCTGGGCAGTGAGATGCTGCAAACAATAGCGGAGGCAGCTGATGAGCTGGGGCAGGAGGTCCGCATAGTAGGGGGGACGGTCCGTGATCTGATCCTCAACCGCCCGCTCGGTGACTACGACTTCGTGACCGAGGGCAGTGGCCCCGATCTGGCTGAGGCGATAGCACGCAGGCTGGGCAGGGCTGCACACGTGACGCTCTTCCGCAACTTTGGTACCGCACAGGTGCACTACCGGGATATGGATCTGGAGTTTGTGGGTGCGAGGAGTGAGAGCTACCACGCCGACAGCCGCAAGCCTATCGTGGAGGATGGGACATTTGAGGAGGATGAGGCACGGCGCGACTTTACCATCAATGCCCTCTCCATCTCGCTCAACGGTCCTAATGCAGGTACACTCAATGACCCTTTTGGCGGACTGGAGGATCTGCAGAAGCGGGTGATCCGGACACCGCTCGACCCGGATGTGACTTTCTCCGACGACCCGCTGAGGATGATGCGTGCCGTGCGCTTTGCCACGCAGTTGGACTTTGAGATAGCGGATGACATCAAGGCGTCGATGCGCAAAAACGCCGAGCGGCTCTCCATCGTCAGCATGGAGCGGATCAGTGACGAGTTCATCAAGATCATGAATGCTCCACGACCCTCTATAGGACTGCTCCTGATGGATGAGTGCGACCTGATGCCGCGGTATCTGCCGGAGGTGACGGCACTCAAGGAGACCGAGACCAAGGAGGGGATCGGGCACAAAAATAACTTCATGCACACCGCCATTGTCGTGGACAACGTGGCAAAGCGCTCCGACAAGACTGAGCTCCGCCTGGCGGCTCTCTTTCACGACATCGGCAAGCCGGTGACCAAGCACTTCACCAGAGGTGCAGGGTGGAGCTTTCACAACCACGACTTCATCGGCAATAAGATGCTGCCCAAGATATTTAGGCGCATCAAGCTCCCTCTGGACGAGCGGCTGAAGTATGTGCGCAAGCTGGTGCGCCTCCACATGCGACCGGCTCAGCTGGCAGATGAGGGGGTGACCGACTCGGCGATACGGCGTCTGCTCTTTGAGGCCGGGGATGATATCGAGGACCTGATGACCCTCTGCGAGAGCGACCTCACCAGCAAAAACCCCAAGAAAGTACGCAAGTATTTGGACAACTTCGCCCTAGTGCGGCAAAAGCTCAAGGAGATAGAGGAGAAGGATCGGATCCGAAACTTCCAGCCGCCCATCAAGGGGGATGAGATCATGACACTCTACGGACTAAAACCATGCTCTGCAGTCGGGGAGATAAAGGAGGCGATCAAGGAGGCGATCTTGGACGGGGTCATCCCCAACGAACGAGAGGCTGCGCACGACTTCATGATCCGTTGGGCGAAGGAAAACAAAGGCCTTACCCCCGTCGCTGAGTAGCAGTGCTGCCGAGGTTGGCGGGCTGTTCTCGACGAAGTAGAGACGGCGTGCTGCTCGCTTATGACCGTCGACGGTACCCGCTCACTGCGGATGGAGAGAAAGGATACCCACTTTGACCTATACGCCCCCTACTATATAGTGAACGAAAATATTAGAAAAGGGTCTGTCGCACCGGCGACAGACCCTTTCCTGATGGTGTAGCTGCTCGATCGGGTCAGTTGTTTTCCTGAGCCTCTGTGTACGCCAGATACTCGGGGCTAAATGCACCCTTGCCGTGCTTTTTCTCCTTGTGTAGGATCGCCTTGAGTATAAAGTAGCCCAGGGTACCGGAGAGTATGCTGCCGGCAAATACGCCGAGCTTCGCTTCGTTGAGTAGCTCAGGTCCGATGGGCCCCACCACATGGGGTGCATAGGCGAGTGTCGCAATGAAGAGCGCGACAGTAAACCCGATACCTCCAAAGATGGAGACGCCAAATAGGTTTTCCGTGGTCATGCCTGCCGGTAGCTTGCAGAGCTTCGCCTTGCATGCCAGGTAGGTCGCACCAAAGATGCCCAGTGGCTTTCCGATCAGCAGTCCGAGGGTTATCGCCAGAGGGATACCGGTCATCTCTCCCGGGGTCATTGCGTCGAACGTCACGCCGGCGTTGACAAATGCAAAGAGCGTCAGCACGACGTAGTTGACGAAGGGCGTCAGTTCGTTGTGCATGAGCTGGGTGAGGCTGATGGTGGTTTCGATGTTTCGCTGCGCTCCTTTCATGGTATTTACCAGCGGGTTGGATAGGAAAAAGTGCTTGTCTCCTTGTGCGTTCTTTGCTTCTTCCAGCTCGTGGTTGAGTCCCACCAGGGAGGCCTGCAGCTCACTCTTCTTGCGAAGAGGCATGTGCGGTATAGCCAAGCCCATTGCTACTCCCGCGATGGTAGCGTGCACGCCGGAACGAAGCATGAAGACCCAGGCGATGAAAAAGAGCAGGTAGTACACCCACTGTCTCCGGATGTTGAAGCGACCGATGTAGAATGCAAAGAGAATCACCAGTGCAGCTGCTATGAGCGCTCCATAGTCGATGTGCGAGGTATAGAAGATCGCGATGACCAGGATACCTCCGATATCGTCCGCCACTGCCAGTGCGACGAGGAAGACCTTGAGTGTGGACGGTACCTTTTTGCCCAGCAGACCCAGCACCGCCAGCGAAAAAGCGATATCCGTAGCCATAGGGATCGCAGCACCGTGTATGTGTAGGGGGTCGTGGTCAACCAGCAAAAAGACGGCTACCGGTATGAACATCCCACCGCAGGCGGCTATTACCGGGAGCAGAGCATTTCGGGGGTTGGAGAGACTACCTGCCCTGAGTTCGTACTTGATCTCCAGACCGATGGTGAAGAAAAAGATCGCCATCAAGGCATCGTTCACAAAGAGCGAGATCGTCATCGGTTGACCGTGCACTCTGAACGGACTAAAGTTACCGATACTAAAGTCAATAGGTGTCTGTAGCCAGTTGAAATAAAACTCAGCGGTATTGGCGCTGTTGGCGACAATGATTGCTAAGATCGTTGCCAAGAAGAGGTATACCGACGGGTTGATTGTGCTCAATAGGTTCAGTATCGACTTATTCTTGGGTGTCGAGGGGTTTGTATTTTCCATGAGTGGTGGTGTGATTAGTGGGAGTTTGGTAGGCTTGAGAGAGGTCTACCTCTTGGTCACCTCTACTTTATTTGTCGGTGCGAGGGTGCGGTTGCGTTCCTCGACGGCTTGTACTACTTTCGTGGCAAAGTCTACGAACGTCTGCCCCATGATGCTCTCCTTGAGTGCGATGGGTGTACCCTCGTCTGCTGCCTCCTGCACGCTTTGTACCAGGGGGATCTGAGCGATTAGTTTGGTCTCGGTCTCTTTGGCGAGACGCTCGCCCCCACCTTTGCCAAAGATGTAGTAGCGGTTTTGGGGCAGTTCGGCAGGGGTAAACCAGCTCATGTTCTCGACGATGCCGAGTACCGGCACGTTCACTTTCTCGTCCTGAAACATACTGATCCCCTTTCGTGCGTCGTCCGTCGCCACGGACTGAGGCGTGGTGACCACCAGTGCGCCGGTAATGCCGAGTGTCTGTATGAGGGTGAGGTGGATGTCGCTCGTGCCCGGGGGCAGGTCGATCAGCAGGTAGTCCAGATCCCCCCAGTTGCCCTCACGGATCAGTTGCCCCAGCGCATTGGACGCCATGGTTCCTCTCCATATGAGTGCATGCTCAGGGTCTATGAAAAAGCCGATACTCAGGAGCTTCACCCCATGCCGTATGACCGGGTCGATCAGCTCTTTGCCCTCCACTTCGGCAAGCAGTGGCTTTGCCCCCTCTGCCCCCATCATCCTAGGCACGGAGGGCCCATAGATATCGGCATCCAGCAGCCCCACGCGGTAGCCCAGCTTGGCAAGAGCCACAGCGAGGTTGGTCGTGATGGTACTCTTCCCCACGCCACCTTTGCCACTGCTTACGGCGATGATGTTCTTCACTCCGGGCAGGGGACGCTCCGGCTCTGTCACCGGGGGGGTAGGGAGGAGCGGGTGGATCTCCGCCTCGATCTCCTCACTGAGATAGTCCCGGAGCGCGCGCTCCGACGCTCGTATGACTGACTTCTGAAAAGGGTCCCTCGCTTTTTGAAACCTCAGGGAGAAGCTCACTCTGTTGCCCTCCACCTCCACGTCGTCCTGCACCATGCCGCTGCTGACGATATCCAGGTCTGCACCCGGGTAGCTGACATGCTTGAGTGCGGCAAGTACTTGCTCGGTGGTGAATGCATTCGTGCTGTTGCTCATATCACTTGGTTGTTGTCTCTTGTTGTATTCGTCGGCTCCTCCCGTAGCTTCGATAGCTGTCCGGCTCGATCTCCACGTCCGGCTCTATGCCCTGCAGGATGCGGTCATCCGTCCGGATGCAGAGGTACTTGATGGTCATCCCCCGGCTCAGCCACTGCTGCTCGTAGTAGGTCTGCACCTCCCGGAGCACTGCCGGAGCCTCTGCACTTGCGTAGATGTCGGAGAAGTCCTGTAGGATCTCCTGGCTATTTGCTCGAGCGATCTCCTGAGTGTACCGGTACAAAAATCCGGAGTCGGTCTTGAGATGCAGCAGACCGTCGGGCATGAGGATGCGGTGGTACTCCTGCAGAAAACGCAGGGAGGTGAGGCGCTTGCGCACTTTTTTCATCTGTGGATCGGGAAAGGTAAGCCAGATCTCAGCCACCTCTCCATCGTCGAAAAAGGTCCCGATGAGCTCGATCTGAGTCCGCAAGAAGCGAACATTCTCCAGCCCCTCGCGGTCGGCGGTGGTGGCGCCGGTCCAGATACGGCTCCCCTTGATGTCCACGCCGACGAAGTTCATCTCCGGGTAGCGTCGCGCCAGAGCGACCGTGTACTCGCCCTTGCCGCAGCCCAGCTCCAGGACTATAGGGTGGTTGTTGCCAAAGACCGCTTCGCCCCACCGTCCGCGGTGTGGGAAGGTCTTGCCCTTTGCCAAGGCTTGATAGGGGTACTGAAGGGTGTTGGAGAGCGCATCCAGCTCTGCAAACTTTTCCAGCTTATTTTTGCTCATAACTCTTCTCGTACTCTAGGAGGAACAGCGCAAAGTTACCAAAACAAATAATTATTCTTCCCGCTCCGAAGTCAATTTACCCGCTGCTTTTCACGAAAATCCACGCTCCGGTTACGCCCCCGATCGGATCTAAATAATCCGTTTTGTATCGTCTTGATAAACAACAAGATATAGGAGCCAAAAAGTTTCCTGCCGGAAAGGGGTCGCTACTATCCGTCCAATTGTTCGCATCCCTGCAAGCCGCTCCTATGGCGACCCCTACCGGGGTCGTTTTTGGGTGGCGGCTTTCTTCTTTTCCCGGGGTCGTCGTCGGGGCTTTCGCCCCTCCTCGACACCCGGTCTATGAAGGAGGCACCCCTACGGGGTGCTGTCGCTCAATCGCCTCTTCCTCTTCTTTTTTGCAAATTGGCACCCCTGCGGGGTGCTGCTGCCCAACGTCTATCCAATGAGGAGAGAATATTAAAAATGGAAAACCGGACGAGTATGCCGACCCCGGTAGGGGTCGTTCTTTCATAGACCGGGTGTCGAGGTGCGAAGCACCGAAGACCCCGGGGAAACAACGGACCATTCCCATTAATCTCCGACCCCGCTAGGGGTCGCCAAACGATCGACCCTATGGCGACCCCTGGCGGGGTCGTTTTTGGGTGGCGGCTTTCTTCTTTTCCCGGGGTCATCGTCGGGGCATTCGCCCCTCCTCGACCACCGGGCTATGAAGGAGGCACCCCTAACGGGGTGCTGCCGCCCAATCACCCTAATCAAATGCCGGACCCGAAGGGTGCAAAAAGTTTCCTACTGGAAATCGTTTGCTTCTATCCGTCAAATCGTTTTCTTTCCTACTGGAAACTTTTCTCTACTATCCGTGAAACTTTTTGCTCCAACGTCATGCGAAAAAAATCGGGGGCTATTCGGATGCCAATTCGCTTAGTATGAGGCGGAAGGGACTGTGGGTGCCGAGGCTACAGTCGCTCGGCTGTGCGCTTTTTGAAAAGCCGATGAAAGAGAATGCCGAGGTGCGCACCAACGGCACCAAAGAAGCCGTAGTGGCGAACCATGATCTTGAACCGCTCGCGGAGTGAGGGCCAGCGGTTTTGCGTCGTCACCCCCTCGCTGAGGTAGTTGGTCAGCACCGTGCCGGTGTAGTGGTTGGCAGGGGAGGTGCGGAGGATGCGGAGGCACCAGTCGTAGTCGGCACTGTAGCGGTAGCGGGTGTCGTAGAGTGGTGCCAGGTCGCGCCGGACGTAGAAGGACTGGTGGCAGACGAGCATCCCCCGGCGAAAGCTGTCGTAGGTGAGCTGCGCCGGGGCAGTGTAGTGGCGGGGGTGGAGGAAGATCCCGTCGGCATCCACGATGTTGGTCTGTCCGTAGATGACACCCGGCAGATCGGTGCCGATGCCGTCGAGTGCCCTGGCGACGGTGAGCGAGGAGGGGAACGTGTCTCCGGCGTTCAAGAAGCAGAGGTAGGTTCCGCTTGCCCGCTTGAGCCCTTTATTCATGGCGTCGTAGATGCCGTCGTCGGGCTCGCTCACCACTTGGTCGATACAGCCTGCCCACTCCTTTAGCAGAGCTGCGGTACCGTCCGTGGAGGCGCCATCGATCACGATGTACTCGATGTGGGGGTAGGTCTGTGCCAGCACGGAGACAAGGGTCCGGCGTAGCTCTTCACGGGCGTTGTAGCAGACGGTGATGACGGAGAGGGTGGGCTGCTGCATTTTTTCTATAAAAAGGTCTTAGTGGATCTCCAGCGTGGGGCAGACGATCATGGGCGCTTCGATATGGCGGCGTAGGTATGCCTCGGTCTCTGCGGTAATCCGGTCATCGGTCTGGATGCCGGCGTTGTAGACCACGAGGTCGACCGGGATGTCTCGCTTGCGGAGTACTTCGAGGTTCAGCAGAGTGTGGTTGATACTGCCCAGCTTGGCAGTGGTCACGAGGATCACGGGAAGCTCCTGCTGCTGTATGTAGTCGATCGTCAGCAGCTCCTCGGTGAGGGGTACCATCAGTCCTCCGGCTCCCTCGATGAGTACCCGGTCGTACTTGGCGAGGAGTGCCCGGGTACTTGCCGTCGCCAGCTCATACTGTGGGGCGCGCCCGTCGATGGTCAGAGCCATGTGGGGGGAGCAGGGGTAGCTGTAGATCAGAGGGCAGGTGGTGCCGTCGAGATCCACCTCCTGCAGGGGGCGACCCTCTATGCGACGGTGGAGCTCGATGTCCTCCGAGATGCCCGTGTTGCCGGTCTGGATGAGCTTCTGGGTGATGACGTTGACGTCCTCCTCCAGCAGTGTGCGCGAGAGGTAGCCTGTGACGCAGGTCTTGCCGGCGTCGGTGTCGATACCGGTGATGAAGTAGCATTTCTTGGGAAGTAATTCGTGGATCATTTTGTAGCTATACCTATGATGGTTGTGTAAGTGAGGGGGCAGGGCGCATCGGGAGTGAGGTGGTTCTCGCTTCGGAAGCGCTGCTCCAGTTGTTTGAGCATCCTCGGTGTCCAGATGGTGCGTGTCGGCAGTGCATTGGCACCGGTTTGCTTGATGTGGCGGAGTAGCTCCGTGAAGGTCGGGAAGTGGAGGGTCGTGGTCCGAATCTCGTGGGTCTCCCGGCTAAAACGGAGGGCACGGAGGGTCGCCACCACCTGCTCTGCTGAGGGGTAGTGCAGCCCGGTGTCTGTGACGCGGTAGAGCTCGTGAAAGGTGTCGGGCAGGAAGGTGCTGTAGAGGAGCTCTCCGTGGGGACGGAGGGCGGAGTGGCTCTTTGCGAAAAACACCGTAGGGTCGTGCCACCACTGGATGCACGAACTGCTGGCGATGAGATCATACGAGCCCTGCCAGGGTACAAGCTCGGCATCTGCGGGGATGAACGTACTCTCGGTGCCGACCTTGAGCCGCAAGACGGGCTCGACCTGAGGTGCGATGTCGTTGAAAACAAAGGTGGCATGCGGGAACTTTTGGACCAGACGACTGCTCAGCAGTCCTGTCCCGCAGCCTACCTCGAGCACGTGCTCCGGAGATGACGTGGGGGGAAGTAGTGCGATGAGACGGTCGACGACCTCGGACTGGACGACGGCGGTGTCGTCGTAGCTCTCTGCCGCTGACCCAAATCGGTGCCGGAGCAGGGGCTTGTCTATCGTGCAAGTAGATCGGTCCATGAGGTGAAGTCGTAGAGAGGGTAGTGCCCTGCGCCCTCCAGAATAGTGATGGGGATACCCGCTTCGTGCCAGTAGTGCCACTGGTTTTTGGGTGGCACGATGAGGTCTTTTTCGCTGATGAGTGCCTTTGTCCAGTGCAGCTGCGGAGCCACATAGTGGGTCATCGGGGCGACCTGGTCGTAGGTCCCCTGCAGCTCGCCTCTGAGATCCTCCGTGGAGCGGGCACTGAAGCTCTCGTAGACCGAGAGGAGTTTTTTGCCCCCACACATGCGTCGGTCGAAGCGCTTGCGGTTGGCATCCGTCAGCTCGCTCAGCGTCGCGCGAAAGATGTCGTCGGGGATGCCATACCGGTCGTGCATGGGGATGGGGGTGCCGTTGATGGCTATGGCGGTCGTGGGAGTAGGCAGGAGCGGAGCCAGGAGATCGGCTGCCCATACCCCCATGCTCCAAGCTACAAGGCAGACCCGGCGGTAGTCGTCTCGGATGTCGAGAGTGGTTGGGAGGGCGCGATAGTCGTAGGCGGTGAAGTAGTCCCAGCCCTTCGGGAGAGGGAGGTGACGCACCACCTCGGGCGTGGTCCCCCAGCCGGCAAAGAAGAGAAGCAGGCTGTCGTTTTTGGGCTGAGTGGCGTAGCTTATTTCCATCTCAGTAAGGCGTGGGCGAGTTGGGTCACCTCTTCTTCGGTCAGCGCAGCCGTGAGGCTGAGGCGGATGCGCTCCGTCCCCGCAGGGACGGTAGGCTTGCGGATGGGGCGTATGTAGTAGCCCCGGTCGAGGAGATCGCGGACGGCGTCGTCCAGATGCTCCGGCAGGATGAAGCCGTGGATGGGGCTCGCCATGGGCGTCCCCAGGATTTCCGAGAAGCGTGCCATGAGGTGATACAGATGCGCTCGGCGGGAGATCATCCCCAGTACCTCCTGAAAAACGTAGTGACTCCAGGCAATATTGAGCGGAGGAAGAGCCGTGGAGTAAATGAACGGTCGGGCAGCGGACACAAAGAGATCCCGCAGGGTCTCCGACTGCAGTGTGAAGGCACCCACCGAGCCCAGTGCCTTGCCGAGGGTGCCGACCAGCAGGTCTATCTGTGGCAACAGTCCCAGCTCGGCAGAGAGTCCGAGCCCTTCGCCAAAGACGCCGACACCGTGCGCCTCGTCCACGTAGAGACAGACACCGGGGTAGCGCTCCCTGAGGGTCACCAGCTCGCGCAGCGGTGCTCGGTCGCCGTCCATACTGAAGACGCTCTCCGTGATGACCCATATACGGTCGTACTTGCCGGCATTCTTTTGAAGCAGTTGCTCCAGATGGTCGAGGTCGTTGTGCCTAAAGCGGGTGAAAGGAGCTCCGGAGAGCTTGATGCCCTCGACGATGCTCGCATGGATGAGACGGTCGGCAATGATCAGGGTATTCCCCATGGCAAGCACCGGGACGATACCGCTATTGGCATGGAACCCGCTGTCCCACACCAGAGCCGAGGGGCTGTGGTAGATCTCGCAGAGCCAGTTTTCGAAGTTGCGGTAGGCAATGTCGTTGCCGGTAAGCAGGCGTGAAGAGGCGCTGCTGAGCGGGTGTCGGAGTCCCTCTTGCTGTAGGAAGCGCTCCTGCAGCTGCGGATAGTCCTGCAGACCAAGGTAGTCGTTGCTGTTGAGGTTGAGCAGACTCTTGCCGTCGAGTAGCACGTGCTTGCCGTCGAGTGTGAGGGGCGGCAGCGTCCGGTACATACCCTGCTGCTTGATTGCTTTTAGCTGTTCAGCGTATCCGGTCATTGTGGTAGAGGACGTTCCTAAGCTCGGTGATGAGCTTCTGCAACTCTTCGTCATGGATCGCCATGAACTGCGGCTCGAGGTAGACCAGCTTACCAAACGGGCGAATCCATATCCCGTGCTCCACAAACTGCGGGATCAGAGCTGCCATATCGACCGGCTCCTTCATCTCGACCACGCCGATCGCACCCAGGCAACGCACTTCCTGCACGCTCTTGAGCTCGGAGACCGGTGCCAGCCCTTCGGTTAGCTGCTGCTCGATCTCCCGTACCCTGCCCTTCCAGTCTTGGCTGAGTAGGAGCTCGACGGAGGCTTTGCTCACTGCACACGCCAGGGGATTGCCCATGAACGTGGGACCGTGCATGAAGCATCCCGCCTCGCCACTACAGATCGTGTCCGCGATTTCCTTTGTAGTCGCGGTGACGGCAAAGGTCATGTACCCGCCGGTGAGGGACTTACCCAGGCAGATGATGTCCGGTTTGATGGAGGTGTGGTAGGTCGCCAGTAGCTCGCCCGTACGACCAAAGCCGGTCGCAATTTCATCGAAGATCAGCAGCACTCCGTACCGTGTCGCCAGTTTGCGTAGCTCCTCCAAGTAGTTTTTGTGGTAGAAGTACATCCCTCCGGCGCCTTGTACGATCGGCTCCACGATGATCCCGGCAAGCTCTTCGCCCTTTTCGTCCAGCAGTTCGCGCATGGGGTCGAGGTCGCTGTCGTTCCACTCGCCACGGAAGCGCGACACGGGCTGAGGGACAAAGTACTGCACCGGCAGGGTCCGGCCAAAGATCCCGTGCATGCCGGTCACCGGGTCGCATACGGACATCGCGTGCCAGGTATCTCCGTGGTAGCCACTCCGTATCGTAGCAAAGTGTTGACGCCCGGTGTTCCCTCGGGAGATGTGATACTGTATCGCCATCTTGAGTGCCACCTCCACGGAGACCGACCCACTGTCTGAGTAAAAGAGCCGGTCGATACCCTCGGGCAGCACCCGATCCACCAGCAGCTTACCCAGCTCTACCGCCGGGCGATGGGTAAACCCTCCGAACATGATGTGCGCCAGTTTCTCTGTCTGTTCCCGGACTGCCCGGTTGAGTACCGGGTGGTTGTACCCATGGATGGCAGCCCACCAGGAGCTCATCCCATCCACCAGCTCGCGTCCGTCCTCCAGTGTGATGATGCAGCCCTTAGCGGTCTTAACCGGGTAGACCGGCAGTGGATCCACCGTAGAGGTGTAGGGGTGCCAGAGGTGTTCGCGGTCCCACTGCAGGAGTTGGTCGGTCGTCATCATTCCCATGTCGTCTCCTTCCTCGTATCGTACCCCATATCCCGAAATAGTGCCATATCTTGCTCCGTCACCGAGGCTTTGGTGGTCAGCAGATCGCCGGTGATAGCGGAGTTGATCCCGATGTACAGGGCCGTCCTCTGAGTCTCCTCGTCAAGCAACGCCCGCCCTCCACTGAAGCGCAAAAACGCCTCCGGGTTGGCGAGCCTAAAGATGCAGATGCTCAGGAGCACCTCATCCGCTGCCATCGGCTCCCGGCCTCCCAGAGCTGTGCCGGGGATCGGGTGCAGGATGTTGATCGGGATGCTGCGGATGCCCAAGGATGCCTGGTGCAGAGCAAACTCCACCCGCTGCCTGCGGCTCTCCCCCATGCCTATGATTCCGCCGCTGCAGAGCTTCATGCCCACCCTCTTGGCGGCACGCAGTGTCTCCTCCTTCTCCTCCTGGGTATGGGTGCTTACCAGTTCGCCAAAGTAGGATGGCGCACTCTCCATATTGCAGTGGTAGGTGGTACAGCCCGCCTCGTAGAGTCGCTCCAGCTGCTCTTCCCTCGCCAGTCCGAGCGAAGCGCAGAGGTGCAGTCCGTCGTTGTCAGCTGCTGCCTTCTCAAGAATCTCCACGTACCGATCCACCTCCTTGTCGGTCGGTCTTTTGCCACTCGCCACGATGCTAAACCGCTTGATCCCTTGCCGGTAATTGTGCTCTGCCTGAGCCCTTGCCACCTCTGTGGGCAGTATGTCGTGGTTTTTGCAGCCGGTCTTGAAGTGTCCACTCTGTGCGCACCACTTGCAGTCCTCGGGACAGAGTCCGCTCTTGATGTCGATGATCGAACAGGTATCAAAGCCATCCCCCATCAGCTGCCTGGTGATCTGGTGGCAGGTCTCGTACAGTTCGGCACGGGGCATGCGCTCCACCACCTCCAGCAGCTCATCTATCTCTCCAAATCGGTACCCCTCTATCACCTTCTCCGCCAAAGGGGTCAGTAGCTCGCCCTCGGCCGGTTCTTCTGATGATGGTATCGTGGTGTGTCTTTCCGTAGCTCTCATTGTATCGCCTCCACACTTATCAGTCCCCCGGTCGTCGGGTCCAGGGTCACTGCCGTGAGTGTCCCTTTTGTGGTAAAGAGCACCGGGTCAAGTACTTCGAGGCTACCGAGCTGAGCGACCGGAAAGAGTCTTTCGGTCAGTGTGTTGTGCTCGTACAGCAGCTGTGCGGAGATCTGTCCCGGGACGGCGTAGACGACACCTTTGCTCAGCGCCCGCTCCTTTTTGCTCCACTCCCGGTCGTCGAGCGGAGCCATCGCATCGGTGACCTTGATTCTGAGATAGACCGGTGCACCGCGCAGGTCATCCGACGAAAGTCCCCCCTCTATCTCCGAAAAGCGAAACGCCACCTGGTCTCCCTCCTTCGTGGGATCCAGGTCAAGCGCCACATACCGGTGCTCGGTCACAACCCTCTTCCCCAAAAAACGCTCCGTCAGACTCTGCTCTGCCGCATCCAGCCCGCCGATAGCTACCTTCATCGCCTCACCGTCCGGGAAGGGCTGGTCGCTCTCTCCGCTGATGATCGCGGTACGGCTGTCGCGGAGTCGATAGATCTCTTGGGCAGCTATCTCCGCCTTCTTTGCCACCGAAGTTGCCTGGATGAAGTCGGGCGGCATACTGGTCAGAGACCGAAAGCTGTGCTCCTTGTCCGGTGTTCCCCGCCGGCTCGTGGGGAGCTCCGCCACGCTCTCCACATTTTTGTTGATCCCTGCCAGGATCCCGTCAGGGGTAAGGGTCATGTAGGTGGCACTATTATTGCGCCTAAAGCGCACGGAGTAGCGCTTGGTCTCATCGGGGACACCATAGCTCCCCAGTCGCACCTCCTTGATCCTGTAGGTGTGCCCGGGCTTGAGGACCGCATCGTCCACCCCCAGATAGCGCTTGGCATAGAGCGCAAACTCCCCCGGGATCTCCTCCACCTCCTCGATCGTAGCCACCGCATAGAGTCGAGTGGTAGGAAGCATGTAGACAATGCTATTGTCAGGCATCGAAGCAGCGTTGTACCGCTCGGTACGCACCTGTGCTGAGACACTGCTGCCGGCGAGCAAGAGGGCTGCCGCCCCTATTAGATGTATTTTTCTTATCATGATATTGTTCCGGTCTTATCGGTATTCTAGCAAATGTACCAAATATTGACCAGTTCCTTACCCGCCAAATTCCACCGAAGAGCTGTGGCACAAAAGACCAGTTGCTGCGCTGGTCGATCCGCACACCACTGTTTGCTACTTCGTCAGATCCTCTGTCAAAAGGACGAGCATCTAAACGTATCGTCGGCGTTTTTGATAAAATTTGCCAGAGTGATCAGACTTGTCTACTTTTACATACTTCACTTAATCAATTGAACGACCATGATGAACCTTCGTCACAAGCAGACAATCGCATTGCTCCAACTGATCATTCTGTCGGTTATCGCCCTCTCTGTACAGGGGTGCTTCTCTCACACCAAGCACATCCGTTTTGAGCGCAACCAATACGCCACAGGATTCAGCAAAACGGAGAAGATAAGCTACGGCTTCGACCCCGAGCATCCCGATGTGATCACCGCATACGCAGGTGGATACACAGCCAAGCTCTCTCCTAATGTAACTCAGGCAGAGGTCAAAAAGGTGGAAGCCATTGCTCGAAAGTTTGGAGATACGTGCACCAGGGAAGTATATGATGAACATGTGGAGTTTTTCCCGAACTTAAATACCCCGGTGGTCCTTCCCAACCTCCCAAATAACAGATGCTTTCTGGATGAGCAATTGATTGATATTGATGTGGTCAGCACGATCGATTGGTCAGAAGATCTACCTGCCGGAAGCTCGCTAAAAGATCACTTCTATGCCTTAGTCATTTCCTACGGCAAGTACGCCCAAACCTGCACCAAAAACCCGGCACAACCCATGCCTCAAGACTTAGACCAAGCCGGATCAGAGGGGATTGTCGCTATAGCAAAAGAGATGATCAAGTACCAAAATAGGGCACGGACGAGTGAGGTATTTTTCGACCGACTGGATCAGCTCCCCTTCCGAGAGCTCTGCTACCTCGGAGGTGGCTCACTAAGTGTCCTCTCTTTGCCCCAGGCGCAAGAGGAGCCTTGCTTCAACTTTGTCTACTTAGCTTCACCCAGCCCGAAGCTAAAGGCTCCTCAGACCCTTACGTTCACCACTCGCTTCAAGGGCGGGCATGGGACGTGGAGCACATTAACCATCGAGTAAACCCGCAGACGCCCAAAGCCAAAATCAGCAGCCCTCGCATATCACTGAAAAACAAATAGTTGCTAACACTGAAAAATTCAGTGCGTGATCGCAAAAAGTTTCCTACTGGAAACCGTTTGCTTCTATCCGTCAAATCATTTTGTTTCCTACTGGAAACTTTTCGCGATCATGCACCAATTTTTCGGCTTGATTTGGCAACGGAAAATCCCGGATAAATAAGGGTCCGTAGGAGCGTGTCCTATTATGGTACGACTCCAACGTTCGTCGGAGTCGGGGGTGATGATGCGTTGTCCTTCCCAGGGTCATTCACTCCTGCGGAGCTCTGACCCTGGGCTATTGGTGTATGACCCCGACAAATGTCGGGGTCAATACTCTGTCCGTCCTTTTTTCGAATACTCAATTACGAAAAAACGACCCCGTTAGGGGTCGAACAACTTAGCCCCGGGTCAGAGCTCCGTGGGAGCGTCTGACCCGGGGAGACCGATCCGCCCTTGCACCCCGACCCCGACGCACGTTGGGGTCGTACGATGGTGTACGATAGGTCAGAAAACAAGAGTAGGAGGAAAGCCGGCCGGCTTTCCTCCTACTCAATTGCTTACTCAAGCGTACTGTGTCGGGATCAGAGCTTATTGTCCGATCCGAGTACGTTGGTGATCTTGTGTGCGTAGAGCGCCTTCATGTGGTCGCGTGCCGGTCCGAGGTACTTGCGTGGGTCGAACTCTGCCGGGCTGTCGTGGAAGACCTTGCGAACTGCTGCGGTCATTGCCAGACGGCTGTCGGAGTCGATGTTGATCTTGCAGACTGCGGACTTGGCTGCCTCGCGGAGCTGCTCCTCGGGAATGCCGATGGCTGCTTCGAGCTTGCCACCAAACTTATTGATGGTCTCAACATCCTCCTGAGATACGGAGGAGGAGCCGTGGAGGACGATGGGGAAGCCGGGGAGCTCCTTCTCTACTTCCTTCAGGATGTCGAAGCGTAGGGGGGGAGGTACGAGGCGACCGTTTTCGTCACGGGTGCACTGCTCGGGGGTGAACTTGTATGCGCCGTGTGAAGTGCCGATGGAGATGGCGAGTGAGTCTACGCCGGTCTTGGTGACGAAGTCTACTACCTGCTCGGGCTCGGTGTAGGTGTGGTGCTCTGCAGATACCTCATCCTCTACACCTGCGAGGACGCCCAGCTCACCCTCGACGGTCACGTCGAACTGGTGTGCGTAGTCGACAACGGACTTGGTGAGGGCTACGTTTTCGTCATAGGGGAGGTGTGAGCCGTCGATCATGACGCTGGAGAAGCCCAGGTCGATACAGCTCTTGCACAGCTCTAGTGAGTCGCCGTGGTCTAGGTGCAGTACGATCTGTGGCTTCTCGAGTCCGAGCTCCTTGGCGTACTCTACAGCACCCTCTGCCATGTAGCGGAGCAGGGTCTGGTTGGCGTAGTTGCGTGCGCCCTTGGATACCTGCAGAATCACCGGAGACTTTGTCTCAGCGACAGCCATGATGATGGCTTGCAGCTGCTCCATGTTATTAAAGTTGAAAGCCGGGATGGCATATCCGCCATCTATAGCTTTGGCAAACATTTCTTTGGTGTTTACCAAGCCGATCTCCTTATAGCTTATCATAATATTTTATGTGTCTATTGGGTTTGAAAATATTGTTATCCGTAATCGTTTCTTTCTCACCTACAAATATACCTTTTATTTCAAAGATTTGCACGTGGTGCTGTCGGCGGGGTGGAAAAAGCCCCTTGTGTTTCTGCTTTTTCGGCGTTGGGGCTTGCTTTTTCTTTTTAGATCTCGTCCTCTTTTTCTCCAAAGGCGAGGTCTCCGGCATCCCCGAGTCCCGGGACGATGTAGGAGTGCTCGTCGATGGCGGGGTCGAGTGCGGCGGTCCAGCAGACGGTGTCCTCGGGCATCACGCCCTGTAGGTAGTCGATGGCAGGCTGGCTGGAGATGACGGCGGCGAGATGGACCTTTGCGGGCGTTCCTTTGGTGAGGAGCGCACGGTAGGCAAGCTCCATGGAGCTGCCGGTGGCGAGCATGGGGTCGGTGATAATGAGGGTGCTGCCGTCGATGTTGGGCGAGGCGAGGTACTCGATCATTACTTCGAAGTTGAGCCGGTCTTTGTACTTGCGGAATGCGGAGACAAAGGCATTGTCAGCGCGATCGAGGTACTCGGTGAAGCCGTGGTGCAGTGGGAGCCCGGCGCGGAGGATGGTCGCTAGGACGACGTGATCTTGGTCCAGGAGGTCGTGCGACACGTCCAGAGGCGTCGTGATCTCGGTAGGGGAGTAGTCAAAAGTCTTGCTGATCTCGTACGCCATGATTTCCCCGATTCGCTCGATATTGTGGCGAAAGCGGAGTCGGTCTTTCTGGATCTCGACGTCTCGTATCTCTGCGACATACCTATTGAGTATTGATGTCTGCTCGGAAAGGTTGATTACTTTCATACTTGGGGTTGTTCTTGGGGGTTATTTTTGAGCATGGGCGCGGTAGGTGGCACTCATGGACATAATGTTATCTACGTAGTTGATGGTCTCCGTGCCTCTGACGTATCCGTACTTGACGACGGGGTCGTCGTAGTAGGCGGGAGTGCTCTTGAGGCGGAGGTACTCTCGGACGCTGCCTTGCCACCGACAGGGGTCTTTGCCATGCTTCCGGGCAAGGCGCCGGGCGTCTTGGACGTGTCCCAGGCCGGCGTTGTACGAGGCTAGCGTGAGCGCATAGCGGTCGTAGGGGTCGGAAATGTCGGCAAACTCCCGGTACAGGTCGGTGAGAAGGGCTACCGCTACCTGTATCGAGTACTCGGGCTCCAAGAGCTGCTCGGGTGTGACACCATATGCCTGCCCGGTCCTAGGCATGATGCCCATGAGTCCCCTCGCACCGCTCCAACCGATGACATCGGCGTGGAAGGTCGACTCGCAGTACGCAATGGCGGCAAGCATGCTCCAGTCCCAGCCGAGCTTGTCTGCTGCTTCGCGGAAGAGATGGTCGTAGGGTGAGATGATCTTTCCACCGGGCTTGGAAAGGTGCGGGGACGGAGCGAAGTAGTGGCGCCACTGCTGGCTCTGCATGAGTTTTAGGTGACGCTCCTCTGCGTCTTTGCCGATGAAGAACGAGTCGATCCTACCGGCAAGCTCGCTATTGTCACGCCGGGTGACCCAGCCATAGCGGATGGGGACGCTGACCCGTGTCGCAACATCCAGGTTGGGATGGTACTGAGCAAAGGCGTGAGCCAACCGCTCGTCCGCCAGGGCATAGTGGATGGAGCCGGTGTTGGCGACGGCCTCGATCAGATCCTCCACTCCGAGGGTGTCCACGGTGATGATCTGCAGATCTTTGGCGCCTATCTCGCTGACGATCTGTCGGGCACGTAGTCGGAGTGCAGCGTCTGTGGTGGTGTACAGTTGCTTTCCCTCGAGCTCCGAGAGACGCCGCACGGGGTGATCGCTTTGGCGCTGCACGAGGACGAGTGCTGACGTCTCTATGCTGCCGCAAAACTTTAGCGAGTCGACGTTGTGCTTAGTCATGGGTTGCGGCGAGATGATTAGGTCAATCTTGCCCTCGCGCAACCACTGCATGAGGCTGTCTGTACTGTGTGAGATGGCGATGGAGAGCTCCAGTCCGTGTTTGTCTGTAAAGCTGAGTGCCTTTTGGTACTCCACACCGAGCGGTTGACCGCGGTACAAGAAAAAACTGAGCGGAGAGGTGCCGGTCCCCACGTATAGGGTGTCTGAAGCAACGATCTCCTCCCACGTCCGAAAAAAACGCTCACCGTCCTGTCCCTCGTGTCTGAGACAAGATCCCAAGAGGAGCAGTACGACTCCCAGAGATGTGATGAGCTGATATCGGGCGTTCATTCTACATAGAGTACCAAACCTTTGAGATAGTCCCCCTCGGGGTGATAGATACTGACAGGCAGATCCGGTGCCTGCGTGAGCTGATGGAGCACACGTACCTTGCGCCGGGCTGCCAGGGCGGAGGTGAAGATGTTTTGCCTAAAAACCTCACTGCTCAGCGCCTGGGAGCAGGAGAATGTGAAGAGGAGTCCCCCGGGTGCGACCTTCTCCAGAGCGCGGGTGTTGATCCTTCTGTAGCCGTGGAGCGCATTGGTGAGCGCACTCCGTTTGTTGGCAAAAGCCGGCGGGTCCAGCACGATGAGGTCGTAGGCTCCTGCCGGCATGTCGTCCAAAAAGGCGAAGGCATCTCCCGTGCAGATGTCGTGTGCGGTCTGCCGGAGTGCGGGGTTGAGCCGGAGATTCTGCTCCAGTTGGGCGGTGGCGATGGCGGAACTGTCGACAGAAGTGACATGGGCAGCGCCCCCCTGCATGGCGTGGAGCGAAAATCCTCCCGAGTAGCAAAAGAGATCGAGCACGCTCCGACCTTGGGCATACCTCCGGAGCAGCAGACGATTCTCTCTCTGATCGAGGAAAAGCCCCGACTTCTGTCCCCGCACGAGGTCGGGGGCAAAGGTGACTTCGCCCTCCACGATGGTGAGCTCCTCCGGCAGTTCGCCATAGATGAGCATATCCAGAGGCTCAGTGACTGTGCTATGCGTTGCGAGGGTGGCGGAGCTCTTGTAGTAGATGCCGGTCAGGCGGGATCCGAGGACTCGGGTCAGGGCATCTGCGATCCGAGCTCTCTGTCGGTGCATGCCCATGGTGTGTGCTTGTACGACTGCTACACGGTCGTACAGATCCACCACCAGCCCCGGCAGCCCGTCGCCCTCGCCATTGATGAGCCGAAAAGCTGCCCTCGGAGCCGTGAGCCCCAGGCTCTCACGCAGCCGGCAGGCACGCTCCACCCTGGTCTGCCAAAAGACATCGTCAATGACCGTCTTGGGGTCAAACGTGAGCAGACGCACCGCTATGCTGCCTGCCTCAAAGTAGCCGCGCCCCACGAAGTCGCCCGCATGAGTCACCACTTCCACCGGGTCACCCTCTTGGAGTGCCTGCAGATCCGCAGGCTCCAGAGCACCGGAGAAGAGCCATGGATGCCGACGCTCCACGGACTTTGCGTTGTCGTGCCTCAAGCGTACCTGTGCCATCATTTCTTTTTGCGCTTCTTGGCTCCTTTCTGTCGGAGCTTCTTTTTCTTCTTTGGCTGAGTCTGGAGTTGGCAGTTGATCATCTCCTGCTTCACCAGATGCTGCAATGCGTTGTAGATCTTTAGTCCGGCATAGGCATCCAGCCCGGCGTAGTCCACCTGTGCGGGAGTCAGTTCGGGCTGTTCCCAGTCGGTGAGTCGCTGCCCCTTAGTCAGGCGCTTGCCGTAGAGTAGGGCGTATATCTTGGAGAGGGAGTGGACCTCCATCTTGTCTGCCGTTGCGAGGTGTCGGAGATCGAGCGTGCCGTTGGTGACCAGCCCGTGGTCGCGGTAGAGCTCCGTACAGTCCTCCTGTATCGCGACGCCCACTTTTAGGATCTGCTCATTGCCCAGCAGCTCTTGGAGCGGAGCGAGCCGTTCTTTGTTTTCAAAAGTAGAGAGTCTGAAAAGAAAGGCATACTCCGGAGTGGAGAGCTGGAGCAGTGAGACGGGGTTGTACTGTCCTTTTTGGAAAACCGGCTTGGTCTCGGTGTCAAATCCCAGCACCGCTGATTGACTCAAGTACCGGCACGCCTCCCGGATCTCCTCATCGTCTGTCTCGCCGGTGATGATCCTGATCGGTATGGGTATCGTCTCGGGCTCAAGCTCGTTGAGCTCCTCCTTGGAGATCGTGAGTAGCTCCGCTTCTTCTGTAGGTGTCTTCATCAGTGGCTTTGTGGCGAATAGGGATCAAAGATAGGGTGCAGCAGTAGGTCGTGCAGCTGCTTGAGGACGAGGAGCAGGCACTCGCCCAGCTCGTCCCGGAGTTGGTCGTGGATGTCGCTTAGGGCGAGCAGCATCTGTGCTTCGTTTTGACCTCTAAACGCCCAGAGCGTGTCTCCCAGAGCTTGATAGAGGTCTGCCAGGAGCTCAGACGTGCTGACGCTGATGGGGACGTCCGAGTACTTCATCTCCTCCACCTGTGCGGTCAGGAAGCGATCATACTCCCCAAAGATTTTCTCCAGCCTCCCCCGCACACGGTCGTAGTCCTCCTGGCGGATGTAAGGCTCCAGCTCACCCATGGGCAAAAAGTCGGACTGCTGAAGCGCCAACCCCATCGCATAGATATCCGCCAGTCGCTGACGGCACTGCGACAGTGTCTCGCGGGTCCAGCGAGGAGTGGTCTGTGGCTCTACAAGAGCACAGTAGCCGGCGATCGCTGCCACGAATGGAGTCACATCCGATCGGTATAGAATGTTGCTGCTCTGTTTACTCATATGAGACAAAGGTACGCTTTTTTCCGGTGCCGACACTGCTTTGGGCCGAGAGCTTCAGGGTCGATGTAGAAGGAGTGCCCATCGATGCTCTGTCTATACCCGAGACATTTTACCGGTCAGTACTTCACAAACTCCGTTCGCACTGTCACATAATAAGCTCTGACCGACAAAACCGAGCCGATACCGCAATCTGAAAGAAGATGGAAACCAAACCAAATCAAGCTCAAACCCGACAGCTCCTTAGGTTGTTGATAAACAGATAGATACGGGCTCTGTGAAAATCCGGTGCCTGATCGCCAAAAGTTTCCTACTGGAAACAGTTTGCTACTATCCGTCAAATCGTTTTCTTTCCTACTGGAAACATTCCGCTTCTATCCGTTAAATTTTTTGCGCCCCTCCGAGCCGACCTTATGGCGACCCCTACCGGGGTCGTTTTGTTTGGGCGGATTCGCCTTTTCCCGGGGTCTTCGGTGCTGCGCACCTCGACACCCGGTCTATGAAGGAGGCACCCCTGGCGGGGTGCTGCCCCCCCAACCTTCCGACCCTATGGCGACCCCTGGCGGGGTCGTTTTGTTTGTGTCGATTCGCCTTTTCCCGGGGTCTTCGGTGCTTCGCACCTCGACACCCGGTCTATGAAGGAGGCACCCCTGGCGGGGTGCTGCCACCCAACTGTCTATCCGATGAGGAGCGGTTATTTAGAGGGGTGAGCCGGAAGGGACTGCCGACCCCGCAGGGGTCGTTTCTTCCTAGCCCGAGGTCGAGGAGGGGTGAATGCCTCGACGATGCCCCGGGAAAGCGAATAGCCCCGTCAATAATACGACCCCGCCAGGGGTCGCCAAACGGACGAATTACCTGTAATTTAATACCACTGAAAAACAAAAAAAGGATGTGCCAAAGTTGAGTCTTTGGCACATCCTCTCTTGCTTACAGTAATAACAACTGTTTTTTGTCGGTATTGCTGCGGGGGAAGATTTAGGTCATGCCCCAAAGCGCAGCATGCTCATAGCGATACGGTCTATCGGAGGTCTACCGCCGTGTAGACGATCTCGCCGTTGTCACGCATGCCCTTGATGAAGAGGACCTTGTCGGGTGAGTTTTTGATCACTTCATCGATGATCTGCTCCACCTGTCCGGAGGTCGCCACGCGGACATTATTGATCGCCAGGATGATGAAGCCCTTGCGGATGCCGGCGTCTCTAAACTTGCCATCGCTGACACCTGCCACGCGTACACCGTAGTTGATGCCGTAGTGAGCCTTGTCCTCGTCACTCAGGGGGACAAACGCTGCACCGATTGAGTTGGCGGAGATCTTCTCCACGACAGCGGTGGTACCCTCTTGATTTTTGAGCTCGACGGTGAAGCTCATCTCTTTGCCCTTGCGGTTGACATCCAGCCGTACCTTGTCGCCGGGGGCGTGCTTGGCGATCTGCTCCTGTACCTGCGCCATGCTACGAATGGTGACCCCGTTCACGGCGGTGATCACATCGCCCTCCTTGAGTCCTGCCTGCTTGGCGGCACTGGCGTCCGCAAACTCGACCACGACGGCACCTTCGTTTACTTTTAGCTCAAACTCCTCACGGGTGGCGGAGGTGACGTTGGTCCCCACCACTCCGAGTACCGCGCGCTGCACCGTGCCGTACTGCTTGATGTCTGCCACCACCTTGCCGGCTATGCTCACCGGCACGGCAAAGGAGTAGCCGGCGTAGCTCCCGGTCTGAGAGTAGATCATGGTGTTGATGCCGACGAGCTCACCGCGGGTGTTGACCAGGGCTCCACCGGAGTTTCCGCTATTGACTGCGGCATCCGTCTGGATGAAGGAGGCAATCTTTAGGTCTCCATCGGCAGCGGTACTCCGTCCCTTAGCAGAGACGATGCCGGCTGTGACGGTCGAGGAGAGATTGAAGGGGTTGCCGATCGCCAGTACCCACTCTCCGACCTGCAGTGCCTCGCTGTCTCCAAAGGGGATCGGACGCAGCCCTGTGGCGTTGATCTTGATGAGGGCGATGTCGGTCATGGGGTCCGAACCGATGACGGTAGCCTCGTACTCTTCGTTGTCATTCGTGGTCACATAGAGCTTGTCGGTATCTGCGATCACGTGGTTATTGGTGATGATGTAGCCATCCGTGCTGATGATGACACCGGAGCCGATGCCTATGGCCTTGGGCTGCTCCCCGGGCTGCCCCTGTGGCATGGAGGGACGACCGAAAAAGAACTCAAAGGGGTCGAAGAACCGTGGCTGACGGGTCTGAACGACCTTCTCCGAGCGAATATGCACGACCCCGTCAATCGCAGCAGCGGCAGCCTTGACAAAGTTGTCGGGGACACTGCCGGGCTGGTACATCGTATTGGTGGCGCGTGCCGGTTGGTTGAATATCTGTGCGGCATTCGCCACCTCTTCACTGAGCTGGGTAGGCTGGGCTGCACTGTCGTTCTGCATGTGGCTGTACAGAGCCACGGCTCCAAATGCACTACCTAATGAACAGAGAACCACTAGGGAGGCCGTAAGAATTCCTTTTTTCTTCATAATATCATACGCTATAATATGTGTCCAAAATACGGGCTACGGGTACAATGCCGTGCCAATCTTGTCTTGCAAATAAACGGAAACTCCGGGAGTATAAAAAACGGGATGAGCTATATTTTAACATTTCGAGCGACCTAATCGGAGCTTTACCCTCCTGGTTAGTAATGATTAACGGCATCGGGCTATTTTTTAGCGATTACACTCCACTCAACGCTCCTCTGACCTCTGTCGTAACGAATCACCTATCCCGGGATGATGTAAACCGGGCTTTTTGGATGAGTTTTTTGGTAAAAAAGATCCACCAATTCGGGAAGATGGATGTTTTTATGTATCTTTGTCGCAATTATAGAGTAGTAACAATTCCTTTATTTTCACAAATATATTTATATGAACAGGAAACTATCAATTTTAGCTGCCGGACTCTTTGCAGCCTTCACCTTTAGCACGGCTAAAGCTCAGGTACAGGACGTCAGCGTGACTGTTTCGCCATACTTCTCATACAACTGGTGGAACGAAAATATCAGTCTGAAGAACTCGCCCTTCTACGGTGCACGAGTTGGATTCGGCCTTGGCCCGTTCTTTGAGATCCGTGCCAACGCAGAAAAGTCGCTCAACGTCAAGCATGCGCTTGAAGGCAAGAGCTGGAACATCCTCAACGAGGACGCACTCAAGAAGCTCGATGGCATGGACATCGACATCACCCGCGTAGGTGGTGAGCTGAAGGTAAACCTCCTCAACGGGTACACCGTCGCTCCCTACATCACCGCAGGTGCAGGTGTGCAGGTCATGGACTACAACCCCTTTGACGCAAAGACGGCGGATGGTGCTTTTGAAGACGCTAAGGCAAAAGAAAAGCAACTGTACTGGTCCGCAGGTCTCGGAATGAAGGTAAACCTCTCCGACAGAATAGCTCTGGCACTCGAGGGTCGTAATGTCCGCTTCAACATGGATGCGAACAACTCATTCATCAACCCTGCGACTGCAAACGAAAACAAGAAGTGGGGCAACTGGCAGGCAGTAGCGTCTCTGGACTTTTACCTCGGTGGCAACTCCCTGGCAAACACTCCTGAGGCTCGTCAGTACAGAAGCCTCTACAGCGATGGATTCCGCGGCGTGAAGTTTGTACTCGAGCCCGGCGTGAAGTATGTAGACTTTAACGACAAGCTCCCGCTGAAGGACCAGTGGTTCATGGGAGGCGCTGCAGGTATAGACTTCTCCAGCCTGGTGGGCGTTCGTGCGTACTACTACCAAGCAACCAAGGAGCCTAACAAGCTGAACTTCGACTTCAACAAAGACTACCGTATGTATGGTGCGGACCTGATCGCCCGCCTCAACGTACCTCGTGGTATCGTACCCTACCTACAGCTGGGTGCCGGTTACCTCGATGACAAGAACCTCATCCTATCCGGAAACGAAGGCGAGGCAGAGGAGAGATTCGACACGCACAACCTCTACGCACAGCTCGGTGCCGGTATAGAGATCCCCATGTCTCGCTGGTTTGCCCTCTTTGGAACCGTGAACTCCATGCTCATGACCGACCGTCTCAGCGGAGTCAAGATCCAGGACATCAACAAGCCTAGCGACATCGTTAGCAACATCAGCTACACCGCAGGTCTCCGTATCAACGTCGGAAGTCCGGCATATGCGCCCAGCTACTCTTCATTCGACGATGTAGACAACGGCAGCATCAACCAGAGCCGCGCTCGTCGTGATATCTTCGGCCGCGATGTCTACATCAACTCCAAGAACATGATGACCAAGCAGGAGTTTGAGGACATGGTGGATCGCATCATGGAGAAGATCCGCAGCGAGGAGTCTGCTCGTGCATCCCTCTTTACCCAAGACGAGATGAACGTAGTCCTCACCGCACTCAATACTCAGAACGCTCGCGAAGGCAAGGCTGCCGTATCATCCAGCACCACGGATGCTGAGGCAATTGCTGACCTCCGCGCTCGCATCAACCGACTCGAGAACCAGTCCGGCAGAAGCACCACCACTCCCACGACGACGATCATCGCTCCGGGGACAGGCTACACTACGCCTAGCGCACCTGCACAGACCATCACCCAGCCCACTGAGACCAGCGATCCTCAGGCAGTGTACAGCACCTCCAACAAGTCCGGTGCAGTCGACAGCTACCTCAAGCTCAACCGTCTCGCAGCACTTGCTGGCATCAACCTCGGCGAAGGCACACAGGGTATGCTCGGCGTGCGCGGCTACCTACAGATCAGCGACACCAACTTCGACTTTGTTCCGGAGCTGATGGCAGGATTCGGTGGCAACAAGACCGGCTATGCACTCAGTGGCAACGTGATCTACAATATCGTACTGGACAACTCCCGCTTCACCCCTTACGCAGGTCTTGGTCTCGGTGTCTTCAACAACGGTCTTGGTGCCTCTTTTGGCTCCAACATCATCCTGGGTACCAGCTTCAAGATGGATAAGAAAGGCGAGTTCTTTGCTGACTACTCAGCACGCACTCTGTTCAAAAACAACCAGATCGCAGTCGGATACCGCTTCGTATTCTGATAAAGTCACTCCTCTATACACTAAGTTTTATGAAAACAAAAACACTACTCCTGACGCTAGGCCTGGGTGCCATTGCCATGAGTGCATCTGCTCAAGAGCAGGTGAAGCACGTGGTAGTATCTACTCCGGATAGCGTGGTAGTAGTAGAGGAACGAAGCCCATCCTATATAGACCTTGGCGAGATCGTAGGCATCGAAGACTACGACAAGCTCCCCGACAATGCCCTCCTGCCCATCACGCGTGAGGAGGCCGAGGAGGTCATCGCCAAGATGATCGTAGCCAGCCGTGCTCCGGCACAAGAGCAGATCAACAGAGCCAAGACGCTAAACAACTTCAAGGTGGAGACGCTCAAAAAGCGACTCCTCGAGCAAGCTCTGAGACAGTCTTATGCGGATGAGTACGAAAGGCGTATAAGCAGGCTCGAAAACCTCATACTGCTACTCCTAGGCAGAGGAGACCTAGACCCCGCAGCCATCAGCAACCTCCTATCGGGAGCCGGTGCGGGAGCACCCGCAACCAATGCGCTGATCGACCCCGCAGCAGGTGACACACACGTCCCTCTAGCTCCGGGTGCCAAGGCGGTCTCCATGGACCACTTCCTCAGCCAGGTATTCTTTGGCTTCGACAGCTCAAAGCTCACCGAAGACTCCAAGAAAGTACTGGACGACGCTGCGGCATGGGTCCAAGCCACGAACATGGGCATAACCCTCAGAGGCTATGCTTCACCGGAAGGAAATATGAAGTACAACAATAAGCTGTCCGGTCGCCGTGTCAAGGCATGTGCCGACTACCTCGTAAGCAAGGGAGTCAGCCGGAACATGCTGAAAGTGATTCCCTCCGGTATCGATAGCATGAAGATTACCTCGGACATCTACCCCGATGCACGTCGTGTAGACATCCGTCCCGACTACAAGGAAGAAGGTAAGTAACATGTACCACTGAGGGAAACCGATCCCTTAGGAAAAGATAGAGGGTGTGTCAAAGACTCAACTTTGGCACACCCTCTATTTGTTTTTCAGCGGTATTAAGTTAGAACTATAGAGGTCGGTCCACTTTTGAGCTATACTCGTTAATAAATAACCCTATTGACATTTTTGCCAACACTTTTGACCTATACGCCTGAAATTGGTACTTGATCGTCCAAAGTTTCCTACTGGAAACCCTCCGCTTCTATCCGTGAAACATTTCTCTTTCCTACTGAAAACATTTCGCTACTATCCGCTGAATCTACTTATTAAAGGTGAGGGCTACAAAATTTACATATTTTTAGGTAGCTTTGCTGAAGATAGGAAGGATTAGGCAGCCTTCACGGCAATTCATTTTAGAAGGTGGTTCAAAAAACCTTAACACATTACATATATTTCAAACCACAAGACTTATGAAGAAACGTAACTTTAGGCATGTACTTTCTCTTCTGGTCTGCGCCATTGCACTCCCCGCCATAGGGGGGGGTAATTCGCTGTATGCCAGTGAGTTAGATAGCAAGATCACAAAGGAGGTCACCCAGTCGGACAAGATCAAAGTCCGCGGTGTCGTGCAAGACACGACCGGAGAAGCAGTGATCGGTGCCACGATTGTACTCGTCCAAGACGGGACCAAGGGCACAGTCACCAATATGGATGGTGCCTTTCAGCTCGACGGAGTCCCTGCCGATGGCACGCTCCGCATCTCCTACGTGGGGATGAAGACCCTCGATGTCCCCATCAACGGACAGACAGACCTCTCCATAGTACTCCACGATGACCAAGAGCTCCTCGACGAACTAGTCGTCGTCGGCTACGGCACCCAGAAAAAAGCCAACCTCTCCGGCGCCGTCGCCACAGTGAGCGGTAAGACCCTGGAGAATCGACCGATCACCAATGTCGGTCAAGGGCTCCAAGGAGTCGTGCCCAACCTGAACGTCTCCATGAATAGCGGTGGTGCGCCTGGATCTCACTCCAGCTTCAACATCCGCGGTAACACCTCTCTCAATGGCGGTGGTCCACTTGTCTTGGTGGACAACGTCCAGATGGATCCCAACCTCGTCAACCCTGAGGACATCGAGTCAATTTCTGTCCTAAAGGATGCTGCATCCGCCTCCATCTATGGTGCACGGGCAGCGTATGGTGTGATCCTCATTACTACGAAGAAGGGTAAGCAACAAGAGAAGCCCGTCATCACAGCATCGGTGACCGGATACTGGCAAAAGCCTGCCATGGAGTTTCACAACATCAACTCCATGGACTTCCTCAAGATGAAAGACGAGGCAAGTAAGAATGACGGCGGAGGCAGAGTCTACCACGAGTCTGTGTACGAGTATGCCAAGAAGTATTTCGAAGGCACCTACGACAAGCCGGTCTTCGTCAACCCCCATAGTAGCACACCGCATAAGTACGAGTACTGTGGTAACACCGACTGGTGGAACGAGCTGTACAAGACCTCGTTCTCCAAGATCATCACTGCAGGCATCACCGGTGGTACATCAAAGATGAACTACTACGCTTCCCTCGGACTAAATGACCAAGGAGGTATCCTGAAGCACGCCGACGACAAGTACCGCAAGATGAACGCCAATATCAATGTCTCCTCACAGATAACCGATTGGCTCAACATCTCCGGAAAAATCACCAACGCCTATACCTCAGAGCAACACCCATCCGGTGGTGCAACGTCCATGAACCCCACAGCCTACTCCGGTATCTCACCATCCTCCGGTATGCTCAAAGCCGACCTGAGCCCGCTCATGCCTGTCTATCACCCCGATGGACACTATGCCGGACAAGGGGGCTACACCAACCCCGTGGCAGTAATGCGCGAAGGTGGCAACTCAATCTTCAAGACCAATGACCTCTGGATCAGCGGTGCAGTACGACTGACCCCTATCGAAGGGCTCGTCATCAACGCAGACTACACGTGGAACTACTACAACAGAAACACCAACGAACACGTGCGGAGGTTTAACGAGTACACCGCAGTGCCCGGCACTGAGCAGCCTTATCCTTGGACCAAAAACAACAGTGCTGTAGTAGCTAACAACAACGACTACTACCACGCTTTCAACGCATTTGCCGAGTACACCAAGACGTTTGCAGAAAAGCATAACACTAAGGTGATGGTCGGATACAACTTTGAGAAAAAAGAAAACTCCAACAGCATGGCAGGGCGTCTGGGACTTGTTGACAACGACAAGCCCATCATCGACCTAGCCTACGGAGACCAAAAGACGACAGGCAACGAATCCGGCTGGGCGGTACAGGGTCTCTTTGGCCGTATCAACTACGACTTTATGGGCAAGTACCTTTTGGAAGTCAATGGGCGAATTGACGGATCGTCAAAGTTTCCGAAGGCAGGACGGTACGCCTTCTTCCCCTCTTTCTCCGGCGCATGGCGTGTTTCCGAGGAAAGCTTCTGGAGCGAAGGCCTCAGAGAGTATTTCAATGACCTGAAGCTCCGCGCATCCTATGGTACCCTGGGTAACCAGAACGTCGTCGGCGACTTCCCCTACCTGGCAAACTACGGTATCAATACTCAATACGACATCCTATTTGGCGGTCAGCGTCCGGTAGCGGTGTCTCGTCCCGGACTTGTCAGTGCCTACTTCACGTGGGAGAAGGTGAGCCAAATCAACCTCGGAGTCGATGCACACTTCTTCAACAGCCGACTGATCACCGGGTTCGACATCTACCAGAGAGCCACCAAGGATATGCTCACCAGTGGCAAGCCCCTCCCCTCTGTGCTCGGTGCCGGCGTCCCCAGAGAAAACGCAGCCGACATGAAAACATACGGATGGGAGCTCTCGATGGAGTGGAATGACCGACTCTCATCCGGATTCAACTACCACGTAAAAGCGGTGCTGGCAGACTACCAGTCAGTCATCACCCGCTTTGACAACCCCAACGGGCTTCTCGGTCAACACTACGTCGGAGAAAAGCTCGGAGAGATCTGGGGCTTTGTCTCCAACGGACTGTTTCAGACAGAAGAAGAGGTCAAGAATCACGCCGATCAATCTCGCCTTGCTACCGTCAAGTGGGCACCCGGAGACATCAAATATGAGGATCTGGACGGAAACAAAAAGGTGGACTTTGGCGACAATACCCTCAGTAATCCCGGCGACCGCAAGATCATCGGCAACTCCACACCGCGCTACACGTTCGGTCTCACCCTCGGTGCCGATTACAAGGGCATCGATGCAGAGATCTTTATACAGGGTGTCGGCAAGCGGACCTTTATGCCCGGCGGTCCCAACTTCTGGGGCTTTACCGATCCTTGGCAGACCCCACTCACCACGTCTCTGGACTACTGGACAGAGGACAATCGCAACGCCTACTTCCCACGTCCTCACCTAGACTATCAGACTTGGCCCGGTAGTAGGCAAACCAGCACGAGGTATCTCCAAAATGCAGCCTATGCTCGGCTAAAGAATGTGACCATAGGGTACACCCTGCCCAAGGAGGTCAACAGTATGCTCGGAATCACCAACATGCGCCTCTACATCCAGGGCGAAAACCTCTTGACGCTGACCCCGATGATCAAGGCATTTGATCCCGAGGTGCTCAACAACATGGTCTACCCGATCAACAAAAAGATTGCCATCGGGCTTTCCCTCACCATCTAAACCAAGATTTAGAATACAGATATGAAACGTATAACAATACAACAACTCTGCCTCATCCTACTCCTGTCTGCATGGGGGACCGGATGCGATCTCATAGACATGAGCCCAAAGGGCGTCATCACTGACAAGAGCTACTGGTCAAAAGTGGAGGACCTGGAGCTCTACGCCAATGGACTCTATGGATACCTGCCACGACCAACAGCGCACGGAGATGAGGGGAGCGACAACTTTGTGAAAAACAACAAGGTTGCCATCCTATTTGACAACATGAACCAAGAAAGTGCCAGCGGTGGCTGGAGCTGGGGGGATATTGGCTCGTGCAACTACTTCCTCCAGCGCGTCGGGAATGTAAAGGGCGACGAAAAAGAGATCAATAAGTACACCGCCGAGGTGCGCTTCTTTAGGGGACTGCTCTATTACAACAAGATCAAGCGCTACGGCGATGTCCCCTGGTACGAGACCGATCTCAAGACCAATGATGAAGAGCTGCTGACCAAGCCTAGAGACAAGAGAGACGAAGTACTCGGCAAGATCATAGAGGATATGGAGTACGCCATCCGGTGGCTGCCCGAAAAGGAAAACGCAGTACTCGGACGCCTCCACAAGGATGCAGCACGCACTCAGCTGGCTAGGATCTGCCTCTACTACGGCACCTACATGAAGTACCACGGACAGAGCGGAAGCGGTGACCTCACCCCCAACAATCTGCTGAAAAAAGTGGTCAAGCTGACCGATGACATTATGGCGACCGGTAGATACGAGATTGTCCAAGGATCCGACCAAGGCTGCGATCAGCTTTCGTTCCCCGACTACCCACTGTACTACTCAAATCAATTCACCCAAAGGGACTTAAGCACCAACAAGGAGAACATCCTTGCCCGCTACTACACCGAGGGAGTCCTCACACATGAGACGGGACGACAAGTGGGGGAAAACGGAGTGGGACTGTCCAAAGACTTTGTTGAGTCCTTCTTGATGAAAGACGGCACCCCTATCTACAACCCGGAATCGGGATACAAGGGTGATGAAAACCTGGGAGACGAGTTTGTCGACAGAGATCCGCGCATCTACCAGATCATCGACAACCCGCACAAACCCTACCGGGTGAAAAATGGCGAACGATATGTCAACGAGCTACCCTCAGTAGACAACGTGAGAGGTGTCACCGGCTACCCGTGTGTCAAGTACAGATCAGCCAACGAAAAGCAAGAGAATGCCAGGAATACGTACTACGATTGGTTCATTTACCGCTACGCCGAAGTCCTCCTGATGAATGCCGAAGCTCACGCCGAGCTGGGATCGTGCACACAGCCGATACTGGACAAGACCATCAATAAACTACGTGATCGTGTCGAGATGGCACACCTGACCGTCAACCCCACCGTTGATGCGGCTCCGGTCAACTACGGATACACGATCAGTCCACTACTCTATGAAATCCGACGCGAGCGTCGCATTGAGTTGATCGCAGAGGGCAGACGGTTTGATGACCTCCAGAGATGGAACGCCATGACCCTCCTGGAGAACCCCAAGACCATGTTGGGAATACGGATCACCCCATCCGTGCGTGAAGCCTACAAAAAGGCTAACACCACATTTGGTCCCGACGCACGACCCACCATCGAGTATCAAGGCAAGACCTACCTCTATCAATACCCGGGCACCAGCCTGCAAAACAACGGTAGGAAATGGACCAAAGACGACAAACGCTGGCTCTTCCCGATTCCGAAAGACCAGTTGATTCTCAACCGAAACCTAACCCAAAATCCGGGCTGGGAAGGGGTTTCCGGTAAGTAATCCCACTTTAATCCCAAAATTGTAATGCCGGCAAGGTCTGTACCTTGCCGGTATTTTTTTACATCATGCGTCCTCCGAACCGCCCCTATGGCACCCATGTGGGGTCGTTTATTGGTGGTATGGTTTGCTGCCTTCCCGGGATCTTCGGTGCTGCGCACCTCGACACGCGGTCTATGAAGAAGGCACCCCTATCGGGGTGCTGCCGCCCAATCTCCCATCCTTACGACGACGCCTGCGGGATGCTGTTGACCAACCTTTCCGACCCTATGGAGACCCTTGAGAGGTGCTGCTGCGGCACTGCCGACCCCCAGGGGTTGCCATAGGGTTGGGACGTTTGTTCACTTGGAGGTGAGGGTGGGGATTGCTTTTTGGGCGGTGTGCAGGTCGGTCGTGAGGCTGAGCTCGGTGGAGTTTTCGCCCAGTCTGCCATTTTGCTGCTGCACTCCGGTGTAAACCCTTACGAAGTCGATGCCGAGGAGGTGGGCAGGATTGCCGTGCCGGTCCACCGCCCAGTCGAGGTCGATGTTCCCGGCAGGGTCGCTATTGGGGCGGTTGTCTGTGTAGCCGTAGTCGAAAGCAAAGAGGTGTATCATGTCCAGCGCAACTCCATTTTGCGGGAGCCGTGTCCCTTTTGCCGTGATCTTGTCGCCCTCTATCCAGGTGGGGTAGTGGGTCGTGAGGGCTCCGCTCTCGCCTTGGTTGTCCTCCCAGCGGACGATGCCCGGCTCTGCCGATGTCGGTCTGTGGTAGGTGATGCTGTAGTCGGGGGTGTAGGAGGTGAGGTTTCCTGCCTTTTGAGCAAAGGGGGACCAGTACTCACTGATCCGGGAGGTGTGCCCACTGCCCTTGATCTCGTACCAGGGGTCGTCGGGAAGACCGTTTTGGTTGGCGTCGTAGGCTACTTGGACGATGCCCGGCTCTGCGCTTCCGGAGGTGTCGCGGAGGACGCCCTCGGGTAGGTAGGGGGAGTTGTTCCAAAAGGCGTTGCCCCCGATCTGTAGGTCCATCAGTCCGCTAACGTTGATCACCGTGTGGTCGAAGCCAAAGGTGATGGATCCGCCCCAGCCACCGAGACTGATCAGCCCCCGGTCTTCGCTGAGGGTCTCGAGGAGCCGGTCGTACAGCTCTCGGATCGGCTCAGACTCGTCATAGCGTGGATAGATGCCAACAAACTGCCCCGGGGCAGGGGTGAAGTCGTATACTTTTGACGGGTGTGGTCTGCCCTGTCCCTCGGGGTATGGGGCAACCGTCACCCGTACCCGCTCTGTGGCTCCATCGGCGGTGACCTCAAAGTCGTAAACACCGGGGATGGCTATGAACTGCGGGGTGGCAGCTGTACTGCTCTCGAGTCGGTAGTGTTTGCCGGACTTGCCGGTGATCTGCCACCGGTAGCTTTTGGCTCCGAGGAGCTGCTTGGGGAGGGTGAGCCGGCTGATGGTGCCGGGCTCGACTTGTATGGTGTGCAGCGTGTCGGGCGTGTCGGGGGTCTTGCCCAGGCGCTTGTCATCGCAGCCGGTGAGCGCCAGGAGCAGAGTGAAGATCGGGATGAGGTAGAGTGGTCTGAGTGTAGGCATACGGATCGTATCTGGGTGATGAGCTCACTCCTCTTGGTAGATGGCTGTGGCGGTGAAGGTTGCCCCTCTGCCGTCAAAGACCGGGATGGGGGGCTGTACTTTGGTGAGTGAGCAGGTCGCTTCGGTGAGGGATGCAAAGTGCTCGCCCAATCGGCAAAGGATTCGGTAGACGACATGCTCAAGCAGGTCGGAGGGAATCGCCATCTCGTCGCTGATCAGTCGGTAGACTTCGGCGTAGTTGATGGTATCCTCTACGGCGTCACTCTGCATCGCTTGCACGGCAGGGAAGCGGAGGGTGACGCTGAGCCGGTAGTTGGCTCCGTCGCGCCGCTCGTCCGGAAGGACACCGTGGTAGGCGTAAAACCGAAGATCCTCGAGGGTAATGCTACTCTCGACTATGTTTGGTCGCTTCATCATCTTGGAGTCTGATCGAGTGTTTGTGTATAGTATGGTAGAGCTCTTTTGCCAGCTCCGGGGAGAGACCGTAGAGCCGTGCCAGCTCTGCCCTGGTCCGGTAGAGCTCCTCCTCTCGGTCGGGCTGGTGATGGGATAGGCGGTGGAGGTCTTTCCAGGCTCCGATCTCACGGGTGGTGCGGGCGCGCTCTGCGAGGAGGCGGATGATCTCTTCGTCCAGACTGTCTAGGACCAGTCTCAGACGATCCAGTTCGTCTCCCGGACGGTCCGGCTCCGGTGTGGTCATGAGCTGCCCCAACTGCTCCGGTGTGAGCTGCTGTGCCGCATCGCTGAGGGCGTGGCGAGGATCGGGGTGAACCTCTATGAATAGTCCGTCGTAGCTGCGATCCCTCGCCTCTCGGACAATGATGGGTACCAGGTCTGCCCGTCCGGCAATGTGGCTGGGATCGCAGAGGATAGGTAGGTCGGGAAGACACTCCCGCACCCGATCGACCTCCGACCAGAGGGGGAGATTGCGCAGGAGAGCGTTGGCACCCACACTGAAGCCCCGGTGTACCGCCGCCAGATGGGTCACTCCCTTCTCCATGAATCGGCGGATCGCACCTATCCAGAGGTCGGAGTCCGGAGCGATGGGGTTTTTTACTAAGACCGTGATCTCCTCTCCCTCCAGGACCTCGGCAAGCTCACTTACAGCAAAGGGTGAGGTGGTGGTGCGGGCACCGATCCAGACGAAGTCCAGCCCGTGGTCGAGCGCCTGACGGGCATGCTCCGCTGTGCCGACCTCGGTCCCCACGCGTAGTCGGTAGCGATCTCCTACGTGCCTCAGCCACTGCAGACCGGGTGTCCCGACGCCCTCAAACCCTCCCGGCTTGCTCCGGGGTTTCCAGATGCCAGCTCTAAAGCAGCGTACCCCTAGCTGTACGAGTGCTGCCGCAATACGGTCGACCTGCTCCTCGCTCTCGGCACTGCACGGACCGGCAAAGAGGAGCGGATCGGTGCCCGGCTGCTTGTCCGGGAAAAGAGAAGTCGGCTGCTTGCTCTCCTTGTGGTGGTGTAGAAGCGGATCCATGGGGTCGGATGGAAAACAGGGCTTGCCTCGGTCGGGATCTTTCTCAGGGATGCATCAGCTTCACTGCGGACTTCACCAGGCGGAGGGTACCGGAGAGGCTGTCAAAGACCTCGGCACCGCTGGCGTTTTTGTGTCCCCCGCCGTTGAAGAACTTCTTGGCAAACTCATTGACCGGAAAGTCACCCTTGGAGCGCAGCGAGATCTTGGTGTACTTGCTCATCTCATGAAGGAATATAGAGAACTCGATATCCTTCGCCGCCAGGGGCTCGTTTACCAATCCCTCGGTGTCGCCTACCTGGTAGTCAAACTTGTTTTTTTCTGCCATGCTCATGGTGATGATGGCGGTCTTGTACTCCGGCAGTATGGTGAGGTTATTGTCGAGAAGGTGGGCACTGAGGCGGATCTTGTCGATGGTGTAGCTGCGGGAGATCTTGTCACTCAGTTCGTCCTTGTGGATGCCGCGCTCCAGCAGTGCGGAGATGGTTGTGTAGATGGAGGGGTCCTCGGAGTTGTAGCTGAAGTTGCCTGTGTCGGTCATCATCCCGATGTAGATGCACTCCGCAGCCTCCAGGGTGAGGTGGTCCATCCATCCAAGAGCATCAATCAGATGGTAGAGGAGCAGGCAGGAGCTGCTCACGGAGGGATAGGAGATGGTGACGTCGGTAAAATCCTCCGGGTGCAGGTGGTGGTCAATGAGGATCTTGAAGGCTTGGCTGTCGAGGACCTCCTGCTCGAGAGCACCGAGGCGCTTGGAGTCATTGAAGTCCATGCAGATGATGACGCTGGATGCAGCGATCGCATGTGCTGCTTCATCCGGAGTGTCGCGGGCAATGATGCTCTCCTTTGCGCCGGACATGATCCCGAGGCTTGCTCCAAAAGAAGTAGGGTAGAGGACCCACGTGTCGTGCCCCATCTGTCTCAAAAGGTTGGAAAAAGCGAGCGTGCACCCTAAGGCATCGCCGTCGGGAGAGGTGTGACCGATGAGGGTGACCTTCTGAGGGGTGCTGAGGGTGGACTTTATCTTGTCAAGTGCGTCGGGTGAAAAGGGTGGCTTCATTTGGATGGTTGGTTGGTGTTTTTGTCTGGTCTGTTGCTTTTGCCTCTTCTGTTTCTCGGCTTCCTATTGCCGCTCTTGCGGTTTCTCGGCTTTTTGCTCGCTGAGTCGTCTCTGCCCTTTGAGTCTTTGGCGTCTTTGCGGTTCCGTGGTTGGCGTTTTTTGCGCTGTGGTCGGTCCTTTTGTCGGGGCTCCTCAGAGGTCTGCTCTGGCTGGAGTGGGTGGGGCTTTACCTCGTATCCTAGGAAGCGCTCAATGGCATCAAAGCGTTCTTTGTCGCGCGAACTGATAAAGGTAAGGGCGGAGCCGCGGAGGTTTTTGCCACGCGCTGTGCGGCCGATCCGGTGGACGTAGTCCTCGGGGTCTGCCGGGACGTCGAAGTTGACCACCAGGTCGATGTCGTCGACGTCGATACCACGAGAGAGGATGTCTGTGGCAACGATGATGTTGGTATGCCCGTTTTTGAATCCGTGCATCACCTCGTCTCGGCTCTCCTGGTCGAGGTCGGAGTGCATCTCGCGTACCTTGAGCCCCTGCGTCTTGAGGTCTCGGCGTGCCTGCTTGACCCGATCCTTGGAGGCAAAGAAGACGATGCACTTGTCGGGCTTTTCGTCGAGCAAGACCCGGGTAAGCAGTGCCATCTTGTCGTCGTTTTTGCAGCGGATGGATTGCTGCAGTATGGACTCCGGCGGACGAGATATGGCGATGTTGACCTCAGCGGGGTGGTGGGCAATCTTTTTGGCTAGCGTCCGGATCTTGGGCGGCATCGTGGCGGAAAACATCACCACCTGTACATCCTGAGGCAGGTACTTGTAGATCTCCAGAATGTCGTCGTAGAATCCCATGTCCAGCATACGGTCTGCCTCGTCCAGCACAAAGAAGGAGGTACGAGACAGGTCAATGGAGCTCATGTTGAGATGGGCGATGAGCCGCCCCGGAGTCGCTACGATGATGTCTGCTCCCATCTTGAGCGCACGCTTCTGCACCTCCCACTCAATGCCGCCTGTCCCTCCATATATGGGGACGGCGCTGGCTCCGACAAAGTAGGAAAAAGCGTCGATCTGCTGATCGATCTGCTGGGCTAGCTCCCGAGTAGGGGACATGATGATGGCGTTGACATGATCCTCAGGGTACTCCCCGGTGGCTAGCTCGCTGAGGATTGGGAGGAGGTAGGCAGCCGTCTTTCCCGTCCCGGTCTGAGCGCAAGCTATGAGGTCCTTTCCCTCTAGGATGAGCGGTATCGCTGCTGCTTGTACGGGGGAGGGCTTTTCAAAGTTCATTGCTTCGAGACCGTCCTCTACCAGAGGATGGAGCCCGAAGTCCCAAAAGGTAGGATCTTGTTGTATAGGTGTATCGTTGTCTGTTGTCAATGTCTTCGTGTTTGTTCGGTAATGTATTTCCATTCTTCGGAGCCCTGTAGTCGGGTGATCCTATGGTTCAGGGTGTCAAGAAGCTCGGGGCTACTTGGCGAGACGAGCCACACCTGGTTGGTCTCAAAGAATAGGTTGTGGACCACTTGGGTGTTTGGGCTTTTCTCATCCACTGCTTCTGCCAGTGCTCGGTCGACGATCGCATACTTGAGTTCTTTCCGAGCTACACGCAGTGCGAGCTTCATAGGACTGTCCGGCAAGAGGACGGGGGTAATCTCTGGGTAGGCAAGCTCTTTGATGTTCTGCGCCACGATCATCGCTGCCTCGTCCTCAGTGGATAGGTAAACCGAGACTGCCCGATGTCCGGTGAAGTCCTTGAGCCAGTCGGCACCCTCCTCACACAGCAGTGCGTAGGCAGAGGTATAGAGAGGATAGCTGACGAGGACCGTGCCAACCGAGTCGGCGGAGGATAGCGGGATGGAGGCTGCATACAGGTCGATGGCTCCTTTGCGAAGATCCTCAAGCGTCTCTGCTCTGCTCTTTGCGAGCGACCAGGTGATCGTGGTATCCGGAAAGAGGAGGGCCGCCAGCTCTACTTGGCGTCCGCCGAATGTGCCACTGTCCTGTACGATAAAGTTGTCCGGAGTGTAGTCGGTCGCTATCCGCAGGCTCGTCTCCGTTGCTTGGGAGGACCCTTTATGGGAGGATCCGCTTCGTCCTCTGCCTATGAACCAGACGATACAGCAGAGCACAAAGATGATCAACCCGTTCCTGAGGATCCCGCTCCAGATGTTTTCCTTTTTCGCCATAGGGCTAAAGTTAGTTGCGTAAGTCCACTACGACCCCCAGCTGCAGCATAGGCGGGTAGGAGGGATAGTAGGGCATGGTGAAGTTAGCGGGCTTGAAGACCAGTGCGCCGACGTTGTAGTACTTCGCAAAGAAGCGCGCACGCTTGAGGTGGGCATTGGCGTAGACGGTCAGGAGTGGTGCCTCTCCTCCGATCTCCACCTCGTCTTGCGGACGAAAGAGCTGGGTCGTCGGCTCGTAGTAGGGGGCATGGTAGCGGGTGTTCCACTTAGCGTCCACACCCAGCTGGAGGGTCATGACCTGAGCCACCATGACCTTGGCATACAGGTTGCCATAGACGGCTAGCATCGGTAGCGGTACCACCTCATGATCGCTCGAGGTCTGCCAGAGGACATCGGCATCTAGGTTGAGGGCCTTCCACTCCAAGTGTTGGCGGAGACCCACTCCCACGACGCGGATATTGGCAGCCTTTTGCTCCGGGATACCGGTAGCCGTCACCCGTATGGGGTCCTGTACCATCTCCACATTTGCACGGACGTTCGTCCCGGTGAAGGGGAGATCGAGTGTGCCTCCCAGTCGGATCGTCTGGATGGGGTTGGGGCTGTAGTCCCACTCGTGGAGCGTTGCTTTGAAGCGCCGCAGGATGGGAGCGGGAATGGTGTTGAGAAAGGCTCCCTCTCCCCGCAGAGTCACCTCTTTTCCAAAGAGCTTGAAGTCCGTCTGGACGTATCCATTTACATCAATCTCTCCGATCTGGTTGCCCTCGAGTCCCAGCTGCCCCCAAACGTAGTACTTGAGGTGCTTGAATGAGTCGCTACTCACTCTGCCACCCACATAAGTTGTGTGCTCATCGGCTGCCAGCTCCTCATAGTCCAGCTTTTGTCGCTCGGCGTCCTCACGCGAGATGAGGGGTTGGCGGTACCGCTCGTAGTCAAAAGCGACAAAGGCGGCTATGCCCATCTTCGCCCACTTGTGGAAGCCCTCCATCAGCTCTACTCCGATGGTATTGGAGATGGTGAGGGTCGAGAAGTAGTCGTAGGGGTAGTAGCGCTGTCCTTCGACACGGGGCAGGATCGGATTGGGGTACTCCTTCAGGAGGTTCGGGTCTTGCGAGACAAAGTAGCGCTCACCCTTCTGGTACGAAAAGTCGTGAAAGATACTGGTGACCGGTACAAACCGACGCCGAGGCTCTGCTGCCTCATCCTCTTCAGCGTCCTCCTTCTTTCGCGTCGACTTAGCTGCGGTCCGCCTTCGCAGCATAGGGCTGTTATCATTGGCTATGCTGTCAGTGGGGTTCGAGGTCAGCAGACTGTCCGGGAGTGCCGCCTCTGGTGGCAGTTCACTGAGAGGCACTGTGTCGGCAGGTGCCGTATCGGGCTCTTTGTGTTCCGGTATCCGAGTCTTCTTTACCTCCTTTTCCAGTACGTTACCATCCTCATCCAGTTCTTGGTAGTAGCCCAGCCTGTAGCGGTGGTGGAGCCGTCCTTCGCCATAGATGATCCGGTTCCACATGTTTTGGTACTTGGTGGGGATATCCTTGGGCAAAAGGTTGCGCCGTCCCTCCTGAAAGTCGTCCGGATTCGTTACATAGCGCATATCGGTGATGCCGCCATTCTCTTGGTTCATCACGTTGGAGTTGCCTACAGAAGCCATGATCTCGTACCGGTTCTTGGTGTAGGAGGCAAAGACACGGTAGGTCGTGTTCTTTGCAGCGGTCCAGTTGTAGATCCCCTCCGCATGGTCGAGATCCACCTGCAGCCCGACATTGATGTTCGGCCCAAGGTTGGAGGTGAGGAGTGCCGAGAAGTTTTGTTCTTGGTTGTCCCCTGTGCCACTGGTCAGGTACTTGAGGTAAGAGTACGGCACCTTGGAGTCAAAGAAGCGGATCTTTTCACCCGTGTTGATCAAGTGCCCGTACGGCTTGGTGAAGAAAAACTCGTCCCAAAAGTCCACCGGACGATCAAAGTAGTCCATGCTCAGGTAGGGACCGGCCTGCGTCCCCCGGTAGGCACCGATGGTCGAGAGTCCCTCCACGTAGCTGCGGTGAAAGGAGTTGAGTCGGATGGTATCGATCTCTGCCGGCATGCTGTCACCGGTCCTGGGCGTCAGGTACCAAGCGTCCAGAGTACCGTGTCGGTCGGCATCGGTGTCCTCGTGCGTCTTCTTTGTCGACTGCCTGTTATGCAGCTGCCGCTCCATATCCAACCCCTGGGCATGGCTCAGGGTCGACAGACACAGCAGCGCTATCACTATGCAGGCAAGGCGATTATTCATACGTTGTGGTCAAATTCGAGTGCCTCTGCGGCTGTTATTGCTTTGCCCTCGTCTGCCGTTCCCTCACGTACGACATGGGCACCGTTGAGAAAGACGTCCGTCACCCGGCTGTGAAAGCACTCGCCCTCCAGTGGACTCCATCCGCACTTACTCCGAATAAGCTCCGGGGTGACGATCCACTCGCAGCCGTCATCGACCAGTACAATGTCTGCACGGTACCCCTCTCTCAGGTAGCCCCTCTCCCGCACGCCAAACAGCTCTGCCGGGCGGTGGCACATCCAGCGAACCACCTGCTCCTGCTCAAATACGCCTCTACGGCAGAGCTCGAGCATCATTACAAGCGAAAATTGAGCCAGGGGTCCCCCGCTCGCAGCCTTCAGGGCACCACCCTCCTTATCAGAGAGTAGGTGGGGGGCATGGTCGGTGGCGATGATGTCCAGGATCCCCGCACGAAGTCCCTCACGGAGTGCTTCACGATCCTCTGCACTCTTCACTGCGGGGTTCCACTTGATGCGGGTGCCCAGTCGGTCGTAGTCGCGGTCGTGATACCAGAGGTGGTGTACGCACACCTCGGCGGTGCATTGCTTCTGACGCAGGTCCGAGCTTTGTCCCGCAAAGAGCTCCACCTCCTCCGCTGTCGACAGGTGCAGCACATGCAGCTTGGCTCCGGTCTCCTTAGCCAGCCTTATGGCACGTACCGTGCTCTCGTAGCACGCTTCGCGGCTGCGTATGAGTGGGTGGTACTGTACGGGTGGGTCTTCGCCGTAGCGGGCTTGGTACTTCGCTTTATTGGCTCGGATGATCTCCTCCTTCTCGCTGTGCACAGCGACCAGGACGGGGCTGGTGCCAAAGATCCTCCTCAGTGCCTCCTCATCATCGACCAGCATGTTTCCTGTACTTGCCCCCATGAAAACCTTCACCCCCGGCGTGTGCTCTATATCCAGGTGAGGTAGGAGGTCGGCATTGTCGTTCGTGGCACCGAAGTAAAAGGCGTAGTTGCCCCTCGCTACCTCCTCCGCATGCTTCATCTTGTCGCTCCACGCCTCCAGGGTCGTAGTCTGCGGATTGGTATTGGGCATCTCCATCCAGGAGGTGACGCCGCCGAGGAGAGCTGCGCTGCTCTCGCTTGCGATGTCCCCTTTGTGCGTCAGCCCGGGATCGCGAAAGTGTACTTGGTCATCGATCACTCCGGGTAGACAGAGCCTGCCCTTTCCCTCCACGATATGGTCTGCCTTTGGCAGCTCCTCTCCCTCGTGCAGGATCCGGGCGATCCGCTCCCCCTCTATCAGTAGAGCACCCGGTGTCGTCCTGCCTTCGTTGACGATGCGGACGTCTCGGATCAGTGTCGTCTCTTTCATGCTTCTAGTCGTTTGCTTCCCTTCTGAGGATACTTGCGTGTCCAGCCCCACCAGCGCAGCTTGAGCACTCCAAAGAAGGCTTCCCCAAAGATGGACGAGTTCATCTTGCTGGTTCCGAGCTTGCGGTTCATGAAGATGATGGGGACCTCCTCCACCCTAAATCCACACAGCATAGCCGTGTACTTCATCTCGATCTGAAAGGCATACCCCTTGAAGTGCACCTTGTCCAGCTCCATGGTGTAGAGCACCTCCGCCCTGTAGCAGACAAAGCCGGCGGTAGCGTCCCGCACATCCATGCCGGTCACCATACGGACATACACCGATGCAAAGTAGCTCATCAGCACCCGCCCCAGTGGCCAGTTGACCACGTTGACCCCACTCACATAGCGCGACCCTACTGCCACGTCTGCACCATCCTCCGCACAAGCCTTGTAGAGGCGGGGGAGGTCGTCAGGGTTGTGGCTAAAGTCAGCATCCATCTCGATCACATAGTGGTATCCACGCTCCAGAGCCCACGCAAACCCTGCCAGGTAGGCAGTCCCCAGACCCTGCTTCCCCGGTCGCTCGAGGATATAGACCCGCTCCGGATGCTCCGCCATCAGCTCACGCACCGCATCGGCAGTGCCATCGGGCGAGTTGTCATCCACCACCAGGACATCAAAGTCCACCGGTTGGCGGAGGACAGCACGGATGATGCTGTGTATGTTTTCGATCTCGTTATAGGTCGGTATGATTACGAGTTGCTTCGTCATGCTTCTTTTGCATTCTATCTTTTACAAATATGCTGTACACGCCGAGTACTGTGGCGATGGTGAAGAGCAGGATCCATACGCCCACCTGCCCGTCCAGACAGAATCCTCCCGCGATGAGGTAGCCCAGACCGGACAAGAACCCCATCCGATCCAGTCGCTTGGTCCGAACGGAGGAGCTGCGTGTGGCACTGCCGCTCATCAGGTAGCTGATGGCAATCAGTGCACCGCCCACGATCATAATCCATGCCGCCGGAGTGGGCATACGGAGGTGAAGCAGAGCCCCTACCACCTCCAGTATCAGACCTGTGGCAAGCAGTGTATAGGTGTTTTGAAACTTTGTCATCGCTCTATTTCTTCAGTAAAAAAAGATCCTCGTCCTCGGCTTTCATCAAGTACTTCTCGCGGGCATACTTCTCCAGCATATCCTGGTGCAGCTGGAGCTCCTTGAGACTCTGTCGCGACACCTCGATCTCGTCCTGAAGCTTCTTGTGCTCCGAGCGAACCCTCCTCAGCTGGTACTGTGTCTTGAGCTGATTCCACAGACTGTACTGCCGCGAAAAGGGAGGGACAGCCCAGTAGACCAAAAAGACCACCAACATCAGGGCAAAAGGATTCACACCCTTCAGCCATCGGTATAGAGACTTCGAGAACGATCGGATGCCGTCCAAAAACTTCGCCATGAGGTTGTGCTTTATTTACTTCGGTCACACTTACTAAGTGACCCCAAAGTTACCCATTTTTTACTTAGTACTCAGCCCCTGACCCGATACCTGTTGTTTACCTCTATGACGACCTCGCAGGGGTCGCCCTAGGGGCGATCGGTGAGGGCAAAAAGTTTCCAGTAGGAAACAGATCGCTACTATCCGTCAAATCGTTTTCTTTCCTACTGGAAACATTTCGCTACTATCCGTCCAATTTTTCGCCCCCTCCGAGCCGATCGTTTGGCGACCCCTGGCGGGGTCGTACAATTTAGCCCCGGGTCAGAGCTCCAAAGGAGCATCTGACCCGGGGTGACCGATCCGACCTTACACACCCCGACCCCGACGAACGTCGGGGTCGTACAGCAGCAATCCAAGGGTGCGACTCCAACGTTCGTCGGAGTCGGAAGTGATGATGCGTCTTCTTCCCAGGGTCAGAGCTCCAAAGGAGCTCTGACCCTGGGCTATTGCCCTCCGACCCCGACGTGCGTCGGGGTCAATGCCCCGTCCGGTTCACCCCTTTTAATATCCGCTCCTCATTGGACAGGCGTTGATCGGCAGCACCCCGCCAGGGGTGCCTTAGGGTCTCGGTGGTTGGCGACCCCTAGCGGGGTCGTGGGGATGGGGGATCGGTTGCCTTTCCCCGGGGTCTTCGGTGCTGCGCACCTCGACACCCGGGCTAGGAACAAGCGACCCCTAGCGGGGTCGGCATCCCCCATCTGCTTCACCACCCCCCCCGACCCGCCAGGGGTCGCCATAGGGTCGGAGTGTCCGGGAATGGAGTGATTTTTGTACCTTTGCCTGCGCTGTAACACAATGACCAATCGTAGTACCGGACTACCTAATAATATCGGTGGAAGGGTATATTTTTATGATCAGTACAAATAATCGCTGGTATGTCATCATCTGGCATACCCTGCTGGCTAACCTTATGATGCAGGCGGGACGCTTGCTTTATTTCTTTTATAACCAAAGCTTTTTCCCCGAAGTTGGGACCGGGCAGTTGCTCCGCCTCATGCAGGGTGGGTATGTCCTGGATATGGTCGCTATCGGCTATGGCTTTTTGCTCTACTACCTGATGATGTTGGTGGGTGCCTACCTGCCGGCAAGAGTGGAGATGAGCCGATGGTATCGTGGAGTGCGGCATGCAGCGTACTTTGTTCCCTACACCCTCTTTGCGTTTCTGAATGTCTCGGACACCGGCTACTTCCCATTCGTGCTGAGAAGGGTCAATAGCGAAGTATTTAGCGAGTTTGAGGGAAAGAGCGCAGTCGGGTTTTATCGGGAGTTCATGGTCGACTTTTGGCCGCTGACTCTGGCGTTTATTGCCCTGATGATCCTTGGAGTCTTGGGGTACAGGCTGGTGCGCCTTGAGCGCAGCGGTAAGCCATCGGTAGGCCGTTTGACGAATGCGGTATGCTCGGTCGTACTGGTGGTTTTCCTTTTCTTTAGCATGCGCGGACGCTGGGACTTCAAAGGGGAGCCGGTGTGTATACCTGACTTTGCGCGCTACACGTCGGACTATCATCAGATGCCTATCGTACAAAACACTCCTGTGTCACTGATAAAGAAGTCTATGACACGTCAGGAGTTTGACTTCTACGACGAGGAGGCGCTCTCTAGGATCTTTAGTCCCTACTACCGGGCAGCCCCTCTGGCTGAAGGGGATACACTCTTTGGCTCCATGAAGGGGCGCAACGTGGTGGTCCTGCTCCTCGAGAGTATGGGGAGGGAGTACACCGGTTTTTTCAATCGCAAGATTGAGGACTATGTGAGCTATACGCCGTTCTTGGACTCTCTCTGCTCGGAGTCTCTCTCTGCCCGATATGGTTTTGCGACGGGCAAGCGGTCGGTGGAGTCCTTTCCCTCCATCTTTGTCTCTCTCCCTTCTTTTGGTGGTACGTTCAACGATAAAAACTATAGGATGGATAACTACCGCCACTTTGATACCTTTGATACCGGACTGCCGTGTTCGCTGAGGGATAGCGGGTACGAGCTCAAGTTTTACCACGGTGATGAGGCGGGAGCGATGGGCTTTTTCCCATTTTTGCAGAAGCTGGGCGTGGAGGAGCAGTACACTGCGGAGGACTACCTTGCCACCCATGAAGATCGACCGGAGGATAGGATAAATGGGTGGAACGGAATACATGACCTGCCCTTCATGACTGCCATGGCTGAGGATATGAATCACCTGCAGGAGCCGTTTGGGGCACTCTTCTTTTCGCTATCCAATCACCATCCTTTCAAGCTTCCTCCGCAGTACGTGGGAAAGCTGAGAAAGGGAACGCTACCGATACATGAGACGGCTCAGTATGCCGACCTGGCACTCCGGCGGTTTTTTGATCGGGTCAAGGATGAACCGTGGTACCCCAATACACTCTTTGTCCTGACCGCTGATCATACCAATCTGAGTGATCACCCGGCATACGAGAACCTTGCCGGACATGCGGCAGTACCGATTGCTTTCTTTGACCCTCAAGGTAAGCTGAAAGGGGAAATCGATGACTATGTGGCGCAACATACAGACATCTTGCCGACGCTGCTCTACCTGCTCGGAATCGAAGAGCCGGTACTGAGCTATGGGAGCAATATCCTAGACCCGAATGCGGAGCACATCGGGCTCAACTTTTTCTACAACCAATACCTGCTCTTTGCTAAGGAGGTGACGGTGACCATGACCCCCTATGGTGCAATACGTGTGGAGGCTCCTGTACCTTACCTCCAGACAGAGAAGGAGCATGCAGCGCTGCCCTCCGAAGAGGTGCAGAAGCACTACGTGCAGCTGCTCAAGGCGATAGCACAGGACTATAACCACAGGGTCTTCAAGACTTCTTTCTCCATCAAGGATGTGCGCCCTCGTCGCTGAGTGCAGAAGGGGTGACTCTTTCGGGAGGGATGATCCGGATCTAAACAAGTGTTCGCAGCGAGTGGACTGAGCCTCTCGCTGCGAACGGTCTTTTTTGCCGATGTCGGACTACTTCTCGGGATCGAAGTGTGCGTTTTTCATGGAGCCGGTCTCTATGAAGGCTCGGTGCATGTTGTGGCACGTATTGAGGTTCATCGGTGTCTGTCCCATGTTGCAGCCTTTTAGGTAATCCCTGAGGGCATCACGGTAGTCGGGGTGGACCACGTTGTTGATGATCTCCTCTGCGCGCTGCTTGGGTGCTTTGCCACGTAGGTCAGCAATACCGTACTCGGAGACGATCACCTTCACGGAGTGCTCGGTGTGGTCGACGTGGGACACCATCGGTACAAAGCTGCTGATGTCTCCATCCTTGGCTGTCGAAGCGGTGGTGAATATGGAGATGTACGCCGCGCGGGTGAAGTCTCCTGACCCTCCGATGCCGTTCATCATGCGGGTGCCGTAGAGGTGGGTGGAGTTGATGTTGCCATAGATGTCTGCCTCGATGGCGGTGTTGATGGCGATGACGCCGAGTCGGCGGATGACCTCGGGGTTATTGGAGATCTCGGAGGGGCGTAGTATGAGCTTGTCGCGGAAGAAGTCCAGGTCGCGATAAAAGTCCTCCATCGCTCCGCGGGATACGGTGAGTGAGCAGCCGCTGGTGAACGTCGTCTTGCCGCTGCGCATGAGGTCGAGGACGGAGTCTTGGATCACTTCGGTGTAGATCTCAAAGGGAGGGATGTGGTCGTTGCTGCCCATCGCTCCGAGTACCGCATTTGCTACGTTGCCTACGCCGCTCTGGATGGGGAGGAACGTCTTGGGGATGCGTCCGGCTTTCATCTCCGCTACAAAGAACTGTGCCACGTTTTCGCCAATCGCACGGGTGACATCGTCTACGGGGGTGAACTTTGAGTCGTCGTTGGGTGCTGCTGTCTTCACCACACCTACGATCTTGGAGGGGTCGACCTTCACGCAGTCTTTGCCGATGCGGTCGTGCACATGGGTGATGTTGATGGCGCCACGGTGAGGGGGATCCTGAAGCTCCATGATGTCGTGGATCCCTCGTATCGATGCCGGGTAGCACTCATTGAGCTCCACTATGATGCGGTCAGCCAGGCGGCATATGGTGGGAAGTATGCCTACGGCAGAGGTGGGGACGATCTCGCCATCGTCCGTGATGTCGGATGCCTCTACGATGGCGACGTCGAGCTTGCCATAAAAGCCGTACCTTAGATCCTGAGCCATAGTGGAAAGGTGGAGGTCGACGTAGTTGGTACCGCCGGAGTTGATGAGGCTGCGGAGGTCTTTATTTGTCTGATAGGGGGTCCTGAATCGGATGGCCTTGGCTCGTGCGAGCTCTCCATCTGTGCGGTCGCCGGTGCTGGCTCCGGTGAACATGCTGATCTGGTAGGGTCGCCCTGCTTCGTGTTCTTTCTGAGCGTGTCGGGCAATTGCTCCCGGTATTACCTTTGGTACTCCGGCATGGGTGAAGCCACTAAAGCCGACGTGATCGCCATTGTGGATATACGTCACGGCCTCTTCGGCAGAGATAAATCTTAGCGCCATGTTATTTCGTAATATTATTTGATTGTGTATCGTTAAAACTTCCTTTCCAACACTTCTTTCATCACCACGGCTCGTCGTAGTTCCCTGATTCGTTGCGTGGTGTCTTCGGAGAGATCAAGCACATTTAGGGTGCCCCCGTGGTCCGGGTCGTCTAGGTGCTCCAGCTCCACTTTGTCGTCGTGGTGTAGGTCTTTGATTCGGGGCTTCAGAGGGGTCCGCTCATATTCTCTGAACGCACACACCCCCTCTTCGTAGACAGGGAGGGTGCCAGTCTCTATTCGACCGGCACGGTGTGAGCGATCGGGTTCGTCGGTCTCGGGTGGTGGTACTTGTAGATCGGGGTTAGGTCGCTCTTGCTCAAAGGTCTTGAGCCCTTCTGCAAACTTGCGCAATACATAGTAGCCACCCAGGAGCATCAAAATAGTAAATAGCCTCATATATGTACTGATGTACGAACGTCCGTGGGCGGAGACCCAAATGGTCTTCTCCTTTAGTTTTGGTACTTTTGTACTCCAAAAGTAAGTAATAACTTATTCTCTGCCAAATTTTTTTGAGCTCAATATGCCCGAATCTTCCGATAAGCTACTGTACCTAGAGACCTACGGCTGCCAGATGAATGTGGCAGACTCTGAGGTGGTCTATGCCGTGATGCAGACTGCCGGCTACACGCCTACCTCTGATCTCGATAAGGCAGATGCTGTCTTTCTCAATACTTGCTCGGTGCGAGAAAACGCCGAGCACAAGATCATCAACCGTCTCAGCCAGCTCGACGCCCACCGCAAGCGGCACAATCCCCACCTCATCATCGGGGTCCTGGGCTGTATGGCGGAGCGGGTGCGGGAGCGTCTCCTCACGGAGCATGCGGCGGATCTGGTCGCAGGACCGGATGCTTACCTAGACCTACCGGCTCTGGTCGCTGCTGCTGAGCAGGGCGAAAAAGCGCTCAACGTCACCCTCTCCAAGGATGAGACTTACAAGGGTGTCATCCCCCTCAAGCTTGAGGGACTACATATATCGGGCTACCTATCCATCATGAGGGGGTGCAATAAGTTTTGCTCCTACTGCATCGTTCCCTACACTCGAGGGCGTGAGCGAAGCCGAGAGGTGGAGAGCATCCTCTCGGAGTTGCGGCACATGAGAGACCTGGGTTACCGCGAGGTGACCCTCCTGGGACAGACTGTCAACGGCTACCGCTACCAAGATCCTGTGACCGGTGAGCGTACCGACTTTGCCCGTCTTCTCGAGCTGGTAGCTACCGAAGCACCGGGCATGCGTATCCGATACACCAGCCCGCATCCGATGGAGATGACCGATGAGTCGATAGAGATGATGGCGCGCTACCCCAATATCTGTAGTCATATCCACCTGCCGGTGCAGAGCGGCTCCAACGCTGTGCTCAAGAGGATGAAGCGAGGCTATACCCGTGAGTGGTACCTCAACCGTATCGCCAAGGTGCGTGAGCTCATCCCCGACTGTGGTATCAGTACCGATATCTTCTGCGGCTTCTCGGGAGAGACCGAGGAGGACTTCCGCCAGACGCTCTCGCTGATGGAGGAGGTTGGCTTTGACAACTCCTTCCTTTTCAAATACTCTGAGCGCCCCGGTACCTACGCCGCCCGTAAGTACCCGGACGATGTTCCCGAGGAAGTCAAGCTGGAGCGACTCCAGAGAATGATCGACCTGCAGCAAAAACTCTCTGAGGAGAGCAACAGGAGAGACGTTGGCAAGACTTTTGAGGTGCTGATTGAGGGCTTCTCAAAGAAATCCCGGGAGCAGTACTTCGGACGGACGCAGCAAAACAAGGTGTTGGTCTTTGACAAAAAAGAGCACCGCATCGGCGACTTTGTCCGGGCACAGGTGGACGAGGTCTCCTCGGCGACCCTCATTGGGCACACCGTAGATAAGTGATGAAAGCGATGACCGGAGCCGAAGTCATAAAGAAATACAATATCCCGGTGCCGAGGTACACCAGTTATCCGCCTGCCAACCTCTTCTCCGACAAGTACACAGGGGACGACTACCGCAGGGACATACTGGAGAGCAACCGGGTGGGCTCACGCGCTCTCTCCTTTTACATCCACATCCCGTTTTGCAAGAACATTTGCCACTTCTGTGCGTGCAACCGTATCCTCTTGCCGAGCGACTCCGGGGCAGTGGCTACCTACATAGACTACCTGCACCGAGAGTTTGATCTGGTCCGTCCTCTGCTGGATCCGAGTCGACCGATTACCCAGGTCCACTTTGGCGGCGGCTCTCCTACTGCTATCTCTTTAGACTACATCGGGGAGGTGATACAGATGCTCACCGACTCTTTTGCGCCGGCACCACAGGCAGAAATAGCGATCGAGGTACATCCCGGCTTCCTGACTTACCGAGACTGGGATCGTCTCATCGAGATGCCGTTTACCCGCTACAGTATCGGGCTGCAGGATCTCCACACCGATGTACTCAAGATGGCAGGGCGGATCCCGCCGCGAGTCCCTGTCGGCGAAGTCATTGGAGCGATCCATGACGCTGGCAAGCGCGTCAATCTCGACTTCGTCTACGGTCTTCCGGGGCAGTCGGTCGGGAGTTTTGAGGACAACATCGCCCAAGCTCTGGAGATGCACCCCGATCGTCTGGTCACATTTTCGTACGCTCATGTGCCTTGGCTCCACCCGGGACAAAAGATTCTGGAGCAGTACGGTCTACCGGCAGCTGAGGTAAAGCAGGCGATGTACGACCGTGCCGCCCGCATGATGACTGCGGCGGGGTACGTGCAGATCGGGCTGGATCACTTTGTGCTCCCCGATGATCCCCTGGCCGTTGCGCTGCAGAAGCACAGCCTGCACCGCAACTTTCAGGGCTACTGCCCCCGTGATATCTCCGGACAGGTCTATGGTCTCGGGGTTACCGGCATCGCCCAGTTGCACGACGCCTATGCTCAAAACATCAAGACGCTACCCGAGTACTATAGCGCCATCGACCGAGGTCAGCTCCCTACGCATGTGGGGTACAAACTCTCCCGAGAGGAGTGTCTTGCGCGCGACCTCATTACCGATCTGATGTGCAACTACCGCACAGCTCCCCTCCGGCACGCTGCGAGCTACGGTCTGGAGCTCAAAAGTCTGGCGGATCTGCCCATTCTGGACAGCGTCCGACTGGAGGAGATGATACGCGACGGCTTGGTGGAGGTAGAGGGCGAGACCCTGGTCATGAATCCCGAGTACCACCCCTTTGTTCGAAACGTCGCCTCCTGCTTCGACATCCACTACTCCCCGGACGCTCCCCGAGGCTACTCCCGTCCCATCTGAGCCGGCGAGGAGGGACGTCAAAAAGAGAGCCGAGACTCCACTTTTGAGCGAAAAGGGATTGGACTAAAAGCGGACCGTAGAGCCACCGCCACCGGAGCTCCCGCCACCAAATCCTCCGCCAAAGCTCCCTCCTCCGAAGCCACCGCCCATACCGCCTCCGATACCTCCTCCTATGCCGCCACCAATGATAATCGGGCGATTGTCTTGCGTGCGGCGGCGTCGCCTCGTGCCGGTATGGCCGCAGTAGCGGCAGCGGTAGTGCTCCAGTACATAGTCACCGGCTATGGTCAGGCGCCCTGCTTGTCCGGTCTCGGGTCCGTAGGCCTTGGTGTGGCAGCGGGGACAGGTGGTGAAGACACTGGAGTAATTATCCCGGCTGACTGTGTCGGTATAGCCACACTGCTCGCACTCGAGGGCGTGAAAGTAGCGTGAGCCGAGCCCAGCCTCGACCTGCTGTGGAGCGGTGAGGAGCGATTTGTTTTGAGGATAGGAGAGCGTGTGCACGGTCCTTTGTCCTCCACAGTTGGGACACCGACACTTGTCGGTCAACAGTCGCCGCTTGGCCCAAGAGGCGGTTGGTGCGTAGACGAAGAGCATGGGGAAGAGGATTGTGTGCAAAAAAGTACCCGCCGGCGTACCGTGCTTGAGGTCCATGCTTTTCTCCAGCCGCTTGCGCCCATCCTTTTCCTTTCGCACAAATCGTGCCAGAGACAGGCTCTGCAGGACACCCACCAGGAGGCTAATGCCGAGCCAGCAGATGATGAACAGCCTCACACTGCGAGCATCATCCGATGAGTCGGCGGAGCCTCGGTGGGCAAAGCCGGTGCCATCGTACTCCGCCGAGAGGTAGTCATCGATCCGATCCAGTGCTTGGCCAAAGCCTGCAGCCGCATCGCCATCGAGGATTGCCGGGACGATCACCTGCCTGGTGAGGGTGGAGGTGCGCGCATCCGTGAGTATGCCCTCGAGTCCGTAGCCCACTTCGAAGCGGACCAAACGCCCCGGTTGTTCCGTGACATAGAGGATCAGGAGCCCGTTGTCCTCCTCTTCCTTCCCTATTCCCCAGGACTCAAAAAGCCGGACTGAGAAGCCCAGGTCGTCATCTCCCTCGAT
>LT635552.1:0-261178 GCA_900120395.1 Porphyromonadaceae bacterium FC4 | reverse complement strand
ACAAAAAAAGCCGGACAGAGACCCCCAGCTCGTCACCTCCCTCGAGGGCGGGCACCACCACCAGTACCGCCTCTACGCCGTACTTATCCCGTAGCGCCAGCAGACGCTCATCGAGCATGTGGCGGTCGTCGGCGCCGAAGTACTGCTCCGGATCGCTCACCAGGCGGGTACGGTCTTGGAGCTGGACGTTGGGGACATCCTCTGGGCTGTACTCACGCCCCCGGGCAGACAGTGCCACCCAGGGTAGGAGCGTGAGCAGTAGAATGTGAGCCAGCCGGACCGTGCGTCTCATTGGAGATTAAAACTGTACCTCGGGGGCACGCTCAGCACCGGGTGTCGACTCGAAGTAGGTCTTTTGGTCAAAGCCCAGGAGGCCGGCAAAGAGGTTGTTGGGGAACTTCCGTATGTAGGTGTTGTACTCCCGTGCAACTTCGTTGAAGCGCATGCGCTCCGTGCTGATCCGGTTCTCGGTTCCTTCGAGCTGCGATTGCAGTGCCAGGAAGTTTTCGTTGGCCTTCAGGTCGGGGTAGCGTTCTACCGTGACCATCAGTCTGCCCAGTGCCTGAGTCAGCTCACCCTGGGCATTCATGAAGTTTTGCATCGCCTCGGGGGTGAGGTTATTGGGGTCGATGGTGGCTGCGGACGCTTTTGAGCGTGCTTCGACCACCTCCTGCAGGGTTGTCGACTCGTGTTCCGCATACCCTTTGACGGTGGAGACCAGGTTGGGGATCAGGTCCATACGACGTTGGTACTGGTTCTCGACTTGGCTCCATGCGGTGCTGACATTTTCCTCCATGGCCACCATATTATTATTGGCACGAATCCCGGCAGATGCTAGGAGCACCAGGACGATGATGACAATGATGGTGGTGGAGAGACCTTTCTTTGAGTTCATGAGTGGGTGTTATTTTTGTAGTGAGTAAGTTCGACTTCGTCTTTTTCTATCTTTCGGGTGCAGTAGTTGCACTTGAGGCGCACCTGCTTCTTATCCAGTACCTCAAAGTCACTCTGCATTGGTTCGTTGTTGGTAATGCACTTGGGGTTGGTGCAGCGCACCAAGCCTGTGATGCGGTCCGGGAGCTGCACGTGGATCTTCTCGACCACATCGTAGTCCCTGATGACGTTGATGACAATGTCCGGGCAGACCAGCGCCAGGGTGTTGACCTCCTCCGGGGTAAAGAACTTCTCCTCGACCTTGATCAGCCCCTTCTTTCCCAGCTTTTTGCTCTTGAAGTTTTGCCCGATAGTGAGCGGGTACTCAGAGGCGTAGAGGTTCAGGATTGCTACCACTTTGGGGAGCTGATCCACAGGGATATGATCGATCACCGAGCCATTCTTGATGGCGGGGACGTGCATCTTGCCTTCTTCTATCTTTTTCATGATTTTAGTATGCTGCCACAGGTGAGTTATTGGACCTCGATACCCAGTCCGCGGCAGATGAGTGCTTCGCGGACGAAAAGACCGTTGAGGGCCTGGGTAAAGTAGTAGGCGTGCGGCGTCGCGTCGACATCCATGGCGATCTCGTTGACGCGAGGCAGTGGGTGGAGTACCCTCATATTGGGTCGGGCATCCCGGAGCATGTCTGCCGAGAGGACAAAAGCATTCTTCACCGCCTCGTAGTCCTCTTCGTCCATGAAGCGCTCACGCTGCACACGGGTCATGTAGATGATGTCGCTGTCATTGATGGTCTCCGGCGTGAGGGCATGGCTGTACTCTACGGGGATGCCGTGCTCGTCGCAGTAATCGTGGTACTCGCGGGGTAAACCGAGCTGCTCAGGCGACACAAAGATGAATCGAACCCCGAAGTGGCTCATGCCGGAGATCAGGGAGTGGACGGTGCGACCATACTTGAGGTCACCCACCACCGTGATGGTGAGGTCGCTCAGTGTGCCTTGTGTCTTTTTGATCGAGTAGAGATCTAGGAGGGTCTGGCTCGGGTGTTGGTTTGCTCCATCCCCGGCGTTGATCACCGGCCGCTCCGTCACCTCGCTGGCGTACTTTGCTGCCCCCTCGAGGAAGTGGCGCATGATGATGATGTCGGCATAGTTGGAGACCATCTGGATCGTGTCGTTGAGGCTTTCGCCCTTCACTGAGCTGCTCACTTTCGGGTCCTGAAAGCCGATGACCCGCCCGCGAAGGCGGTTGACAGCCGTCTCAAAGCTGAGACGTGTACGGGTACTGGGCTCAAAAAAGAGAGTCGCTGCTACCCGACCTTGCAGGTAGTCGCGGTTGGGGTTTTTCTCAAACAGCTCCGCCATACTCAGGATATCCAGGATATCCTGTCGGGAGAGTTGCTCGATCGAATAGAGGCTTTTGGGGTTCATCTGTCCGTAGTCTTTTTATGGAGTAAAAAGCTGCCATCGCCTACCGGTGGCACCTGATGACGACCTGAGGTGACCAAGCCTTCACCGTACAAATATAACTATTTTGATAAGAGCAACGAACAAGAAAAGCCCCCAAAGTAGACACCCCTGTATAAGTCTGATAAATAGACAGATGTGATTGTCAAAAAGTTTCTCACGGAACCCCGTTCGCTACGATCCGTCATTTTTTGCGTTCCGAGCCGATCGTTTCATTACACCACAACTATAATAGTATAGATAATCCGGGAGAATGGGTCTGCCGACCCCGATAGGGGTCGCTTGCTTATAGCCCGGGGTCTTCGGTGCTGCGCACCTCGACACCCGGTCTATGAAAGAGGCACCCCTGCGGGGTTCTGCCTACCTGATGCGTCCGGCTCACCTTACACACATATAGAACTCCCGGTGGTGCACCGTTGTTCGACCCCAACGTTCGTCGGGGTCGGGGATTAATTGCGGATCGGTTACCCCGGGTCATGCGCTCCTAGCGTCGCTTTGAGCCGGGGCTAAATTGTTCGACCCCATCGGGGTCGTGCTGCTCATCAATTCATGCCGGGGGCTCTGACCCCGACGAACGTCGGGGTCGCACATCAACAGCCCAGGGTCAGAGCTCTGAAGGTGCGAATGACCCTGGGAAAGCGAGCCCTCCCAAAACACGACTCCGACGAACGTTGGAGTCGTACAACTAAACAGAAGTAATCGGGTAATCTGCTACGGGCCTGCCGACCCCGTTAGGGGTCGTTTGTTCGTAGCCTGGGTGTCGAGGTGCGCAGCACCGAAGACCCCGGGTAAAGTCGGATCATCCCTCTAACCTACGACCCCGCAGGGGTCGCCATAGGGTCAACCCGTTCGGCAACCCTCATATGCCACTGATAAACACATGGATACGCACGCCGAAAAGTTTGACGGCTGACCGTCAAAAGTTTCCTACTGAAAACATTTCTCTACTATCCGTCAAATCGTTTTGTTTCCTACTGGAAACTTTTGGCTACTATCCGTCCAATTTTTTGCGCCCATCCGAGTCGACCCTATGGCTACCCTTGGCGTGGCCGGCAAGAGGTGTGGGTGCGCCGGTGAGGGCTAGACCCTGAGCAGGGCGACAAAGTGGGTGGTGGGTAGGAGGGGGGTCAGCAGGTGGTAGCCCGGACGCAGATCTGTATCTCCGTTGAGGTAAAGGGGGAGGGGAGAAACCGGATTGGGTAGGTTCTTTCGGTCCGCTAGGTAGCGTATCTCGAACCACTGTGCCTGAGGGTACCTTTGCTCCAGAGCCAGAGCCAGATGCCCCATCGTGGGGCGGATGTTGATCTCGACCACCGGCCAGAGGTACCGCTTCCCGTCGTTTCCCCGGTAGATCGCAGTGTCCACCCCCAGAGGTCCCCGGTAGTTTCCCAGGTCGAAGTCCCCGAGTACATCGAGCAGCAGTGCCACATACTCGTCTATCAGTGGGTGAGGGGTAGAGCGGGCGTTGAGCCGGTTGCCGGCGTACCGTCCCGAGGTGTTTTGCATGCGGCTGAGTCCAAGGAAGCGCACTGTCCCATCCGCAGGGCGCTCGAACTCGATGCCCAGATCCTCAACTATGTCCAGCATAGGCTCAAGCACACGAGGGGCAGAACCTGATGGTAGCCGGGTTTGGGCTGTGGTGATGAAGGAGATGCCCCGCCCGGAACTGGAGTAGAGCTCCTTGAGCACAAAGGGTGGCAGGGGCAGGTCGGCGTGTCTTGTGAGTATCCTCGGTGCCACCGCTCCGCTCTCGAAAAGAGTACCTCCCGCAGTGCGAACCACCTGCCAGAGCTCAACGGATCGCTCTCTGCTCGCCAAGTGACGCATCTCTTCGAGAGTGTAGGGCAGCTCGCCATACCTCGAGAGCTCCGGAGCCCAGCCCCACGGGGAGAGTGTCCGGTCGCCTACTGCCGTGCAAAATGACGGATGATCCAGCTCCGGTGGCAGGGGCTCGGGGAGCAGGACTTTGTCGCCCGGATCAGTCAGATAAATGGGCAGTGTGGCACAGTCGCTCCTGAAGCGCTGTACATTCATGGGAGGGGTATAGCTCGCGGTGCCCAGCTTCACGGAGGGCTCATACCCGGGGTTGAAGGTCCAAACAACCATGGCTGTTGCTCGCAGTTCTGTCAGATGTGTCGGGAAGGACAGTGATTAAAAAAAGGATGGGATGCTCCATACTAAATAGGAGTACCCCATCCTTTTTTCATTCAACTTATCTTCGTCGGAGCGACCTTATTGGTTCTCCTCGTTCTCTTTTGGAGCGTCTTCGGTCTCTTCCTTCTTGTCCTCTTCTTGCGCTTCGGGCAGAGGATTCTCCGGCTTGAGTGAGCCTACGCTTGCCTCCTCTCCATCGGGAGTAGCGGTCTCGCTGAGGAGCTCTTCGGTCTCCGCAGGTACCTTGTCGGTGTCGTCCACCGGCAGCTCTACGGTCTGCTCCTGCTCCTTGACTTCTTCGGTGGCTTCGACCTCTGCTTCGTCCGAGCTGGTCTTGATCGCCTCCTTCAGCCCCTCGAGCCGCTTCTCGTGCTTGTCGATGTCCTTCTGGATCGCATCGATCTTCTTTTGGACATGCTGCACCACAGGATCACTGTCGGAGCTGGACTGGAAGAAGCCCATGTTGTTTTCGTACTGCAGGCGTTGAGCCTCGAGGCGCTTGATGTTCCACTTGAGGTCGTTGCGCTCTTTCTGGAGCTGCTCTGTGGTCATGCCGTCGAGGCTTCGTGAGAAGTCTACAGGTGCACCACTCTCTACGGTCGGCTCGGTGGACCAAGCGACACCTCCGCGGCGCTTGCCGCCACGATCGTCTCGCTGGTGTCTGTCACCGCCACGGCGTCTGTCGTTCGACCCGCGTCCCTCACCGGACTTGCGCCTACGGGAGCCCTCTCCTCTATAGGCGCGCATGATGCCGTAGTAGGCGCCGAGTACTTCGTCTTTTTTCTTGTCGGGCACGGGTCCTACGCTCTGCCACTCTGCTTCGATAGCCGTTATCTGATCCGCCAGGTCCGCCGGCTTGGACTCCCATACGGTGCGCAGACGCTCCACGATCTCCTGCTTTTTGACCAAGTTGTCCTCGCGGCTGGCACGCAGCTCTGCATAGTGCTCGCGCATGCGGCCAAAGAATAGGTCGGCAGCACGTCTGAAGGAGCGGTTGAGACGGCGGTCGGTAGCAAACGGGATGCCCTGATCGCGGATGGTCTCCCACTCCTTTTGCTGCTCCTTGAACCAGCGTGATGCCTCGTGCCAGTCTTCGCTACTCTTGTACTCATTTGCCTCCTCGAGGATGGCCTTCATCCGCTCCACGCGGTCTCCGCTCTCCTCGGATATCGACTTGCTGTAGGTGCGGCGCTGGTGGTAGTACTCATCCATCGCCACTCGGTAGCGGGTGTCCACCTCCCAGCGGTCTTCACGTGCGACTCTGCCGGCATTGCGCCACTGATCCTTGATGCGGTTGATGTTGCGCTCCATCTTTTGCCACTCGCGTGGGGTGGAGGGGATCTTGATCAAGAGGGTCTCGAGGTTGTCCACGATACCTTTCTTCTTCTCAAACGCTTCTTTCTGCTGTCTGCGGATCTCTTCGTTGTACTCCTCCTGCTTTTTGTTGATGACCGTCGCGGCGTCCTTGAACTCCTTCCACATAGCACCCTTGAACTCCGGAGCTACGGGGCCGGTCTCTTTCCAACTGTCTTGGAGGTCGCGGAGCTTACGTGAAGCACGGCGGGCATTCTTATCATTTGCCAGCTCTTTTGCCTGGGCGATCAGCTCCTCTTTGATCATCCGGTTTTGGCGGTAGTCCTCCACCATGTCGTCGTCACCGAGCTTGCTTTGTTCGTAAAAAGCTTCGTTGACCTTCGCAAACCTATTGAGCAGCGAGGTGCGCTTGTTTTCGGGGACGGCGCCTATCTCACGCCATCTATTGATGAGGTTGGCGCGTTCATTGCGGATGGTAAAGAAGTCGCTTGCTGAGGTTAGCAGGTCATTGAGCCCGGCGATGATCTCTTCTTTCTTCGCAAGGTTGTCCTCTGCTTCGTTCTTCTCTTCTTCCTTCAGCTTGGCACGAAGCTCCTGGTAGCGAGTCTTTAGGTTGATGAGCGCGATCTGTATCGTCTCGACCGCTGTGTCCGCAGGCTCGTCTTCCTCTTTTTGTGGCTCCTGTGAGGCGATGCGTGCCGCCTTTTCCACAAGGTTCTGTAGTCGGCGCATGTCCGAACCTCTCGGTAGCTCTTCGGCATCAATCATCTCACCTAAGTACTTGAGTAGCTCCTCAGCGGACATCGAGCGTGTATCGGCGTGCTCGTCCTTCTTCTCAGGGCTCTCGTCCTCAGCAGGAGACTCTGCCGCCCGGGGTTGCTCTGCTTCCTCCGGCTTTGCTTCGGGCTTGTCCTCTGCCTTGGTTTCGGGAGTTGCGTCGGGCGTCGTCGCCACTGTAGGCGCGTCTACGTCCTGCTCCGATTTGTTTTCATTCTCTACTGCTGCGGTAGGGGTCTCTGTTGCAGCGTCTTCTACCACTTGCGTTTCCTCTTGGCTTTCGATGTTCTTTAGCTCTTCGGGCGTCAAGTTCTTAGGATTTTGATCCATAGCTCAGTAATATTTGATACGATGTAAAGTCAATTCTTCCCTGAAAGATAGGTAAAATTCCGCAATTACCCAAAATATCAGGTCCCCCTATATTTTGCCACTCGGGTAGGGGCGAAAAAAATGACGGATAGTAGCGAAAAGTTTCCAGTAGGAAAGAAAATGATTTGACGGATAGTAGCAATCTGTTTCCTACTGGAAGCTTTTTGGGCGCAGGTCACCCTTCTTTTTTTGAGCGGTTGAAGAAGAAAGGACCCCGGTACTTTGCTTGACGGTGAGAGTAAAATAGGGATGGAAATGTTATCTTTGTAGCATGAAAAGAAATAAACGATACTCAATACTCGCTTTGCTCCTGCTGGCGATCCCCTCTGTGTGGGCGCAGGATGTTGCTCCCGTGCGCAATATCCTCCAGGAGCTGCAGACGGATGTCCCCGGTCGGGGTGTCATCCGTATCTATCAGTCTCCGGCTATTGCCGCAGTGGTGCATATGCAGACCGGTCGCGGTGTAGTGGATGGGGGGAACTTCCAGACGCTGCAGGGCTTTCGGGTGCAGGTCTACAGCGGCAATGCTGCCAATAGCAAAAGCATTGCCACCGATCGTGCCGCACAGGTGCGTGCGCAGTTTCCCGAGCTGGAGTCGCAGACTATTTTCAACGCTCCCTTTTGGCGGGTGCAGGTAGGTAACTTCGTGACACGCGAGGAGGCGCAGGCGTTTCTCGATCGGCTCAAGGAGGCGTTCCCATCGTTTGGGAAGAGTATGTACATTGTTCGCACAACTGTAAAGGTCCCGCTATGACAGAGTCACACCACGACAATCCCTATTTTACTCAATCGGAGGATCCGAGCCGGGTGCAGCAGACGGAGCAGGAGATCGCTGCCCATGTGCGTGGCATCCTGGAGCTGATCGAGGAGGATCCGGACCGGGAGGGACTGCAGAATACCCCGGTGCGTGTCGCCAAGGCGTGGCGTTTTCTCACGCAGGGCTACCACCAAGATCCTGCCGCAGTGCTGCTGTCGGCGAAGTTTGAGGTCGACTACCGGCATATGGTGATCGTGAAGGATATCGGCTTTTACTCCATGTGTGAGCACCACATGCTGCCGTTCTTTGGGAAGGTACACATCGCCTATATTCCCAACGGCTACGTCACCGGGCTGAGCAAGCTGCCGCGAGTGGTGGATATCTTTTCGCGTCGCCTGCAGGTGCAGGAGCGCCTCACGACGCAGATCAAGGACTGCATACAAGAGGCGCTGGATCCGCTGGGCGTGATGGTGGTCATCGAGGCACAGCATATGTGCATGCAGATGCGCGGGGTGCAGAAGCAAAACTCCATCACGACGACCTCTGCGTTTACCGGAGTGTTTAAGAAGGAATCAACTCGCGAAGAGTTCATGAACCTAATCCAGAGATAAGTGAGACAAGAGGGACTAAGCCGGGAGGACTTTGAGATCATGGCTCCTGTCGGTAGCTGGGAGTCTTTTTGGGCAGCGGTGCAGGGGGGAGCCAATGCGGTCTACTTTGGCATCGAGGGGCTCAACATGCGTGCCCGCTCTGCCAAGACTTTTGACATCGACGATATGCGCGAGATCGCCCGGCTCTGCCGTGAGCGGGGGATCCAGAGCTACCTGACGGTCAATACCATCATCTACGATGGCGATATGGAGCTGATGCGGCAGATCATCGATGCGGCTATCGATGCCGGTATCTCTGCGATCATTGCCAGCGACATCGCGGCACTCAGCTATGCGCACAGTCATGGTATGGAGGTGCACCTCAGCACGCAGCTCAACATCACCAACGTGGAGGCGCTCCGATTCTATGCCCGGTTTGCCGACGTGGTGGTCCTTGCGCGTGAGCTCAACCTCGAGCAGGTCGAGGTGATCCACCGGGCGATAGTGGAGGAGAATATCTGCGGCCCGTCGGGCAAGCAGATCCGGATCGAGATGTTTGCGCACGGTGCGCTCTGCATGGCGGTGAGCGGCAAGTGCTACCTCAGTCTGCATCAGATGAACTCCAGTGCCAACCGAGGCGCCTGCAACCAGATCTGCCGACGCGGCTATCGGGTCATCGACAACAGTACCGATGAGGAGCTGGAGGTGGAGAACGAGTACATCATGTCGCCCAAGGATCTCAAGACGATCCACTTCCTCAACAAAATGATGGATGCCGGGGTACGGGTTTTCAAGATTGAGGGACGGGCTCGCGGACCTGAGTACGTGCGGACCGTCTGCTCCTGCTATAACGAAGCGATAGAGGCGTACCTCGATGGGACCTTTACCGAGGAGAAGATCGAGGGGTGGAACAGCCGCCTGGCTACGGTCTTCAACCGCGGTTTTTGGGACGGGTACTACCTCGGTCAGCGGCTCGGAGAGTGGACACATAAGTATGGCTCCTCCGCTACTCGTGTGAAGGTGTCGGTCGGACGCGTAAGTAAGTATTACGGAAAGATCGGGGTGGGAGAGTTCGAGCTTGAGAGTTCGTACGTCGAGGCAGGCGAGGAGCTCCTCGTGACCGGTCCGACGACCGGAGCAGTGTTTTTTCCCGCTGAGGATATCCGACTGGATGACGGGGTGGCAACTGATGCGATCCGTGAAAAAGGGACGCTCTTTAGCTGCAAGGTGCCCGAGAAGATCCGACCCAATGACCGGCTCTATGTCATGAGGGTAAAAAAGACGCAAAAGTGATGCAGAAGAGAGACTACTTCTTTGTGGAGGAGATGAAGGTGCGCGACTACGAGTGCGACCTGCAGGGCGTGGTGAATAATGCCAACTACCTGCACTACATGGAGCACGCCCGGCACGAGTTTTTGGAGTCGATAGGGGATAACTTTCAGCGGATGCACGACGAGGGCATTGATGCCATGGTTGCCCGCATCGAGATCGACTACAAGCAGTCGCTCCGGAGTGGGGAGCGTTTTTGGGTCGGGATCAACTTTGAGCGCCAAGGGGTGCGGCACGTCTTTCATCAAGACGTGGTGCGTGCAAGCGACGGAGCCCTCTGCTCCAGTGGCAGTGTGCATGTCGTCGTGCTCGACCACGGTAAGCTCACACGGGGTGAGTACCTGGCAGAGCTCCTCCAAAAGGCGCAAGAAAGATGACCCTCTCCGCAGAGCAACAAGCCCTCCTACGTCTCAGCCTGACGGACGGTATCGGACCGGTCACGGGGCGCGGACTGGTGGAGCACTTTGGCTCTGCAGTGGCACTCTACTCTACTTCCAAAAGTGAGCTAGCCGAAGCACCCGGTGTCGGTCGAAAACTCGCCTCGCTGATTCACGACACCGCCCGCACGGATCGCCTGCTCGCTGAGCAGTGTCTGCTCTTGGAGCAGGAGGAGCGAAGGGGACACCCGGTGCGGCTGATCTTTTCGGACGACCCGGACTATCCCCAGCCCCTCAACCACTGTGCCGATGCGCCCCTGGTGCTCTATGAGCGAGGCTCCCTGCCTGTGGATGCACCCATGATAGCGGTGGTGGGCACCCGTCGCTGTACGCCCTATGCCGAGGATACCCTGCGCTACATCATTGGTGAGTGGGCAAAAGTCTGCCCCGAGCTGGTCATCGTCAGCGGTCTGGCATATGGGGTGGATGCGCTCGGACACCGTCTGGCGATCGAGAACGGCCTGCGGACGGTAGCCGTCCTGGCACATGGGCTGCATACAATCTACCCGGCTGCGCACCGAGAGCTCGCCCATCAGATCTGCGCCACCGGTGGTGCGCTTCTTTCGGAGTACCCTCTTAGCACCAAGCCGCTACCGCAGCGGTTCATCTCGCGCAACCGTATCGTGGCGGGGCTCTCCCTCGGTACCGTGGTGGCGGAGAGTCCGGTGAAAGGTGGGGCGATGGTCACGGCATCCTTGGCATTTGAGTACGGGCGAGAGGTCTATGCCATCCCGGGGCGACTTTTTGACCACACGTCGGAGGGCTGCAATAAGTTGATTGCCAGGCAAAAAGCGACCATCCTCGATGACCCTCTGGAACTCCTGCAGATGCTCGGCATAGCGGATCCGGAGCCTGATGCCAAGGGGACACCGCTGCCATTTGAGCCGGAGGATGAGAGCGTCCAAGACAACCCGATCCTTCGAGAGCTGGCACAGCATGAGGAGCTCTCCCTCTCGGATCTCTCCAGTCGCATCGGCGAGCCTGTATCCACGGTCTCTGCTATGCTCTTTGGGCTGGAGCTGGATGGGCAGATCCGATCTCTTCCCGGTGGGCGGTATCGGCTCATCCGTCGCTGACTCTAGGCAAAGGTTTCTTTTTGATTGACGTGTACTGAAAAAGTTTCCAGTAGGAAACAGATCGCTACTATCCGTCAAATCATTTTCTTTCCTACTGGAAACATTTCTCTTCTATCCGTCAAATTTTCCACCCCTCCCCAAGCGGCAAAAATAGGGGAACTTGATGCCGTGTCGTCTTCCTTAGTTTGTCCCCCATGCGGTACATGATGTCTTAATTGATGATCAAGTCCGGCTCCTCCTCCATAAAGTCATAATGCTCAACCTCCACCGACATCATTACCCCCGACGACCTCTAAACTTCAAATGCGTGAGCCCCGGAATGCTGACTCCGGTTTTAGGGCTGGAGCCTGAGCAGTACCATCACGCCGTAGGAAGTGATCCGGTAGGGATGGTCGTAGTTGGAGACGAGCGGGCGGCGGCTGTTTTCCTCCCAAAACCCACGGAGTGTGAGCGCCCGGGACAGTTTGTAGTCCAGGGTTAGTTGGAGGAGGTGAGTATCCAAGCCTTGGGTGGCATTGGTTGTCCCGGATCGGATGTTTCGGGCAAGGATGTAGGTGTGTATATAGGTATGGGTGAGGTGGGCGGATACCTCGTGCTCGCTGCTGTCGAGAAGCGGCAGGGAGGTCGTGAAGAGTGACGGAAAGGATCGGCTGTACCCTATGGAAGTGCGGAGCTGGGAATCGTGCTGCTCCAGGAGCCGTAGCGATGCGAGAAGCAGGGTATTGGAGCGGCGGCGGGTGTACTGCTCCTGCAGCGTGAGCCCCCAGGGCGTGGCGAGCGAGAGCCCCAGGAGGGGGTTCATTTCATCTACCTGCGTGATGGTGCGCAGACTGAGTCGGTCGGAGGTCTGCTCATAGGCGGGGACGTCGAGGTAGCCACTGTAGCGGTGCTGGAGCTGCAAAGTAGTGAAGTGACGTGCCAGGAAGGGAATGGACTTGGTGACATCGTAGGTCAGGTACCAGGATGGTAGGAGTGTGGAGTAGGCAGGCATACCATCGCGGAGCTTGCCCGTCAGTGTGTAGTGGGTCAAAAAAGCCTCCTCTGCCGGTTGTCCATCGGCAAGTGTCCGGGCAAAAGAGTCGTATAAGACGGACGAATACTCCGCTCGGCGGAGGGGATTTTCGAAGAACGAACGGAGCCCCCAACTGCTGAGCCGTACACTTCCGGATCGGCGCAAGAGCTTGCCCTCCTCTCGGGTGAGGGTGGTGTGTCGGTGGTTGCGTGCATGCAGGCTGAGCTCGAGAGAGAGCCCCCGAAGCAGCTGCGCCGATAGTGAGCCCTCGTAGTCCCGGCGGCTGTAGTAGCTGGGCTGCTGCTGAGAGGGAAGGTCGGGGACGAGCCAGTTTTGCCGCACGGCATTGCTGAGGGTAGAGGGATCGGACGCCCACCCGAGCTGGTAGAGGTAGAGCCGTGGGATACCAAAAGCACTTCCGGCGCGCAGGGAGAGCCCGGGTATCGTGCTTCCGCTGTCGTGCCGTCCGTGGATGAAGAGCCGCTTGAGCAGTATCGTCGACTCCTTTGGGAAGAGCGACTCGAGCCGGTAGTCTATCCGTCCGTCGAGATAGCGTGTGGAGTTGGCGAGGTGTCCGTTTTGGATATCCGGAGTGCGGAGCCCCCTTTGCCACCGGAAGGATGTGCGCCAGGTGGCTGAGGCGGTCAGAGGAGCGAGGAGGCGTTGTTGCAGCTGAGGGAGTCGGAGGGTGAGGTCGGTGCTGGTCCGGTAGCGCTCCGTCTCGCCAAGTTTGGCGATGGAGCGAAGGATGTCGTCGGTAAAGAGCCTGAACGATGCCTCTTCTGTAGTCAGGTGTTCGGACGCAAAGGGCTCATCAATGAGTGCCGAGGTGGAGCTGGTGAGCCCCAGAGAGACGGCGGATATAGGCTGATAGCGCAGCTGGAGTGTACGGTCCCAGCGCCATTGGCTCAGCAGTGTGCCCTTTTCGGCACCGGGCTGTACGGAGTGGCGAAAGAGCCGATCCCAGACCGATGAGAGGTGGAGACTATTGGCAGAGGATGGGCGGTAGTCGTAGGTGAGGTCCGCATTCATCCGTCGCTCCCGTCGGTGTGGCAGATAGGGCGAGTGGGTATCCGCCTGATGGAGCCGGTAGGAGAGGTGGAGGTGTGAGGGGTCATAAAACGCCTTTTCGGAACCAAAGGGTCCCACGTGCCAGTCCTCCAGATGCCAGGTAGAGGAGCGGCGATGAGTGAGCTGATCGGTGTCATCCAGCCTGCGGTCGTACAGTAGATCCGAGTGCGTAGGACTGTAGAAGGGGGTCGCAGACTGCCGCTCGGTACTGAAGCGGATCGGAGCATGGAGCTGCCACTGTGGCGGCGTGAGGTAGGCGAGGTCCAAGAGTCCGGAGAGGGCGAAGTGTCGTCTGTCCTCAAGTGCTGCGTGGCGACTATCCCGTGTGAGTGAGGTAAACCCTGCTGAGGTATATCCGCCCTCCATACGCAGATGCAGCAGGTCGGACAGTGTGAGTGTCCCGGAGGTCAGCAGAGCGTCTCCGCCGAGGTCACGGGTGCCGGATACGCTGAGCTCGTTCACCCACACCTCTCCACGCAGTATCCCTCCCGATCGAGACCGGACCCCGATGAGTACCGAGGTGATCTCTCCGAGTGTAGGATAGCCGCGGACGATGAGGTTCCCCTGCTGAAAGGGTGCGGTGGGATCCGGTGCGGTATTGTCGCGCTGTTGCTTCAGTGCAGGGAGCTCGGCGAGTGGGAGGACCAGGGTGTTTTCTTCCCTCCATACGAGTCGCTGCAGTTCGTGGGTCGTCAGTCCGGAGTAGTCGGCGATAGGCGTAGGGGTGAGCGGGCGACGTATCTCGTAGTAGTTTTGTGTGAAGTCTGAGCCCAAGCGTACAAAAAGTTCCACCTCACCATCCCGCAGCTCTTGCTCCGAGTGTAGGTGAGCGTAGAGCGAGAGCCGTTCGTAGTGGCGGAGGTCCCAGCGAGGCGTGTGGAATACCGCTACCGGCTGATCCCGATGAAGGTCACCAAAGGAGAGTGATAGGGCTTGCTCGTCGGCTTGGATGAGTGACGTGGGTGTCTGCACCAAGTCACGCTCCACCCCGGGAGGAGCGACGTAGGGGATGGGTTGGCGGCCACTGTCCTCCTCCAGACTCAGTCGCTCCGGCGTGAGCGTGGCACTCCGCGTGTCTCCCGCATCGATCGCAGAGCCATAGACCTGCCAAGAGGAGGAGACAAAGCGGAGCAGCGCCCAGCGCAGATGGATGGTGGACGAAAAGCCCCGCAGCGTGATTCGGACGGTTCGGATATCGCGCATCGAGGGATCCCCGTAGACCGAGTGTGGCTCGCTGAGGGGGATGCGCACCTTGACCCATCGTACCGGCGTACTCGTCCCATCCCCGCGATCCACCGTATAGGTTCGTTCAGCGACGACCAGCGGGTTGCTCTGCTCTGTCAGCAGAGTCGCACCGAGCGGCAGACGGTACCTGTAGTAGTGCTCCTCCCGGTCCAGCGAAAAGTTGCCGTTGAGGTCCTCCCTGTCCGGCTCCCAGGTGGCAGCACTGCGCACCCCTTGTATAGTGTTTTCGAGCGCATTACCCTCGGTGCCATTGATGTACTTGTACCGCTCAAGTATGGAGGCATTGGTTTGGTCCCACTCCGCCCCGAGGTAAAAGCGGTAGTCGTCCCCTGCCGGGTCGCGGTGGATCTCCGGGTTGGAGGTCTGCTCCAGTAGAGCCCAGTAGAGCGGATGCTCCTGCTCTTCGGCAGAGGTCAGTCCGTCCAGTCCTCGGTCTTGCTGCGCCATCGGGACACCTCCCGTGCGGTCAAAAGCATAGACCTGTGCCGTCTCCTGTGGAACGCGGCCATACTCGCTCTCGGCATACACTCCGGGTCCCTCGTGGTACAGCTCGCTCCCCGGCAAAATCTCCTCCGATGTCCGTCCCAGATCAATCAATACCTCCCCCTCCGACAAGCCCGGGTCCAGACTGTAGGGATCCAGCAGCCACCCTTCCAGGTAGAGGATCTGCTCTTGCTCAAAGTCGGTCACCTCCAGGGGTTGCATGATGCTGCCCCAGCTTTTTTCGGCTGCGATGAACTGCCCCGATGCGTCCAAGAGAGAGGGCGAAGCGGTGTAGGGTCCCCGCTCACGAGGATAGTAGGAGAGGTTGAGCGTTGATATGTAGCGGAGCGAAGTCAACCCCGGATCTCGCTTGGGAAAGAGTTCCTGTACGGGTATCTCCCGCACCAGCGGATCGGTGCGCGCAGCGAGGTCATCCCTCAGTGCGGCGGGCTGGTTTTGTGCCCCCTCCCGGACGAGCAAGGGATCCACGGAGTACCAAGCCAGGCGGGCACGTCGGTCGGTCGCTGCCCTGTCCTCCGGATAGGGGTTGCTGCCGATGGCCCAGTCGTGGGGGTAGACCAGTGTGATCTGCGTCCCTCCCTGCTCAAAGTCCTCCAGGACGATCGCACTGTTTGCGGGGGTATTGTAGCGCGACTGCAGCTGAGCATAGGCGATGTCCAGATGCAGGTCCACCGGCTTGGTGAGGGTGCCGGGGAGGTACTCATTGAGGAGAGTGGTCAGGCGTCGCCCCGTATAGTCATACGCTCCATGCACCCCCCACAGCGTGTTGTGCAGGGGCTCCTCCCCGAGGCGGGTGCGCTGTCGGGGCAGTGTCTCCCGATAGTCCAAAAGGGTGCCACCCAGGGAGAGTCCCGGGAGCAACTGTAGGTCTGCCTCCAGCCCCATCAGGGTCTTCTCTTTGGTCCGAGTCATCTCCCGCTCCCGTATGGTCACCTCCACCGTCTCCTCCTGAGGGCTGCTCATCGTGAGGGTGCCGGAGGTGTAGTCCACCGTATAGTCCGCTCCCTCAGTGAGCGGGCGTCCCTTTGTCCGCACGGAGACACTGCCGGGAGTCAGGGCAGTAGCCCCGAGTGAGATGCTCTGACTGCTGCTGCCCGAGAGCTCGCCCCTTAGGACAAAGCGGTCGAGCTCTCTCTCCTGTCGCGCCTCATAGGGGCTGGTGGTGTAGAGCGAATGGTACGGCTCATCCGGAACGGTCGCAAAGGGGGTCCGAAAGGGGAGGAAGAGTGTCCCGCCCTGCTCCAAGAAGAGTGTTCCCGGCAAAAAGTCAAGCACGCCGTCCGGAGTGGCGGAGCTCCCCGACAGGTCGGTACGGTCCAGACCGAACCTCTCGAGCCACGGCGTGCCGGCTGAGTCGGTAGATCGGTCCACGCTGCTCCCCGGAGTGCGGTAGTAGATGTTGAGCATCAGATCCTCTTGCTTCAGAGGGACCGAACTGTAGGGAAGGTCGTAGCCGTTTTTCATCATCAGTGTCCAGAGCGGATCCGACGGTAGCTTGGCATCGGAGGCGAGCTGTGCCGCCTCCAGCCGGTCGCTCTCGCCGACGAAGGTGCCTACCCGGTAGTCCCGTCCGCGGTAGCTGTAGCTGTAGACCACTGCCAACTGCTGGCGGCTCGAGAGGGGCACTCTCAGTGAGATAAACCCCAGGGTGGGGTGCACCGTGTAGGCGTCGTCGGGCAGGCGGGTGGCATTTTGGAGCGGGCGACCGGCAGAGGTTGAGCGTTCTGAGGAGGGAGGAGCATCCGCAGCCAATGCCCACTCGGGATGAGCGGTGAGGTGCGTGGCTTGCTGGTTGGGTATGCGCTGCTGCTCATCCGTGACCCAGACCTCCACTCGACGGATGTACAGCTCGCTGGTGATGATCGGCAGGGTAGAGAGTGCTTGGTCGTACAGACGGGCAAAAAACTCGGAGAGAAAGAAGTGGCGGGCAAACTGGTAGTCCGAGCTCCGGACCTCAAAGGGCTGAACGCGTCGCCCCTCCCGGATCACGATCTTGCGCTCGTTGTCGTGTCGGCGACTCGCCAGAGTGGTCAGGGTGAGCGGTCCCAAGCGGAAGTCGGCACGGAGCCCAAAAAGGTCGCTCCCAAGGTCTACCAAGGGGTTTTTGCTGACAAAGTGGAGGTTCCCCGCCCGGATATTTTGGATCAGGTCGTACTCTTCGCCGGTGTAGGAGAAGCGGATCCCCTGCCGGTCTTGTGCCAGTGCCGCCTGAGTATTGTACTGGAGATCCATGCGGAGGTGCTCTCCGTACTTGGCACGCACGCTGAGTGCCGTCTCGTAGCTAAAGCCCAGATGACTCCGCCGGCGCATCTGCACCGGCAGGGTGGGGGTATCGTCTCGGATGGTGGTGTGCTCCAGACGCAGCCGTGCATCGCCTATAGCGGTCACGCTCAAGCCCGGTGGTGCTTTCGTCGGTGTCGAAAAGTCCGGCAGTGTCGGCATCGGATCCTCCTGCAGCAGTTGTTGCTCCTTATACCGCAGATAGTCGGACAGCGACAGCGCCCTGTGCAGTCGCCAGACCCCGACCGAGTCCCGCCGATGGATCAGGTAGAGTCGCCCGGCACGATCGTAGGAGACAGAGTCGGTGCGTGTCTGAGCCGAAAGGGGGAGGGTAGGGACGAGCAGCAGGAGGGCACATAGGCTGCGCCACACGCGTTTCTTATCGACTCGACCCCATGCGCACATACTTAGTGATGAAAAAGTGAGGACCTGATCGCCAAAAGTTTCCTACTGGAAACAGTTCTCTTCTATCCGTGAAACCTTTTTCTTTCCTACTGGAAACTTTTCGCTACTATCCGTCAAATTTTTTGCCCTCCTGCAGGATGCTGAATTTTTGTGCTCATTCGTCTCTTTTTCAATGACTTGTGTAAAGGTGTGGAGGCTCGGCGAAAAAGTAATCCTTAGGACGGGTCTGCACGGTCGGATGGGTCGCCCTATTTTGTGGAGATCATGAGTGGTACTGCACCGCTCTCCCAACCCCACAATGGCTAGAGCATCCTCAAGCCCGTGCGGACCATGTCGTTGACGCTCATGTCGGGGTCTTGCTTCACCAGCTTTGCCACCACGGCACGTGCCTGCGCCGGGGTGTAGCCCAGTGCGACAAACGCCTTCTCCGCCTCTTCGTACTGCTCGGTATGCGGTACGGTGTCGGTACTGCCTCCGGTCTCTGCTCCTGCGGTGGGGTGCAGTACCTCGGTGATCTTGTCCTTGAGCTCGACGATGATTCGCTCGGCTGTCCGTGCGCCTACACCCTTGACGGTGCGGAGTGCGGTGCCGTTTTCTTCGGCGATGTACCGCGCCAGATCCGAGGGGGCATAGGAGCTGAGCATGGTGCGTGCCGAGCTGGGGCCGATCCCCTTCACGGTGATGAGCAGCCTAAAGAGGCTCCGCTCCTCCTCGGTGGCAAAGCCGTAGAGGTCATGGGTGTCCTCCCGAAGCACTTCGTGGATCAGGAGCTTGTAGTCTCGCCCCTCCTCGAGGGCGGTCGACGTGTTGACGGAGATGAAGATCTCGTAGCCTATACCGTGAACATCGATGACCACGGTGGTAGGGGTCTTGTGGGCTACTGTGCCTTGGACGTATTCGATCATAGCAGTTGGTCGCGACGAAACAGTGCCTCGATGGAGGCGGGTCGTCCCTTGAAGTTTTTGTACAGTACTTCCGGCTCATCGGCGTCTCCGCGCTCGAGGATTTCTTTGCGAAAGCGGGAGGCGGTATCCTTGTCGCGCAGTCCTTTTGCCAAGTACTCCTCAAAGGCGTCCGCATCCAGTATCTCGGACCACTTGTAGCCGTAGTATCCGGCGGCATACCCACCGCTGAAGATGTGCCCAAAGGCGGTGCTGGTCGCTACGCCCTCTACCGTGGGGAGAAGGCGGATCGGGTCATTGACCTTTTCCTCCAGCTCTTTGATGGTCTTGGGGAGCTCGTCTGTCGGGGTGTCGTGCCATGCCATGTCCAGGTAGCCAAAGCCCAGCTGCCTGATGCACGCATAGCCGTCTAGGAAGTGGTTGCTGCGCCGGATCGCCTCCACGAGATGGTCCGGGAGGACCTCCCCGGTGGCGTAGTGCCTGCCAAAGGACTTCAGGAACTCCGGCTGCAGGAGCCAGTTTTCCATCAATTGCGAGGGCAGCTCCACGAAGTCACGGACCACGTTGGTGCCACTCAGCGAGGCGTGTCGGACCCGCGTGAGCAGACCGTGCAGGGCGTGCCCAAACTCGTGAAACATCGTATTGACCTCTCCGATGGTCAGCAGGGCGGGCTTGTCTGCCGTGGCGGGGGTGAAGTTCATCACCAGACTGACGACCGGTCGGACATCGTCGTGCGCCTCTACGTAGTTGGTCATCCACGCTCCGCTCTGCTTGCCCTTGCGGGGGTGGTAGTCCATGAGCAGCGTGCCCATCAGCTCGTCGCCGTCCAGGACATCGTACACCTCTACCTCGGGGCGGTAGGGAGTGAGGTGGTCGTTGGGCGCGAAGGTGAGCCCGTACAGATCCCTTGCCAGACCAAACATAGCTCGCACGCTGTCGTTTAGCCCAAAGTAGGGACGGGTCTCCTCCTCGTCGTAGTTGAGCTCCTTTTGTCGGTAGAGCTCCGCGTAGTAGCTCCAGTCCCAGGGCTGTAGGGGACCCTCGAGTCCCTCTTTTTCGGCAAGCGCCCGGATGTCCTCGACCTCCTTTTGCGCCAAAGGAAGGTAGGCTGTACGGAGCTGGTCGAGCATGGAGTAGACGGCGGCAGGGCTCTTCGCCATCCGATCCTCCAGGATGTAGTCGGCGTAGGTGTCGTGCCCGAGGAGATTGGCTATGCGTGTCCGTAGTCGGACGATCTCGTAGACCAGGGTGGTGTTTTTGGTCGTCTTGGCTGTGTCGTAGCCGATCTTGCCGTGGTCGCGGTACATCTTCTCGCGGACGGTGCGGCAGTCGCAGTACTTCATGATCGCCAGGTACTCCGGCATGCTAAAGCCAAAGAGCCACCCGCGGATCTCTGCCTCCTCAGCCGCCTTTTTGGCTTGCTCCAGGATCGCTGCAGGGAGACGCTTGAGGCAGCTGCCGTCAATGAGTGACAGGCGGTAGGCATTTTGCTCCTTGAGGACGTTTTGACCAAAGTTGAGCGTCGCCAGACTGAGCTCTTTGCGAAGGCTCTTGAGCTCGGTGCGGACATCCTCGGTCAGGTAGGCACCGCGGTTTTTGTACCCCTCGTAGCTTCGGTAGAGGAGGCGATGGTCTTGGGGATCAAGGCTGCTGCGGTCGCTCTCGTAGATCTTGCGGACCTTTTGTGCCAAGCCGAGGTCCATGCTGATCTCGTTGGATACCTCGGTCAGCTCCATCGTCAGCTCCTGGGAGAGCTCCATCATCCGGTCGTCGGCATCGCAGCTCAGGAGGTTGAAGAAGGTCGAGGACGCCAGCTCCAGAGCCTCGCCACACTTCTCGAGGGCTAGGACGGTGTTGGCAAAGTCTGCCTCAGCCTCGGGAATAGACCTGATGTGGCTGACCTCGGTGCGGTACTCCTCTAGGGCTTCGCGTACCTTGGCAGCCAGGGTGTCGGGGTCTCGATGCTCGAAATCCGGGTATAGTCTGTTGCTCATTTGCAGTGAATCTTATCTATCCTACGTTGATGTCTGCCTCCCTCAAACTCGGTGGAGAAGAACCGCTCTACGAACTTCAGTCCGTCGTTGAGCGAAACAAACCGCCCGGGAATGGCTAGGATGTTGGCGTCGTTGTGCTTGCGGATCAGCTCGGTGATCTCCTCGTTCCAGACGATGCCGGCGCGGACGCCCTCGTAGCGGTTGAGAGTCATGGAGATGCCGTTGGCCGTGCCACACGAGGCTACGCCGTAGTCTACCTCTCCCGACTGTACTGCTCGGGCGAGCTTTTGGGCATAGTCCGGGTAGTCTACACTCGCAACGGAGTCGGTGCCGTAGTCGATGAGCTCCACGTCAGGAGCCCACTTCTTGAGAAACTCCTTGACCGTCTCTTTCATGTAAAAGCCGCCGTGGTCCGATGCCAGACCGATCTTCTTCACTCCTTTGATCATACTCATTTTCGTCCCTCCTTTCCTAGCAATGCCAGTACCTGACGCTCTACATTCTCTGCGGTGAACCCGAGCTTCTCATCCAGTACGGTGTAGGGCGCCGAGAAGCCAAACGACTCCAGACCGTGGATCGTGCCCTTATCCTCGGGCACCAGACCCAGTAAGTTGACCGGCAAGCCGGCAGTGAGCCCGAACCTTGGCAGATCTTCCGGCAGTACTTCCTCCTGGTACGCCTTTGGCTGGTTCCTAAAGACGCCTTCGCTAGGTACGGAGACGATGTTTACTTCGACCCCGCGCTTCTTCAGGAGCTCTGCTCCGGCCACCAGGGTGGAGACCTCTGAGCCTGTGGCTACCAGTACTGCCTCGGGCTTGTCGCTCCTGACGACGATGTAGCCCCCCTTCTCCGCACGCAGACTCTTCCGGTAGTCATTGTCGGGGAGGTTCTTGATGTTTTGGCGCGAAAAGATCAGTCCGGTGGGTGTCTCCCTGTTTTCCATCGCCATCTTCCATGCGACGGTAGCCTCGTGTACGTCTGCCGGACGAAGGACGAGCATGGAGTTTTGGTGCTTGTGATTTTGGAGCTTTTCGAGCAGACGGATCTGTGCTTCCTGCTCCACCGGCTCGTGGGTCGGACCATCCTCACCTACTCTGAAGGCGTCGTGTGTCCAGACAAACTTGATCGGCACTCCCATCAGTGCGGCAAGGCGGATCGCCGGCTTTTGGTAGTCTGAGAACACAAAGAACGTCCCGCAAGCGGCAATCATCCCACCGTGCAGGATCATCCCCATACAGAGGGCGGTCATGGAGAGCTCGGAGACTCCGACGTTCAAAAACTTGCCGGAGAAGTCGTCCCTGGTGATCGGCTGTGTCTTCTTTAGGAACCCATCCGTCTTGTCCGAGTTGGATAGGTCCGCACTCGAGACAACCATGTTGGGCACCTGCTCGGCGAGCACACCCAGTACTGTTGCCGAGGCGTTGCGGGTCGGTGCGTCTGCCTTTTGCTCGATCTTCTCCCAGTCGATGTAGTCCACCGATGGATCCATCCACTGTCGGTACTCGTCTGCCAGCCCGGGGTTGGTCTTCTCCCACGATGCAAATTGGCTCTGCCACTCCTCGTACTTTTTACGGAGCTCGGTCTCTCGCTTGGCAAAGACTTCCTGTACTTCGGGGAAGATCCTGAACGGATCCTTCGGGTCAGCGCCCAGTGCCTTGAGGGTTGCCTCGGTGCATGCTCCCGCCTTGCTGAGTGGTTGACCGTGGGTCGATACGAGGTCCTCATAGCTCTCGTTCTCCTTGCCCAGCGCACCCTTGCCCATGCGTGTGCGACCGATGATTAGTGTAGGCTTGCCCTTCACCGCTATGGCTTGGTCGAGTGCGCGCCGTATCTGGTCGTGGTCGTTGCCATCAATGTCGATGACCTCCCAGCCCCAGGCTCTGTACTTCATCGCCACATCCTCGTCGGTCACGTCGGTGACGCGGGTGGAGAGCTGTACATCGTTGGCATCGTAAAACATCACCAGGTTATCCAGCCCCAGATGACCGGCGATGCGACCTGCCCCCTGCGAGATCTCCTCTTGGATACCTCCGTCCGAGATGTAGGCAAAGATCCGCTGACGCATCAGCTCTTTCCCAAACTTTTGCTCAAACTTCTTGGCAGCTATCGCCGCACCGATCCCGAGAGCATGCCCCAGTCCGAGGGGTCCGGAGGAGTTCTCGATGCTACGTGCGACATCCAGCTCAGGGTGTCCCGGGGTGTTGCTTCCCCACTGCCTGAAGCTCTTGAGGTCATCCATCGTCATCCGACCGCTCATGGCAAGTGCACCGTACAGCATCGGCGACATGTGCCCGGGATCAAGGAAAAAGCGGTCGCGTGCGATCCAGGTCGGATCAGAGGGACTGTACTCCAGATACTCGGAAAAGAGAATGTAGGCAAAGTCTGCCCCACCCATGGCACCACCCGGGTGACCCGAGTTGGCTTTTTCGACCATGGAGAGAGCCAGTGCACGTAGGTTGTCTGCGCCTTTGAGAGATAGAGAAGGGTTGGTGTTCATAACTGTATGGTTTGTTTGGTCAGAATTATTACGGCTTATAAATTAGGCCCCTTTCCGGAGGGATCGCAAAGTTTCATCCCCCGTCTAAAACAAAGATACCTAAAAACCGAGGGATCACCTCATGGGGCTTTTACATATTCAGAGTTGACGCAGTAGGATTTTTGACTTCGGATCCGGGCAAAAAATTTGACGGATAGTAGCCAAATGTTTCCAGTAGGAAAGAGAAACGTTTCACGGATAGAAGAGATCTGTTTCCGGTAGGAAACTTTTTTCGCTCTCGGACAACCGATTTTTGGGAAGTGTCTACTGCGCTAGTTGCCTCAGGACATACGGGGAATAGGCAGCGGATCCTCACCAGCGTCCATGGTGGAGATGAACGCCCGGTCGTCGATGGATCGAACGCACTTGCGTATCTTAGGCAGCTGCTTTCGCTCGGTGATGATGTAGATGATCTCCCGAGAGGTGCCGGCGTACATCCCGCTTCCATGCAGGAGAGTACCCCGCACTCCCATCGCCAGCAGTGCTTTTGCCACATCGCAGTGCTGCTCGGTTACGATGAAAAGAGCCTTCTTGGGGTTTTCGGGCGACAAAAAGTCCACCACTCTGCCGTAGATGAAGATGGTCAGCCAGGAGTAGAGGGGTACGGAGATGTCCTTGAAGACCAGCAGCCCAAATAGCACCACGATCGAGTCGATGATGATGATACAGGTGCTGAGGCGGATGTTGCGCCCCTTGGAGATGACACGCCCCAGCACATCGGTGCCGGCGCTGGTGCTCCCGGCCTCGAATATCAAAAACACCCCGAGACCCAAGATGGCACCTCCATAGCACGCTGCCAGGATCATGTCGCCAATGATTGCCCGGTGATCGAGCACCGACCCGATCAGGTCGGTAAATAGCGAGATGAGTACAAAGGTGAGCACCGTCTTGGGGCCGGACTTGAGCCCCAGGCGGTGTATCGCCAGTATGAGCAGGGGAATGTTGAATAGCAGTGCCGCCAGCCCGATGGGCAGTCCCCCTGATGCAAAGTCGAATAACCCTGCCGTCAGCTCGTTGAGTGCTATCGTGGTGCCGTATACTCCTCCGGGTACGATGTTATTGGGGGCGATGAAGCCGGAGTACGCCAGTGCCTGGAGGAAAGCACCAACGATGATCAGGAGAAGCTCCCTGAGGTGTGTCGAGGAGCGGGAGGGGGTGGTAGCCGTGGGGCTTGACGGAGTCTGCATGGTAGAGGCTGCGGTAGAAAAAAGATAAAGGTATTCCGAGAGCGAATGTACACAAAATCAGCGTATCGGAGGGCACGGCACATTTTGGCGACCGACCGGACGCCGTTGTACGACCCCAACGTTCGTCGGGGTCGGAGGGAGACGACGGATCGGATACCCCGGGTCATGCGCTCCTAACGTCGCTCTGACCCGGGGCTAAGTTGTGCGACCCCTTTCGGGGTCGTGCTCATCGGTGCATGCTGTGGGGGTTCTGACTCGGGGTTGTTAATGTGTGAACCCTATCGGGGTAGTGCTCATCGGTGCATGCTGTGGGGGTTCTGACCCCGACGCACGTTGGGGTCGTACATCAACAGCCCAGGGTCAGAGCTCCACAGGAGCGAATGACCCTGGGAAGAGGAGCGCATCATCACCCCGACTCCGACGAACGTTGGAGTCGCACCGCTAAAGGAAGACAAACGAAATATCATGTATATGGCTGAAAAACAGACGGATATACCATTCTAAAATCCGGATGCCTGAGGGCGAAAAAGTTTCCAGTAGGAAACCGTTTGCTTCTATCCGTCAAACTGTTTTCTTTCCTACTGGAAACATTTGGCTACTATCCGTCAAATTTTTTTTGCCTCCACTCCGGGGTACAAAAATCCCCGGGGTATCAGCCCGGGGATTGGGGGTGTTTTGGTGTATAATCCTTTGGAGATAAGGATTATAGGAGTAGCTTACTTCTTTTTGTAGCGGGTAAACTCTACTTTCGCCTCTACCTCTACAGCAGTTTTCTGATCCTTGCCGCTAGGAATCTCGATTGTTTGCGAGGCTTTCAGGTGGAGGTAGAGAGGGCAGAGCTTTGTGACCTTGAATGTTGCTTCGGAGAGGAACGGTCTGATGAGGGCAAACTGTGCATCATCGGAGAGCTTGACCTTCAGGTTGTCCCCCGTTAGGGAGTAGGTACCAAGGACCTTGTGCGCATCTTGGTCGGGTTTGGCAAGGAGCTCGATCTTGTTGTCCTTGGTGAAGCGTACGTAGCCCATCCCTGCTGCCCGCGCTTTTTCGGTATCGATGTCAAGGTCTTTTCCCAGGGTTGGGCTGTCGAGCTCCATCTCGGTCAGCTCCCATACGTCTACGATGGAGCTCTTTGTATTGGGCTTGTCGCAGCTGCCCCCTTCACTGCAGGCAGCGCTTGCGATCAGCACTGCGCAGAAGGTCAGGATGAGTAGAATGTTCTTTTTCATAATGGTGAATTCTTTAGTGTTTTGGGGTCTTCTGATGAAGAACCCTCTTGCAAATGTACCCTTTTTTGGTCTTTTAGCTCATCTCCAGCATGCGGCGGATGGGGACGATCGCCCGCTCCCGAATCTCAGCGGGGACTCTGACCTCGTACTGCTCGTCCCGGAGGGCGCGGTGGACGTCCTCGAGAGAGATGAGCTTCATGTACTCGCAGGGGTGGTCTGCTATCATGGGGATGAAGGTGTGCTGTGGGTAGCGGCGTGTCAGCTCCGTCATGATGCCGATCTCGGTGCCGACACAGTAGGTGTGGGGCTCCCGGCTCTTGGCGGGATGGCTGAGTATCGCTGAGGTGGAGCCAAAGAGGATACGAGGATGTGCCAGGTAATCTGCTTCGCGTGCTGCGGTGGCCTCCGGGTGGATCAGCAGGTCGGCATCGGGGTAGGTGCGGAGTGTGTGGTCTACCATCTCGCGGGTGATGACGTCGTGCACGTAGCAGCAGGCGTCCCAGATGTCCATCTCTCTGCCGGTGACGGATTGGATGTAGTGCCCGAGGTTGCGGTCCGGACCAAAGAGGAGCGGGCGGTCTTGAGGCAGCTGACGCACGATGTCGAGGGCGTTGGAGGAGGTGACGCAGTAGTCGGTCTCCGCCTTGACCTCGGCAGTGGTGTTGATGTAGCTGACGACGAGCCCCGTGGGGTTCTCGCTTTTCCACTTGCGGATGTCTGCACCGGTGATCCCCTCTGCCAGGGTGCATCCGGCATCGGGTACCGGGAGAAGCACCTTCTTCTCCGGAGAGATGATGGACGCCGTCTCTGCCATGAAGCGTACGCCGCAGAAGACAATGATGTCGGCGTCCGTCTCTCCCGCCTCACGTGAGAGCTGGAGGGAGTCGCCCAGGAGGTCTGCTATCGCCTGGATCTCTGCGGGCTCGTAGTAGTGTGCGAGGAGAACCGCATTCTTTTCTTTTTTTAGTCTCTTGATCTCAGAGATGAGTTCGGTCTTAGTCATTGGTATGGGGGTACTTACTTGTCGGTGTGGGTTTCCTTGTGCCCAAAGTTCATGCTCATGTCCAAAGCGGTGACGGAGTGTGTGAGTGCGCCCACGCTGATGTAGTCGACACCGCACTCGGCAATGGCGCGGACGCGCTCGGCGTTCACGTTGCCGGAAGCCTCCGTGCGTGCACGGCCGCCGATGATTCGGACCGCTTCGGTCATTTGCGCATTGGACATATTGTCCAGCATGATGAGGTCTGCTCCTGCCGTTGCCGCCTCCTCCACCTGCTCGAGGGTCTCTGTCTCGACCTCGATCTTGACTGAGAGAGGGAGCTGTCGACGTGCCGACTCAACCGCCGGGGTGATCCCTCCCGCAGCCTTGATGTGGTTGTCCTTGAGCAGACACATATCGTAGAGACCGTAGCGGTGGTTGTGTCCGCCGCCGTGGCGTACGGCGAGCTTGTCGGTAAAGCGGTGCCCGGGGGCAGTCTTGCGGGTGTCGAGGATGCGTGCCTTGGTGCCTTCGCAGAGCGATACCAGCAGGTGGGTGGCAGTGGCGATACCACTCATCCGCTGAAGGAAGTTGAGCATCGTCCGCTCGGCAGATAGGAGGATCCGGTAAGATCCGGTGATGGAGATGAGGTCTTGCCCCTTCGTGATTGCGTCGCCATCGGACACCAGCGGGGTAAAGGTACAGCTCTTGTCCGTATCGATGGCGGCAAGTACCAGTCGTGCCACCTCGATGCCGGAGATGATGCCGTCCGCCTTAGCCGTGATGAAGGCGGTCATGGTTGCTTGATCGGGGACGATCGAAAGGGTAGCCAAGTCTCTGTCCGCTCCATCCTCCTCTATGGCGAGGTGGATGAGGTCCAGTAGTTGGCGGTTTTCGTAGTTGGTTAGTGAAGTCATGGTTGGTGTATGGGTATACTTTAGGAGTGTGGATGATCCGGGTTCATCAGCTCGTGGCTGATTCGGTCAGAGGTCAGGATGGAGTGGTACGTCTCCTCCGGGGGCAGCGTCTCCGGAAAGTCGGCTCGCCAGTGTCCCCCACGCGACTCGGTTCGCATCAGCGCACACTGTGCGATCATGCGGGACAGGTGGAGGCGGCGCAGGGTCATGCGGGCGTAGACGTTTTTGGAGGCGAGAGGAGCCAGCTGCTCTTCCTCCCGGCGGATGAGTTCTGTCGCTGACCGCAGCTCGGAGTCGGTCCGTATGATGCCGCAGAGCTTCGTCATGAGCCGTGCTGTGCGGAGCTCGATCTCTTTGCCCTCCCGCTCGTACCACTCCAGCGATCGCTCCCGGCTCCATGCCGGCTGAGGATAAGTGCCCGGCTCCCCGAGGGGCTCCGATCCGGGCTTGGCGTTGTCTGCGATACGTTTGCTAAACACCAGGCACTCGATGAGGGAGTTGGAGGCAAGTCGGTTGGCACCCATGACACCCGTGCTCGCAGCCTCTCCCACGCAGTAGAGTCCGGGGATGGAGGTGCGGCCCTCGAGGTCCGTCTCAATCCCGCCGACGGTGTAGTGTGCTGCGGGAGCCACCGGGATCCGGTCGGTGATGTCTATGCCCAGTCGGTCCAGGTGCTCGGAGATCGTCGGAAACCGCTTGTGGATCCGCTCGGGGTCCAAGTGCCGGAGCGAGAGCCAGACGTGTGGTGCTCCGGTCTTCTGCATCTCTCGAAAAATGGCTCGAGCAACGATGTCTCTCGGTGCGAGGTCCGCCAAGGGGTGCTGTCCCAGCATGAAGCGCTCTCCGGAGTCGTTGAGCAGCACTGCACCTTCACCGCGCACTGCCTCGCTGATGAGGAAGGAGCGGTCGCCGGAGGTGTACAGTGCGGTGGGGTGAAACTGCATGAACTCCATGTCCCGCAGCCTGGCTCCCGCCTCGGCAGCGATAGCCATACCATCGCCCAGAGCAGAGGGTGGATTGGTCGTCGGGCTAAAGAGTGCCCCACACCCACCTGTGGCGAGGATGACCGCACTTGCGCCAAATGGGACGAGAGCGTGCTGCTCCTTGTCGTAGACGACGATACCGCGACAGCAGCCCCCGTCGGTGATGAGGTCCATAGCCTCGTGGTTTTCAAAGCGAGTGATGCGTGGCGACTGCTTCACCTGCTTGATCATGAATGCCGAGAGATGGTGTCCCGTATCGTCACCACCGGCGTGCAAGATGCGGTGGTGGTGATGTCCTCCCTCCAGTCCGAGTGCCAGTGAGCCATCCCGGTGGCGGTCAAAGGTCATCCCCATCTCCATGATCTCGCGGATCCGCTCCGGAGCATCCCGGGTGAGCAGACGTACAGCTGAGGGGTCGTTGAGGTCGGCTCCGGCAGTCATGGTGTCGAGGTAGTGCCCCGATACAGAGTCTGCAGGGTCTATGGAAGCCGCGATGCCCCCCTGTGCATGGTAGGAGTTGCTCTCCTCGAGCCTGCCCTGCGCGATCAGCGCGACCGTACCACGATGGGAGAGGTAGTAGGAGGAGTAGAGTCCTGCCAAGCCACTTCCGACGACTACGTAGTCATATTGCCACTTCTTCATAGAGTATTCTGTACCTGTTTCCGAGCCACAAAGTTACCCTTTTATTACCGAGTCCCCTAAATGTCCCATTCTGCAGGTCGGAGCATCGCTTCTGTGCCTCTCTTTTTTTTGCTCGGGATTGGAGCAAAAAATTTGACGGATAGTAGAGAAATGTTTCCAGTAGGAAAGAAAACGGTTTCACGGATAGAAGCAAACGGTTTCCAGTAGGAAAGTTTTTTGCCTTCAGACACCCGAATTTTAGAATGGTATATCTAGCTATTTTCCAGTAATATGTGTGATTGTTCGTTTGTCTTCTTTTAGGGGTACGACTCCAACGTTCGTCGGAGTCGGTGTGATGATGTGTCCTTCTTCCCAGGGTCACTCGCTCCTTCGGAGCTTTGACCCTGGGCTGTTGCTGTACGACCCCAACGTGCGTCGGGGTCAGAGCCCCCGGCATGAATTGATGAGCAGCACGACCCCAAAGGGGTCGAATAATTTAGCCCCGGGTCAAAGCGACACTAGGAGTGCATGACCCGGGGTAAACGATCCGCAATTGATCCCCGACCCCGACGAACGTTGGGGTCGTACAACGGCATCCGGCAGGATTGTGAGAGTGCGTCATCCAGGATAGAATTGAGAATTAAACAATATATCAGAAAGAACGAAGATTCACGGCACCCATCGAGGTCTCTAACTCAATTTTAACGCTTGTTGTACTGGCGGGGTGGCGTGGGGTAGTGGAGAATTTGGGATTTTGGAGAAAAGTGCGTACCTTTGCAGGCACGAAGGCTAGAGATAACGGCATTCGAGTATCGGCTCCTTAGCTCAACTGAATAGAGCATCTGACTACGGATCAGAAGGTTAAAGGTTTGAATCCTTTAGGAGTCACTGCTTTTTTATAGAGCTTCATGGCTCCTTAGCTCAACTGAATAGAGCATCTGACTACGGATCAGAAGGTTAAAGGTTTGAATCCTTTAGGAGTCACTACTTTGAGATGTTTGGTCAGCCGAAAGGGGACCAGAGAGTAAACCAGCGACCATCCTCGGTAAAAGAAAGTAACCTTTCCGAACCGTCGATGGTTCTTTTTTTTGAGTTTTTGTCTTGAGCCGGTCAGGGGCGTATGGAGGATTGGTGCCGGCTATATAACTAAGTGTATATGAACTACCTGACGAACAGACACGCTCGTGCGATATGGAAGCTGGGCACGCCGATCATGCTGGGGCAGATGGGGGTGATCATGGTGGGGTTTGTGGACAACATCATGGTGGGGCACTACGGTACCGCAGAGCTGGGTGCTGCATCGTTTGTCAACAACTTCATCAACCTTGCTTTCGTACTGGGGATGGGGTTTAGCTATGGGCTGACGCCTCTGGTGGCGGGGAGCTATGCGGTGGGGGATGGCAGGCTGAAGAGCTTGCTCAAGAGTAGCATCGTTGCCAATCTGGTGGTGGGGGTACTGCTGACGGCTGTGATGGGCTTTTTTCTCTGGCGGCTGGAGTGGCTGGGACAACCGGATGAGCTGGCACCGCTAATTGTGCCGTACTATACGATTCAGCTGCTGAGTATCATTCCGATGGCGCTGTTCAACGCGTACAAGCAGTTGGTCGACGGCGTGGAGCAGACCCGTATTAGCATGCGCGCCATTCTCTTTTCGAACGTGGTCAATGTGGGACTCAACTACCTCCTGATCTATGGTAAGCTGGGTCTGCCGGAACTTGGTTTGATGGGTGCCGGGATTGCGACGTTTGTCGCCCGGATCCTGAGCCTGCTGATCCTGCTCTATGCGGTGCACGGGACGAAGCGCTTTGAGCGTATCTTTGAGGCGGCGAAGAGCACGAGCGGGTCGGTGAGCAGGGCAGAGCTGAAGCAGCTCTTTGGGCTGGGGTTGCCATCGGGTATGCAAATGGGGTTGGAGTCCGGGGCGTTTAGCATCGCAGTCATCATGATCGGATGGCTCGGGACGGTGCCTCTGGCGGCGCACCAGGTGGCGAATACGCTGAGTACTCTCGGCTTCATGATGTACTACGGCATATCGAGTGCCGTGGCGATACGTGTGGGGCACTTTTTTGAGCTAAAGGATAGGGAAGGGATACGGATGTCGGTGCGTAGCGGACTGGCGATACATGCGCTGCTGGCGGTGAACCTGGTGGTTCTCCTGCTGATCTTTAGGCACGATGTGGGGCGGATCTTTGTGTCGGATGAGGCGGTCGTTGCTCTGAGTGCGCAGCTCTGTGTGATCCTCTGTCTGTATCAGCCTGGGGACGTGCTGCAGATCCTCTACTCCAACGCACTTCGAGGAATGCGCGACGTGACGTTTACCGCTCTGGCGGCACTCTTTTCGTACGCCGTGATGACCGTATTGATGGGCTACGTCCTCGGTATCCGTCTGGGGCTGGGGGTGGTGGGTGTCTGGCTGGGCTTCCCGATCGGACTCACTACACTGGGGCTGCTCCTCCTGGGACGGTACCGCTATGTGATGAACCAATACCCCGACGAGCGTCGGCGGTAGAGCAAAGTTCGCACTGCCGTGGTGCCACATTCCGTGTGGCGAAAACGGTTACCTGATGTTGCGGGGATGGTGCTGTAGGATTTCCTCCCGGAGCCTGCTGCGATCGATGTGGGTGTAGAGCTCCGTGGTGGAGATGCTGGCATGACCGAGCATGTCCCGGATGGCCTGGAGGTTGGCTCCTCCCTCGAGCAGGTGGGTGGCGAAGCTGTGACGAAATGTGTGCGGTGAGATCTCCTTGGTGATGCCCGCTTCGACGGCCAGCTTTTTGATCGTTAGGAAGACCATCTGTCGGGAGATGGCTACACGGTTGCGGCTGATGAAGAGGTAGTCGGCGTAGCCCGGCTTGGGAGTGATCTCGTGGCGGATGGGCAGGTAGTCCTCTATGCGGATGACACAGGTGGGAGACATCGGTACCAGTCGCTCCTTGCTTCCCTTGCCGATGACCCGGACGTAGCCCTCATCGAGAAACAGCTGCGAAAATGTGATTCCGCACGCCTCACTCACCCGTAGTCCGCAGCTGTAGAGCAGCTCAAGGAGGGCGGCATCGCGGACTCCGTTGGGCGTAGAAGTGTCTATGGCACCGAGGATGGCGTCGACCTCCTCTACCGTGAGCACCTCAGGGAGCGTTCGACCTATAGACGGCGTCTCCAGTAGGAGGGTAGGGTTGTCGGGAACGATCTTCTCGATCTCCAGAAAGCGGTAAAAGGACTTGACCCCACTGACGACACGGGACATGCTCCTCTGCCCCAAGCCTAGGTCGGCAAGATAGGCGAGAAACTGCTCGAGAACCTGGTAGGTCATCTCCAGCACCGGGGCACCGCACTCGTTGCTGTACTCGAGGAGGTGCTGCAGGTCGTTGAGGTAACTCTCAAGGGTGTTGGAGGAGAGGTTGCGCTCCAGGAGTAGGTACTGCCGGTAGTCGTCTATGATTTCGCTAAGGTCATTGGGTCTGCTCATGATTTTTCGTCCACTGCCAGGGTGTAGTAGGATACTGACTCCGCACCGTCCGACATGATGGTCTGTGCCAGGCGGATCAAAGTAGCACCGGAGGTGAGGAGGTCGTCGACGAGGAGCACACGCCGTCCGGTGAAAGTGCCGGGTGCTTTTACACTAAAGATACCCTCCATGTGCTCCCAGCGTTGTCGGCGGCTGCGTGCAGTCTGTGTGCCGCTTGGCTCCCGGTCCCGGCGTGCCACGGCATCGGTCATCAGCTCTGCGCCCAGGGCTTTGGCAAGCGGTGCTGCGAGAAAGTCCGACTGGTTGTACCCGCGGTGGCGGAGTCGCTTGGGGGCGAGAGGGACCGGTACGACGATGGAGACATCGGGGTAGTGTCCCTGCTCCAAGTGTCCGGGCAGAAAGTATTCCACCAGCGACCGCCCCAGCTCGGGACTCTGACGGTACTTGATCAGGTGGATCAGGTCGCGCACGGCATTGGTGTGGGTGAAGACCAGATCTGCATGGTACTCCGAGTACGGTACGTAGCCCTCGAGTCGGGTCTCTACGTCGTAGTAAGTGGCGTTTTCCTCGTAGCGGGGAAGCTCATCGAAGCATGTACTACAAATGAATCTCCGCTCCGCCGGCAGCCGAGACTGACAACAGATGCAGTAGCTCGGAAAGAGGGTGTCTACCAGACCGCTAAACAGACCTCCCATCATATCATCATCCCTCCTATTATATATAGGCTCATATCGCTAGACATACCCCTAATCATACCACTCAATCTGTTCATCGTCAGCTCCTTCGACCGATAGGTCGAGCCTGCTCAGCACCTCCTCTGAGGTCTCCCGCAGGTAGCCACGCATGTATGCCGCCTGCATGAGCCGTGAGCGTAGCTGGTAGGGTGAGCGCGACTTCTTTCGGTAGCCCTCTATTTTTCCCTCCAAGTACTGCTCCAGAGCCTCTGCCCACACCTCGTCCGAGACCTCCGCCAGCGCTTGCTCGATGATGGCTGAGGGGATTCCCTTTTGCTGCAGTTCGCGTCGGAGCAGTAGCGGTCCCTTGCGTAGGAAACGGACCTTGTCCGCCGTATAGCGACGGGCATACCGCTCCTCGTCCACGAAGCGGTCTTGCCGCAGCGCAACCATGATCTTCCTCTCCGACTCCTCATCGAGCGGTTCGCGTGCCCAGCTCTGCAGCTTGTTGGTCACCTCTTGCGGGGAGCGCTCAGCCTTGGCGGCATAGGCTGCGGCTTTATTGAGCAGCCGCTTGTACTCGTCGTTGTCTATGGGCATATGTTTCGATGTAGGTCAGTTGGTTCGTTGTCCGCTCTGCGCGGTTTTCTTTTTGGCGAAAAGGAAGCGCCGGAGCCCTCTGAAGTCCTCCCGTAGCTCCGTGTCAAATCCCGCTTGTCGGTACAGCTCTTCGCTCTCCGCAGCTGTACGGTGGTTGAGCTCCAGGACGATGCTGCCCCCCGGGCGAAGCGATGGAGCGATCCGCTCCAGCACCAGCCGGTAGTAGAGCTGTGGGTCATCGTCGGGGACAAAGAGTGCACCCGCCGGCTCCCACTCGAGCACGTGCGGCGCCATCTCCGACCGCTCGGACTCCAGAACGTATGGGGGATTGCTGACGATGAGGTCCGGAGGAGTATCCGGTATGTAGTCCCGCAGGTCGGAGGCTACGAAAGTGACGTTCGATATGCCGAGCTCTCGGGCGTTCTTCTGCGCCACCTCCAGTGCGGCGGAGCTGATGTCAAGTGCGGTGACCCTGGCGGTTGGGCAAAAGTGCGCCAAGGCCAGTGCGATGGCGCCGGAGCCGGTGCCGACATCCAGTATGCGGTCTCCCGGTGCCACCAGTCCGCGGTCACGGATCAGCAGGCAGAGCTCTTCGGTCTCGGGGCGGGGGATCAGCACATCCGGAGTCACGCTGAGCCGAAGTCCGCAAAAGTCGACCTGCCCCACTACCTGCTGCCACGGCTCGTGCCGGAGCAGACGCTCGACCATTCGGTCCAGTTGCTTTCTGTCAATTTCACTAACTTTGTATTCCCCGAGGATCAGCTGCGGATACCCCTTCCCGGTCACCTCCTCCAGGAGATAGCGGGCCAGGGTGTCTGCCTCTGCCGGCACGTAGTACGCCGTCAGGCGGTCCGAGAGGGTATGGTGCAGAGTCCGGATATTTTCCATGCGGTACACGATGAGATGTGGTACACAAAGTTAAGCTAAAATAATGACGTCATCACACGAACACTATATGTGGCGAGCCATCGACCTCGCCTATCGGGCGGAGGGCAGAGAGGTGGGGCTCAATCCTCGCGTAGGGGCTCTGCTCGTCCATCGGGGTAGGATCATCGGCGAGGGCTACCACCAAAGGATGGGCGAGGCGCATGCCGAGGTACACTGTCTGGATAGCGTGGCGGAGTCCGACCGTCCCCTCATCCCGCAGAGTACCCTCTACGTCACACTGGAGCCCTGCGCTCATCAGGGGAGGACCCCCTCCTGTGCCAAGCGACTTGCGGCAGAGCACGTGGGGCGTGTAGTGGTCGGTATCCCGGACCCCAATCCCCTGGTGGCGGGCAAAGGGGTCGCCATCCTCCGCGAAGCCGGTATCCCGGTGGAGGTGGGCTGCCTCAGTGAGGCGTGCGAAGAGCTGACAAAGGTCTTCCTCACCAATCAGCGTCTCCACCGTCCCTACGTCCTCCTCAAGTGGGCTGAGAGTGCGGATGGCTACATCGACACCCTGCGCCACTCTGCCGAGGAGCGTCCCGTGCTCCTCTCCACCCCCTACACGCAGCTGCTGGTGCACCGCCTGCGCTCTCAGTACAGTGCCATACTGGTCGGTGCAGAGACGCTGCGGCTCGACCGACCCGAACTGACCAACCGCCGCTGGCTCCCCGGCCCGTACTCCCCGCAGCGGATCCTCCTCTCCTCCGGCGCGACCGCCCCCGACGGCTGGCTCCGGCTCTCGAAGCTCACACCGGAATCACTCTCTACCCTTTTGGAAAAACACCACATCGCATCGCTGATGGTCGAGGGTGGCGCACGGGTCCTGCAGTCATTCATCGAACAAGGTCTGTGGGACGAAGCCCGGGTAGAGCGATCACCACTACTCATACATGAGGGCGTGTCTGCCCCGCACCTGCCTGAGCAGGCGACAGCCCTCTCCTCGCACCGCTTTGCTCCCAACACCATCACCACCTACGCTCCATGAAGATCATCGATACCCATACTCATCTGTACGGCAAAGACTTCGCCGCAGACCTGCCCGACGTGGTCCGTCGTGCGAAAGAGGCAGGCGTCGTGGCGGCACTGCTCCCCAACCTCAACGCCGCCTCCCTTCCCGACCTCCACGCCGCTACCGCTCTCGCTCCGGACTTTTTTTACTCCATGATCGGCATGCACCCGACAGAGATGGGTGAGGAGTGGCAGAAAGATCTCGAGCTCCTGCACCTCGAGCTCCTTGCGCACCCTGCCCGGTATATCGCCATAGGCGAGATAGGTCTGGACTACTACTGGAGCATGGACGAAAAGGAGGCGATGAACAGCGCCTTTCGCACCCAGCTCACCTGGGCACGCGACAGCCGCCTGCCCGTCAGTATCCACAGCCGAAGTGCCACGATGGATGCGGTCACCGCCATCGAGGAGATCGGCGCCGATGCCATCCGAGGGGTCTTTCACTCCTTTACGGACAGCCCGGAGGAGCTGATGGCGATACTGCGACTCCCCCACTTCATGGTCGGTGTCAATGGAGTCCTGACCTTCAAAAACAGCATCCTGAGGGACTTCCTCCCGGATCTGCTCCCACTCGACCGCCTGGTCATCGAGACCGATGCCCCCTACCTGAGCCCCGTGCCTAACCGTGGCAAGCGAAACGAGCCGGCAAACCTCCTCTACGTCATCGACGAGCTCGCCAAGTGCTACCGCCTCCCGAGAGAAAAAGTGGCACAGCAGGTCTTTGCCAACTCGGTGGAAATGTTTGCCCTAAAATAGGGCTTTGGCACGCTCGGATGAGCGGGGCTGTCGCATTTGAAGAGCCGATTGATCGTCCTATCTAATATATGGGGAGGCATTTTACCGACAGGCACTTTCCGAAAGCCGTCCGCACTGCCACAAAAACACCGACCGCCAGAGCGCAAAAATGTTTCCTACTGGAACCCGTTTGCTACTATCCGTCAAATCGTTTTCTTTCCTACTGGAAACATTTCGCTACTATCCGTCAAATTTTTTGCCCGTATCCGAAGGCGCAAAAATCCTATTGTGTCAACCCCGCCGGAAGGCGCCTTCAAATAAAAAAGTTGAGCTAAAAGTGGTGGGTTAGCAAGAAATAAACTAACTTTGCACCGTCAGTACGATCCCTGTGGTAGCCCAAGTGTACGACAGCGCAGTATCAAGCAGGGAAGTACGGCTCTATACTGGAGAGGTGCTCGAGTGGCTGAAGAGGCACGCCTGGAAAGCGTGTATACGCCAAAAGCGTATCGAGGGTTCGAATCCCTCTCTCTCCGCAATAAGGACTCTGAGAGAACTGTCAGAGGATATGACCAGAAAAGGAAAAGTATCGTAATTCTAACGGGTTGCGATACTTTTACTTTATGCACCTCTCGCTCTTTAGAGTGCTGTCGACCATTCGAGAGTGTGGGGCATCAGGTAAGGAAAAATTAGGGTTTAGTGTGTCCCTCAAAGTCTTCTTACTCAGTTTGAACCGCTGTTGCACTTGCTACGTGGAGGGGGTTTGGCGATAATTTTGTCTGAAATAGTTGGCGATTAGTTCATTTTATTATAACTTTGTAGCAAGATGGTGGGGTGAGTGTGCTTGTTAGGGTCGATTGTTGACCTTGTTATGAGCTCGATGAAGCCCCATTATGTTCTTTCCGACTTGTGGAGAAGTCCGGGGACGGAGGATGCCGAAGATAGGAAAAGTACGGAGGTGTGGTCGGCGGACTGACCTTCGAAACGATGAAATAATAAACTGCTATCCCGAATCGTTTGTTCGTATGCGTTGGGCAAGCGTGGGTAGTTGATTAGTAAACCAGAAAAACAGTAAAAAATTAATCACTAATCTCATTTAAACAAAACTTACAATGAAAAGATTTTTAGCAAGCATCGCCTTAGCAGGCCTTCTGACGCTAGGTCTTACCAACGTCGTAGTTGCCCAAGACTCTGCTCCTGAGGAAACAACTCAGGCGGCTGCTGACGAACAAGTCCCCGTCGTAGTAGATAATGGCGGTTTTCACCAAGCTATCAAGACAAAGTTCATCGAGGGTGGCCCCGAGTTTATGGCGTCTATCGCGCTGGTGATGATCCTTGGTCTGGCATTCTGCCTCGAGAGAATCATCTATCTAAACCTCGCTGACACAAACAACGAAAAGTTCCTCAACGAAATACAAGAACGCCTCAACGCTAACGACGTAGCCGGCGCACTTGACATCGCTCGCGACACTCGTGGTCCTGTAGCATCTATTACCTATCAGGCACTTATCCGTCTGGATCAGGGTCTCGACGTGGTAGAGCGCTCCATCACTTCATACGGTGGTGTACAGGCAGGTCTTTTGGAGAAGAACCTCTCCTGGATTACCCTCTTTATCGCTATCGCTCCTTCTCTAGGGTTCCTCGGTACGGTGATCGGTATGGTGACCGCGTTCGATACCATCGAGCAGGCAGGTGACATTAGCCCGACAGTCGTGGCAGGAGGTATGAAAGTGGCGCTGATCACGACCATCTTCGGTCTTATCGTTGCGCTCGTTCTACAGGTGTTCTACAACTACATCCTCTCCAAGTACGAGGCTATCCTCAACAACATGGAGGACGCATCCATCACACTTATTGACTACGTTGTTGACTACAACGTGAAGTTCAAGAACCTCAAGTAAAAAATAAGAAACAACGATTATTATGGCAGTCACTAAAATACGGAAAACTTCCAGTACAGTGCTACTTGTCATAGCAATACTTGCATTGGCGGTCATCATAGCCTTCTTTGCCGGTGGCTATGTGGATCCCACTGTTGCCAAACCCGAGCCTACCTTTACAGACCTGCTGCTGTACTTCTGCTACGGAGTCTTCTTGCTGTCTGTGCTGGTACTTATTGGCTTTGCCATTTTCGGTTTTGTCAATAGTTTGCGCTCCAATGCAAAGTCAGCTCTCGGTGGCCTTGCGGCGATCGTAGGACTGGCGGTATTGCTTGGCGTTTCTTATGCACTGGGGAGCACAGAGCACCTTCAGCTAAGCTCCGGCAACCAGGTTTACAACACTGATCATTACCTCAAATTCTCAGATATGTGGGTTTACTCCACCTATGTGATGTTGGCAGTGACTATCCTTGCCCTCATCTGGAGTGGAGTCCGTGGCGTGTTTACGAAGAAGAAATAATACAATAGAACCATTATAAAAAGATAAGACTATGGCTCGTAAAAAGAAGAAAGTGCCCAGCATCAATGGGTCCTCTACTGCCGATATCTCTTTTATCATGCTTCTATTCTTCCTGCTTACGACATCGATGGGAACAGATAAGGGTATCGCTAGACAGCTACCACCTGCTGTACCGCCCGATCAACAGGACGTGTCCATCGACGTCAATAGACGTAATATGCTCCGTGTCTTGGTCAACAACCAAGGCGAGATCCTAGCCAATGGTGAGCTCGTGTCAAGAGACGAGCTCAAGGAAAAAGTCAAAGAGTTTGTGCTCAATGAGAACGATCGCGAGGACCTCCCCGAGCGTACGGTGGAGAATTTCCCCATGATCGGTGATCAGAAGGTAACGAAGAAGCACGTGGTCTCACTGACAAATAATGTGGACACGCGCTACGAAGACTACCTAGGTGTACAAAATACCTTGACGAAAGCGTATTCGGAGTTGAGAGATCAAAAGGCCCGCGCTACATGGGGCAAGCCTTTCGAAGAGCTAGAGCCTGCGCAGCAGAAGGTCCTCATCGACCTCTACCCGCAGAATATCTCAGAGGCTAACCCCAAGGAGTACGGTAAGTAATTCACAAGAGTTTGAGACAAGATTATGGGAAAATTTAATAAAGGCGACACGCGTGAAGTGCCAGAACTAAATACCATGTCCCTGCCGGACTTGATATTTGCGTTCCTGTTCTTCATTATGATGGTTACTTCTATCCGTGAAGTGACTATGATGGTTCACCTTGAGCTTCCTAAAGCGACCGAACTCGTGAAGTTTGAGAAGAAATCTCTCGGTACTTACATCTATATGGGGCAACCCTTGGATCAATTCCAGGATAAGTACGGTACAGAAGCTGTGATCCAGCTAAACGATAAGTTTGCTACCCCCAACGATATCTTTGACTTCATCGCTCAGGAGAAGTCCTCTATGAGTGAGGCCGATGCCTCCTACATGACGACCATCCTAAAGATCGACAAGGATACAAAGATGGGTGTCGTGACGGAAGTGAAGCAAAAGCTAAGAGAGGCAGATGCCCTGAAGATCTTCTACTCTGCAGTCGAGACCAATGAGTGATTCACTCGATGTAGAGTGCTGAAAGCAGGCATTCGCTTGATAACCTAAACCAACGAGGGCTGTCGGTCGACGATCGATGGCCCTCGTTTCGTATTCAGACCTGTGCCGGAAGCTATTGCCGTAAGAAGAGAAAGTGCCGGCGTTTTTCAGACTTTTATACCGTCCCTGTAATAAGCTGACAAGAAGGGGGTTGTGTGCCACAGAGACAGACCGAAAAATTTGACGGATAGAAGCGAACGGTTTCCAGTAGGAAAGAGAAACGTTTCACGGATAGAAGCGAACGGTTTCCCGTAGGAAACTTTTTTGCGCTCCGGTAATCGATTTTTGTAGCTGTGTGCATGGCTTGCCGGAGTGCTTATCGGTAGTCCGGATATAGATTTAACTATCAATGGCTGCTTCTGATGCATCAGCCCTGCGCCCGGGGAGTAAACCTGCTCTTTTCTTGTTTATATTAGCTATATTTGTATAAAGTAAACTTTATAACCACCACGCAAATACATCAGTATGAATTTACGAAAGACATCTACTACGTTGCTCGGCATAATTGCCGTTGCGCTTATGGGTTGTACGCAGCAGGTTTCTGAACCGAAGCCGTACAACGAGGGCATCAATGTGGTGCCACAGCCTGTCGAACTCCGGCAGACTCAGGAGGGTAAGCTCGCACTCACCAAGAAGACCGTGATTGTCGGTGAAGGTGAGGAGCTGCAGAAGATTGCTCAGTTTTTTGCCAATAAGATCAATGCGTCTACCGGGTTGGGCATCTCCGTCGCTGAGCGTGCCGATGCTCCGAAGAACGCGATCACTCTGAGCCTTGTCGGCACAGATGTTGTTCCACAGGAAGAGGGGTATACGCTGGATGTGACTCCGGATCAGGGTGTCCTGATCCAGGCGAGCACGCCGCGAGGTGCGTTCTGGGGCATGCAGACCCTGCTACAGCTCCTGCCTGCAGAGGTAGAGAGTGCTTCGGTGGTGCGCGGTATGGACTGGAGCATTCCTTTTGTTTCCATCAAGGACTACCCACGGTTCAGCTACCGCGGACAGCACGTGGATGTAGGTCGCCACTTCATGGACGTCAATGAGATCAAAAAGACCATCGACCTCCTCTCCATGCTGAAGATCAATAAGCTCCACTTCCACCTCGTAGAGGATCAGGGCTGGAGAATCGAGATCAAGAAGTACCCCAAGCTAACCGCTGAGGGTGCGACCCGCATTGAGGGTGATGGGGCGACCTATGGTCCCCACTTCTTTACCCAGGAGGAGATCAAGGATATCGTAGCGTATGCTGACGAGCGCTTTGTGGAGGTGATCCCCGAGATCGAGCTGCCCGGGCACTCAGATGCTGCGGTGACTGCCTATCCCGAGCTTGGCTGCCACGGTGCGGACTATCCCTATGAGGTGCGCAACATCTGGGGTATCTCCACAGAGATCTACTGCGCCGGCAACGATGATGTTTTCACGTTCCTCAAGGATGTGATCGACGAGGTGCTGCCATTGTTCCACACCGACTACTTCCATATCGGTGGCGACGAGGCGTGGAAGGAAAACTGGGAGGCTTGCCCCAAGTGCCAAAAGCGCATCCGCGACAACAAACTCAAGAACGTAGAGGAGCTTCAGAGCTGGTTCATCCATCAGATCGAGGAGTATCTCGTCTCCAAGGGTAAGAAGATGATCGGCTGGGAGGAGATCCTCCAGGGCGGTCTTGCTCCTTCAGCGATCGTGATGTCCTGGACAGGAGAGGAAGGCGGTATCAAGTCTGCCAACATGGGTCACGATGTGATCATGACGCCCTCTTGGCGCGGTATGTACCTCGACCACTACCAGGGCGACCCCAATGTTGAGCCTCTCGCTATTGGAGGCTATGCTCCTCTGAGCAAGGTCTATGCCTATGATCCGATTCCCGAGGCTATTGACGCCGACAAGCGCCACCACGTACTGGGCGTGCAGGTCAACCTCTGGTCGGAATATTTCTACACCAAGGAGCAGTATGAGTACATGGCTCAGCCTCGTGTCGCTGCACTCTCCGAGATCGCTTGGACACCACTGGATCGCAAGGACTACGACGACTTCGTGCGCCGTATCAACAACCTCCAGGTGCGCTACGACATGCACGACTACCTCTACTACATACCCCAGCCCGAGCAGGGTAACAATCGGAGTATCGACCATGTTGTCTTTGTAGGCGAGTCGGTAGAGATCCCCTTCAGCACTGTTTATCCTGTGCACAAGATCATGTACACTACCGATGGTAGCGAGCCTACGGCTGACCACGGCGAGGAGTATACCGCTCCGCTCACCTTCACGGACAACACCACGCTCAAGATCCGCTCAGTGATTCTCAGTGGCAAGATGAGCCCCGTGCGTGAGATCCGGATCGTGAAAGAAGAGTATGCACCTGCAGTAGCTGAGGAGACCGCAGGCTACCAGGCAGGAATCAAGGTTCAGAGAGCGGATCGGAAGTTTGAGAGCACAGATGAGCTCTTGGCTGCCGATGAGAGCGACTTCATGGTCAGCTACGTCTCCGGCGGCTCTGACATCAAAAACTCCGCTATTGCAGCGACTAAGCCCCCGATGTACGTCAAAAAGACTCAGGACCACCTGATGGACAACATCCTCTGGTCCGGTATGATCTACAGTGGCTACATCAACATCCCCGAGGATGGCGTCTACCGCTTTAGCACGACTGACAGCCGTCTGTGGATTGATGGCGAGGTGCTGATCGACAACGAGGGTGAGATCAAGAAGTGGCCGACCCGCAAGGATATGACCATCGCACTCGCCAAGGGCTTGCACCAGATCCAGTGGACCTACATCGTAGAGGTACACGAAGGCTGGCCAAGCGCATGGAGTGATGTCCGCCTGCAGTGGGCACGCTTTGACAAGGATGAGGATCTGTCGTTCATCCCGGACGATGCATTCTTCTATCAGCCCTGACCCGACACTTGGATGAGGCGGTGCTAGTGCTAAGCGCTCCCTCTGTCCAAGTCCAAGAATAGATCGTCCCCGCACCGAACCACGGTGCGGGGACGATCTCGTTTTGTGCCGTCCTGTTCCGCACGACAACACATGGGGCTATTACGTTAAAATCACCCCGCATTTTCCGTACTTAAGATAGTGTCCAAAAGTTTCACGGATAGTAACGAAATGTTTCCAGTAGGAAAGAAAACGGTTTCACGGATAGAAGCGAACGGGTTCCAGTAGGAAACTTTTCGCGGTCTCTATCTGACTGTTTTTCTGGTGTTTACGATAGGTGTGTCTTTTGTGCCGTTTGAAGGATGGAAGCGGGCTTTCTACGTAGGGGAGCGGGGGTGGCATTTTATGAAGTGGTTCCGGGGAATAGATTGGGGCTGTTCGTGGTGGTTTTTGATGGGATGAAAAAATTGTGTATCTTTGCACCACGTTACTTCGGAAAATGAGGTGGCGCGCTTGTATCAAGCACTCGGGGTGTAGCGCAGTCCGGTTAGCGCACCTGCTTTGGGAGCAGGGGGTCCCAGGTTCGAATCCTGGTACCCCGACAGAGAAACAAAAGGTAAGTTTCTGAGGAAATACCCACGACGCGACTGTGGCGTAATTGGTAGCCGCGCTAGACTTAGGATCTAGTGGTGTAACAACCGTAAGGGTTCGAGTCCCTTCAGTCGCACACACGTTTTTGTGTTCATAGATTGTAAGTTTTTGGTTTTTGGCGCTCTAAGTCTTTTATTATTTGACTTAGGGCGTATTTTTTTGTCCTTATTCAGAGGTGTGTGTGTTCTGTAGTGTCTTTTTATTTTGATTTTTGATTCTTCGAAATTTGGATATATCAAAATATATGACCATCTTTGTATTCAAATATAGAATATATATGCACTTCTCTTTTGGTCAATATGCCGTTTGCTCCGGCAACATGATGCGAATGTCCATGCGTAGCATGTCCATGCACTTTCGTGCGTGCAGAGTGAGCTGTATGTAGATCAAAGAGGGAAAATACTAAGTCTCGAGCCACCTGCACCATCCGGATGCAGGTGGCTCTTTGCTTGATCACCGGACGCGAACACTCAAACAACCCCAAACAGAATAACCATGAACACTGAAAACCAAACCCTACACCCGGAGACTCTGGCGCTCCATCATGCTCACGACCCTTTGACGAATGCGGCTCACAGTATTGCGGTACCGCTCTATCAAAACACTGCTTATGCCTTTGGCAGCAGTGAGACGGCACGTAAGATCTTTGAACTGCGGGAGGATGGCTATATCTATAGCCGGCTCAACAACCCCACGACTGACGTGCTGGAGCAGCGGATCGCCGCCTACGAAAAGGGCATAGGCGGAGTCGCCACGTCGTGCGGGCAGAGTGCGGTGGCGACTGCGCTGCTGACGCTGCTGCAGGCAGGTGACCATGTGGCGGCGTCCGGGAGTCTATACGGTGGGACGTTTAACCTCCTCAACTCGACGCTGCCCCGCTTTGGGGTTCGAACGACCTTCTGTGACTTCACAGACGTGGCGTCGATCGAGCAGGCGATAACGCCGGAGACGAAGCTCCTCTACTGCGAAGTCCTGGGCAATCCCAAGCTGGACTTTATCAATATCCCTGTGGTGGCAGCGGTAGCGCACCGACATGGGCTGCCGCTCTTTGTCGACGGGACGCTCACCACGGGACTGTACCATCCGCTGGCAGATGGGGCGGATGTGCTGATCCACTCGCTGACGAAGTATGTCTGTGGCAATGGTACCACCATGGGTGGTATCATCGTGGATGCCGGTACCTATGACTGGGGTAATGGGCGCTTTCCCCTCCTCTCCGAACCCAATAGTGGCTATGGCGGTCAGCGCTTTTGTGAAGCGTTTGGTACTGCGGCATACCTCGTGGCTTGTCGGACAATAGGTCTGCGCGACTTTGGCAGCTGCCTATACCCCGGTGCGGCGCTTGCTCTGATCCACGGTCTGGAGACCCTGGAGGTGCGCATGGAGCGGATCAGCAAAAATGCGCTAGAGCTGGCACAGTGGCTCGAGGGGCATCCCGAGGTGGCTTGGGTACGCTATACCGGTCTGGAGCAGGACCCTTTTCACCACCTGGCAAGCGAAAAGCTTGGGGACAAACATGGTGGAATCCTAACCTTTGGACCCAAGGGTGGCTATGAGCAGGCTAGGCGTGTGAGCGAGGGGACGCATCTCTTTCAGCTGGTTGCCAACTTTGGGGACACCAAGTCGCTCATCATCCATCCCGCCAGCACCACGCACGGGCAGCTCAGTGCTGAGGAGCAGGAGTGTGCCGGAGTGAGTGTGGATCTGATCCGCCTGGCTATCGGGCTCGAAAATGTGGAAGACCTCAAGGCAGACCTTGATCAAGCCCTTCGCCATGAGTAAGCTGATAATCTCCGACTTTACCACCTACCGAGGGGAGCAGCGTACGGTGGAGCTGTCGTACAGCTGTGTGGGACCTGAGGATGCGCCTGTCGTGCTGGTCTGTCATGCGCTGACGGGCAACTCCGATGTGGTTGGTCCGAATGGGTGGTGGGCTCGATTGATTGGTCCGGGTGAGGCGATAGACTCTCGCTGCTACCGTATACTGGCCTTCGATATTCCCGGGAACGGGTATGGGAGTACGCCTGAGCTTGATGATCCTGAGACTTTCGACCTGCGGGATGTCGCTCGCCTATTCATCCTCGGACTGGAGCGACTGGGTATTTCGCACCTCTATGCCCTCCTTGGTGCCAGCATGGGTGGAGCGATTGCCTGGCAGATTGCCGCTCTGCGCCCTCACCTTGCGGAGCATCTCTTTCCCGTCTGCACCGACTACTGCGCCAGTGACTGGCTCTTGGCGCAGACTTTGGTGCAAGAAAACATCCTCCGAAGCTCCCCTACACCCCTTCACGATGCTCGTATCCATGCCATGCTTACCTACCGCACACCCGAGTCCATCATAGCGAGGTTTGGACGCCGGAAGGTGGACGGAAGCAACACCTGCTATGCCAGTATTGACTGGCTTGACTACCACGGCCGGGCACTGGAGGAGCGGTTTTTGTTGAGCGCTTACCGCGTGATGACGTTTCTTACACGCACGATACAAGTGGCAGAGTCAGTAGAGGAGCTCCGCGCCATCACGGCAGAGATCCACATCGTCAGTGTGGACTCCGACCTGCTCTTCCCGCACTTCCGCGCCAAGGAGACGGTTCTTCGGCTCCGCGCGCAAGGGCAGAGCGCCACGTTTCACACCATACACTCGATCCATGGGCATGATGCTTTCCTGATGGAGTACACACAGTTGAGCCGAATCATTGCCCCCTACTTTTCAGAATCAACACCGGATTATGGAACATCTCTACACTCAGAGCCGCATCTCCTCACTGCCGACCTATAGCATTGGTTGCCGTACCGGCTATTATTCCACCACCCCATCCTCTGCCGTGAGCAAGAAGGTGCTGCACGTGGCATGTATAGGTCACGGGACGGTAGGTGGTGCCTTTTTGGATCAGTTGACGGCACAGCGACAGGCGCTCTATAGCGAAGAGTCCCTGGATATCCGTATCGTCGCGATCGCTTCGTCCCATGCTCTCCTGCTGGATCCTAAAGGGATCGGGGCGGACTGGCGTCGGCGCAAAGCCGAGACCCCGTACTCATCCGATCCCGTTGGTAGCCTCATCGACTACCAGAGGACGCATCGGCTGCCCAACATGGTGGTGGTCGACAACACCGCATCTGCGCAGATCGCTGCTCGCTACCCGGAGCTGGTTCGCGCCGGGTGCCACCTCATCTCCTCCAATAAGATTGCCAATACCCATCCCCTAGCACAGTACCGTGCGCTTCGCCAACTCCTAGAGACGCACCGCCGACACTACCTCTACGAGACCAACGTCGGCGCCGGACTGCCCCTCATCGACCACCTGCACCTGCTGCACACCTCGGGAGATCAGATCACCGCCATACGCGGGCTCTTCTCCGGGTCGCTGGGCTACCTTTTCTCCACGGATGATCTGATCCAAGCGCTCCCACGGGCCATCCACGAAGGGTACACCGAGCCCGACCCCCGCCTGGATCTGAGTGGAATGGATGTCGCCCGCAAGCTCCTCATCCTCGCTCGCGAAGTGGGGCTCTCGGTAGAGCTGGAGGACATCGAGGTGCAGAGTCTGGTACCGCCACACCTCCGCAACTGTTCTGTAGAGGCGTTCCTAGAAAAACTCCCGGACGTAGCAGCCTACATCCGGGAGATGGTACAGCCTGCAGAGGGCGAAGTACTGCGGTATGTCGGCGAGCTCACCACTGAGGGCAAGCCTCGTCTCCGGTGCGGGCTCAAGAGCGTCCCTGCCGAGAGTTCGCTCGGTCAGGTCGAGGGCGCCGACAGTTGCTTCGAGATCTACACCCGGAGCTACGGTGTCACGCCCTTTGTCATCCGCGGAGCCGGGGCAGGTGCTGAGGTCACGGCGCGCGGCGTCTTTGGCGACTTGCTCCGGCTCTCCACGCGGCTCTGAGGGACGAGAGCGGTCTCTTTTTTGGGAAAAAGTGCTAGAGACCGAAGTAAGACTTGATGCGGTCCACCAGGGTCAGCTCCTCCCAGGTAAAGAGATCCACATCCAGCGTGATCGGGTCGATGTACCGATCCGCAAAGTGCTTCTGCTCCTGTCGTGGGGTACGTCCCATGTGTCCGTAGGCGGAGGTCTCCTGGTAGATTGGCTTTTTCAGTCTCAGAGAGTGGATGATGTTGTAGGGTGTCAGCTCAAACAGCTCCCGCACCGCACGTGCGATCTCGCCATCGCTCAGGTCTACATGGCTGCGGCCGTAGGTGTTGACGAAGATACTCACCGGCTCCGCTACTCCGATCGCATAGGCGACCTGTATCAGCAGCTCATCTGCCACGCCGGCAGCCACCAGGTTTTTTACCACATACCGTGCCGCATAGGCAGCCGAGCGGTCCACCTTGCTCGGGTCTTTGCCACTAAAGGCACCGCCGCCGTGGCTGGCACGTCCGCCGTAGGTATCGACGATGATCTTGCGTCCCGTCAGCCCGGTATCACCCGCCGGACCTCCGACCACAAACTTCCCCGTGGGGTTGGTGTAGAGGATCAGCTTGTCGTCAAAGAGTGCCTGCACCTCCTCCGAGTACTTCCCGATCGCTCTGGGTAGCACAATCTCTCGGATATCCCTATTGATCTTTTCCTGCATCAGTCGGTCTGCATCCTCCTGCGAGCGGCCGTTGGTCGGCGTCACAAAGTCATCATGCTGCACGCTCATCACCACGGTATGCACGCGCTTGGCGGTGCGGTCGGCGTTGTACTCGAGGGTCACCTGGCTCTTGGCATCGGGGCGCAGGTAGGGCATCAGGTCGGGCTCCTCCTTGCGGATCTGAGAGATCACCTGCAGGAGGGTGTGCGATAGCTCCACCGGCAGTGGCATGTAGTTGTCGCTCTCGTTGGTCGCGTAACCAAACATCATACCCTGGTCTCCGGCGCCCTGCTCCTGCTCGAGCCGGCGCACCACGCCTCGGTGTATATCGGGGCTCTGCTCGTGGATCGCCGAGAGGATGCCACAGGACCGGGCATCAAAGAGGTACTCGCTCTTTGTGTAGCCAATGTCGGAGATCACCTGGCGCGTCACGTCGGGGATGTCTACATAGGCGGTCGAGTTGACCTCGCCGGACACCACCACCTGACCGGTCGTCACCAGCGTCTCACACGCCACCTTTGCGTCGGGGTCTTGTGCCAAAAAGTGGTCCAGTATCGCATCCGAGATCTGGTCTGCCACCTTATCCGGGTGACCATCGCTCACTGACTCGGAGGTAAAAAGATAGCTCTTGTCGTATTTATTCATGGGTCTAAAACTTGTTTGTTGTACCGCCGGGGCAGCTCGAGTGGATGCAAAAAAACACCACCCATAGGACAGCAGAATGTGCCTTGAGCGGTGATGATTCGGAATGTTGATCCAAAAGGGAGCCTCTCTCTCTCAAGCGTCGCCACAGCTCACGATGGGGCTGTGTAGGAGCAAGAGGCGCAGTTTTAGCATTCTTTTATCGTGGTTGCAAGCGGGCACAAATCTATCCACGTCACCTCCGGCAGGAGGTTGATCAGTAATTATCTGCCACAAAGGTACCCACATTCCCGCACATCGCAAAAAGGTGTGGGAACATTCCGTCTTATTAAGAGCCGTAGTCTCCCGACCCCGAAAGGGTTGGGGTCGGGAGAGGCATGGGGTGGGGGCTCTGCTTACTCAGGCGCCATGAAAGAGGTACTCCTGCTCGATGTCGGTAGTCAGCTGGGTAAAGAGGTCCTCGATCAGTTGATCGGTCACCTCCAGTGCCCGGGTGAGCAGCTCGTCTGAGAAGTCCTGCAGCATCTTGTCTGCCACATACCGTTGGTTGTTGTAGAGCAGCAGATAGTGCTCCTCAAACTCCCGCTGCCTTCGGTCGTTCTCTTTCTCCAGCTTTGCGTAGCACTTCTGGATGATCGGAGCATAGCGGTTGAAATTGACCATACCGAGCGCCTGGACCTTCCTAAACTTCCAGTACGCCGAGTCGTGCGATGAGTGGTCGGTCCCTTTGGTATAGGCTTCGGGTACGCTCTTGATCCCCTGATACATGGGCAGGAAGACGCCCAGTGCTGCCATCCCAAAGCAGAAGTAATCCACGCAGCCAATGGTCGTGGGGATGTTGGGACGTACGTTGAGCAAGTGCGTCTGGGTGGTTCGGAAGATAGAGACCGGTCTGTACGGCTCGTGAGGGTTGCTGTGTAGGTAGGGATCGTGCTCCGTGCCGTTGTAGTGAAAGCGGAAGAGCCGACGCATCATGTCGAGGTCGATCTTCTTCTCCGCTTGGGCAAAAACCGGGAAGTCATTTCGGGTGACCTCCTGCTTGGTCGAGGGGTTGAGGATCGCCTGAAGTCCCCAGACACGGGGGTAGTTGTAGGTGGTATCCAGCTCCTCGTCACGGATGTAAGCCTTGTGAAAGTCAAAGTCTCCCTCACTCGGATCCCACAGTCCGTGCTCTTTTGCAAAGTCGAGCAGGTCGTCCGAGGCAAGGTAGTTCTCCTTATCCTCCGGGTCGTAGTGCCTGAATCGGCTTTGGTTGCCGGTCACGAAATAGACCTCCTCCGGGAGGCGACAGGCGAGCCAGCGGTGTCCGGAGGCGGTCTCTAGGTACCACACCTCGTGTGCATCGATAAAGCCGACCCCAAAGCCCTCCGACACACCGTGCTCTGTGATGAGCCTGCCGAGTCGCTCAGCTCCCTCGCGTGCAGACGAGATGTAGGGTAGGACGATGTTGAAAACGCTGTTTTCTGCCAAGCGGTCCGGCTCCATGGGGTCTGCCCGGAGGGCTTTTTCACTGCTGAAGATGCTCTCCGTGGCACTCATACCCACACCTCGGCTGTTGAAGCCGGCACTACCCCAGGTGCCCGGCATGTTGAAGGGAGCAAGCGCCGTATAGCCGTGTGCGTAGTCAGGTAGGTCGCAGCTGAAGTGACTGTCAATGGCTGTGAACCTATTGCCACAGAAGGTGCCGGAGTGGTGAAACTCTATGTTTTTGGCAATAAGAGCGCCCCAGTCCTCGGATCTGGCTAAGTAACGTGAGCCATCGTCGGTCATCTCACTACCGACAAGTACGGAGGTGCACTCGGAGAGGCGCTCAGGAGTTGTAGTCTGTTTCATATCGTATATGTTGCTTTATGTGGTTGTGTGATTATTCCAACTAAGGTACCCAAAAGAAGCAAAATCCGAAACACCGTAGTTGATGTTTACAACCAGTGACCACGGATCGTAGTGAGCAGAGTCGATAAACACCCTCGATCAGAACGGAGATACCCAAGCCCGAAACAAGGGAAAACACCGAGGGAAGTATGCCCTTGATGGACAGGTGGATGCGGGGACTGAAAAATGTGACGCCTGAGGACAAAAAAGTTTCCTACTGGAAACCTTTCGCTACTATCCGTCAAACTGTTTTCTTTCCTACTGGAAACTTTTCGCTTCTATCCGTCAAATTTTTTGGCTTGATCAGAGCACATGAAAATCTAGATAAAGTTGGGGCGGAGCTTTTGGATGGTACGACGCCCTGTACGCACCTTGTCGGGGTCAGCAACCCCACTACTCCTCATCTCACCGTCGTCGGAATTCACCAATTAATCAGAAAGATTGGGGAACAACACCCAGGAGGGGTTGCCAAGAGAATCTGCCGATGCGAGCTAAGACTCACTATGTGAAGAATTTTGGGTACATTTGCCTGAATGTACTGAGGTATAAGAACAATCCAATTATTTTTACGTAAAAAGATCAGACATATGAATGTTATCACAAAAACCGTCACTCTGCCCGATGGTCGTACGATCACCATCGAGACCGGCAAGCTCGCCAAGCAGGCAGACGGTGCTGTAACGGTTCGCATGGGCAACACCGTATTGTTGGCAACCGTAGTAGCGGCCAAGGAGGCAAAGCCGGATGTGGACTTTATGCCCCTTCAGGTGGAGTACAAAGAGAAATTCTCTGCCGTAGGTCGCTTCCCCGGCGGGTTCACCCGACGCGAAGGTCGTGCTTCGGACTATGAGATTCTTATCTGCAGGCTCGTCGACCGAGCGCTGCGTCCCCTTTTCCCCGATGACTACCACGCAGAGGTGTACGTCAACGTCACTCTCTTTAGTGGCGACCTCAACGAACTCCCCGATCAGCTGGCAGGTCTTGCAGCATCAGCAGCACTGGCGGTAAGTGATATTCCCTTCCACGGACCAATTTCCGAGGTACGGGTGGTGCGTGTAGACGGAGAATTTCTCATCAACCCCACTGCAGAGCAGCTGGAGCGTGCCGACCTGGACCTGATGGTCGCAGCAACCCTCGACAACATCATGATGGTAGAGGGCGAGATGAAGGAGGTACAGGAGAGCGAGATGCTCGAAGCCATCAAGGTGGCGCACGAGGCGATCAAGGATCAGTGCCGCGTCCAAGTCGAACTCATGGAGGAGCTGGGCACTACCGAGAAGCGTGCCTACGAGCCGGAGGTCAATGACGAAGCGCTCAAGCAACGCATACACGATGAGCTGTACCCCAAGGCTTTTGAGGTCGCTATGTCCGGTGACACCAACAAGCACTCTCGTGGCGAGCGCCTGGGTAAGATCGTCGAGGACTTCAAGGCAACCTTTACCGACGAAGAGCTCGAGGAGAAGAGCGCCCTCATCGACCGCTACTACCACGATGTGGAGAAAGAGGCGATGCGCCGCGCCATCCTGGACCACGGCAAGCGTCTCGACGGACGTGAGACCCGTACGATCCGCCCCATCTGGTGTGAGGTAGACTGCCTGCCCAGCCCGCATGGGTCAGCGATCTTCACCCGCGGTGAGACACAGTCGCTCTCCACGGTGACCCTCGGTACCAAGAACGATGAGAAGCTGGTCGATGATGTCCTCAACTTTGGCAAAGACCGCTTTTTGCTCCACTACAACTTCCCTCCCTTCTCTACCGGCGAAGCAAAGGCATCCCGCGGTGTCTCTCGTCGTGAGATCGGCCACGGTAACCTCGCCATGCGTGCGCTCAAGAACATGATCCCGGAAAACTACCCCTACGTGATCCGAGTGATGAGCGACATCCTGGAGTCCAACGGCTCCTCATCCATGGCTACGGTATGTGCCGGCACGCTGGCACTGATGGACGCAGGTGTCAAGATCAAGAAGCCCGTCAGCGGTATCGCCATGGGTCTGATCTCCGAGAACAAGGGACAAAACTACGCCATCCTCTCCGACATCCTCGGTGATGAGGACCACCTGGGAGACATGGACTTCAAGGTGACCGGTACCCGCGATGGTATCACGGCGACCCAGATGGACATCAAGGTGGACGGCCTCAGCTACGAGATCCTGGAGAATGCACTGGCACAAGCACGTGAAGGACGCCTGCACATCCTCGACATCCTGGAGGATACCATTGCAGAGCCGCGTGCGGACTTCAAGCCACAGACTCCTCGCATCACCACGATGCTCATCCCCAAGGAGTACATCGGTCAGGTGATCGGCCCGGGTGGGAAGATCATCCAGGGTATCCAGGAGGAGAGCGGTGCCTCGGTCAACATCGAGGAGACCGACGAAGGCGGTGTCATCGAGATCGCAGCAAGCAACAAGCCTGCCATCGACAAGGCTCTCGAGATGATCAATGCTATCGTGGTGATCCCCGAAGTGGGCAAGGTATACGACGGAACCGTGAAGAGCGTGATGCCGTACGGAGCCTTTGTGGAGTTTTTGCCCGGCAAGGAAGGTCTGCTCCACATCAGCGAGTGGGACTGGAAGCGCTTTGACACTATCGAGGAGACCGGTGTGCAAGAGGGACAAAAGCTCTTGGTGAAGCTCCTAGACGTGGACCCCAAGACAAGGAAGTTCCGCCTCAGCCGTCGCGCCATCCTTGAGAAGCCCGAGGGCTATGTAGAGCCGGAGCGTCGCCCGCGTCGCCAGGGTGGCAACAACGACAGACGTAATAATAGCAACAGCCACAGAGGAGACCGTCGTGGCGGACACCACCACAACGACAACGAGTAATCCGCTCGTATACTCCTAAAGCAGATGGGGCTGTGTCGCACGATGCGATGCAGCCCCTTTTGTGTACCTTTGTGCGCTGACAAACATTTTGGTCCTATATATATGAGTACTACCGACGCACGGCTCCAAGAAGTGGATAAGCCGGTCTTGACAGCGGACGAGCACCGCCAGAAGGTAAAGGGACAACTCCAGGGAATCCTCTCTGCCATCACTTTTGGACTGATACCGCTCTTCAGCGTACCGCTCTTGCTGAGTGGTATGGCTCCGGTATCGGTATTGGTCTTTCGGTTTGGGATCGCCGCTGTAGCCATGGTCCTGCTGATGTTGGTGCGGGGTATCTCTTTCCGCATACGTCCCCGGCTGATCGCATGGTACCTGGCACTGGGGATACTGTACTTCATCTCCGCCATGCTGCTCCTCGTGGGCTACCGGTACATGGCGACCGGCGTGGCGACCGTGCTGCACTTTTCGTATCCTATCTTTGTGGCGCTGATCATGGCGCTGGCGTTTGGTGAGCGTCTCAGCCCCGCCGCCATCGTCGCTATTGTGATGGCGCTGTCCGGCGTCGTGCTGCTCTCCGGCGTACTCTCTGCCCGACAAAACCTACCGCTCGACGGGATGGTGATCGTACTGACAAGCGGCCTGGCGTACGCACTCTACATCATCGTCGTCAACCGCTCCCCCATCCGAGGTGAGCACCCGTTTCGTCTCTCGTTTTATGTACTCAGCATAGCGGCACTGCTCTGCTACCTCTACGGCATCACCCATGAGGGCATCGTGGCACCGGCGGATCTTGCGGGCTGGCTCAATGCCTGCGGACTGGCGATCATCGCCACGGTGGTCTCCAACGTCATGCTGATCGGTGCCATCGCACGTATAGGATCTACTCCTACAGCGGTGATGGGCGCCCTGGAGCCGATGACTGCCATGGTCGTGGGGACGGTAGTCTTTGGAGAGATCCTCACCTTTCAGGGGCTGGTAGGGGTCGTCCTGGTGCTGAGCGCCGTCGTGATCCTTATCTTCCGAAAACGATAGCACGGTATCTGCCGGTGCCGACAAGTACGAGCGAACCCCGCACCCTTTATAGAAAGGATACGGGGTTCGTCGGATCTTTTATCGATTTTAGAGCGAAGGATTGTCGTTGTAGAGCTCGGGCTTCTTTGCCATCTTCGAACTGTAGTAGGACTGCAGATGGCGCAGGTCTTTCTCGAGGTCTCCGGTGGGGTAAAAGAGATCTACGATCCCTACTTCCTTCTTGGCAAAGTCGAGCTTGGCGATCTCGATCGGTACGCCGGCACCCTGTGCGATGCGGTAAAACCCGGTCTTCCACCTCTGAGCATAACTCCGGGAGCCCTCCGGTGTCACCGCCAGGTGCAGGTGTGGGTTACTCTCAAATGCCTCAGTCATCACACTCACCGTGGAGCTTCCGCGCTTACGGTCTACCGCTACTCCGCCCAGAGCCTTGAAGATAAAGTTGAGCGGGAAGACGAACCATTCCTTTTTGATCAGGAAGTTGGGCATACCTCCGTAGGCGAGGTAAAAGACCAAACCGACGAAGAAGTCGGCATTGCTGGTATGCGGAGCTACGCAGATGACACTCTGCTCAGGGCGACTGTCGGGCATGATCGGAGTCCATCCCATTACTTTTCTCAGGATGGTTGCCCAAAACTTGGATCGAGGCTTGAGTGCTGTAGGATTCATAATAAAACGAGTGTAAATGCCATGACCGCCATCCCGACGACCACACCGACGATAGCGTGGTGGTGCTTCCCGTACTGCTGAGCGGCAGGTAGGAGCTCGTCGAGAGATATGAAGACCATGACTCCGGCGATGCCGGCATTGATGATGGATATCAGCTCCGGAGTGATGAAAGGACGGAGGATGAAGTACCCCAGCAGGGCACCCACAGGCTCAGCCAGTCCGGAGAGGAAGGAGATCCAAAACGCCCTCGAGCGATCGCCCGTGGCATAGTAGATGGGGACAGCTACCGAGATACCCTCAGGGATATTGTGGATAGCGATGGCGATGGCGATGGGTATGGCTAGCGAAAACTCATTCAACGCAGTGAGAAAGGTCACCATCCCCTCCGGGAGGTTGTGCAGGGCAAGGATCAGAGCACTGAGGAACCCCACCCGGTGGAGCCTGCTCGTGTCCGGCATAGCATCGGGATCATCCATATCCTCGATCATATGTACCTCGTGGGGATTCTCTTCCTCCGGGATCAAAAAGTCCAGAGCCATGATGATAGCGATACCGCCCAAAAAGGCGAGGATGGCATAGGTCGTACCGAGCCGTTCGCCATAGGTCGCACTCAGATCCACCTGAGCCCGTCCCAGCAGCTCCATGAAGGAAATATAGATCATCACTCCGGCAGACAGACCGAGCGAAGCCGCCAGCAGCCCAAAGTTGGTACGCTTAGCGAAGAGCGCAATAAGGCTCCCGATGCCGGTAGCCAAGCCGGCAAAGAGCGTCAGTCCAAATGCCCGGAGTACTTCTTGTTCCATGGATGAGTGTCGAGTGTTGAGTAAAAAATAGTGCGTTCGTTATTCCGTTCGGTGACGGCTCACCCAGAGTCGCCCTTCATAGCTCTTTCCCTCCAGTGCCAGATCCTCCAGTGCGGGGAAGACCTTCTCAAGGCGGATGCTCCGGGACCCCTTGACCAGGATGCAGCTATCATCCGGTATCCTCAGCTCCTGCAGGTGCTGTATCAGTTCCTCCACGGTACCATAGCAGGGGTATTCCTCCGGTGCCAGTGCACTAAACGCCTTGCCACACAGCAGTGCACTGATATCCGGGTGCCGGCGTAGCCACTGCAGTACCGCTTGGTGCTCCTCTTCCGTAGCGTTGCCCAGCTCCAGCATATCCCCCAGGATGGCGTACTTGTGCTGCTCCGGAGCCTCGCTCAGGTTCTCGAGGGCTTCGTGCATACTGGTGGGGTTGGCGTTGTATGCGTCCATGATGACATTGATCTCACGGTGGAGTTGCTCGATCTGCGAGCGATTGTTGTTGGGCGCATAGCTCGCGATCGCATTGCGGATGTTGGCTATCGGCACCCCCATGTAGAGCCCCACGGTAGCAGCGGCAAGGACGTTCTGATAGTTGTACCTGCCGGTGAGGGACGTCGGGATCATCTCCTGGGTACCCATCCCGGTCACCAGCACCGTCAAGTGGGGCTGGTCGATGAGGACTTTCCCGAGCAGATCCAGCGGGTGATCCACACTGTGGTGCGACCCGTACTTGAGTCGTGCAAAGTCACTCCACCGCGCTCTCAGCCGCTCATCGTCATCGTTGAGGAAAAAGTCGCCTCCCGTCTTCCGGAGCTGCTCCGGCAGTTCACTCTTTGCTTCCATTACCCCCTCTATACTGCCAAAGCCCTCAAGGTGTGCCTTGCCGATGTTCGTAATGAGTCCCGCCGTAGGCTGGGCTATGGCAGCAAGTAGCTTGATCTCCCCCTTGGCACTTGCCCCCATCTCTATGATCGCCACCTCATGCTCGGGACGCAGGCGTAGCAGCGTCAGCGGCACCCCTATGTGGTTATTGAGGTTGCCCTCGGTAGCCAGAACCTCATACTTCTGCTTGAGCACCAGGTCGCACAGCTCCTTGGTGGTCGTCTTGCCGTTGGTTCCGGTGATGGCGATGACCGGGCCGGTGAAGTTCATCCGATGGGTGTACGCCAGCTCCTGCAGGGCGCGCAGCGTATCGGGCACATAGAGGTAGCGCTCATCCTGCCGCGCCAGCTCCGGTCGGCTGACCACTGCATACGCCGCTCCTGCCTCCAGGGCAAGGGCGGCGTAGTCGTTTCCATCGTGCTTGTCTCCCACGAGGGCAAAGAAAAGGTCACCCGGCTGCACCTTTCGGTTGTCGGTGCAGATATTGGGGTGGTGTAAAAAGTAGCGGTATAGGAGTTTACGGTTCACTCAAACTTGAGCAGGAAGTAGCTCTTTTTACCCCTCTGTACGATCATATACTTCCCATCTATCAGGTCGTCATCGGTAGGGCGGTACTGTGCGTCCTCCACTTTTTCCTTATTGAGGCTCACGCCGCCACTCTGGATCAGCTTGCGCAGCTCGCCATTGCTCTTGAAAAAGCCGGCGTGCTCCACCAGGAGATCCAGCAGGCCGGTCTCTCCATTCAGGAGGTTGCGCGAGAGCTCAGCCATCGGCACGCCGTCAAATACCGCGAGAAACGTCTCCTCATCCACACTCCTCAGGGTCGCCTTGGTGGCGTTGCCAAAGAGGATCTCGCTTGCCTGCACTGCCATGTCATAGTCCTCCTGAGAGTGTACCAGCGTGGTCAGCTCCTCAGCCAGCTTCTTCTGCAGGATGCGCTGGTGCGGTGCCTTGGCGTGCTCTGCCTCCAGAGCCTCGATCTCCTCACGACCAAGCAGGGTGAAGATCCGGATGAACTTCCCCGCATCCTCATCCGATACGTTGAGCCAAAACTGGTAAAACTTGTACGGCGTCGTGTACCGTCTGTCGAGCCAGATATTGCCGTTCTCCGTCTTCCCAAACTTTCCCCCATCCGCTTTCGTGATCAGCGGGCAGGTGATGGCAAAGGCATCATTGGCACCGAGGATCCGTCGGATCAGCTCCGTACCGGTAGTGATGTTTCCCCACTGATCCGACCCACCGAGCTGGATACGGCACCCCTCCTCCTGATAGAGGTGTAGGTAGTCATACCCCTGCAGCAACTGATACGAAAACTCGGTAAACGACAGGCCGGTCTTGGCATTCGCCTCCAGTCGCTTCTTGACCGAGTCCTTGCTCATCATGTAGTTCACCGTGATGTGCTTACCGATGTCTCGGATGAAGTTGAGAAACGAGTAGTCCTTCATCCAGTCGTAGTTGTTGACCAGCTTAGCGGCATTGGGTGCGTCGCTCTCAAAGTCCAAAAACTTGCTCAGCTGCGCCTTGATGGCTGCTTGGTTGTGTCGGAGGGTCTCTTCGTCGAGTAGGTTGCGCTCGGCAGACTTGAGCGACGGGTCCCCGATCATACCGGTAGCCCCGCCTATGAGAGCGACGGGTCGGTGTCCGGCGTTTTGGAAGTGTCGGAGCATCATCACACCCACCAGGTGACCGATATGCAGCGAGTCCGCTGTGGGGTCGATACCCAGATAGCCGGAGACCACCCCCTTGCTCAGCTCCTCCTCTGTACCCGGCATCAGGTCATGGATCATCCCTCTCCACTTCAATTCCTCTACGAAGTTCATCTGTATCAATGGATCTAAATAATGGTGTTACAATAGTCTGTACGCCCATACAGGTATACTCTTGCAAAGTTAACCAGAAATAGTAACATGCGGAAACCCGCCCATGGGTTTCCGCACCATAACTCCCGATTATTTTCCACGGCTCGGAGGGGCAAAAAATTTGACGGATAGAAGAGAAATGTTTCCAGTAGGAAAGAGAACGGTTTCACGGATAGAAGCGAACGGTTTCCTACTGGAAACTTTTCGATATCCATATTCGACTGTTTTTCAGTGATATACGAGGGGTGATTATTTCGTCTCCGGAAAATGGTAAATTTGTACAGAGTATACTCCGGGGACCCTATGCCTGTGCACGGTCCCGTACCAACCTAGAGAGAGACAGACAACCCATGGAAATAGCAGAGATGAGCACCGTTGGGCTGGTGCAAAAAGTGACGGAGCCCTTTCGGACCCCGCATGACCCCTCCACCATACTGGGCATAGGGGATGACGCTGCCGTACTCCGACCATCGGCGACGGCACACACACTGGTGAGCACCGAGCTACTGATGGAGGGGATCCACTTCGACCTCGTCTACTTCCCGCTCCGCTACCTGGGCTTCAAGGCAATCACTGCCGGCGTCTCGGATCTCATCGCCATGGGGGGAACACCGCACCAGGTACTGGTCTCCCTGGGGCTGTCGGGGCGTTTTCAGGTAGAGGATGTCACCGCTATCATGGACGGGGTACGCGAGGCTTGCGAGCTGTACCGGGTGGATCTCGTAGGTGGAGACACCACCTCGTCCCTCACCGGTCTGGCGATCGGCGTCACCGCTATAGGTACCGTCCCGGAGGGCGACGCTGTCCTCCGCTCCACGGCACGCAAGGACGACCTGATCTGCGTCACCGGTGACCTCGGAGCTGCGTACATGGGGCTGCAGCTCTTGGTGCGTGAGAAGAGGGCGTACGACGGGACGCCGGACTTCCAGCCGGAGTTTGCGGGTCGGGAGTACATCCTCCAGCGTCAGATGAAGCCGATTGCCCGCCTGGATATACTGCGCCTCTTTGCCGAAGTGGGGCTGCACCCTACCGCCATGATCGACATCACGGATGGTCTGGCAGGTGACCTGCTCCGAATCTGCAAGAGCTCGAACGTGGGGTGTAGGATTTTTGAAAAAAGAATCCCCATCGACCACGAGACCGTCGGCATGGCAAGCGACTTTGGCCTCGACCCTACACTGTGTGCACTCAACGGCGGGGAGGACTACGAGCTCCTCTTCACCGCACCGCTCACCGCCAAAGAGCTCCTGGATACCCTGCCGGGTATTTCTCAGATCGGCTTTGTCACCGATGCCACGGACGGCTACCGTCTCGTGAGCAGTGGCGGAAGCGAAACCGACATCACTGCCCAAGGATTTTCCAAACAATCATCATGAAACAATACCTCGACCTCCTCAGACAGACCCTCGACCACGGCGTCCGGAAAGACGACCGCACCGGTACCGGTACCCTCAGCACCTTTGGCCATCAGGCTCGCTACGACCTGGCTGAGGGGTTTCCCCTCGTGACGACGAAGAAGCTGCACGTCAAGAGCATCATACATGAGCTCCTGTGGTTCGTCCACGGCGATACCAACATCCGCTACCTCCAAGAGAACGGGGTGCGGATCTGGAACGAATGGGCGGACGAAAACGGTGACCTCGGACCCATCTACGGGGCACAGTGGCGCCGCTGGGTGGACCAAAACGGCACACCGCACGACCAGCTTGCCGAGGCAATTCACACCATCCGGACGAACCCCGACAGTCGTCGCATACTGGTCAACGCCTGGAACGTCGGCCAGCTCGACGAGATGAGGCTGCCACCCTGCCACATCCTTTTTCAGTTTTATGTAGCTGAGGGGACCCTGTCCCTACAGATGTACCAGCGGAGTGCGGACCTATTTCTCGGCGTGCCCTTCAATATCGCCAGCTATGCACTGCTCCTGCAGATGGTGGCACAGGTCACCGGTCTCAAGGCGGGGACGTTCGTTCACACCACCGGCGACACCCACCTCTACCTCAACCACCTGGAGCAGGCGCGCACCCAGCTCTCGAGAGAGCCGAGACCTCTGCCCCGAATGATCCTCAACCCCGAGGTCAAAAACATAGAAGACTTCACGTACGAAGACTTTCAGCTCGAGGGCTACGACCCATGGCCGACCATCAAGGGCACGGTAGCTGTATAAGTCTCTTTTTTCAGCTTATCCCTATGCAACTCAACCTCATCGTAGCCATCGGCAGGAACCGCGAGATCGGTCAGGATGGCGACATGCCGTGGAAGCGGGGACTCCCTGCCGACCTCGGGCACTTCAAGTCCACCACCATGGGCTACCCGATTATCATGGGACGCCACACCTTTGAGTCGTTTCCCAAGGGTGCTCTACCCGGCAGGCGGAACATCATCATCACTCGAAACCGCGACTATACTCAGCCAAATACCGAGGTCGTGCACTCGCTGGAGGAGGCGATCGATGCAGTCCGGGATGCCGGGCAAGCCTTCATCATCGGAGGCGGACAGGTCTTTGAGGAAGCAATGCCACGTGTCGAGACGCTCTACATCACCGTCGTGGAGCACTACTTCCCGGAGGCAGATACTTTTTTCCCCGAGATCGACCCGGACCGTTGGGAGTGCATCGAGCGCGACGAGCAGCCTGCGGACGACCGAAACAGATATCCCTATACTTTCACAACCTGGAGAAGAAAAAGATAATCAACCGCTATGAGCAAAATGCTTGAACCCTGGAACCTTTTCAAGACCATCGTCTGGTGGATCCTTGGCGGTGGAATCGTCACCGCGATAGAGTACTTCACAGCCGGTGCGCTCTGGTGCATCACCATCATCGGAATACCGTGGGGACTGCAGATTTTCAAGATCGGCACGCTGAGCCTCTTCCCCTTTGGCGCTGACATCTCCGGATCATCCGGTGCGATAGGCTGCCTCGGGAACGGTCTCTGGATCATCACCGGCGGATGGCTCACAGCACTGACGCACGTCCTACTGGGCACTCTGCTCTGCATTACCATCGTAGGAATCCCCTGGGGAAAGATGCACTTCCGCTTTGCCAAGCTGACCTTTGCACCCTTCGGACGTACGATCTCCTACAACTGATGCTCCACTCAACCGACAACTTCCGGCGTCCTGCGGATAGGACTGCCCCGATCGGAATCTTTGACTCCGGCTATGGCGGGCTGACCATACTCAGCGGGCTGCGCGAAGCCCTTCCACAGTACGACTACCTCTACCTGGGGGACAATGCCCGATCGCCGTACGGACAGCATACTTTCGATACCATATACCGGTACACCGGTCAGGCGGTGGCTTACCTTTTCGAGCAAGGCTGTCCCCTGGTCCTCCTCGCCTGCAACACCGCCTCGGCACGCGCCCTAAGGACCATCCAAAACGTGGACCTCGTCCGAAGTGAAGACCCCACTCGCCGGGTACTGGGTATCATACGCCCAACGGTCGAGCACATGGACGCCAACACGCGCAACGGTCATGTCGGCATCCTGGCGACCAACGCCACCGTACAGAGCAACACCTACGGCATCGAGACGAGCGAGTACTTTCCCCGCATCACCCTCTCCCAGCATGCCGCACCGATGTGGGTACCCCTCGTGGAGCATGGGGAGTACCACGAGAGTCCGGGCGTCAACTACTTTGTCCGACGGGAGGTGGAGCGGCTCCTGTCCATGGATCCGGAGATGGACCTCATCCAGCTCGCCTGCACCCACTACCCCCTGCTCCTGCCGATCATCCGCAAGTATGTCCCCGAGCATATTCAGATCATGGGTCAGAGCGACATCATGAACGAAGCAACGGCAGACTACCTCAGGCGCCACCCGGAGATGGAGCGACGCCTCTCCACCGGTGGTCAGAGACGCTTCCTCACCACAGAGGGGGACGAGCGATTTGCCCAGCTTGCCTCCCGCTTCCTCGGGTACGAGCTCAAGGACGCCTCCGTGAAGCACGTCTTCCTCGGCTGAGCCTCCCGCCCAAAACGACACAGCCCCGCAGCAGGTCATCTGCCGTGGGGCTTTTTATTATCTAAAAAGACGCCACCTCGATCAGGTAAGGGGCTGCAAAAGCCCCGACACCGGTGCGGGGGATCGGAGCGACAAAAACATCCACCCTGCAGGCGGGCAAAGCCGTATACCACCATCAGCGTCCGAAGCCACCGGGTAGTCGGGGTCGGACGAGGGCAGACTCGCCAGATAGTCGGCGACCACCCATCCGGGTCGCAGGAGTGTTTCAGCCAAAGAGAGCGGTGCACTGTGGTAAATGGGCGTCTCCATTTGCTCAAAGCCAAGTGGAGCATAGAAGTCCACAAGACCGACCGACGAAGGGATTAGCGCCACACCGTGATACCCCTCCTCGCTCAGCCGCCGGCACTCCTCACGCACAAAGCGGCTCATGATCCCCTCGCCGCGTCTGCTCTTTAGGGTACAGACGCAGTAGAGGTAGGCGTACCGACCGTGGTCCTCGCTTGTCTCGTACCCGGCGGTGAGCATATAGGCGACAAGCCTCTCTCCCGTCTCATCCGTCCGCAGCCGCATCTCCTCCGGCGCCAGACGCCCCCAGTGCTCCACCTGCCGCACGTAGTACGCCCGGTACTCCGCCCCAAAGGCTTCATCCAGCAACGCCAGGAGCTGTGCGCGCCAACGAGGACTGTAGGGTAGGCTACTCATCGTAGGAGAGGACCACTGTGTGCTTCGCCAAAAGTTCGACCGGCTTGTACGAGAGCTTTGCTTTTCGCAGCCCCTCCAGCCCGAGGTCCTCCTCGCGGTTGACGTAGGTGTACTGCTCGGGGATGCGGCGTGCAAACTCCCGATTGATGATGGTAAAAGCTCCATCGTAGTCGGTGTCTGCCTTCTCGATACAGACGTCAAAGGTGTCGGCATTGACCTCCATTCCGAGCGAAAAAGCGATGATCTGCCCCTCCACTCGGATGCAGCCCCCCATCATCCCAATACGCTCATAGTCGCTCAGAGCCTTGTAGACCATCTGCTTTTCGTCCACGATGTCCTGCCCCTGCTCACTCTGCCTGAACCAGACCTTCTCCAGCTGCAGACACTCCCGGACGTTGCTCTCGTCGATCTCCTCGTAGCTCCACGAGGGATAGGTACGCTCGAAGCGGTTGATGTGGTTGCGCTTACTCTGGAGTTTTTTTCCGGAGAGCGTGCTTAGTTTTTCGCGGAGGTAGATGTAGTCCGAGTAGTCACGCGACGAGAGCACATGCAGCCGATCCGGGTAGGTGCGCTGCAGCAGCTCCAGCCCCTCGCTCGTCACGCCCATCAGGGTGAGCGAGTGGTCGTACTTCGCCTGCATATCCTCGTCCATATCCTGCAGCACCTCCAGCAGGTCGCCCTCGCCCACAGGCATCAGGTAAGCAGTCCGCTCAGCCTCCGCACTCTTGAAGCGCACCAGGAGCATATCCTTGTGGTACGCCACCTCGGTGTTATAAAAGGAGCTCCAGTTGTAGAGATTGGCAAAAGAAAAGTCGCAGTTGCGGTACGGATTGATCCGCGCAAAGCGCTGAATATGCTCTCGATCCTCTAACGAAACGGGATGAAAGTCTATATTTGGTGTCATAAGCTTGGGTCTTGTACAAAGATGGGCACTCCACAATCTATTATAATCAAACAAGGGAATGCACTTTCACAAAGGTACAAAAAAGAAACTATGCCGGTCCTATACATGCCCTAAAAAGCAGGAAACCTGCATGAACACCCCCTCTGCTTCTCTCCGCTCCGTGTCAAGCCAAAAAACTTGGCGGATAGTAGCGAAAAGTTTCCAGTAGGAAAGAGAACGGTTTCACGGATAGAAGCGAACGGTTTCCTGTAGGAAACTTTTGCCGCCCCGGCACCCTGAATTTCCGGGGTATATATCTGTCTGTTTTTCAGTGGCTATGGGGCTGGAGACGTGTCTGGATCGGACTTCGGGGGTTGCGGTGTTGGCGGATTTGTGTATGTTTGCGCTAAAGAAGTTGAAAAGATCATGGCGGTGAGGCTGCCGTCCGGATTTAATCTTAATAGTTCGCCTCTTATTTTAGAGATTTTTAGCGTGAGTAATTTGTCTGTTTCGGTAAATTTCAGCAGAGAGAGAGAGAGAGAGAGAGAGAGAGAGAGAGAATGCTCACTATCCACTCTGTCTCAGCTCGTACCGTAGACCTCCGGAGGGTAGCTCAAGCTATTTTCACGAAGCAGTATGTCATCCCTGTTCTTCCTCACTTGAGGAAGGGCGGGTTTTTTATTGCTCTTTGCCCGAGGGTGGTCTCTTGGGCGGAGGGCATTCTTTTTAGGTGCAGGCGCATGTGCCTGTAGCAGGTATATCCAACCATTACAATTAATTTTATGAGTAAAAGAAGACTTTTATTGTTACTTTCCCTGATGTGGGTGGCGATCGGTCTCTATGCGCAGACGACGATGGAGTTGCGCGGGACAGTCGTGGACACGTCGAATGATCCGATCCCGGGCGCGACGGTGCAAGTACTGGGTCAGCAGGCCATGGGTACGCTGACCGACATGGATGGCCACTTCACGCTGAAGGAGGTGGCAAAGCATGCCACGATCCGTGTCTCCTACATCGGTATGAAGAGCGAGGAGATCAAGCTGGATGGGAAGACAAGCATCCGGGTCGTACTGCATGAGGATGCAGAACTCCTGGACGAGCTGGTGGTGACCGCACTCGGTATCAAACGCTCGGAGAAGGCCCTCTCCTACAATGTCCAGGAGATCAAGAGCGACGAACTGACCACGGTAAAGGATGCCAACTTCATCAACTCCCTGAGCGGAAAGGTAGCCGGAGTGAATATCAATGCCTCATCAGCCGGTCTCGGTGGTGCTACCCGTGTCGTGATGCGCGGTCCCAAGTCAATCAACTCCAGCAACCAGGCTCTCTACGTGATCGACGGTATTCCAATGTTTAATACATCAAAAGGAAGTATCGGTGGTGGAGCTTTCAGTGAACAACCGGGGGGTGAGGGCATCTCGGACATCAACCCTGATGATATAGAGAGTCTTACCGTGCTGAGCGGACCTGCTGCCGCTGCACTATATGGATCAGCCGCTGCTCAAGGGGTCATCATGATCACCACGAAATCCGGAAAAGCGGGTCGTGTAAGTGTGACGATCAGCAACAGCTCACAGTTCTTGCGCCCATTTGTCCTACCGGAGTTTCAAGACAGCTACATCAACCGTCCGGGCGAGATAGGCAGCTGGGGAGAGAAAGCTAACTCACCGTACGGCAAGTATGACCCGGCCGGATTTTTCAAAACAGGTATGAATATCCAGAATACCGTTGCTCTCAATGTGGGAAATGAGAAGAGTAGGACCTATCTCTCTCTCGGCTCAACAAATGCACGGGGGATCCTGCCCAACTCCGGCTATGATCGGTACAACGTCACAGCACGCAATACCACCACCTTCTTGGATGACATCTTTACCCTGGATCTGAGCCTCAACTATATCCGTGCTCAGGACAAAAACCTGATGGCCCAAGGGGCGTATTTCAATCCCCTTCCTATGCTCTATCTCTTTCCCAGAGGAGATAACTTTGATAGCGTTCGGGTCTTTGAGACCTACAACCCTGTTCGCAAAATATACGAGCAAAACTGGAGGTATGGAGAGCTTCTCAACTCCCAGAACCCCTACTGGACAATGCACCGGATGATCCGGACCAACAGCAGAGAACGGTATATGGCCGCCGTCTCACTCAAGGCACAGGTGACCGATTGGCTGGATATATCGACCCGCTTCAGGTACGACAATACAAAGATCAAAAACGAGGATAAGCGCCATGCTTCGACTGCCACGATTTTTGCACACTCACCGTATGGGTTTTACTCCTATGAGAATGGTTCGGAACAAGCAGTCTATGGTGACCTGATCGCGAACCTCAATCTCAACGTGGGTGACGACTTCTCAATCGCAGGTAACTTAGGTGGCTCTGCTAATTATTCAAGTACACGCTCGGAAGGATTTCGAGGTGGACTCCGCGCACCATCCAATATCTTTACGCCTAATGCGATAGATTATGCAGCAGGCAAAAAAGAAAATGCACCAATATTTGGTGGTGTCCGCCACTTGATCTACTCGGCTTTTGGGAGCGCAGAACTTGGGTATAAAAGTACCTACTTCCTCACTGTTACAGGGCGAAATGACTGGGACTCCGCACTCGCCGGCACCTCCCATGAGTCATTCTTTTACCCATCGGTAGGAGTATCGGCTTTGCTAAGCGAGTACATCCCAACCGAGTATAAGAGGTATGTAGGCTACCTGAAAGTGAGAGGATCTTGGGCAAGTGTGGGATCTGCTATTTCCCCAAACATTGCAAGCCCCTACCGATACACTTTTGACCCAGCGACGGGAGGTTACAAGGGGTCAACGATTAAGTTCCCGGAGACGTTCTTCCCAGAACGTACCAACTCTTGGGAGGTAGGACTTACCGGTAAGTTTTTTAGCATCTGGGATGTTGACCTAACGCTCTATCGCTCCAACACCACCAACCAGACTTTCCTGAGACCTGCATCAGCTGCAACAGGCTACGACCTGGAATATGTACAGACCGGCGATGTCCAAAATCAAGGCATAGAGCTATCCACGGGACTTCAGTTGAAGTGGGGCGACTTTGCATGGAGCCCGCGCTATACTTTTAGTGCTAACCAGAACAAAATAGTCAAGCTGTTGTCCGATGACTCAGAGTCAATCAAGATGGGCGGACTCAATGGAATCGAGGTAGTGCTATCCAAGGGTGGTACCATGGGTGATGTCTACGACTACACGTCCATCAAACGTGACCAAGAAGGCTACCCACTGGTTGAAAACAACACTATTGTGCCGGAAAACCTAACAAATCCTGTCTATAGAGGTACTACTCTGCCATCGTCTAACATGGGACTTCTCAACGATTTTGAATGGAAGGATCTCTCATTTGGTTTTTTGATATCTGCGCGTATTGGTGGTATCGTGATGTCTCAGACACAAGCCTACCTTGATCAGTATGGGGTGTCTAAAGCTTCTGCAGACTTGCGTGAAAAAGGTGGTGTAAAGGTCAACCTAGGACACCTCTCTGCTGAGGAATACTACAAACGTACAGCAGGAGAAAAGCCTCTGTGGAGAAACTACATCTACAGTGCAACAAACGTACGACTACAACAAATGCACCTCAATTACACACTTCCGGAGGGCTGGTTTGCCAACAAGGCAAGAATAACCCTGGGCGTGAATGCCAACAACATTCTAATGATCTATAAGAAGGCTCCCTTTGACCCTGAGCTAAGTGCTTCGACCGGAACGTACTACCAGGGATTTGACTACTTTATGCAGCCCTCTATGCAGAGTTTTGGATTCACTGCAAAGGTTCAATTTTAATGATAGGAAAGACTATGAGTACTACATATACAAAGACTGTAGCTATCGGGCTGCTATGCCTTGGATTTCTGATGGGAGGATGTTCTTCATTTGAGGAGATCAATCGGCCTATAGGCTCGGTCTCTTCCGAAGAACTGAAGACGGACAATCTGTCCGGGCAAAACGCACTCAAGGTGATGTTCAACATCTCGTTTCCTCAGCAAGAAAACGATTTTCAGATGACCTATGACCTTATCGGTAATATCTATGGTCGCTACTTCGCTGAGACAAAGGATGCATGGAATAATGCTAAGACCAGCACCTACAATGCTCCTGGTGGATGGATCAACTACCCATACAGCAATATATGGCCACGGCTGTCTAGAGTAATGCAGGATGTCATAGATGAGGCAGGAGAGGAGAGCCCGGTATACTACTGGGCACTCATTCTGAGAGCTCATGCCCTGCTCAATCTGACAGACACCTATGGTCCCTTCCCGTTTGGTGGGACCGAGTCGGGTGCTTTTGCCCCACAGAGTGAGGTGTACAAAGCTATACTGAAGGATCTAGATGCAGCCACAGAGTATTTTTCAAAAGCACTTGTGGCAGATCCCTCTTTTACTCTTTTCCCACAGGCTGATGTGATCTACGGAGGAGAGATCAGACGGTGGGTGCTTTTTGCGAACTCACTCAAATTGCGCATGGCTATTCGGATGAGTCTTGTAGAGCCTGACTTGGCACGAACCATAGGTGAGAAGGCGATCCTTGATGGAGTCATCGAAGCGAATAGAGACAACCTAACCTATCAGTACAAGCCTGCCGGGATCTACAAGACCTCGGTGGAGTGGGGCGATGCAGTCATGTCTGCAGAGATGGACTCTTATCTCAGTGGTTACCATGATCCTCGTGCTGAGAAGTACTTTGCACCAGCCAAGACTCCGGCTGATCGTACTCGTGTAGGGCTGCAAGCAGGAGCCTTTATAGGGGTGAAGGCAAAGGCACTTGAGCTTTACTCCCAAGCAATATGGCCGGAGGACAAGCCCAGCATTTGGATGACTGCTGCTGAGGTTGCCTTTTTGCGTGCTGAGGGTGATCTGAGAGGATGGAACGTAGGTGGCAGTGCTCAGGAGTGGTATGAGAAGGGGGTAAGGCTCTCCTTCCAGCAGTGGGGTGCTGATCAGGCAGATCTGTATCTTGCCAATCACAGCGACAAGCCCATGCCCTATATCAATGTCCCTGATGGATATGGTAGAAATAGTGCACCGCTTAGCAACTTGACCGTTGCTTGGGACGATGCCGCTCCTTTTGAGCAAAAGCTTGAGCGTCTCATGATTCAGAAGTGGATCGCCCTCTATCCTCTTGGGTCAGAAGCATGGGCTGATATCCGTCGTACAGGATACCCCAACATCTATCCCCCGGTACAAGCCACACCAGGCTATGCCAATCTAAAAACGGCAAACAGAATCCCCTACCCAACATCAGAGGCAACAAAGGATCCTAAAAACTTTAGCCTAATGGAGTCTCAGCTTGGAGGCAAAAATGACTATGCAACAAAAATGTGGTGGCAGAAGAAGTAAGCCTCTTCTCTTAAATTCGAAAACGATTCTCAATATGAAGCAATTCAAGAACTATATTTCACTCTTGCTCTGCATACTTGCTCTGGGGACATCTTCCTGCAAAAGGATGACCGACACAGAGCCTCTCTACAGCATTGACCTCACACGTAGTGACCATGTTGGAGAAAATGCGTCCCACATTGATCCCTCTGAGGTAGATGCCCTTATCGCCAGAGATAAGGACATCCCCTACTATCAAAATCTCAGGAGGTACAAGTATGAAAGCGACCATCAGGTTGCCTTTGGCTGGTATGGGAACTGGACCGGCAAAGGTCTGGACTACGAGTATTCCCTCAGGGGGCTACCGGACAGTGTAGATTTTGTATCGCTCTGGGGTGGTTGGCGAAACATCGACCCCATACGACGCTCAGACCTCAAGTACGTCCAAAAGGTAAAGGGGACTCGGGCACTTGCTTGTATCCTCATGTTCCAGATCGGTGATGCAATCACTCCCCCCATTCCTGAAGAACTACAAAAGCAAGGGGTTAACTGGAATCAATGGCAGCACCGCTTTTGGGGCTGGGATGTAGAGAAGGACGGCAAGTGGGTCAGTACACCGGAGACTATTGATGCAGCCATTGTCAAGTATGCCAAAGCGGTCGCCGATACCATTATCAAGTACGACCTAGACGGTCTTGACATAGATGCAGAGCCCTCGTATGGTCAACCGTTTGAGACCAACAAAGAGCTGTGGGCATATGACGCAGACGGTACCCGCCATCGCATCAATCTCTTTGTGGAGACATTTGGCAAGATGATGGGACCGCAGGCCGAGACCGAGGAAGGACGCAAAAAACTATTCGTAATAGATGGTGAGCCGGCCGCTATTGGTAAGGACTATGGCAAGTATTTCAATTACTTCATCATTCAAGCCTATGGCGATGCAGATCCAAGCTCGCTGGACTCTAGGTATGCGAGCGTGGTAGATCACTACAAAGATCACATGACGCCCGAGGAAATCGCACGAAAGATGATTTGGTGTGCCAACTTCGAGAGTGCGGCCGCCAAGGGTGGTCAAAGTCCGTATGATGGCGATCCACAGTTGATATGGTTTGCTAAGTACATGTGTGATTGGAAAGGTCAGAAATACCGCAAAGGCGGAGTTGGCACCTTTCACATGGAGTACGAGTATCGTGTCCAAGGGAAAACGGGTACCTACCCATACCTGAGAAGTGCGATACAGATCATGAATCCCGCTATACGCTAAATTCTCATCTATATATGAAGAAAATGATAAACAACAGACAATACGTGGCAAAGATCCTGACGGCTACAGCAGGACTGATGATTGCCACACTCTCCGGTTGCAAAATGGAGCAAGCATATACTCCTATTCGTGGCCGGGTATACATATCCCAGACTAAGACAGCGGTCAATACCGGGTTAAACGTAGAGGTAGCCAAGAGTACAACCACGACTCAGTTCAACATTCAAGTCTCCGAACCGGCCAAGGAGGATATTCAGGTCCAGTATCTACCTGATGCCGAGGTGGTCAAGGCGTACAACCAAGTCAACGGCACAGAGTTAGAGGCCCTACCCATGGACGCCTACAAGCTCATGGGCTCGTCTACTGTTATCAAAAAGGGTGAGGTCCTCTCCGACCCGATAGCGGTACAAATACCACCGCTATCACAGGAGCTCAAGGACTCTGGAAAGAGCTACGCCATAGGGTTCCGTTTGGTTTCGCCGAATGGTTCATACGCTTTGCTCGACGGCTGCGATCGGATTGTATATATCCTCAAGCAAAAGGCTATCCAACCTGTCCTGACGATGAACTCCAGCTCTAACCTCCAATTCAATCTCGCTGAAGAACACGGGTTGATCAATTGGACTGTTGAGTTTTTGGTAAAGGCTGACCTACTGGGTAAGCGACATGGTCAGCTCAACAACCAAGCACTCTTCGGAGGCTGGGGAAGTGGAGCTGAGGTTGATGGCGAACACCGTGATGGTGAAATATTCTGTCGCTTTGGTGATGCACCTATTGAGGGCAATCGCTTCCAGATCAAGACCAAAGGAACTCAGCTCAATAGCAACATGCTCTTTGAGGAAAACACTTGGTACCACATCGCGATGGTTTGCGCTGATACCAAGCTCTGTATCTATGTCAACGGCGAACTTGATAATCAGCTAGATCTGCCTGCCGGTAAGGTGTGGCTCGCCAAGACGCCCGGGTTTGGCAATACAGACTATCTGAGAGCCAATGTCCAAGTAGCTCAACTACGCCTCTGGGAGGTGGCACGTACGCCCAAGCAACTGCAGGATAACATGTACAACTGCAATCCTCAGAGCGAAGGGCTCATCGGCTACTGGAGGCTGGACGAAGGAACAGGCAACACTTTCAAAGACGCTACGGGAAAGAACCCCGATGCCACTGTTAGGCATGGTGGGTCGGTAAAATGGACACCCGATGTAATGTTTAAGTAAAAGTAATACTGAAAGGCAACAACGCATGAATACATACAACTATATACGCTGTGCGGTCACCTGTGTCATCGCTACACTTGTCTTCACGGCATGCAAGGACTCTCGAGTCGGGACACTATTGCTCCCGTCGGATACGGCATCGGAGGACTACTCGCCGAGGTCCTATGTCCGCGAAAATGGCGTCCAACATCTTGTCACTGATGCTACATTTTACACCCTAAACGGTCGTCTGGAGTTCCACTCCGAAGAGGGGGCTGTAGGTTTTCCTCTCAGATTGACCGCACCCATCAAAAGTGACTACACCGGGACCGTGATGATCAACACAGAGGCTAAGCCGTTTGAGGCAAAACTATCCCCGCGTGTTGTGTCCAAGGTAAGTATCCTTGCTCCGGAGCTATACAAGCTGGTGACAAGTACAGTCACCGTTCCGGCTGGAAAGGTGGAGAGTACTGATAAGTTTTCAATAAAGCTTCTGGACATCAAGTCTCTTGACGAGGGGTACTATTGCATCCCATTGCGCTTGATGTCTGAGGATAAGGGCGCAAAAGTTTCCACCAATACTTCGGACTTCAATGTCATCCTACACCTAAGCCATGACCACGTCCACGGGTTGTGGGTCGTAGAGAAGACTGACGACGGGCTGGAGCAGGTACCTGTGAATCAACTTTCGCTCAACCTAAGTCCCGAGTATGCCGGCGGTATGCCGGATGCTAACTATGCCGCCATTACGGATGACGATCCGATGACCGGGATAACCGTCTACGTCGGCTACTCGTTCAGGATAGATGGCATCGGAGGACCACTCAAGGCGATTGGACTGAGAGCTCACCAGGAGGAGTTTTGGGGTAGCAAATCTCTAAAGACATTCCCATCAGAGCTCAAACTCAAGTACATAGACAAGGACGGGAAAGAGCATACGCTCGGAAATGTCGATATTGTGGATCCCCCCCGCTTTGTACACCAACCCTGATCAATTCAGACTCATCAAACTAATAGAACCTATTAACGATGCCGAGTCGGTGATCATCCACATTGAGCGAGTGGAGGGCTGGGGCTATGCAGTAGGCTTTAGCGAAATCAGGCTCTACCGTTAGGTGTCTTCATAGAAAAAAGGTAGAGGGTGCACCGGACCGTCGTCCGATGCACCCTCTTTTATGGATTTGCCCTAATAGGTCAGGGCGTCCCAAAACACCGGTTGTATACCTCGGCGTATAGAGCAAAAGTGTTGGTGAAAAATGGCAAAAGAGGTTGTTTACAAACAAGCAATGTACAGGGCGAAAAGTTTCCTACTGGAAACTTTTTGCTACTATCCGTCAAATCGTTTTGTTTCCTACTGGAAACTTTTCGCTACTATCCGTCTAATTTTTGGGTCGGGGGGAGTGGTGTTTATGAGCGGGTGGTCCAGAGTCCTTTCATGGCCGCTTCTTCTTGTCGGATTCGGATGATGAGCGGGCAAAGATACAGGGGCAGGCCGATGCAGAGGGTTGTCCAAGCATTGCAGAGCAGGGCTACGCCGATGAGCTCGGGGATGATGTTGAGGTAGTAGTTGGGGTGGCGTACTGTGCGAAAGAGGAAGCTTCTGTCGATGCGGTGGTTTGGGGCGATGTAGAGCTTGACGGTCCAGATGTCTCTTAGCTGGTAGATGACGTAGAATAGGACGGCGTAGGCAAAGGTCATGATTGCGACGCCTGCCAGGGAGAGTGTGTTGAAGGTGACCTCTCTGATGTATGCCTCGTATAGTGCGCCAAAGTAGTAGGCGATGTGCGCCAGTGTCAGTAGGAGGGAGTTGAGTTTGCCGTATTGCTTTGCTCCGTTTTCCTTCAGTCGCTTTTCGTTGCGGATCGAGATGGAGAGTGAGACCAGGCGGAGGAGAAAGAAGGCGATGAAGGTGATGATGATGTAGTGCATGTGTGTACTCCTTGATTTGATGAGTGGGTGAATGATGTTATTTGCGGCGCAAATTTACGATGTTTGCCACAGTTGCACAATACCCGGGCAAGTGTGTCGATGTGGTTTTTGCCGGTCCGGGTGTGTTGGGGGACGGGTGGTGTCAGTCGACCCGCTCGACCTTTTTGACTCCTTTGGTGGTTCGGAGCTTATTGATGAGCGCAGTCAGCACCCCGAGACTCTTGACGTAGACGTAGAAGTAGCCTATGAAGAGACTGTCCTCCGAGTTGACCTTGAAGCTCCGCAGGGTCACCTCTTTCTCGGTGGCAATCTGCCCGGAGATGTTGTTGACCACCGAGAGGTCGTCGTGCCCGACCACTCTGAGTGCCGCCTCGTAGCCACCGCTGTTTTGCCCGGTCCACTCCGCCTTGAGGATTCGGTAGCCGTAGTTGCGGAATAGGTCCTGGGCATTCGGGCAGTCCATGCGGTGGATGCTCATCCCCTTGGAGGAGGTGAAGGCAAAGATTTTGTCGCCGTAGATGGGGTTGCAGCACTTGGCAAAGCGATAGTCGATACCGGAGAGGTTTTTGTCGATCAGGAGGACCTCCTCCTTTTCTTGGGTGATGCGCTCCGGGATGGTGGGGCTGATGTAGTCCTCTGCACTGAGCCGCTCCATCGTATCGGTCTCCGGCGTCTCCATCTCTGTGCGGTAGCGATCGAGAAAGGCGCTGATGTCGACCCGATCCTGACTCATGTCGAGGAAAAAAGAGGTGAGCTGCTTGTAGCCCATCTTGCGGGCTACCTTCCCTATGACTCCGGCATCGTAGGGGAGCTTTCGGTTTTTGAGTCTTCGCTCCAGTTCCTCGCGAGCCAGACGCACGACTTGCTCGTTTTGGGCACGGAGGCTCGCCTTGATCTTCGTGCGGGCACGACCGGTGGTGACGTAGTTGAGCCAGTCGGCTTTGGGCTGCTGGTTCTTGGAGGTGATGACCTCTACCGTGTCTCCGTTTTGGAGGACGTGGCGCAGGGAGACGTTGGTGCCGTTGACCTTGGCAGAGACGGTGTGGCTCCCCACCCGCGTGTGGATCTGGTAGGCGAAGTCGAGCGTCGTCGCTCCCTTGGGCAGCTTGACGAGGTCGCCCTTGGGGGTAAAGACGTAGATCTCCTCGTCGTAGAGGTCCATCTTGAAGGCTTGGATCCGCTCTTCCTCACTCTGGTTGGGGTTCTCCAGGAGGCTGCGCACGCTGGTCATGAACTCATCCAGCCCGCTCTCGGAGCGTATACCCTTATAGCGCCAGTGGGCGGCAAGGCCTTTTTCTGCCACTTCGTCCATCCTCTGCGTACGGATCTGCACCTCCACCCAGCGCTGATCCGGCCCCATGACGGTGATGTGCAGGCTCTCGTAGCCGTTGGACTTGGGGATGGAAACCCAGTCTTTGAGCCGCTCGGGATTGGGGCGGTACATGTCGGTGATGATAGAGTAGACCTGCCAGCACTGGGCGCGCTCGTCCTCCGGCGCACTGTCGAGGACGATGCGGATGGCAAAGAGGTCGTAGATCTCCTCAAACGCCACCCTTTTCTTTTTCAGCTTATTGCGGATCGAGGAGATGGACTTGGTCCGACCTTTGATGGTGTACGTGAGCTTCGCCTCGTCCAGACGCTTGCGTACCGGCTTGATGAACGCTGCAATGTAGGCATCGCGGCTCGCCTTGGTCTCTGCCAGCTTGTTTTTGACGTAGTCGAATGTTTCCCGGTCGGTGTACTTGAGGCAGAGGTCCTCCATCTCGCTCTTGACACCGTAGAGCCCCAAGCGGTGGGCGAGAGGAGCATAGAGGTAGGAGGCCTCGATCGCCAGACTGAGCCGGGCATCCTCATCCAGATGGTGCTCCGCCACGCGAAGTAACTGGAGGCGACGCGCCAGCAGTATCAGAATGATGCGGACGTCCTCGGCAAAGGAGAGCAGGAAGTGGCTGAAGTTTTCGGTCGTGACGACAGGTGAGGTGGCGTAGAGCTCACTGACCCGGAGAAGTAACTCGAGCAGATGCGCCACGTCGTTTCCGAACGTTTTGCGTGCCTCGGCGATGGTGTAAAACCCCATGATCACCGGCTGCTCGAGGAGGTGTGCCAGTACCGAGCTGTCGCGCAAGCCGATCTCCTCGACGATGACGAGACCGGTGCGCAGTTGGTTTGCCAGCTCATGATCGCCGTGCTCCCGCACCATGGGGCGGAGGGCAGCCAGGACGTGGTGCCATTGTTTCTTGGGAATGTCGTGCTCGGCTTGCACCAGCTCGCGTAGGAGCTGGGCGGTCGTTCGATTATCGCGCTTAGCCCGACTCATTTTCCGGTCACGGCTTGACGTTGACGATTTTGCCCACACTGCTCATGTCCTTGAAGGAAGACGAGAGGAAGGCTTGCAGCTGATCCACATCCACATCGGCGACCAGCTCCCCCCGGTACGCCAGCGATATCTCACCCCGCTCCTCGCTGACGATGATCACCTTGGCGTCCGACTGCTGACTCATCCCGAGCCCTGAGCGATGGCGAAGTCCCATCTCCTTGGGCAGTTCCTGCCCTTGAGCCACGGGAAGGATGCAGCCGGCAGCCTTGAGCTTATGGTGGCTGATGATGAGTGCCCCGTCGTGGAGGGGAGAGTTTTTGAAGAAAATGTTCTCGATCAGTCGGGAGTTGACATCCGCATTGATGATCTCGCCGGTATGCATGTAGCTCTCCAGGCTGATCCGCTCCTCGAGGACGATGAGGGCGCCCACCTTTTTTCGCGCCATGCTCACGCAGGCAAAGGTGATCATGGCAATATAGGAGGCCTCCTCGAGGTCACTGCTCTTTTTGCTCCGAGCCCTGAAGAGCCGACCGACAGAGAGCCAGCGATTGCCTCCGGAGCCTAAGGCATTGAGAAACCGTCGGATATCATCCTGAAAGATCACCACGAGGGCCAGCAGTCCGGCGTTCATGACTGCGCTCATCACCTTGCCCATCATCTTCATGTCCAGCAGGATGCTTGCCACCACCCAGAGCAGTACAAGCGCAACGATACCGAGTAGGAGGTTACCGCTGCCACTCCTGCGAAGCGAGGTGTAGATCAGATAGAGCACCGTGCCAAAGATGACGATGTCCAAAAAGTCGATGAAGGAAAAAGATAGCCAGCTCATACGTGGATCGATTAGTAGTCACCCAAAGATACAATTTTTCTTCGGAGCAAGCGGACCGGGGCTCACAAATGAAGTTTAGAGGTTGACGTGTACTGAAAAAAGTTTCCTACTGGAAACAGATCTCTACTATCCGTCAAATCGTTTTCTTTCCTACTGGAAACCTTTCCCTTCTATCCGTCAAATTTTCCACCCCTCCCCGAGCGGCAAAAATAAAGGGACTTGATGCCTTGTCGTCTTCATCGGGGTGATCTCGCAAAAATGTGCTAAATTTGGGGAAGTGCACCGTACGGTGGCGCACCATTTTACTTCAACCTCTCAGCAAACATAGACCTATGAGCCACAGACACCACCTGCTGACGATCAGCATCATCACTCTACTTCTGGATAGCGCCCTCTTCGTGAGCTGCTCCCGGGAGAGCCGGGAAGCCACTCTCTTTCCCGACAATGTTCTCCGGCTTGCTCAGCAAGATCTGGGGCGGAAACTAGATGATCTCTCTCTGGATCAAAGCGCACTGGAGGTCTCGGACACGGACAGTCTCACCAAGGATGAGTCGGCGGCACTGACCTTTCTCTACGCCTACATGGACCTCCCCGACCTGATGGATCATACCCCGGAGTACTATCTTGCCAACGTCCGGACCGCTCTGCAGGCTCGCGAGGAGCTACCCTGGGGAAAAAAAGTACCCGCCAAGCTCTTTCGCCACTTTGTCCTTCCGCTGAGGGTCAATAATGAGTTTCTCGACGACTTCCGCACCACCTACTACACCGAGCTACGCGATCTGGTACAGGGCATGACTATGGAGGAGGCGGTGCTGGAGCTCAACCACTGGAGCCATCAGCACATCACCTATGCGCCGAGCGACGGGCGCACCCTGCCCCCCATGTCCACGCTGCGCAATGCACTGGGTCGCTGTGGCGAGCAGAGCACCTTTGTCACAGCGGTCCTCCGCACCGTGGGTATCCCGGCACGCCAGGTCTACACACCGCGCTGGGCACATACCGACAATAATCACGCCTGGGTCGAAGCGTGGGTCGATGGCGAGTGGCACTACCTCGGGGCGAGCGAGCCGGCGCCGGTGCTGGACAACGCCTGGTTCGACGCACCCGTCCTGCGCGCCATGTTGCTCCACACCACCGCCTTTGGCCACTACAGCGGCGACGAAGAGTGGCTGGGCGAAACGCCGGTCTCCACCGAGCTCAACGTCTCCGACAACTACGTCCCCACCGCTACCGCCAAGGCGCGCGTACTCCGCCCGGACGGCACTCCGGCCGAGGGGGCAGAGGTCACCTTTAGGCTCTACAACTACGCCGAGCTCTACCCGCTTGTCCGACGTACAGCTAACAAGCTGGGCGAAGCGAGTGTGAAGCTGGGCCTCGGCGACATCGTCATTGTCGCCAACGAAGGACCGCTCATCGCCATGCAAAAGCTCACCGTGCGCCCGGACGCCGAGCCGGTTGAGCTCACCCTGGGGAGCTGGGAGGAGCTGCCGGACGAGCAGAGCTTCTTGCTCACTCCACCTGCAGAGAAGCGTCCCAGCACACGCTTTACCCCCGAGCAGGAGGAGCAAAACAACCTCCGCCTGGCGCAAAACGACTCCATCCGCCACGCCTACACCGCCACATTCCCGACGCGTGAGGGGGGCTACGAGCTTGCAAAGAGCCTGGGACTCTCCGGCAAAAAGGCGGACCAAGTGGCAGAGTACGCAGTCCTGAGTAGGGGCAACCACGAGGTCATCACCTCTTTCCTCAAAAAAGCCCACTCCAACGGACGCATCGACGACGCCATCAGCCTCCTCGGCTCCCTGCGCCCAAAGGACCTGGGAGACATCTCGGCAGCCGTGCTCGCCGACTCATTCCACCGCGACCTGACACCGGAGCAGTGGCAAAACCCCGACATCATCTGCCCCCGCGTGATGCTGGAGCCCCTCTTTCCCTCCGAGAGAGAGCTAAAGCTATGGGTAGACGACATCGCCTCCACCACCCCGGACTTCTACAGCGGCACCCTCTCGGACCGTGCCGAGGCGATAGGCGAGTACATCCGGACCTTCTGGGTCGACGACCGCTACAACCCCCGCCGCATGCCGATGAGCCCCGCTGCCACCTGGAAGCTCCACGGAGGAGACGAGCGTAGCCTCACCATCCTCCTGGTACGTCTGCTGCGCACGGCAGAGGTACCGGCACGCTACGACACTGCCAATGGGGTCGTACTCTACACCGACGAGTCCGGGGCGGACCACCTGCTCCGCATAGCGGCTCCCCAAGACCCCGAGACAGGCACCGGAGACGACACCCGCACCTGCCCGCTGCAGCTCACCTACAAAGAGCCGCAGTCGTTCCTCAAAAAACCACTCTATGAGGTACACTATACCGTGAACTACCTCAAGGAGGAAGACAGCCACCTGACCACCTACGGCTTTGACTACGAAGCAGAGCCCGCGGACATCAACGGCACCAACCTCCTCTACACACGCAACCTCCTCAGCACCGGCATCCGACAGGCAGACGGCACCGCACGCTACCTGCTGCGCAAGCTCCCCTGCGGTGTACCGACCGAGCTGCACTTCGACATCAACGACGATCTGGTCAACGTGATCGGGGAGCTCGATGCCGAAAACCTCTACTTCGACCACCGGGCACAGGCCGAAAAGTCCATCCTCAGCACCACCGGCCGGGGCTACTACCTGCTCGTGCTTGCCCGCCCCCATCACGAGCCAAGCGACCACATCCTGCGCGACCTACAGTCGCTCCTCGATGACACCGGAGCATTCCCCATACCTGTGGTGGCGCTCACCCCGGACAAGGGTCAGCAGCAGATCCTGCAGGCTCTGCTGCCTCAGGCCACTTGGGGCACCGACACGCAGGGCATCCTGGGCTCTATAGCAGCCGGCATGGAGCAAGAGCAGCCGCTGGAGTTCCCCGTCGTGGTCGTGGCAGATACGTTCAACCGCATCGTATTCTTCAGCCAAGGCTACACCATCGGCATCGGCGACCGCATAGCCGCCGTGCTGGAGTCCATCCGGATGGAGGACTAAATGTGGATTTCGTAAACATCTGATTGCGAGTAAAATAGAAGCAACTCCGGAAAGCAAAAAAGTTTCACGGATAGAAGAGAAAAGTTTCCAGTAGGAAAGAAAACAGTTTGACGGATAGAAGCAAACGGTTTCCTACTGGAAACTTTTTTGCCCCCCGGCGTTACGTTTTTTGGTGCCTATATCCGGGTGGTACGACTCCAACGTTCGTCGGAGTCGGAGTGATGATGCGTTTCTTTTTCCCAGGGTCACTCGCTCCTTCGGAGCTCTGACCCTGGGCTGTTGATGTACGACCCCGACGCACGTCGGGGTCAGAGCCCCACAGCATGCATCTACGGGCACGACCCCGTTAGGGTTCACGCATTAACAGTCCCGGTTCAGAGCTCTACAGCATGCACCGATGAGCACGACCCCGATAGGGGTCGCACAACTTAGCCCCGGGTCAAAGCAACGTTAGGAGCGCATGACCCGGGGTAATCGATCCGCCCCTCACCCCCGACCCCGACGTGTGTCGGGGTCGTACAACGCTATTGGCTTGGAGCGGGGCTTTTATGTTCTTTTAGGGATTGAATGGGGATTTCGTGTGATGCTTTTAGAATTATAAGAATTAAAGAACCGGCCGAAGTAAAGATAATATTTTTTACCATGGGGTAATACATCGGCAACTTCTTCTATATCAGTAGGGAAAAAGGTTAGCCAAAATGGTTCTTTTGCAAAGAAACGGAAAATTTATTGACGGGTTTCTTGGTCAGTTTGAAAACAATTGCTAAATTTTGGGCGTGTTTCATTAGTGTTTCAAAACCATAGAGATGGTTTATTTGGATTGCTTGTTGAGAAAATGAAGCCTAAACTAATACCTGCAGACCCGATACTGGTACCCGAGTATTTTGCCTGCAGGCGATCATGGAATCATACTAATTAACAGAAAAAGAGTTTTTTATGAGACAACGGATTTTAATGCTGCTCTCACTGGTTCTCTTTATGACCAGTAGTGCTTTAGCACAGGACCTACGGGTTACCGGCAAGGTCTTGGATGAAAACGGAGACCCCTTCATAGGGGCGACGGTCCGCGCAAAGTCGGACTCTGCCAAGGGTACCCTTACCAATGCAGATGGTATTTTTACCTTGACGGTCAAGCAAGGCGAGACACTCGTCATATCCTACATCGGCTACCACACCGAGGAGGTGCGTGCAGCTGCCAGCCTCACGGTGCGGCTGCGTCCCGACTCCGAGATGCTCGATGAGGTGGTGGTGACGGCACTGGGTCTCGAGCGACAAAAGAAAGGACTGGGCTACGCTACCTCTAAGATCAACGCAGACGAACTGACACAGGCAAAGTCTGTAGACGTGGCATCAGGCCTGCAGGGTAAGGTGGCAGGGCTCAACATCGCCGGGCTGAATAGTGGGGTTTTTAGTGACGTGCGTATCACTCTCCGTGGTATCCGCTCACTAACGGGTAACAATAACCCCATGCTCCTGCTCGACGGTGTGCCGGTGGACCTGACCTTTCTCTCATCCATCAACCCCAACGACATCAGCAACATTAACATCCTGAAAGGGACCTCTGCAGCGGCTATCTACGGTCCTGACGCACGTAACGGCGTCATCGTGGTGACTACAAAGAGTGGATCGATGACCGACAAGCCTGTCGTGACGATCAGCTCCTCAATCCAAGCCAATACGGTATCGTTCTTCCCGAAGTTTCAGGAGCAGTTTGGTAGCGGCTCAGACTCACAGTTCATCCCCTATGAAAACGAGTCCTGGGGTCCGGCATACGACGGCTCCATGAGGCAGCTCGGCAAGCCCGATGAGAATGGTAAGGTGCAGGAGGTGCCCTACGCACCCACTGATCACCGCAAGAAGTTCTTTGACACCGGTCTGACGATCCAAAACGACGTCTCCTTTGCCTCCAAGAACCTCTACATCAGCATCCAAGATGCGGAGATCAAGGGAATCGTGCCGCAGGACAAAAACAGGCGGCTCAGCTTTAGGACCAACGCGTCCAAGGAGTTTGATAAGCTCAAGTTTGGTGCCAACCTCAACTATATCCGTGAGAACTGGGATATCTTTGATGTCGAAGGTATGCGGGACTTTTACAAGACCCAAGACATCGGTATGCACGAGGGTCTGATGGACCTGGTCTTTGCGACTCAGGCATGGGTGCCACTGACAGAGTACAAGACCGACACCCACTGGGGAAACTACAACCGGTACTACAACGAGTACTCGCTCAACCCCTACCAGGCGATCGATACCTGGAGAGAGATCGGTAGCCGCGACCGCTTCATCGGCAACCTCGACTTTACCTACAAGCCGTTTAGCTGGATGGATCTCAACTACCGCGTCGCACTCAACTACTACAATACACTCTTCACCGGCAAGGCAAAGCGGGTGACCCCCAGCGCACATGGTGAGGACAGGGGCTTCAAGCAGGTGCCTCAGGCGGTGAACGACCAGATGAGAGGCTACATGCGTATCACCTCGGAGCCTTTTGTCACGCTGCACTTTGACTGGGACGACTTCAAGGTCAACGGCGTCTTTGGATCTTACTTCCGTGAGATCACGAGCAAGCGACTCGGCGTGAAGGCATCGCCCCTGATCATTGACGACCTGTACAATATGTCCGGCCGTACCGGTGAGGCGATCCCTACCCAGAGAAACACCGTCTCCCGGATGCTCTCCTTCTACGGTAGCATCGGCTTTTCCTACCAAGAGTGGCTGAACGTAGAGGTGACCGGGCGTAACGACAAGGTGTCGGTACTCTCGCCCAAGCACAACAGCTTCTTTTACCCGGGCGTCAATACTTCATTCGTCCTGACGGATGCGCTCCCCGGCATGAAGTCGGACTACCTCAACTTCCTCAAGCTCCGTGCTTCGTGGAACAAAACCGGTAACTCCTACCTCGCTCCTCACCAGCTCTCGAGACTGTACCAGCAGGACAGTGGGTTCCCATACGACGGGCTGCCCGGATTCCGAGCAAGCTATAGCGCCGTAAACCCCGAGCTCGAGCCGGAGTTTATCAACAGTATGGAGGTCGGCTTTGAGACGACAATCTTCAAAAACAGAGCGACAATCGACTTTACGTACTACAACCAAAAGAATACCAATCAGGTCATCGACGTGTCTCCCTCCTATGCATCGGGTGCGCACTGGATGACAGTGAATGCGGCTTCCTTCCGTAACTACGGATTTGAGGTAAGTACCAAGCTCAACTCCATCGTGAAGGTCCAAGACTTCAATATGGACCTCGGCGTCAACTACGGCTACAACAACTCCAAAGTCCTCAGCCTCTATGAGGGCATGGACGAGGTCGTCATGCCGGGTTACTACATCGGTAGAGCCAATGCGGTGATAGGTCAGCCTGCCTTCGTCTACAGTGTGAAGGACTACCAGCGCACGAAGGACGGGAAGGTGATCGTGGATAAACACACCGGTCTGCCATTCGTCAACGAGACCAATACCAACATGGGTCGCACCATGCCGCTCCACATCCTCGGTCTCTCCGCTACACTGGACTGGAAGGGCGTACGTCTGTCTACCGTCTTTGAGTACAAGGGTGGCTACAATACGGTCAATATCCAAGGCCAGACCATGGCATGGGATGGACAGTCCCGGATCACCGCAGCAAACAGCCGCGAACGCTTCGTCTTCCCAAACTCTGTGTACGATGAAAACCAAGGCATCGATGGTGCAGAGCCCAAGTATGTGGACAACGAAAACATCACCGTCAATAGCAACTACGGCTACTTCCACGAGGATGTCTACAGAGGCACCGGTACAAACTTCTTCTTTAGTGCCAACTCCTGGCGCTGGAGAGAGCTCTCACTGTCCTACTCTCTTCCACAGGACCTCGTCAATAAGACCGGCTTCCTGAAGGGTGTAGACCTAGCCTTCACCGCACGCAACCTGATGCTCTGGTTGCCACGAAGCAACGAGTGGAGCGACCCGGACTTTAGCTACGCGACCGACACAAACATCGGCGGTACCGTGACCTCTGCCATCAACCCCCCGACACGGACGATTGGTGGGAGCATCACCATCAAACTATGATGACAACACTCTAAGGATATAACAGACTATGAATATCATACGAAAAACATATACCGCACTGGTAATACTGGTTTTGGCTGTAGGTGCCACAGGCTGCAGCATTGACGGCATCAACGAAAACCCCAATAACCCGGTCGATGAAAACATGCAGCCTGACAAGCTCCTACCTCTGGCACAGCTCAACACTGCCAAGGTGCTGAGCTCCTACACCCTGCGTGGGTATAATCCCGCCGGAAATACCTACAACATGTGGCTGGGCTACTGGGCACGAAGCGGTAAGTACGGCTCCAACGCCGACCAAGAGGCGTACCTGATCACCTCTACCTTTGCCCAGGAAAATTGGGAAAACAGCTACGACATTCTATACAACCTCACCCGCGTAGAGCAGAAAGCCGTAGAGGCAGAGGCCAAGGGCTTCCAGGGCATCTCCCTAGTCCTACAGTGCATCCACTACTCCATGCTGGTGGACAGCTACGACGAGATCATCTACACCGAGGCCTTCAAGGACGGGGTGCTGGCTCCCAAGTACGACAAGGGCGCCGACGTGTACAAGGCTTTGTTCGAAAAGCTCAACACTGCGGATGAGCTCTTCAAGACCGCTGACGCCGGCTCTGAGCTCAACCTCAAGGCGAGCGACGCGATCTTCAACGGCGACATGAGCAAGTGGAGAAAGTTTGGCAACACCGTTCACCTGCGCCTGGCACTCCGCCTCGTGAATGTGGACCAGGCTACCGCCAAGGCTGAGATCGACAAGATCGTTGCCAATGGTGCCGGCTTCCTCGGCTCAGGAGAGTCTGCCGAAGTCCATCTCGGCTTCAAGAAGGACAACGACCGCCAGAATCCTTTCTGGAACCACTTCTACAGAGGTGTGGACGGTAAGCTCAAGGACGACTTCTTCCGCGCAAATGCCTACATCGTCGGACTACTGGAGAGCACAAAGGACCCGCGCCTGGGCTACTTCTTCCGCGAGATCAATGACGAAGAAGGAGCAGGCTACCTCGGCATCCCGTTTGGTGAGCAAGACCAAGAGGAGAAGGACAAGCACATGCCCAATATGACCAGCATGGTTTCCGGACCTGGTCTCGCCAAGGGGATTGATGCTCCTATCTGGATCCTTCCCTCCTTTGAGAGTCTCTTCCTCCAGGCTGAGGCGATCCAGCGCGGGCTGCTTGCCGGAAACGCCGAGCAGGCATACAGAGCTGCAGTCAAGGAGTCCTTCCTCTGGCTCGAAGTGGGTCGATTCGAAAAAGTCCTAGCCCGCGAGGGTGAGGTCGGAGGTTGGCAGGAAACACTGGATGGCGTCGTCACCGACTTCATCGACCGTACTGCCAACTGGGATAGAGCGACCGACAAGCTCAAGCTGATCATGCAGCAAAAGTACATCGCCATGACCGGTATCAATGGCGCCGAAGCCTTTGCCGACTACCGACGCACCGGTATCCCGGATGACCTGCCCAAGTCGCTGCACCGACAGCTTGGAGGCAAGCACATCCCCTACCGACTGGTGTATCCGACCAGTGAGACGACCTCCAACAAGGTGAATATGCCTAAGGGCAAAGATCCACAGAAGGATAAAATATTCTGGATGAACTGAGGACCTTTTCCAAACTTCTAAATGAAAGATAGAACTATGAATAAAATATATACTACCCTTCTGAGTCTGCTGCTTCTCATCCCCCTTTCTTCGTGTCTCACCGATACGCCATGGGAAAATGGGGAGTACGGACTGCGTGCCGAGGACCTCGAGACCAAAAAGATCCTAGAGGTCAAGGGTTTATCTACCAATAGAGTACTCTCTGTACTGACGGATGAGCCGGTAAAAGAGGTACAGCTCTTCACCGTCCACCTAGCCGCTAAGGATGTGGCCCAGGAGGACATCGTGGTCAAGATCAAGGCAGTCGCTCCTGCTAAAAACGCTTTAGCGCAGAGCGAGATCGAAGTCCCTGCCACCGTGACCATCAAGAAAGGTGAGCGCGATGCGCCCGTTGTAGCCAAGGTCAAGACCGGGACTCTCACCAGTGACGCCAAGGCTGTCAAGGTCCAGATCGATGGAGCCAATCAAGGCGGATATACCGTGAGTGGAAACTTCGGTGCCGTTACCCTCAATCTGCTTGAGAGAAGTGCTTACGAGGGCAGATACAAGTACGAGATCCTGGAGAATACGATATGGCCGGACTACAGTGTCTACATTGCTCAGGGCGCAGAGGACTACGTCCTAGAGACGGTTAGCAAGTACACGGTCGTCGGGTACTTCCTTTATGGCGTCTTCAATGATAGGGCACAGATCAGCTTTGACCCGGAGACCCATGCCGTAAGTAAGCTAGAGGTAATTGGCTGGGCGGAGTTCCCGCTTGTGGAGTCCACCTACGATGCTGCAGCAAAGGTATGGCAGTTTAAGGTACATCACCCCAAAAGTGCAGCCCATACCCTGGTCTACAAGCTGACCCGGCTCGACTAGTCTGACGACAAGTCGACCATCGGATCAGCAGCTTTGCCCTCCGATCCGATGGCTCCGATGAAGAATTGAAAGATGAGGGTGCATCAAACAGCGTTTTGATGCACCCTCATCCCGTCTCCACCGGTCCGGATCTGCCGACCCCGTAGGGGTGCTACCAACCACCGCTTCTCCAAATCACCGCCCCGTTATTTTGGGTATGCCGACCCCGCCAGGGTGCCACCAACCACCGCTTTTTCAAATCACCGCCCCGTTATTTTGGAGTATGCCGACCCCGCCAGGGGTCGTTCTTTCATAGCCCGGGTGTCGAGGTGCGCAGCACCGAAGACCCCGGGGAGAGAGCGGACCACCCAATCAATAAACGACCCCGCAGGGGTCGCTAAACGATCGGCTCGGAGGACGTGAAAAAATTTGACGGATAGTAGCGAAAAGTTTCCAGTAGGAAAGAAAACGATTTGACGGATAGTAGCAAACGGTTTCCAGTAGGAAACTTTTTTGCATCCCTATCCGTTTGTTTTTCAGGGATCTATAGGTTGGTGTTTTTTGAGGTGAAAAAAGGAGACAGACCACTTGGTGGCTGTCTCCTTTTGTCTTGATGTCCGGTCGGATCAGATCCGATCCAGTACGGTCTCGATGAGGTTGCTGAGCGAGTCCTTGTAGGAGGTGTTCATGTTTTCGCTCTTGCGCCCTGCGATGATGGTGCAGACGGTGAGCGCTCTGTGCCCCAGGATGGCAGCCAGTCCGGCGAGTGCGGAGGACTCCATCTCGAAGTTGGTGATCCGTCGGCCTTCGTGCTCGAATGCCATGACCTTTTGGTTGAGCTCCGGGTCTGCAAGCTTGCCTCTGAGGCGTCTGCCCTGCGGTGCATAAAAGCCGTTGCAGGCGATGGTACAGCCGTGGACGATGTCCGTACCGTCGGTGATCTGTGCCACCAGGTCCTCCGGAGCTTTGATGGCGTAGGGCTTGAGTCCGTCGATCTTCCACTCGAGCTGATGTGTCAGAGCCTCCTCAAAGGGGTGGTCGACCACCTTGTCAGCATCTGCATAGAAGTGAATGACCCCGTCAAAGCCGATGGCATACTCCGCTGCGACGTAGGAGCCTATGGGGGTGTTGTCCTGGAGTCCACCGCTGGTGCCGATTCGGACGACGGTGAGGGTGCGGTGCTCGTCTTTTGCGGTCCGGGTCTCAAAGTCGATGTTGGCGAGTGCATCCAGTTCGTTCATGACGATCTCGATGTTGTCTCCGCCTATGCCGTGCGAGAGTGCGGTGATGCGCTTGCCCTTGTAGGTACCGGTGATGGTGTGAAACTCCCGGCTGGAGACGTTGACCTCCTGTGTGTCGAAGTAGGAGGCGATCTTGTCTACACGGCTAGGATCGCCGCAGATGACGAGCTTGTCAGCAAGGTCCTCGGGCTTGATGTGTAGGTGAAATATGGAGCCGTCCTCGTTGATGATCAGCTCGGATGAGGGGATTACGAATTTGTCGTTCATGATTTTTGAGTTGTATCTTAGTGCTTTTTGTGGTTGTCTCGCTCGTCGTCCTTGGAGATCTGTTTGTCCGCACTTCCGTACGGTACCGGCTTAGCTATCGCCTCTCGCATCTGGGTGTCGGACTCGATGTTTTTCATGCGGTAGTAGTCCATGATGCCGAGGTTGCCGCTCCTGAAGGCTTCTGCCATGGCGAGGGGAATCTCTGCCTCTGCCTCGATGACCTTGGCGCGTGCCTGCTGTGCGAGTGCGCGCATCTCCTGCTCTTGGGCTACCGCCATGGCGCGGCGCTCTTCGGCCTTGGCCTGGGCGATGTTTTTGTCGGCTTGTGCCTGGTCCATCTGTAGGACGGCACCGATGTTTTTGCCGATGTCGATGTCGGCGATATCGATGGAGAGGATCTCAAAAGCGGTGCCTGCGTCGAGCCCTTTTCGGAGGACGAGCTTGCTGATGGAGTCGGGGTTCTCCAGGACCACGGTGTGCCGCTCAGACGAACCAATGCTGGAGACGATCCCCTCTCCCACACGGGCAAGCACAGTCTCCTCTCCTGCACCTCCGACCAGTTGGTTGATATTGGCACGCACGGTCACTCTCGCCTTGGCGATGAGCTGGATGCCGTCCTTGGCAACAGCCGTGACGGGTGGGGTGTCGATCACCTTGGGGTTCACGGACATCTGCACCGCGTCAAAGACATCGCGCCCGGCGAGGTCTATCGCCGCAGCCATGCCAAAGGGGAGGTCGATGTTGGCCTTGCTGGCACTCACCAGTGCGTGGACCACCTGCTCGACGTGACCTCCCGCCAGGTAGTGTGCCTCGAGCTCGTCGCGGGAGAGCTTGAGACCTGCCTTGTGTCCCTCGACCATGGCCTTGGCGATTACACCGGGAGGAACGTTTCGGATCCTCATCAAGAAGAGCTGCCACAAGGATATGCGTACGCCCGATGCGGTGGCAGAGATCCAGAGGAGGATCGGGAAGTATCTGAAAAAGATTAGGAGGAAGATGATAACGATGACCGCCATCACGCCCCATAGTGCGATAAAGTTTGGCATAATTTATAGTCCGATCAGCTTAGGGTTTGGGTAGATTGTTTGGGTTTTCGTATATCTTTTCTTTGTCCATACGGACGAAGATCTTGTTATTTGCGATGCGAGAGATGTAGATGGGTGTGTCCTCTATGATGAAGCCCTCCTCCGACTCGGCGTAGAAGATTTGGTCGTCTACCAGGATGTTTCCACCCGGTGCCAGTCTGCTCTTGGCGATGCCTCTTTTCCCCTTGGTGAAGTCGGGGGGCAGGGTGTTGACCACTTCGTCGACCGACTTGTCCAGGGCGATCTTGCCCAGTACTTTGCGGCGGCTCATGATCCAAAAGCCGATGATGAAAAAGAGCAGGCACGCGACGATGAAGCCGACGGCAAGACCGACCTGACCGATCCGGAGCAGGTACCAGCCGATGCCGATGAAGCCGAGGAGTGCCAAAAGACCGGAGATGCCAAAGCCGGGAAAGAGGAACAGCTCGCCTAATGCCAGGGCGGCTACAACCACGCTGGCTACAGCCAGGATAATGATCAGCGTCGTGAGGGTCATAAGTTAAGCTCTTGTTTGATGACTTCGTTCCTTAGAGCGTTGAGCTCTTTGTGGTACACCATCTCTTGTTCTTCCAGTGCGAGGATTTCTGCCTCCATGGATCGGGGGTCGCTGCTTTGCCTGAGCTGCCGGAGTCTCTGTAGGAGTTTTTGGTGCGCATCGTGCATGCGCAGGTATCTGCCGAGTACCGCGCGAGCGGAGCTGCTCGTGAGGTCCGCCTCAGAGCGGACGGGCTTTGTTGCGATATAGAAGAGGGGTGCCGTCTCCGAGGTGGTGGGTGTGGCTGCTTCGTGCTGCACGCTAAGGAGGTCGGCGATGGGTCGCTCTGCCGGCTGCACCGGTACGGAGTCCAAAAACTCGGTCGCACTGTCACCCTGGGTACGCCGGTACACCACGTACTTACCCATGCCGGCGGGAGAGTGCTGCTCCGTGATGAATGAAGCGATGCCGGTCTCCTCATCCAGGATGTAGCCGTAGTCGTCAGCAAAAGAGTTGATCGGCAGAGGCAGCTGCTGAGGTACTAGGAGGGAGTGGTTGGCTGCATCGTAGCGGCTGACGTAGATGTCTGAGCCGCCTAGGGTGCCCGGACCCGAGTAGCTGAAGTAGAGCGTCCTGCCATCCGGCATCAAGAACGGACTGCTCACCTGACCGGTGGGATCCAGTCCCTTGATCTCTATCCTCTGGATGTTGGCTTCGTCCCAGCTGCCGTCCCCCAGTAGTGTGACGAGCCCAAAGGTGGTGCCCCCCTCCTCATTTGGCAGGACGGTCCAGCGCACCTGCCCTCCGTTGGCGACGTAGCTGCTCCTGTCGGTCTGCCCCAGAGCTCCAAAGTCCCTCCGCTGTCTCTGCAGGAGGTCGTCCGTCTGTCCGAGCTGTAGAGAGTCCAGTAGCCGGATGCTCTGCATGGCTCCGAGCATTCGTTCAGCGGTGTTGATTTGGTCCGCGATGCGCCGGTAGGTCAGGCTGTCGGTAATCTCTCGCTCCTTGATAGCGCTTAGCTCCTTGTGGGCTGTCTCTATGTCCATGTGGGTGAGCGCCACTTGAGCAGCTAGCAGACGGTTTTCGAAAGCACGCTTTTGCCTATTGCTCAGAGTGCTCAGTAGCTCTTCCGCCGGATGAGGATCACCACTGCTAAGGGCGTTCAGAGCGCTCTCCATGGCGGGTGGCGGCTCGACAAAAGCAAGTGCTGACAGCGGAAGCAAAAGGGTCAGAGCCAGGGTAAGTCTTCGTCTATGTTTATTCATCCGTACGTTTGTTCCTTCTTTATTACCAAAGGTACCCAAAAAAGTAACACCACTTTCTGCCTTTTGCAGGGTGACGTGTACTAAAAAAGTTTCCAGTAGGAAACAGACCGCTACTATCCGTGAAACATTTTTCTTTCCTACTGGAAACATTTCGCTTCTATCCGTCAAATTTTTTCGTCCTCAGCGAGCGACAAAAATAAAGGGACTTGATGGCTTGTCGTCTTCCTTAGTTCGCCCCCCATGCGGTACTTGATGCCGTAATGTACCGGGGACGTCAGAGCCGAATGTTTAGGGTAAGCGCCTGGTGGGAAAAGAGGCCCTCGGGGATCAGATGCAGGGCGAGATCCAGTCGGAGGTTGACACCTTCGCGGTCGTAGATCTGCCAAAAGCCTACCGCCTGGGTGTAGGAGCGTGACTGCAATAACGGATTTTCCTGATACAGTAGCTCGCCATATTGCTTTCGGAGCTTCTGATGTCCCGAGCCGTAGTAGGTGTAGCCCTCGAGCCCTATGCTCCGGTACTGCACCAAGAGCTCAGCGAGCAGCCCGGCGGACTTGTATGATTGTTGCGCCACCCGGTCTCGCTCAAAGCTGCCGTATCCACCTACTGCGAGCGACAATTTCATCCGCTCTGTGGGGCGCCACCGGTATCCCGCCAGGATTTCCGCCTGCAGGTCCTCGATCACTCCCGAGGCTACTTCGGGGCGCTCCTCCGCTGCTACGTGCAGCATGCTCCACGTCGAGGTGGTGAAGAACAACCCCAGGGCGTATGAGGTGGTGATACCGGCATGGAAGCGTTCGCGCACTCCCACTGCCTTTTGGTGCGTCCAGTCGACCCAGATATTGGCGTAGCGGTCTTGGCCGGCATCGTAGCTGACCAACAGCCCGGATATGAGGGGGGTCAGCAGGTAGATCTTGTCGGTTACGAAGCGGTCAGTAGTGTTTTTGTACGCCAGCTTCTTGTCAAAGATGCCGGCGGTCAGCTTCCACCTCTCCTTTTGGAGTTGGTAGTAGGCGACGAGAGAGACCTTGTCCAGCGTCTTGGTAGTGCCGTACTGCTTGAAAGCACTGACGCCGAGGTGTAGTGAGTGGGTGTCCTGCCAGTCCCACGTGAGCTTGGGCGTGACCCAGATGCCTGCCACGGTGTAGCCTGACTCGTAGGGGCTCGAGTCGTACTCACGGTTGTCAAAATGAGAGTAGACCTCCAGGCTGTGCGAAAAAGCCCCCGGATGTCCTTGCGCACTCCCCCTAAGCGTGCCGGTCACTGATGCCGAAAGGATTGCCAGAGTGAGCGTCAGTAGATGTCGTGTGGTGTGTCTCTTGGTCATGATGCTTGGAAACAATGTTGGTATAAAAGCCCCCTGACTGAGCTGTATGCTGAGCCAGGGGGGCTGTTCTGTCCTGAGCACCTGCAGATCGATCTTGGTTTACCAGCGGGTGCGGAGGTCGTGGGTACTTATTCGCTTACTCGGAGCGAGCGTCCGATCCTGAGCGTTGTCTTGGTGGAGATACCGTTGAGCTGGCATAGCTTCTTCACCGTGGTGCCGTTTTGTCGGGCGATCTTACCGAGTGTGTCTCCCTTGCGGACTTTTACCACTTTGATATCCCCGCCGGCGCCACCGCTGGTTTTGGCTTTTTGAGCCACTCTGGTCGTGCTCTTCCTACCGGATCGGTTGGAGAAAGCATAGACCTCATTGACGGGGACACCGTTCATAAAGTCAATGACCTGCTCGGGGTTCACGGCGATCCCCATGAACCTCATCTCCAGGTGTAGGTGAGGTCCGGTGGAGCGTCCCGTGTTCCCACCCAGTCCTATCGGGTCACCTGCGCGGACGATGTCACCCTCCTGCACGGTCTGCTTACTGAGGTGCCCATAGACGGTCTCAAAGCCATTCGGGTGGCGGACAACCACGTACTTGCCATAGCCGCGGCGCTCATAGTCCACGATGCGTACCCGACCATCAAAGCACGAGCGCACGGTGTCTCCGACATGGAGCTTGAGGTCAATCCCGTAGTGCATCCGTCTGTATCTGGAGCGGTATCCGTAGCGGCTGTTCACTCTCCGGACGCCATCCAGCGGGTAGGCAAAGTCCTTGCAGTTGATATCGTAGTTGCTTGGGATCTCTACGTCCTTCATCCCTGCAAAAGGATTGACGTACTTCGTCCACGACTCCTCGCCGTACAGATCGATGGCGGGGTACTCCAGGTTTTCCCGGGAGGAGACTCCGTACCCGACCGACTCATTCATTGCTGTGGCGTAGTCGAGTATCTTTTTCTTGTCAGCCAGTGTGAGGTTGTTGGCAAAAAGAGAGGAGATGTCCGGTACGTCACTCACCTTTGTTACTGAGTCCGACGCCGCGGTTATTGCTTTGTGTACAGGTGCCTGCTCTTTTTGTTGACCCATGGCAGGTGGTCCGAAGAGGAGCCCCCAGCATGCCAAGAGTATGCCTGAAAATGGTTTGCTAATCATGTAAATAAATCAAGCTAGTCATTCCAGAACCGGCTCTGCCAGTCATGCTTCTGTGCAGTATCTCACAGGACACAAAAACATCACTCCCAGTACCGATGCGAAAATAATAACGTTTCTTTAATTGTCCACAATCAGCCATTCTTCAATGGAATATGTCTCTTGGCTGCTGACAACCTGCTGGCTCTCAGTAGCCTAGAGCATCTTTTCCATGATTCATGCCTGTTTTACGAGGTGTAAGGTACCCATTTTTTGCTGCTTACCAAAGCATTTGGGCTAAAAAGTAAAACGATTAGTCTTTTTAAGAGATCTTTAAGAAAATAGATCCTCTCGGAATCATCTTCTCAGATGATTCCTTTTTTAATAGCCTCCGCCATAGCCTCCATTTCTTCAGATGGGACGTTACTCTGCTTTTTGTGGAAGTCCATGTCGCCCTCGGTGGTGATGGGGATGAGGTGCACGTGGGCGTGGTTCACCTCGAGACCGAGTACCGCGACGCCCACCTTGCGGCAGTTGGTGGCTTGCTTGATGCCGCGCGCCACTTTTTTGGCAAAGGCCATCAGCCCGCCCAGCTCCTCATCGGTGAGGTCAAAGAGGTAGTCCTCCTCGCGCTTCGGGATGACGAGAGTGTGCCCCGGCTGTACGGGGTTGATGTCGAGAAAGGCGTAGTACCGATCGTCCTCGGCTACCTTGTAGGAGGGGATCTCGCCGGCTATGATTTTGGAAAACAGCGTCATGGCTCAGAATGAAATGTTGAGGACCTTGAACCTCAGTGTCCCGGCGGGTACCTCTATGTCTACTTCGTCATTCACCTTCTTGCCCAGCAACGCCTTGGCTATGGGGGTGGATACGGCGATCTTGCCCTCGCGCTGATTGCTCTCGTTGTCCGAGACGATGGTATAGGTCTTCTCCTTGTTGCGCTTCATATCGAGGATGGTCACCTTGCTGAGGATCTGTACCTTGGAGGCGTCCATCTTGGAGGTGTCCAGGATCTTCACGTTTGCCAGCTGCATACGCAGGTGGCCGATCTTATCCTCGAGTACCGATTGCTTTTCTTTGGCGGCGCTGTACTCGGCGTTTTCGGAGAGGTCGCCCTTCTCGCGTGCTTCGGAGATCTCACGGATCACCTCGGGGCGATCCACCTCCTCGAGCTTGCGGATCTCGTTGAGGAGGTTGTTGTACCCCTCCTCGGTCATGTAAATAGGCTCCATAGTTCTATCTTTTTTCGTTTTTATTTCTTAGATGTAGATCCGGGGCGGGAGTCCCTTACCACCGGTATGTAAACAATAGCAATTCCAAGCCTTGCAGCTTGGAATCGCCAAAAATATAATCCGTCCGTTTCTATATTCCCTCTTGAGACAAATGTAGCCAATTATCCCGAATCCGCCAATTACCCTTCTGTGGTGTCAAAAACCACCGCACCGGACGACCTCGATCGATGCCCCACCGGATCCGAGAGCAAAAAGACGGCTCCGGAGCCCGAACTCAGGCTAAAAATAGACGGATTTGTATGCCGCTGATAAACAGACGGATATGGGTTGTTAGAAATTGAGTGCCTGAAGTCCAAAAGTTTCCTACTGGAAACAGATCGCTTCTATCCGTGAAACCGTTCGCTTTCCTACTGGAAACTTTTCGCTACTATCCGTCCAATTTTTTCGGCTTGATACGTATCGGAGAAAGGTCGCGTGTACCAAGACTGTGGCGATCCTCCTCGATCGGTAGATGAAACCCGAAAAGAAGGAAGGGCTATTTTTGGTACCTTTGCGCTTTGTTAACTAGAAAGCAGCCGAAGAAGGCAAGAAGCATGAGTACAACCAAGAAGTGGCTTCTGATGCTCCTGGTCGGGATCGCCCCGACACTGGTGGCGCAGGAGTCCGGACAGAACATACAGGTGATCGGCAGGGTGCTGCTGGATGGAGCCCTGTACCAACAGAACGAAGCCTCCCGTGTCCAAGCGGGTGCCATGAACGATGGAGTGGGGACCCGTGATATCCGCCTCGGAGCTAAGGCGGCTTTTGACCAATGGGAGATGAAGGCTGAGGTGGGGCTCAACAACAATATCCTCGCCCTCAAGGACGTGTACCTGCTGTATACTTTCTCCGAAAATAACAGCTTGAGGGTGGGCAATGCGCTGGTGCCCTTTGGGCTCCAGTCTGCCTATGGTACGCTGAATAAGGACTATATGGAGGATGCGACGGCAGATGTATATGAGCCGCTGCGTAGGATCGGTATCACCCACACCTACTATACAGAGCCACTGTGGGTGCAGTACGGGGTCTTTACCGACGCTGTGGTGCTCAAGAAGACGACCGCCGAGAGTGGACCACTGGGCTATATGGCAGGCGGGCGGCTGGTCTGGCGTCCGGTGCTGAAGGACGGGCTAAGCGTGCACGGGGGGATCAGTGGGCTCTACGTGAAGCCGGAGTCCATCGGTGACCGCTCCGGCAACCAGATAGCGTACCGACAGTCTCACCTCACCGCGGTGGACAACCGTACTGCGGTGAGCCTCTATCTGGTGGATGCACTGCACGAGACAAAAGGGACGGCGGAAGCGCTCCTGCTGTACAAAAACATCAAGCTCGCTTCGCAGTTTTACTACTCCCATGTGTGGCGGAGGGAGGGTCGACACTACAATACCCACGGCCTCTACGTGACGGGATCCGCTCAGCTCCTCAACCCCTCCAACTACCGCTACAACATGGGTAAGTCCTGCGTCGCCCGACCCGACGACAACGCCCTCGAGCTGACCCTCGGCTATGGCTACCTCAACCTATGGGACAAAAAGTGGCGCAAGGAGTCCTTTACTCCGGGGATGATGCATGCGGGCCTCATGCAGGACCTCTCTGTGGGGCTCAACTATTTTTGGAACAAGCATGTGACCATTCGGGCAAACTTTCACCACGTCTTCATCAATGATGCCAATACAGACACCCGCCGTGTCAACGTCCTCCAGGGACGTCTCCAGTACAGCTTTTAGAGCACTGCCAGAGCCATAAAAGCAAGACGGTCAGCATCCTTTGGGGGAATGCTGACCGTCTTGTGTATTTAGAGGAGAGCCGAAGACGGGACTCGAACCCGTGACCTACGCATTACGAATGCGTTGCTCTACCAACTGAGCTATTTCGGCTTGTGCGGCAAAGGTACCCAAAAAAAGTCAATCCTCTGCCAATAGTCGGGTAAGAAAAACATCTAACTCTTTCTCCGAATCGGGTAGGAGTGGAGTGTCTGTCACCGACCAGTCGTCGACCATCTCCAGGATGACCCGATCCTGAGGGGCAAGCCCATCGCTGTACCGGACGGTGATGGGGGCTTCGAAGATCGGCTGATCGAAGTAGCCGTCCTCCTTCAGACTCTCTACGGCTCCGGTAATGATCGGCAGTGCCACCGCCGCACGCTGCTCGATCGCATCGGTATCCTTGGAGATCCAGTTGTAGACGGTGATGTTGGAGGATACGGTCTCTCCGGGGGTGCAGACGGTGACGTCGCCGCTGGTGAGGTCGACCTGTACGAGCACATCGCTCAGTACAACGACACCCTTGCTGTCCAGTGACTCGTAGAAGTTGGTGAAAACTTCACGGATGAGCTGTTGTTCTTTTGGGAGATCGGCCATGGGGTATGACGATGAAAGTTAGAGATCAGAGCCTTCGAACCTCGCCAGTCTCTCTCGGATGCTCTCCAGCTTGGCGAGTGTGTCCTGCTCCTTTTTGCGCTCGAGGGCAACGACATTCTCCGGAGCGTTCTGCACGAACTTCTGGTTACCCAGTTTGCCCCGCACACTCTTGAGGAACTTATCCAGGTGCTCTCTCTCATCCCGGAGCTTGGCAACTTCCTCGGCGACGTTGATATGTCCGTCCATCGGTACGCCAAAGGTGTGGACACCGACCGCAAACCGCTCCAGGGTAGAGCTCTCGGCAGGCGCCTCCTCTACGATCTCGGCGATGTTTGCCATCTTGGTTACGACAGCGCTCATGCCCTCTGTGATCACGCCCTTGGGCGCATAGAGACTGAGCTTGTCCCGAGGCGAGAGGCCTTTGGACGCCCTGAGGTTGCGGACGTTGGTGATGATATCGCGTGCCAGATCCATATCGGCAAGTACGGCAGAGTCCGCTGTGCCGTAGTCCGGCAGCCGGCAAGTCATGATGCTCTCGCCCGCTTGGCGCTCGCGTAGGGCTTGCCAGAGCTCTTCGGTGATGAAGGGCATGAAGGGGTGAAGTAGCATCAGCAGCTGCTCAAAGAAGTCATTCGTCGCCGCCAGTGTCGCAGCATCGATGGGCTGTCCGTATTCGGGCTTGATTAGCTCGAGGTAGGTGCTGCTAAAGTCATCACGCACGACGCGGTACAGGAGCAGCATCGCATCGCTGATGCGGTACTTGCTAAAGTGGTCGGCAAGCGTGTGAGCAGTGTTGTTGAGGAGGTTAGTAAACCAGGTGATGGCTGCCTTTTGTACCGGAGACTGTGGGGTACTCTCGGAGACTTCCCACCCTTGGATCAGGCGGAAAGAGTTCCAGATCTTGTTGTTGAAGTTGCGTCCCTGCTCGCAGAGTCCCTCGTCAAAGAGGATGTCGTTGCCGGCAGAGGCGGCGCTCATCAGCCCCATGCGCACGCCGTCGGCTCCGTACTGCTCGATGAGCGCGATGGGGTCGGGGCTGTTGCCGAGCTGCTTGCTCATCTTTCGTCCCTGCTTGTCGCGCACGATACCGGTGAGGAAGACGTTTCGGAAAGGTGCTTTGCCCATGTACTCGTACCCCGCAATGATCATTCGGGCGATCCAGAAGAAGAGGATGTCCGGACCCGAGACGAGGTCAGAGGTGGGGTAATAGTACTCGAGGTCCTTACTGTCAGCTGCATGCAATGGATTACCAAAGACCGAAATGGGCCAGAGCCACGAGGAGAACCATGTGTCCAGCGTATCCGGGTCCTGTGTGAGGTCTTCCTGCGTGAGGGAGCTGTCCTGCTTGATCCGGCGTGCCTCCTCCAGAGCGATCTCGGCGGTCTCACCCACGACGATCGTTCCGTCTGAGAGGTAGTAGGCAGGGATGCGGTGCCCCCAGTAGAGCTGACGGGAGATGTTCCAGTCCTTGATGTTTTCCATCCAGTGCGCATAGATCCCCTTGAAGCGGTCCGGTACCAGGCGCACCGTGTCGTTCATCACTGCTTTGTACGCCGGCTTGGCGAGGTCCTCCATCTTGAGAAACCACTGCATCGACAGCTTGGGCTCGATAGGCACGGAGGTACGCTCCGAAAAGCCCACGGTATTGTCGTAGTCCTCCACCTTCTCCATCAGACCGAGGTCGGAGAGCTCCTGCGCAAAAGCCATACGCACCTCAAAGCGATCCCTGCCGGCATACTTACCTCCGGCTTCGTTGAGGGTACCGTTGTCGTTGAAGACATCAATCGCCGGCAGACGGTGCTTTTGCCCGAGCATATAGTCGTTGATGTCGTGCGAGGGGGTTACCTTCAGGCACCCGGTACCAAACTCCACATCCACATACTCGTCCTCAATGATCGGCACCGCACGCCCGACGCCGGGGACGATCACCTTCTTCCCCCTGAGCCAGTGGTACCGCTCGTCGGTGGGGTTGATGCAGACCGCTGTGTCGCCAAAAATAGTCTCCGGGCGGGTCGTCGCCACGATGATGTACTTGTCAGGCATCCCCTCCACGTAGTAGCGGACGTAGTAGAGCTTGCTGTGCTCACTCTTGTGGATCACCTCCTCATCGGAGATGGCTGTTCGCGCCTCGGGGTCCCAGTTGACCATCCGCACGCCGCGATAGATGAGCCCCTTGCGGTAAAGGTCGCAAAAGACATCGATCACCGCCTCAGCGCGCGGCTCGTCCATGGTAAAGACCTCGCGGTCCCAGTCGCACGACGCACCGATCTTCTTCAGCTGGCTGATGATGATCCCGCCATGCTCGTGCGTCCAGTCCCACACGTGCTCGAGAAACTCGTCCCTGCTCAGGTCGCTCTTCTTGATACCCTGCTTGGCGAGCTTCTGCACCACCTTAGCCTCCGTAGCGATGGAGGCATGGTCCGTGCCGGGTACCCAGAGCGCATTGTAGCCGGTCATGCGAGCCCGGCGCACCAGGATGTCCTGTATCGTATTATTGAGCATGTGCCCCATGTGGAGGACGCCGGTGACGTTGGGCGGCGGCATCACCACGGTGTATGGCGGACGGTTGTCCGGACGGCTGGAGAATAGCTTGTGTTCTTGCCAGTAGGCGTACCACTTATCTTCCACTTCGAGTGGATTGTACTTCGCACTTAGTTTGGTTGACATGCTTGATGTATTCTATAGTTTATGGTGTCGGGTACCTTTGTTCACGAAAGCTCACTCCCCCCGATCCCTCGTCTGAGCCGCGAAAAAGTACGCACACCGACTGCACAAAGTTAAGTCTTTTTCACCAGATCCACCCCCTGGTTCGAAAAGAAGGTTGGGCACTTCGCAAAAGCCTTATACTCAGGTATAAAAATGGCGGCTCAGTGAGGACAAAAAGTTTCCTACTGGAAACAGTCCTCTTCTATCCGTCAAATCGTTTTGTTTCCTACTGGAAACTTTTCGCTACTATCCGTCAAATTTTTTGCCCGAGTCCGCAGGGCGAAAAATCGGCTCCAAGAACCTTAAAACGAAGGGTAGGGAAGACGGTTTGGTGAGAACCGTTAGTCCCAAAAGCCCATGCTGTCGAGCACCTCCTGCTCATCCTCCGGGCTGTAGTCGCCGTCGCCCTCATCTAGATCGTCGCCATCGTCGAGGTCATCGATCTCGTCCCACTCATCGTAGTCGTAGCCGGGTGTGAAGAAGTTCTCGAGGTCGCGCCGCTCCTTTTTGGTCGGTCGTCCCAGCCCTTTGCGTCGCTGGTCAGCAGCCCTCTGGATCTCGAGGATCTGATACTCCTCCGGCGGGGTGACGTTTTTGATAAAGTTAGGCACCAGCTTGGCACCCACGCGGCTCGGGGTGATCGCCAGTACTCGAAACGAAAAGGTGACCGGTGGCTTGCGGACATGCACCGTGTCTCCCACCTGCACCAAGGCTGATGGCTTCACGACCCGATCGCCGATCCGTACTCTTTTGTTTTTGCACGCACGGGTCGCCAGAGCACGGGTCTTGAATATCCGTACCGTCCAGAGCCACTTGTCGACGCGCAGTTCATTCATGGCTCTTTGGCTTTTTGATGTTGTGAAAGTTCATCGCCCGCTCCACGCCTATGAGGCAAAAGTCCCGGATCGTCGCTGCCGCCTGCGCGCAGAGGTCCTCCATCTGCGCTTCCTCCTCTTCCGAAAACGCCTCCAGCACGTAGGCTATCTGCTCGCCGCGTGAGAAGTCGTTCCCGATGCCAAACCTAAGCCGCGCATACGCCTGAGTCCCTATCGTCTGCTGGATATGCTTGAGGCCGTTGTGCCCGCCATCGCTCCCTTTGGCTCGCAGTCGAAGGGTGCCAAAGGGCAGGGCGAGCTCGTCGACGATGACGAGGAGGTTCTCCACGGGAATGTTTTCCTTTTGGAGCCAATAGCGGACGGCGTTGCCGCTGAGGTTCATCATGGTGGAGGGCTTGAGGAGGAGGAGTTGCTTATTTTTCAGCCGTACCTCCGCCGTGTCGCCATACCGTGCGGAGGCAAAGGTGGCGCCCAGCTCGTCAGCGAGCCGGTCCACTACTCTAAAGCCCGCATTGTGCCTGGTGGGGGCGTACTCCGCTCCTATGTTTCCCAGCCCCACGATCAGGTATTTACTTGAGTTCATCTCTATTGGTTTGCCACTGAAGATACGCTTCAGCCATTTCACAAAGTTGCTCATACCACTCTTCTCCAAATGCCCGTATCAACGGATCTTTCACAAACTGATAGACCCTTATGCCCAGCTCCCTGCCCCGTTTGCGGGCAGGCTCGCAGATCGGTTGCCACCGCTGGTAGTTTAGCGCAATGCTGTCGCCTATGCGGCTCACTCGTATGGGGAAAAGGTGGCAGGAGAGGGGCTTGTAAAAGTCTGTGCTCGTGCCCTCGGTGCAGCCTTTCTCGAAAGCGCATCGGGCGGAGCCGTCTTTTTCAAAACAAGTGAAGACGCACTCACGACCGTTGACGATCATCGTGACCGCCTCTCCATCGGCATCGGTGTAGGTCAGCCCGTGCCGCTGTATGTAGCGCTGCTGCGACTCCGGGATGTAGTGGCGGACGAGGGGGTAGGCTTTTTGGATAAGCGGCTCCTCCTCCGGGCGTACGGGGGCACCGCTGTCGCCCTCGATGCAGCAGGCACCGTGGCACGCCTCCAGGTCGCAGCAGAAGTAGGTGTCGATCACTTCGGTGCTGACGAGGATCCCGTTTACATCTAGTATGCTCATAGGTTTGTCCGTGGTCCGGTCACTGGTTTGTCTGAGTCTCGGTCGTGATTTAGTCCGAGTCTCGGTCGTGATTCCGTCCGAGTTTCGGTCACTGGTTAGTCCGTGATCCGGTTGATAACAAAGCTGCCCACAGTGGGCGCTTGCGGAGCTCCTGCGTTGCGGAGCTGCATGGCGACACCACTCTGGGCAGTCTTTCCCCATAGGGGGAGATCATAGGCAGGCTTACTCAGCAGGCTTCTCTTCAGCAGCGTCTGCGCCTTCAGCCTTTTCTTCTCCTGCTTCAGCTTCGTCCTCCAGCTCGTCTTCTTCGATAGCGACGGCGACGCGAGAGGAGCGTACCGCTGCGACTACGGCGTTCTTCGGAGTGAGGATCTCGAGGTTCTCAAAGTCTAGCTCGTTTACCTTCAGGACCTTGCCAAGCTGGAGCTTGCTTATGTCGATGTGCAGGCGCTCGGGGATGTCTTGATAGAGACCCTTCACCTTGAGCTTGCGGATATCCTGCTGGAGTTTACCACCGGCACGTACACCGATGGCGTGTCCGTCCAGCTGTACAGGTACCTGGATCATCACAGGCTTGTCCTCTTGAACCTCTAGGAAGTCCAGGTGGATGACCCTGTCGGTCACCGGGTGAAACTGCAGCTCCTGTAGGATACAACGGTGTACCTCACCGTCGATGTCGAGGTTGACCAAAAAAATGTCCGGAGTGTAGATCAGGTCGCGCACCTCTCTCTGGGATACGACGATGTTGATGTTCTTCTCGCCTCCGTACAGTACGGCAGGGATTAGGTCTTGCTTGCGTAGTGTCTTGGATGCAAACTTACCCTTGTCTTCGCGAGCCTGCGCTTTTAGTGAATATTCTTTCATCTTGTGTTGTCTACTTATTGTGTTACTCAAAAATCCGATCCACGCACTTCATGTGTCCGCTCTTTTATTAGCGGAGAGCGGTGGATCTTCTTTTCCCATCACACCTTAGCGTTTTCACTTGCGTGTCAGGCTTCGGTAGATTCTTCGTTTTCTTCGGTGTTTTCAGCTACTTCCTCGTCGGCAGTCTCGGTAGCCTCAGCCTCTGCGAGCTGGCGAGCGCGCTCCGCCTGGTGCGCCTCTTCTTCAGCCTTTGCCTTAGCCTTTTCTGCAGCGATCTCTGCAGCGTTCTCAGACACCACGATCAGAGGAATCTCCACCGTGACGTCCTTGTGAAAGCGTACACGAGCCACATACTCACCGGTCTCCTTGATACCGCCGGGGATCAGCAGCATCTTGCGGTTGATGTCGTGGCCTTGTGCCTCCAGGGCGTCTGCGACCATTGTCGGGGTCACGGAGCCGTAGATACGGCCGGTATTGCTGGTCTTTACCTCCAGCTCTACCTTCACGTCGTGCAGCTTCTCTGCCTGCTTCTCAGCTTTTTCGAGGATGGCTGCCAGCTTGTGTGCCTGCTGACGCTGGTCTTCTGCCAGCTGCTTCAGTGCAGACTCGTTGGCGATTATAGCCTTACCTTGTGGGATTAGAAAGTTGCGACCATACCCCGGCTTCACTTCTACGACTTCGTCTTTGAAGCCCAGGTTGGGCATATCTTCTTTCAAAATAACTTTCATATTCTGTCTCCTTTTGTTTTTGCGATTATTCTAAAATGCTGTCGTCGGACGGACTCCTTAGTCCATGAGGTCCGTTACGTAGGGCAGTAGGGCCAGGTGACGTGCACGCTTCACAGCCTGTGCCACGCGACGCTGAAACTTCAGCGAGTTGCCCGTGATACGACGGGGTAGGAGCTTGCCCTGCTCATTGAGGAACTTCTTCAAAAACTCAGGATCCTTGTAGTCGACATACTTGATGCCGGCCTTCTTGAATCGGCAGTACTTCTTTGGCTGGTCGATGGGTCCTCTGAAGGGCCTTCTAGATCTTCTGCTTCTTGTTGCCATGTCTCTTGCTTACTTTTCTTCCGTGTTTTCTTCTTCTTTACTCTCTTCTGCCTTAGGCTCAGTCTCCTGGGCGCTGTTCGCAGCCTTTTCAGAGCGGATGCGACGGCGCTTCTCAGCGTACTCGTGCGCAAACTTATCCTGCTTGAAAGTCAGGAAACGAATGACATTCTCGTCACGACGGAAGTTGACCTCCAGCGTGTCTACGAAGCTTGGCTCTGCGTCAAACTCTACAAATACATAATACCCGGTAGACAGGCGCTGGATGGGGTATGCAAGCTTGCGCTGGCCCCACTCCTCTTTGTTCACGACCACGCCACCATTCTCAGTGATCAGGTTGGTGAACTTGTCTACCGTTTCCTTTGTCTGGTCTGCAGACAAAACGGGAGTAAGAATGAAAACGGTTTCGTAATGATTCATCATCTGTTCGTTTGGTAAATAAAAAAATCAGTTGTTGTCGTCCTTTACAAACGCACACCAAAAGCACCCTGTATCGCCCTCACCTCACCGGGAGAGACGGCACAAAACGCTCTTGTTTTGAGAGTGGGTGACCCTAAGAGGATCGGTCAATCTCGGTGGCAAAGGTACCAAAACTTTCTGTCTCAGCCAATCCTGCACATAGAAAAATTCGGAGGCGGCCTGACCCCCAATTTAATCTGGGAATTTTCGCGCCCGGATCAAGCCAAAAAAAATGACGGATAGTAGCGGAATGTTTCCAGTAGGAAAGAAAACGATTTGACGGATAGTAGCGAAATGTTTCCAGTAGGAAACTTTTTGCCCTCAGGTACCCGTTTTTTTAAAAGGTGTTTCAGATTGTTTTTCAGTGGTATAGAGATGATTTGCTAGCACCCCGTAGGGGTGCCTTGTTCTTAGCCCGGTGGTCGAGGTGCAAAGCACCGAAGACCCCGGGTAAAGAAGGCTCTGCTCTGCAATAATACGACCCCGCCAGGGGTCGCCATAGGGTCGGGGTGTTTGGCGACCCCCGCGGGGTCGGGGGTGGGGTAGTCCGTTGTTTCCCCGGGGTCTTCGGTGCTTCGCACCTCGACACCCGGTCTATGAAAGAACGACCCCTGCGGGGTCGGCAGTCCCGTCCGGTTCGCTCATTTAACTATCCGCCTCTTTTTGGATAGGCAGTGGGCGGCACCCCGCAGGGGTGTTGGTTTTGGAAAAAGAAGAGAGAGGTGGTTGAGCGGCAGCACCTCGTTAGGGGTGCCTCCTGCCTAGCCCGGGTGTCGAGGAGGGGCAAAGCCCCGACGATGACCCCGGGAATGCGAATAGGCCCGTCAACAATACGACCCCGCCAGGGGTCGCCACAGGGGTCGATTGGGGTCGTTTAGGAGAAAAAAGAAAGTGTTGCAACCCGTTGGGGGTTACAACACTTGTGTTCTTAATCGGGCTGGCGCCTGGGTTGGCTCGGAGCCGTTATGGCGGAGGGGGAGGGATTCGAACCCCCGGAAGCTCTCACTTCAACGGTTTTCAAGACCGCCGCGATCGACCACTCTGCCACCCCTCCGGGGAGTTAGAGCGTGGCAAAGGTAGCTATTTTATTTTGTTTTCCAAAATTAGAGCGCTCGGTCAGTACCGTTTTTTGTAGGTGAGCCAAGCGAGGAGCCCGAGCAGGAGCTCGAAGCCCACCAGGACGTAGAAGTCGGTGGCAACGTCAGCAAAGCCGGCGCCACGCAGGTAGATCAGTCGGATGGAGTGGATGAAGTAGGTGAGGGGATTGATGTAGGCGATCACCTGAGCCCAGGCGGGCATATTGGTCACGGGGGTAAAGAGCCCGCTGACCAAGAAGAGGATAAGGATGAAAAACAGGATGAGGAACATCGCCTGCTGCAACGTCTCGGCGAGGTTGGAGAGGAATACGCCGAAGAGCGTCATCGCAATGATGAAGGCAAAGGAGACAAGAAAGAGCAGCCAGATCGGCCCGGCGACGCTCAGCCCGTATACCAGCCGAATGAAGAGTACCGAGAACGCCAGTACCAGCAGTCCGATGATCCAGAAGGGGATCACCTTGCTGAGGATGTAGGTGAAGCTCTTGATGGGGGTGACGTTGATCTGCTGGAGGGTGCCTGCCTCGCGCTCGCTGACTATGGACATGGCGGTGAAGATGCCGCAAAACATGGTGAGGAGCATGACCACGAAGGCGGGGAGCATGTAGTTTTTGTAGTCCATCTCGGTGTTGAACCGGTATGCGGGTACCACGTCAATGGGGGAGAGGTCCTTGGCTGAGTAGCCTAGTTTTTGGGTACGGATGTCGTCGGCGTACTGTAGGATGAGCTCCTGCAGATATCCCTGAGCGAGTGAGGCTTGGGAGGCGTCGACGGAGTTGGCGAGGAGCATGACGTCGGCGTGGCGCTCTGTGGTGAGCCGGCTGCTAAAGTCGACGGGGATGTGTAGGATGAGGGAGGCGCGACCGGCGTTGATGTCTCCGAGGGCAGGGGGGTAGGTGCGGTGGAGCCCTGAGATGGTGAACGTGGGAGAGGCTTGGACTTTTTGGATCAGCTCCCGGGCTTCGGTACCGGTGTCCTCGCAGATGACGGTGACGGCAACGTTTTTGAGCTCAAAGTTGACCGCCCACGGAAAGACCCCCACCACCAGCAGGGTGAAGAAGATGAAGATCCCGACCATGGTGGGGTTGCGGGCGATCTGCTTGAATTCTTTCTCAAGTAAAAAGGGAAGGGTCATGGCGGTGCTTATCGATTGAGTCGGGGACGTATGCTGATGATCGCCAGTGCGAGGAGGAATACCGCCATGGCTACCAGGATGAGTAATTGCTGCCATACTGCGGAGAGGGAGAGCCCCTGGATCATCACCATCCGGATCGCCTCGATGTAGTACTTGGCGGGGACGATGTGGCAGATCCACTGCAGTACGATGGGCATATTGGCGACGGGGAAGAGCATCCCGCTAAAGGCGAGCGTGGGCATCATCATGGAGAAGCCGGAGATCATGATCGCCTCGGACTGGACGGAGGCGATGGCTGATACCAACATCCCTATGGCGAGTGCCAGGATGACGTAGACGAGGGTCAGGAGGAGGATGAGCCAGAGGGGTCCGCGCATGGGGACTCCGAGGACGAAGTAGGAGAGGAGCAGGATGCTGGCGATGTTGACAGCCGATACCGCGAGATAGGGGATGGTCTTGGCGAGAACCATGATGTGTGGTCGGACGGGCGAGGCGAGGAGCAGCTCCATGGAGCCTTTTTCCTTCTCTCGAGCGACGCTCACACTGGTCATGATGGTGCAGATGATGATGAGGACGAGCCCCATGATGCCGGGGACGAAGTTGTAGGCAGAGCTGAGGGAGGGGTTGAAGAGCATCCGCGTGTTGATGTCAATAGCGTACGGGAGCCTGCCATCGTCCGCCCCAAAGACTGTCGCCAGTACGCCCTGCGTATAGGCGTACCGGATCCGGGCACTATTGGGGTCGGTCGCCTCAGTGATGACCTGTATCTCGGTCTTTTCCTGCCGTGCGAGAGCGGACTCCAGACCAGAGGGGAGGACGATGGCCAGGTCTGCCTTGTCGGACCGGAGGAGCGAGTCTGCCTCGGTGGGGTCTGCCACCTCTCCGGAGTAGATGAAGTAGGGGTTTGCCTGAAAGGCTCGCACGATCTGCTGTGCGGTGTGGTCGTGAGCGTGGTCCACGAAGACCGTGCGGATATTGGTCACCTCCATATTGAGCGCAAAGCCAAAGATCAGCATCTCCACGATCGGTATGCCGATGAGGATGAGGAGGGTCAGTGGATCCCGTAGGATGTGCACGAATTCCTTGGCTACAAAAGTCCAGAACTGTCTCATGGCTCTACTCGTCTCGTGCCAGTTTTTTGAAAAGAGTGTCGATGTCGGGTACCCGGTACTCCTCCTTGAGCTGTCCGGGGCTGCCCAGAGCCCTAATCTTGCCATCCACCATGATGGAGACGCGGTCGCAGTACTCCGCCTCGTCCATGTAGTGCGTGGTGACAAACGTGGTGATGCCAAGGTTGTAGGTGGCATCGAAGATGAGCTCCCAAAAGCGTCGCCTGGTACTCGGGTCTACTCCACCGGTGGGCTCGTCGAGAAAGACGATGCTCGGACGGTGAAAGATCGCAATGGAGAATGCCAGCTTTTGTTTCCACCCGAGGGGGAGCTTGCGGACCAGTGTGTCGCGGTAGGGGAGGAAGTCGAGCTGACCGAGGAGCTGCTCGGTCTTGGCAGCGATCTCGGGGCGCTTCATGCCGTAGATGCCGGAGAAGAGGCGGATGTTTTCGCACACCGTGAGGTCTTCGTAGAGCGAAAACTTTTGGCTCATGTAGCCGATGTGCGCCTTGATCTCTTCGTTTTGCTTGATGATGTCCAGCCCGACCACGGTCCCGTCTCCTGCCGTGGGCTTGCTGAGCCCGCAGAGCATACGCATGGCGGTGGTCTTGCCGGCACCGTTGGCACCGAGGAAGCCAAAGATCTCGCCCTTGCCGACCTCAAAGCTGATGTGGTCAACGGCGGTGAAGTCTCCAAACTTTTTGGTCAGACCCTCTACTTTGATAACCGGCTCACTCATCTGGTTTTTCGGAATGGGATAGTACTAAAAAGGTGTCCTCAATGGAGGGGGGTATGGGAGCGACTGTCGTGCCCTCCGCCTGAAGTACTGAGGGATCTGCCTCCTGCTTCAGACTGACGTGGAAGGTCTCGCCAAAGGCGTAGACCGAGGCGATCTCGGGGATTGACCGGAGCCGCTTGAGTAGTGCCAGACGGTCTCCCCCGCTCACTGCATAGAGGGCGTAGGGGTAGCTTTGCTTTAGCGCTTGTGGCGTGTCCAGCGCGATGAACTGCCCGCGCTGCATGAACGCTATGCGGTGGCACTGCGCTGCTTCGTCCATGTAAGCTGTGGAGACCACGATGGTGACTCCTTGATCCGCAAGGCTGCGAAGCACCTGCCACAGGTCGACACGGCTGATCGGGTCGATACCGGTGGTGGGTTCGTCTAGAAAAAGCACCTGCGGACGGTGGATAAGGGCACAGGAGAGAGCGAGCTTTTGCTTCATGCCGCCGGAGAGTGACTTGGCAAGGCGGTCTTTGAACGGCTCGATCTGCGAGTAAATATCCCGGACGAGGTGGTAGTTTTCTTGGACCGTGGTCCCAAAGATGGAGGCAAAGAACCGGAGGTTTTCCTCCACGGTGAGATCGCCGTAAAGAGAGAACGTCCCGGGCATGTAACCAATACAGTTGCGGAGCCGGCGGTACTCATCTACGACATCATACCCTGCCACCCTGGCAGTTCCCTTTTGTGGCTTGAGCAGAGAGCAGAGGATCCGGAAAAGGGTAGACTTGCCGGCACCATCCGGACCGATTACCCCAAAGATCTCCCCCTCTCGGACGGCGAACGACAGTCCCTCCGGATCAGTGCCCACGCCTACCTGATACCCCATAGGGGATGGGTAGGTGAGCGATAGTCGGTCTGCTATGATGATGGGCTGGGACATCCGGTACGGTCACTCTATGATTTCGCCATACATGCCGATGCGTAGGTAGCCATCATTCTCGACTGTTACCTTGACCGCATAGACGAGGTTGGATCGCTCATCCTTGGTCTGCACCGTCTTGGGGGTAAACTCAGCCTTGGGAGAGATCCAGCTGACGGTGCCGGAGTACTCCCGCATTTGCTCGCCCTCATCGACGCGTACTGTCACCTCCTGTCCCACCTGTACTTTTGCTAGGTCGTCGTTGGTCAGGTATGCGCGGAGAGTCATCCGGCTTAGGTCAGCCACACGAAAGAGAGGTGAGCCGGCACCGGTGAGCTCGCCCACCTTGGCGTAGTTGGCAGTGACCATACCTCTGATAGGCGAGGTGATCACGCTCCTGGAGATCAGATCTTCCACTTGCGCCACCTGCACCTCTATACCGGAGGATTGAGCCGTGATCTGAGCGCTGCTCTTGGTAAGCGTGCTCTGGGCAGCGTTTAGTTGGTTCTGGAGCATTTGGATGTTGGTGTTGATGTCGTCCAGGTCTTTTTGGGTCGCTACGTCTGCCTTGAGTAGTTTTTCGGTGCGTGCTTTTTGTACTTCGAGGTCGTTGAGCTGCGTCTTGATCGCTGCGGTCTGCGTGTCTACGTTCGGTCGGGCAGAGGTGACCGCTTTGCCACTGCGTAGGAGTGCTTCTTTTTGGAAGTAGAGCTGCATGGTATCCACCAGCCCCACCGGCGTATCTGCCTCTACGGTAGTGCCCTCGGTCAGGTCCCAGCTGAGGATCTTCCCACTGACCTCGCTGGAGACCAGTATCTCGTCGGCTTCAAAACTCCCGGTACCTAGTACATCGCTGTCGCTATTCCCGCAAGCCGAGAGTGTAATCATCCCGGTCAGGCAGAGCAGTCCGGTGATGTGGTTTATCTTGTTCTTCATGATGTTGTGTTGTCTCGTTGGTGGTGTATTTTATTCGCCTAGGGTGGTTTTCACTCGATACAGTGCTCTAAGGAGTTGGATGCGGTGAGCCTCGTAGGTCTGCTGGGCAATGGTATAGGCACTGAGCTTCTGTAGTCGCTCTGTGGTGGTGATGGTGCCTGCCTCAGCCTGTACCTCAGCCCGATCGCTGATCCGCTTGCGGAGGTCGAGGATCTCCTTGTCTCGGTCGACCAGTCGGCGGTACTGCCGTACCTCTTTTTGTTGCTCGACGACTTTGGCACGGGTGGTGAGCTCGAAAGCGTCACGCTTCAACTCCAGGAGCCTAAGGGTGTGGTCGCGCACCTGTTTGTGCTTCCCGAGCGAGTAGAGTTCGCCGAGGTTCCATGAAAAAGTGGCACCGTACATGAAGTAAGACTGGGGATCGGGGTTCAGCATATTTAGTCCCGGTCTGCCGTACCCTCCTCGTGCGAAGAGAGCGATGGTGGGCATCCCTTTTGCCAGAGCAGAGCTGTACTCAGCCTTGGCGAGATCGCCCCGGGCATCGAGGAGCGTGTGGGTACTCTTTTTGGGCGCAAACCTCAGCTCACCTGTCGGTGCAGTAACAGCAGAGTCCTCCTCCACAAGCGGGGTGGCGGGGAGTGCTGCGGTAGTCCCTTCGTCCAGCTCACGTCCCATATAGATACTGAGTGCGCTGAGTACAGCTGCACGACTCTCGTGGAGCGTCTCCATCGTCTGGCGGGCACTGATCATCTCGAGCTTCACCTCGTCGTAGTCGTTTTGTGTCGCTACACCGTTGCGTAGGGCATTGCTCACGCGCTGCTCCTGCCGCGAGAGCTCATCGATCATCACTTGCTGTGCACGGGTCTGTGCATCCAGCATCAGGAGGCCAAAGTAGAGCTCCTGTACCCCCTCCACCACTTGCTCCACCTCTTGCTGCTGCTGAGCGAGCTGTACTGAGGTGTTGGCATCTACCTGACGGGTGCCCGCTGCAATCCGTCCGCCGTCCCAGAGCAGTTGCGACACTTGTGCATACGCATCGTACTGAAACTTTGGGATCGTCGGCATCTCGATCTTCTTCAGCATATTTCCCAGCATCTCGTCCATTGGTGAAGGCTGCTCCCCCTCCGGAGTCTCTCTGACCTTCATCTCCACACTGGTGACATCCGACTGATGGTGTGCCCGTCCCTCCAGTGAGAGCTGAGGGATGTAGGCGTACCAGAGGGCTTCCCGCAGTGCTTTGCCCGTTGCCCGTGTGAGGTCACCCTCGGAGAGCGTCGGGTAGTTTTGTCGGGTGGCGCTCAGTACAGAGTCCAGGGTAAGCGTTGCCGATTGGGCGGCACTCACGCCGGTCAGCAGGAGTACGGTGCATAGGGTCGTGATTGTTTTTTTGATCATTTCGTTGGTTGATGTGTGGGGTTGAGGTAAGCATAGACACCACCCACGAGCAGTGCCCCACCTACTATGTTTCCTAGTGTGACAGGGAGGATGTTTTTGATCAGCATGTCTGCGATGGTGAAGTCGGCACCACTGAGCCATGCCATAGGTAGGTAGTACATGTTGGCTATGCTGTGCTCAAACCCCAGTGCGACAAACGCCATCACCGGTAACCATAGCCCCAGCATACGCCCCGGCATGCTCTGAGAGCTCAAGCCCAGCCACACCGCCAGGCAGACGAGCCAGTTGGCGGCGATGCCTTTTAGGAAAGCGATGCCAAAGCTCATCGACACCTTGTTCGTGCCTATTGCGATGACGGTGCTTCGCCAAGGCTCGGCATCCAGTACGCCGGGCAGGTAGACCATGAGGTAGAGAAAGCCCACTGCACCCAGAAAGTTGGCACACCAGACCATACCCCAGTTGCGCAGCACCGTACCGACGGCTACTTTTTTTCGCTGCAATCCCACCGCCATAAAGGCAGTGTTGCCCGTGAAAAGCTCCCCGCCGACCAGTACGATCAGTATGAGTGCGATGGGGAAAAACGCTCCGGACAGGAGGGACCCCATGGAGGGGTTGGTCTCTGTGAGGGCGGTCATGCCACCGCTTACATAGGTCGCCAGCGCCCCTCCGATGCTGATGTAGGCACCTGCAAGCAGGCCGAGTAACAGGGTTTGAGTCGTGGAGAGACCCGCCTTTTGGACTGCTATCCGCTCAGCGAGATCCACTACGTCCGATGTGTTGTTGATCGCCATATTGTCTACTGTTGTTTGCCTATACTTTAGACTTAGGTGCCCAAAAGACCTTACTCACTTGGTACTTTCACTCCTGGTTCTTTCGTTGGCAAACCGTGCTTCTACAAAGGTACCGTTTTTTTGTTTTAGTTGTCTGTTTGTGTCAAGCGGGACAGTCATACAAGCAGCTTCTCTGCCTTTTTCTAGTCCTGTATGATACGTACGTTGCTGAGGTGTGCTGCTGAGGCAAGCGGGGTCTTGAGCGGGCGCTTCAGCTCCAGCAGCATGTAGCAGGCATCGGTGGACATGATCGGGAGTATCGGCATCCGGTGCATCCGGTAGCGGTCGATCGGGGTCATCTGCAGCTCTGTTCCCTCTTTGTCCGAGATGTTGTAGCACTTGACGTGCAGAGTGTTTCTCCCTTTCCTCAGGGGAAGCAGGAGGGTCAGTTCGCCCTTTCCCTCGCGCTTTAGGTCTCCGTCAATGTACTCGCCGTTCAGGTAGACCAAGATCCCACCTCGATAGGTGAAGCGTACCGGCAGGCGGGTCTCTCTCGGACTGTCCAAAACCTGCTCGTAGGCGACCCCGGACTTTTGCGGTGTGTCTCGGCACAACTCGTCGGTCCAGACATTCTGTGAGGATACGTAGGTGTACTGCTCCGGCTCAAACCGTCCAAAGAGCCCTCGTGCTGGTGCGTACTTCAGCGATCCTATCGGACGTACCGGGTCTGCTGTGACCTCGGTGGTGGAGGTGGGCTGTAGCAGCAGCTCCTCGCCGTTGAGGGACACAGCTCGTCCCACCTCGCTGTCGGTGAAGGTGAGTGACCAGGTTGCGTCCCGGGGTCTCCACCATCGGTACCCCACGATGCTCCGGTAGCTGCCGTAGTAGTCGGCTGAGGAGTGAGCGTAGATCTTCTCGGCATTTTGGGGAGTCAGTATACGCCCGGAGGGTACATCGCCGGTGCGATTCGGGAGTACCTCGCGGTCAAAGGTCAGGCGTACCACCCGCCAGGGAGTCACGGTCTGAGGTATGTCTTTGAGCACCACTCTGCCCTCACGGTCGCGGCTGTAGGGGATTGGTTCTTCGGTTCCCAGCAGTTCCACCCGTAGCGGTGCGAGACGTAGGGGGGCAGTGGACACCTCCGACTCCTTCTCGGGTACGAAGAGGTACATCTTTGTCCCATCCATGCTCAGGGTCGTGTAGTGCTCAAAGCCCGCAGGTCGGGTATCGTACACCCCTTCGCTGATCGGCTCCAGCCACGCTCCTATCCGGCGCAGTACCTCTGCCTCCCACGGCACGACGCTCCCGTCACCGCGGGGACCGATGTTGAGCAGGTACTTACCGCCCTGGGTCACCACCTTGATGAGGTCCGTCAGCTTCTCACGGGCTTTTGCCTCCACGCTGCCCCGCTCTTGCCAGGAGCGGTAGCCCCAGGTCTCGGGAAACATGCTGGCAGCCGTTTGCCACGGCATGTCCATTCGGTAGTCCGGCAGGGCATTGTCCGGCATGACGGCAAAGTCTGCATAGTCGTTCCCCAGACGGCCGCTCACCATACAGTCCGGCTGGAGCTCATGCACCATGCCGTACAGCTCTGCACTCTGCTCGGAGGTCAGCGATCCCATATCGAACCACAGCTCATCCACGCGCCCATAGTTGGTGAGGAGCTCCCGCACCTGAGCTTTGTTGTACTCGTGGTGGGGCGGCGTCACCGGGTCGGCATTGTGTGAGGAGAAGGGTACGGCGTAGGGGTAGTGCCAGTCGATGAGTGAGAAGTAGATCCCAAAGCCCATCCCCGCCTCGTGGCATGCCTCTGCCAGCTCACCGATCAGGTCTCGCTTGGCAGGTGTGCCGTCGTAGGCGTTGTAGTCCGTCGTTTTGGTCCTAAAGAGGCAAAAGCCATCGTGGTGCTTGGAGGTCATCACCACGCTGCGCATGTCGGACGCTTTGGCAAGTGCCACAATGGCTTTGGCATCAAAGTGCTCTGCCGTGAACTCCCGGGCATACGCCTCGTACCAGTCGCTAAACCCGATCCCAAAAGTGAGGATCTGCTCCGAATAGCCCTTGCGTACCGGCTCCCCCTCAAACACCCCCGCAGGAATCGAGTAGAGACCGTAGTGAATGAATAGGGAATACTTATCTCCATACCAAGAGGCGAGTGCGCTGCCGGCGCTTAGCAGCAGAGCCACCACTGCCAGTCCTGTCTTTCTTATGCTCATAGTCAATGTTTTGCTACTCATGGATTGCTCTACAAACTTAGGGCTTTTTCTCCTAATGGATCCCATCCAAATACCCGATGTGACGCCATAGGGTTTTTTCGCTCCGAATCAAACCCGAAAATTTAACGGATAGTAGCGAAAAGTTTCCAGTAGGAAAGAAAACGATTTGACGGATAGAAGAGATCTGTTTCCAGTAGGAAACTTTTTGGGGTCCGACTTTCATAATCGGACCCCAAAGTAAATCACCACATATAGTGATTGTTACAACTCATCAATTGGCTATATTTGTTCACAACCACTTCACAAGACAGAAAACAAACGATAAGCAAATGCACCATTCTGAGCAGAGGCTGCTTCCCGGCACCAAGCAACACACCACCATTGCGGTGCTGGGAGTGGATCACACGATAGCTCCTATCGCCGTGCGCGAGGCACTCGCCTTTGTGCCGGCAGACGCAGTAGACTTTTTGAGAAGAGCAAAGGAGTCGGGACTCATCCAAGGTGGCGTCCTCCTCTCCACATGCAACCGCATGGAGATCACGGTCGAGTCCAAGCTCCCGGCAGCCGAGCTCCGACCCCAGCTGACCCGGTACCTGCTGGAGTACAAGCGGCTGCCACAGACCCAAAAGAAGTACTTCCTCTTTCACGACGAGGACCGGGCATACGAGCATCTGTTTCGGCTGGTTGCCGGGTACGAGAGTATGGTGCAGGGGGAGACGCAGATCGTCGGGCAGGTGAAGGAGGCGCTCAACGTCGCCCGAACCAGTGGCAACGTCACCAATACTCTGCTCCGTCTCTACGAAAAATCACTAGAAGTAGCGAAGCAGATCCGTGCCGGTCACTACGTGGGTGCCGTCAATAAGTCGGCAGGCGCGGCGGCTGTTGATCTTCTCTTGGAGAAGGATGGTGCCCGATCTCTACTGGAGGCTCGTCACCTGATCGTCGGTGCCGGACTGATGGCAGCCACTCTGGTGGAGGCGCTCAAGCAGTTAGGGGCGAGGGATCTGACGCTCTACAATCGGACACGCAGCCGTGCGACGGACTTTGCGACCAAGTACGGGATGAGCACCTACTACTCGGAGGACGAGCTCCGAACCGGCATTGATGCCGCTGCATATATATGGGTGGCGACCAGTGCCTCGACACCGATCATCACCCCGTCGACACTATCGGAGCAGAAGGAGGTCACTATTTTTGACCTCGGGCTGCCCCGCAACGTAGACGAGAGCGTCAGCGATAGGGACGGCGTGCGCCTTTTTTGCATCGATGACCTGGGGAGGGAGTCTGTACAGGACCGGGTGCCTGAGGAGGCACTGGACTGCATAAGCCGGGGGATGGATGAGTTTAGGAACTGGCTGGAGGGACTGGGGATACGTGACGTCTACTCGATCATCCGCTCGGAGACCGAGGAGCTCCTCATGCGTGAACTGCAAAAGGTGGAGGGCACGGTGGATGAGGCTACAGCCAAAGCGCTGACCGACTACAGCCACCAACTGACCAAGAGGGTATCCAGTGATATGATCTCCAGACTGCGCAAGCTCTCAGAAGCAACCAACGACCCGATCTACGCCCATGTGGTACGGGAGCTATACACCACAGCCTAAAAAAGAAGACAGCACTTGATGGATAATTTGAAGCCTTTAGTGATCGGAACACGCGGAAGTGACCTCGCCCTCTGGCAGGCGGAAGCGGTGCGGGATGCCCTGAGGAAACAGACCGACAGAGCGGTCGAAGTCAAGGTGATCGAGACACGGGGAGATAAGCAACTGGACCTGTCGCTCAGCAACCACAAGCTGGACAAAGGCCTTTTTACACGCGAGCTGGAGCACGAGCTACACTCAGGTGAAGTGGATTTTGCGGTGCACTCGCTCAAAGATATGCCGGTGGATCAGCCGGAGGGGCTTGCGCTGGCTGCGGTGTTGCCCCGGGGGGATGTCCGAGATGTCATTGTCGCCAGGCCGGAGCTGGAGATTCGCTCCATCCGGGACCTTGTGGGACTAAAGATCGGCACCGGTAGTCCGCGGCGCTCTTGTCAGCTGCGCTACCTGCTCGAGTCGGAGGATCTGGTCACCGCAGATATCAGAGGGAATGTCCCGACCCGTATCCAAAAAGTACTGGCAGGGGAGTACGATGCCACCATACTGGCGTATGCCGGACTGGAGCGGCTGCAGCTGCTGGACAAGATTAGTCTGATCCTGCCTATCGGGGTCATGCTCCCCGCACCCGGACAAGGTGCCGTAGGGATCCAGTGCAGCCTCGCAAACACCACCGCCATGAAGTTGGCACAGCAGATCAACGACCCTCGTACCATGAAAGAAACGTACATTGAGCGCGCCATCCTTAGGGGGTTGGGGGGAGGCTGTGCGCTTCCTCTGGGTATCTATTGCGACGGAGAGGATCCTCGGATCTTTCAGGTGCGGGTCGCCTATGCCCGGGATGAAGATGCCGGCGTCTTCCACCGCCAGTACATGATCCCTGCCCGGTACGAGCCGGACACGCTTGAAGCGATCTGCTACGACCTGGCACACAACTAGTAAACAGAAGAAGATGAACGGACGACGGCTGGTGATCGGACGCTCTGCCGAGCAAGTGACGGGGCTGGTGGCTGCACTGCAGAGACTGGATCCTCAGCTGCGGATACAGTGCATCCCCCTCATTACCACGCTCCCGTTGGATGTCCCACTTCCGAAGCCCGACACCTACGACACCCTGCTCTTTACTTCGCAGAACGCCGTGAGGTTTTTTCTAGAAAAAGGAGGAAAGACCGAGGGAAAGCGGCTGCTCGCCATAGGTGAAGCGACTGCACGAGCCCTCCCGGCTCCCTGCCACTTCATCAGTGGGGCGGGGCATGCAGACGGTATGGCGGACGAACTCTTGAGCCTGGTCGATGACCTGCGTGACTGTCGTATCCTCTACCCGACGAGTGCCCTGAGCGAGCGCCTGCTGGAGAAAAGGCTGGCGCCGGTCGTTGCCTCGTTTCTCACCCTGCCCATATACACCTCAGCCCCACATCCTGCCCTTTCCACCGCCGACCTGTCTGCAGACTACGCGCTGTACTACAGCCCGAGTGGTGTGAGCGCCTGGGCAAAAAAAAACGCCGATCGTCCGACTGCCATAAGCATCGGACCATCGACGACATCCCGGCTGAAGAAGCTCGGGTGGACTCATATAATTGAAGCAAATGCCCCCACTGAGGAGGCTCTTTATAAAACCCTAAAAGAACAACTCATATCATGTACCCAGAAGTCAGAATGAGACGTCTACGCACGTCCCAAAACCTCCGAGATATACTCCAGGAGACACACCTTTTGCCCTCCAACTTTATTCACCCACTATTCGTGGTACATGGAGAGGGCGTGCGCGAAGAGATCAGTTCGCTCCCCGGACAGTACCACCTCTCCGTGGATGAGCTGGTAAAGGAGTGCCGGGAGATCTACGCCCAAGGCGTGCGCAGTGTCATGCTTTTCGGTATTCCCGCCCACAAGGACGGTACCGGCAGCGAAGCCCTGGAGGACGATGGCATCGTGCAGCAGGGACTCAAAGCCTTGCGCGACGCTCTGCCGGACCTGGTCACCATCGCCGATGTCTGTATGTGCGAGTACACCGACCACGGGCACTGTGGCATCCTCCACGGGCACGAGGTCGACAACGACGAGACCCTCAAGTACCTGGCAAAGCAGTCTGTCTCCATGGCGCGCTGTGGTGCCAAGATCATTGCTCCCTCCGATATGATGGACGGGCGAGTGGCTGCTATACGTGCTGCATTGGACGAAAATGGCTTCACGCACATCCCCATCATGTCGTACGCCGCCAAGTTTGCTTCCGCTTTTTACGGACCGTTCCGTGTGGCAGCTGACTCAGCTCCCTCCTTTGGAGACCGTCGCGGCTACCAGATGAACCCTGCCAACGGTCGCGAAGCGCTGCGAGAGATCGAACTGGACATCGCTGAGGGAGCAGACATGATCATGGTCAAGCCCGCCCTGGCATACCTGGATATCCTGCATGAGGCGTACATGCGCTACGACCTTCCCCTCGCTGCCTACCACGTGAGCGGAGAGTATGCGATGATCAAGGCAGCTGCCGCCAAAGGCTGGATCGACCACGACCGAGTGATGATGGAGTCCCTGCTGGCGATACGTCGTGCCGGAGCTCAGATGATCCTCACCTACCACGCCAAAGAGGCAGCAAAGCTCCTCAACGAGGGCAAGTTTTGACTAAATACTAAATAAAGGACACACGACAAGCACAGCACATGTCTAGATACCAAACATCCGAGACGCTCTTCCAAGAAGCCTGCCGACACATCCCCGGTGGGGTCAATAGCCCCGTACGGGCATTCAAGTCGGTGGGTATGTCTCCGATCTACATCGATCGTGGAGTCAAGGGGCACCTGATCGACGTGGACGGCAACGAGTACATCGACTTTGTCTCCTCATGGGGTCCCCATATCCTCGGGCACGCCCATCCGGACATCCTCGAGGCGATCAATACCACGGCAGCCAAGGGCACCAGCTTTGGAGCCTGCATTCCTCTGGAGATTGAGATGGCAGAGACGGTCAAAGAGTTCTTCCCTTCCATGGATCTGGTCCGTATGGTCAACTCCGGTACCGAGGCTACCATGAGTGCGGTTCGTCTGGCACGAGGCTATACCGAGCGTCCGCTGATCATCAAGTTCGACGGTTGCTACCACGGTCACTCCGATGCCTTCCTCGTGCAGGCAGGGTCGGGAGTGCAGACCTTTACCTCAGTTCAAAACAACGGCGTCACCAAGAGTGCGGTGAGTGAGACGCTTATTGCCAACTTCAATGATCTTGACTCCGTCCGCGCTCTTTTCCAAAAGTATCCCGACCGTATCGCTGCAGTGATCCTCGAGCCCATCATGGGTAATATGGGCGTGATTCCACCCGAGGAGGGCTTCCTCACCGGACTGAGGGAGCTCACCCGTGCCGAGGGCGCTCTTCTTATTTTTGATGAGGTGATCACCGGCTTCCGTGTCATGCGGGGTGGGGCGCAGGAACTGTATGGCATTCGTCCGGACCTGACCTGCCTGGGTAAGATCATTGGCGGAGGGTTGCCGGTAGGTGCCTTTGGCGGACGTCGGGAGATCATGAGCAAGCTCTCCCCCGACGGTGCCGTATACCAGGCGGGGACCCTCTCCGGAAACCCCCTGGCACTGGGTGCCGGGCTGGCGATGCTGCGCCTGCTGAGCGATCCGGCTACCTACCGGACATTGGGCGAGCGTAGCCGGCAGTTTGCCGATGGTGTCCGACGCATCGTAGAGCCTTACCGCGACCGTCTGCAGTACAATGCGGTTGGCTCACTGTCGACCATCTTCTTTACCAGCCGGATGGTACGCGACGCCGATAGTTCGCGCAGCTGCGATACCGAGACTTATGCACGCTACTTCCGGCAGATGATCGACCGAGGGATCTACATCGCCCCGTCGCAGTTCGAGGCAACGTTTGTCTCCGCAGCACACACCGCAGAGGATATCGACCGAACCCTGACCGCTATAGAGGAGAGCCTGGCCGCTGTACTTTAGGAGCCATTCTCTTTCAAAAGAGAGGAGGATTGGGTAACTTTGTGCATCCCAAATAACGGAGGGGTGACAGAGTGGCCGATTGTGGCGGTCTCGAAAACCGTTGGAGCTTCGTGCTCCCGGGGGTTCGAATCCCTCCCCCTCCGCAGATGATCCTCGGCGACAGGTAGCCCGAGAGACAAAAGCCCGACTTTACATCCTCAGAGGGTGTAGAGTCGGGTGCTTTTTTATCCCCTGTTCCGACCGGCACTCCGGCAGATCTCTATACCCTTCGCCGATTGAGCAGCAGGGCAAGGAGCAGAGCCGCCAGTACCCCGCCGCCAAACCACCAGCCCCCGCCAGTCGCTCGGCCTACACGCTCCGGCACCCTCTGCACCACCACGTAGGGGACCGGCACCTCCCTAGGCTCACTCCGTGCCGATACCGTCAGCACCTGATCCTTCACCACAGCCCGTACATCCACCCCCTTACCCTCCGACGACAGCGGCTCCAGAGCTGCCGGAGCACTCAGTCGGTACCGCACGACAGCGGTATCTCCCGGGATGCTCACTTGGCGCACCCCCTCACTCAGGAGCCCTTCACTCAGCGCAGGGCGGCTCGCACGGCAGCCACACAGTAGGCAGGAAAGAAGCAGCACCCGCATGTATCGTCCCAAAATGCTCATGCCTCTACCCGTCTCCATTCATTCACCCGGCGCTGTAGCTCTGCCACCGTATGCTTCATGCGCCTATGCTCGCCGCTGAGGGTCTCCAGCTCCTGCTTTACCCTGTTCACCTCACAGCGCAGCGATGTATTCTCGTTACGTAGCTCCACTACCTCCGCCACCACTTCCGTAAAGCGTGCCACCATTCTTTTATTACTCTCCGTCAGCAGCTCGATGCTCTCTTGCTGCTCGGTCAGGAAGTCATTATTCCGTTTCCGTCTCCCCACTGCCCATCCGCTGATTCCGCTCCCCATCGTCAGTAGGGTCGTCATCACTACCTGTGCTGTACCTGCATCCATATCCATTACACGTCTGTATTATTATAAATAAGGTGGGGGCACCCTCCGGTTTCCGATCCGAAAAGTGCCCCCACGGTTCATTCACCACGGCTCATCCGCAGACTTCATATCTCGGATCAGAGGTTCTCCTCATCGGTCGTCTCTCCGTCTGTAGGCTTGTTTTTCTCCGGATCCTGCTCCGTCCGATCCGCCTCAGCCTTCTTCCCGAGCACCAGTTCATCCACATCCAGCACCGAGGTGGCGGCTATTCGGTTCTTCATCTCCACGCTCGGGGTATAGCGGATCATCGCCTGCTTCACGAGGTCATTGGTAAACGTCTCCTTGCTTGGCGCCGCTTTACTCTTCAGACGAAAAGAAAAACTCCCCAGGTCGCCCAGATCCACACCAAACCCCTTGGTCAAAAAGCTGGTGGCAGAGATGGAGAGGACATCCAGCACGGCGCGAACATCGGCGCGGTGCACCGTGCAGCGGTCTGCTATATCGTCCGCCAGCTCACGGATGGAGATACGCCCCACCATCTTAGGTACTGCACAAGCCATGCGGGGCATTTTAGCGTTGGGCAGAGTATTCTTACGTTCGTACACACGGTATCTTAGTGCCATAGTCTGTTTGTTTTGATAAAGTTAAAAGGTTAGAATATCATTCATCCCGAAGTTGCGCACCTTCTATAGTATAGCTTCCCAAAACGTTAGACACAGCACGATATCCCGGTCAGCGACGAGCTTCTCAGCCTTCGGGGCGGGTGCTTTCCCGTGTGAGCGGACAGGTGATCTTCCCCTCATCCCGACTCCGACAACAAGGAAAAGCCCCCCGGAGCAACTGCTTCGGAGGGCTTGTGGGTTATCTGTGCTTATCCCTTCTTCAGGGGGCTTCAGATCTTATTATCTGAGCTTGAAGGTCACAGGGATGTTGTAGCGGCAGCGCACCGGCTTACCAGTCTGCATACCGGGCTTCCACTTCGGCATGGACTCGATGAGTCGTACTGCCTCTTTGTCCAGTGATGGGTCTACACCACGTACTACTTTTACGTTGGAGACTGATCCATCCGTCTCGACGACGAAGGAAACCATCACACGTCCCTGGATGTTGTTCTCTGCTGCGATAGCCGGGTAGCGTACATGGTCACCCAGCCACTTCATCATCGCTGCAGGTCCTCCCGGGAACTCAGGCATCTCCTCGAGAAACTCGAAGATGGTGTCCTCTTGTACTTGCTCGGCACGTCCTCTCTGGGTAGGTGCGGGAGGGGTAAACTTCTGCTGTAGCTTGTCGAAAGAGTCGTCCACAGAGGCGATCTCTACGTCGGCTACCTCTACATCATCCTCCACGATCTGGAGGACTTCCACGTTGACAGGCGCTTCCTCGGGAGGGGGAGGGGGTGGCGTATCTTCATCCGGTGGTGTAATCTGGATATCCTCGATCTCCTCGATCACCATGTTGCTCTCGATCTCTTCGATCTTGATATCACGGTTACCCCACTCAAAAGCAACGAAGATGGTCGCCAGCGCCACAACGGCTCCCATAAGGAAGTACAGACCTATGTTTTTCTCTAGGTCTGCCCGGTCGGTCTTCTTTTGTTCCTTATTGTACTGGTCCATAAATAAATAAGCTTATATAGTTTTTCGTTTCTGTCGGTTCTCGGTACCGTTCCATGCCATGGAACCTTGCCAGTCACTCACAAATATACACAATTTTGATTAACCACAACCGCCGTGCCGGCTTTTTCGCTCTTTATTCATTGTTAAATCCGTACAATAGACATTATTATCGTACGGATCCTTAAACTAGTGCTTATACAAATATGGAAAAAGTGAGTAGTTAGAAAACGATAGGGGATGCCGTACAGTTCGCCTTCGCGCAACAGTTTATTCTGATGAGAGGTCTGTTGAAGTAGTATCTTGTTGCAGTCTTACCATTTGTGCAAAAGTCCCGTTGTGCGCCATCAGCTCGTTGGGTGCACCCTGTTCTACGACTGTTCCGCCCGAGAGTACTACGATGTGGTCGGCACCCAGCACGGTGCGCATGCGGTGTGCAATGATGATGACGGTTTTGTCGCGCACCAGCTCGGAAATTCCAGCCTGAACTTTCGTCTCGTTCTCGGCATCGAGGCTGGCGGTTGCTTCGTCCAAGAGTATGACAGGGGCATCTTTTAGGAGCGCACGGGCTATGGAGATACGTTGCCGCTCCCCACCCGAAAGGGTTTCTCCATTTTCGCCGATCACCGTGTCGTAGCCTTGTGGCATACGACTGATGAAGTCTTCGCACTGTGCCAATCGTGCCGCATGCCTTACTTCCTCATCGGTGGCGTCGTGCTTTCCTATGCGTATGTTGTCGGCAATGGAGGCGTTGAAGAGCACCACGTCTTGAAATACTACGGCGTAATTTTTGAGCAACGTCTCCGGCTCTATGCCGGCGATGTCGTGTCCGCCCAGTGTTATCTTACCACTATTGATGTCCCAAAAGCGTGCAGCAAGCTTGGTAGCAGTACTCTTGCCACCACCTGAGGGACCAACAAGTGCTGTTATCTCGCCCTGACGGGCTGTGAATGAAACATTGTGTAGTACCTGCTTGTCTGTTTCGTATGAAAAGTCGACGTTGTGGAACTCAATGTCATAGTTTGAAACTTCCACCTCGGTGTCGCCCGTCTGTATAGGCATTGCCTCCATCTCCTTCATTCGCTTGATGCGCACGTCGAGAAAAGTAAGAATAGCAAGGTTATTGCATACTTCAAGGATAGGGTTATAAACCATTGCCGAAACAAGTAGAAACGCCAAATAGACGAACACCGACACATCTCCATGCTGAAGCATCCATGCGCCTACAATGATGACGGTAGGCATGCCCAGTTTGAGCAGTACAGCAGAGATGTTGACAAACGAGCCCGCCAAGAGCTCACCGGCAATAAGTTCTTTTTCCAATATTTTTAATCGCCGGTCGAGCCGCTGATTGTATTCGTCCTCCCCATTGTACGATTTGATTTCCTGCACACACTCTAGTCCTTCCTGTATCTGTTCGCTCACACCACGCTTGACGTGGTAGATACGTGTAAAAGCCCTGTCCATTCGACTCCGTGAAACCAATAGCACCACCAAGGCAAATGGTACGACCCAAAACAGAGCAAGGGCGAGTCGCCAGTCGTAACAGAACATTCCTACTGTGATGATGATGGTGCTCACCATAGAAGCAAATAGCTGGGGAATGGCGTGTGAGAACGTCGTTTCCAATTGTGTGCAGTCTTCCATAATGGTGGCAGTGAGGTCGGAGAGATTGCGCTCACCAAAGAAAGCGAGAGGTAGACGGCGTAGTTTCTCGGCTAAGGATATGCGGCGTTGCGCGCTCTCATTATATACCGTGGTATAGGTGCTGTCGTACTGCCAGCGCATCACGAGGAACATCACGATCATCAGCCCTGCTGCCACGAGGAGATAAAACCACAACGTATGAGGGGCGTTGATTTGCGTACTATCGAGATACTCCATCAGGAAGAAAAACAAATAAGTGGGTGGTAGCATCAGCACAAGGTTGAGCAGTGTCGAGGAGACGATGCCTTGGCGCAAGTCTTTTGCCCCTTTTTCCGTAAGAGCGAAACGTTTTTGAAAGTATTTAATCATGGCTTGGTGACGTTTGATTGATTATAGTTTCCACGAAACGGACTGTTGATATTCATTCCACATGCGGTGGTAGTACTTTTCCTTACCTAATAGTTCCTCGTGCGTTCCCTGCTCGACAATCTCGCCATCGTTCACAACGACGATGCAGTCGGCATCCTGCACCGTGGTAAGTCTATGGGCTATCATCAGCACGGTTTTTCCTTGGGTGAGATGTGCCAGTGCCTTACGGATAAGCTGTTCGTTTTCGGGGTCGGCAAAGGCAGTCGCCTCGTCGAGCACTACGATAGGAGCATCTTTCAGAATGGCACGGGCGAGAACAATACGCTGCTGCTCACCTCCCGAAAGGTAAGTACCCTCGGCGCCGATAACGGTATCCAATCCCTGTGGCAGACGGTCGATAATCTCTCGACTTTGTGAGAGATCAATGGCACGGTTGATCTGATCGGTCGTCGCATCAGGATTGCCGTAACGTAGGTTTTCGATGAGCGAAGTCTTGAACAGACGGGTGTTCTGAAAGACGAACGACACGTTGCGCATCAGCTCGTCCTGGCTCATATCTCTCACGTCTACACCTCCTATCCTAACACTGCCATGGCATACATCCCAAAAGCGGGGTATCAACCTTGCTATGGTGGTTTTTCCGCTGCCCGACGCTCCTACAAGCGCAACCGTCTTGCCTTCGGGAATGGTTAGGTTGATATGACTCACTGCATCTTTCTCCGCTCCCTCATATCGGAACGAAACGTTGTCGAAGCGAATGTCGTACCTTTCTGCCCGTTTTGGCTCGTCATGCTGTGTGAGCGGGTCAATATGAGTGAGCTGCTCCAGTCGCTCCACAGCCTCGTTTGCCAAGAAAAGGTCCTGGCTGAGATACATGGCTTTCATCACGTTGGAAGCAATGAGCGGTGCAATCACCACATAAAGTATCACGTTGGCGATAATGGTGGTGGTATCTCCACCGTATCCTATCAGGATGATAGCAGTAGGAACGAGGAGGAAAGCAAAGGCATTGATGGCAAGTGTGTACAGAGGCATTGGCGTGCGCCACACAAGCGTGCACTTGATGACAAGGTCGCGGTAGCTGATAATGCTATCGTAGAAGCGTTTGAACGAGTAGACCGTCTGCTGGAACACCTTGACCACGGGAATGCCTCTGACATATTCTACTGCCTCTGCCCCCATCTTCTCCTGCGCATCAAGATAGAGCCTCTGAAATTGGTTGTTCTTTGGGTTCATCATATATCCCATAATGCCTATGGCGCAAACGAGAGGTATCATGGCAACTGCCCCCAGCTGCCAATCCACAACGAATAGCAGTACGATAACACCTATCGGGGCAACGACACAGCTCGCCACATCGGGTAGCAGGTGTGCCACGAAAGTATGCGTCTGTCCCGAATCCTCATCAATGATTTTGCGCATACGCCCGGTGTTTTGCCTATCGAAATAGCCCAATGGTGCACGCATCAGCCGTTGCATCGCTTTGCGTCTCATGTTGGTTTCGATACGGAATGCCGCAAGGTGGGAAAGCATCAGTGCCAAAAAGTAGAGCAACACGTTCGCCACCGATATGATAAAAGCCCATAGGGCATAGTCTATAAGGGGTGTGTCTGAGAGGTTGCCTTTGGCTGTTAGTAGTGTGCGTACCACGAGCCACAAAAGTACGAATGGGACAAGCGACAGCAGTCCGTTGACTGCCGACAGTGCTACGGAGCATGGCAGCAAGTATTTGCGCCCTCCCATGTAAGCTCCTAAACGATTAAGCGTCTTGATCATATATTATTGTCTTTTAGAAATTAGTCTTTATGGTTTGAGCAATGCTTTCCATCCTGCCATACTAAAGTCCATGTACTGCTCCAGGGCTATTTTGATATCCTCGTCGCTGTAATCTTCATTTTCTACAAGCTCGCAGAAGACGGTTATCCATGTGGAGCAAGTGATGCGAATCCAGAATGGCGAAATGTTGGCGTTGAGATGTGGATAGCGTTCTTTCATCAGTCGTATGTATTCCATGCCCACTTTCATCTGTCTGTCCACCATCTTGTCTTTGTATCCTTGTAGCGACGTACCCTCAGAGTTGAATAGGAGCAGTCGAAGCTCCGGACGGAAGTCCTTGATGATGCCGAGCAGGTCAAAGATGTAGTCTATTTGGTATTGCCGCATGCTGAATACGTCTATCGACAGAAACTTTTCGTCATTGTGCGACAGAATGTGTTTGTCCAACGCCTTGGTGAGGGGCCGCAACACCTCACAAAATAGTTCGTTCTTGCTACTGAAGTAATTGTAAAGGCTTCCTACGGCAATGCCTGCCTTGCGAGCCACCGTGCGAATGGAAGTACAACGTACGCCATGTGCAATAAACTCTGCACGGGCGGTTGCGATGATGCGTTGCCGAATGTCATCTTTCAGAGTTTGCATAATTAGGGTAATGCGCCAGTAGTGAACGATGTTCTATTTTGTTCATAAAAAAAGCGCACTGTTCTTTTCTTGAACAGTGCGCCTCTATAGTGGAGGGGTATAGACCCATAAATGCTATATGCTACTTTCATTTTATCATACTCGTGTACTTATTTGCTACAAAGGTACGGGGTGTAGCCAAGTCTCGCAATACCTAAAAGTGAGTATTTCGTAGTGGTGGCTGGCAGATGTAAGAGAGGTCAGTCTGCAGTATCAAGCTTTCTTCACCGCTCCTGTATGTATTTTGCCACTTTCTAACCACCTTTTTTGTATGGTGATCATCACGATCCCATCAAGTGCATGCTGTAGATAAACAGCAGCAAGGCAAGAAGCACGGCGCAGATACTGACTATCGACCAAGTCCGGCTGGTGGACGATGATGAGCGATGAAATTCGCTGAAATACTCCAGATACTTATCTCCCCGCCACAGGGCGAAGTAGTTGATCGGCACAATCAAGACGGCAGTGATGAGCGTGAATTCACCCCTACTGAGGAATGCCGGTGAGGCGCCCGGTATCAGTAAAGAGATCAGGTTGGCAATCGTCCATACGATAAGTGCGGTGAATGCCAGCATGGTGGCGTCAGAAATGAGCAGTACCGTGCTGAGTTTTTCGTCGGTCAGGCTTCTTGCCACTTCTTTGTTTCGGCTATTGTGCTTCTCCCTATTGAGCAGCCCCACTCTGCACAGAAAGCCAATTGGGATGACCCAGAGTATTCTATGCCACAAGAGCTGAGTCCAACTGTGGTATAAGAACAGACCGTAGTACAATCTATTCCACACATACACTAGCTTCTTCATCTCACTGTAGATCCCTGAAAATGGTTGACTTGGTTTGTTGGAAAAACGGGTATTGGTTGACACCGTTTTCGTCTTAAAACCGGAATAAGTTGTTTAGGTTGTTCAAAGATACTATTTTTGATTGTGTGTGTGGTTGTTTTTGGGGTGACCTATACGTCGCGAAGCAGACGGACGGGGATGCCGACCCCCGAGGGGTCGCTCGCTCATAGCCCGGCGGTCGAGGTGCGAAGCACCGAAGACCCCGGGGAAAAGCGACCGAAGAACCATCCCCCGACCCCGCTAGGGGTCGCCATAGGGTCGGGGCGTTTTGCGACCCCTGCGGGGTCGTTTTATTGATTGGGATCATCTCCTTTTCCGGGGTCGTCGGCGCTTCGCACCTCGACCGCCGGGCTATGAGGGAGGCACCCCTACGGGGTGCTGCCGATCAACAAAAAGTTTCCAGTAGGAAACAGATCTCTTCTATCCGTGAAACCGTTCTCTTTCCTACTGGAAACTTTTCGCTTCTATCCGTCAAATTTTTTGCCCGGATCGGAAGGATCAAAAAATCCTATGGCACGGGCTCTGTTTTTTGCTCGTGGCTCCGCTTCCGGATTACTTCCGCCCGGAGTAGATGGAGATGTAGTAGAGTAGGGTGACGAGCGATCCGAGCGCTGCGGCAACGTAGGTGTAGGCGGCTGCCTTGAGGGCTGAGGTCGCCATGGGTTGCTGCTGCGGAGAGGTGATGCCGCTGCTCTGCAGCCACGCCAGAGCCCGCCGCGATGCGTCGATCTCTACCGGCAGGGTCACGAAGCTGAAGAGTGTCGTGAGCCCGAAGAGGATGATACCCAGCAGGAGCAGGTTGGGGAAGGTGTTGACCAGTATGATCCCCGCGAGAAGTACCCACTGTACGATGGAGCTGGCAAAGCTCACTACAGGCACCATGGCGCTCCTAAACTTGAGGGGGGCATAGCCGTGTGCATGCTGTATGGCATGCCCCGTCTCGTGCGCCGCTACTGCGGCTGCCGCGACAGAGTTGGTGTCGTAGACCACTTCACTGAGTTTGATCGTCTTGTTGGCGGGATTGTAGTGGTCCGTGAGCTTGCCGGTGGTGGAGAGCACCTGCACATCGTAGATCCCGGCATCGTGGAGCATCTTTTCTGCCACCTCCCTGCCGGTCATGCCACTCGTGAGTCGTACTTGGCTGTACCGCTTGAAGCGTGACTGCAGCACCATCTGGACGATGCCGCCACCCACCATTACAAGGATGATCAGTGCCCAAAAAACGGTTGTGTCCATAGAGTATAGATCTGTTGTTTGAAAAAAATTAGTGCTTATACACAAAGCCCTCCCGGAGGATCGTCTCTATGCGGTCCGGGCCAACGGATAGGATGGTGATGGGTACACCCAGGTACTCCTCGATGAACCGCACATACGCCATGAACTCCTCGGGGAGCTCATCCTCGCTCCTCATCTTGGTCAGGTCGGTCTTCCACCCCTTGAAGCTCTTGTACTCAGGCGTGATGCTTGAGTCCACCTCAAAGGGGAAGTGGTTGGTATGCTTTCCATCAATCTCGTAGGATACGCACGCCTTGATCTCATCAAAGATGTCCAGGACGTCGCTCTTCATCATGATGAGGTCGGTCACCCCGCTAAGCATCGTCGTGTACTTGAGGGCCACCAGGTCGATCCAACCGCAGCGGCGCTTGCGACCGGTGACGGCTCCAAACTCAAAGCCCCGCTCTGCCATGGCATGACCGTTTGCGTCATCCAGCTCGGTGGGGAAGGGACCGGCACCTACACGGGTGCAGTACGCCTTGAAGATACCGTACACGCGCCCCACACGGCTAGGCGCTATACCGAGACCGGTGCAGCAGCCTGCGGCGACGGTGTTGGAGGAGGTGACAAAGGGATAGGAGCCAAAGTCCACGTCGAGGAGCGACCCCTGCGCCCCCTCGGCGAGGATGGTCTGCCCTGACTGCAGGGCATCGTTGACCAGGTACTCGCTGTCTACGATACGGAAGCTCTTGAGGTACTCCACGGCATCCATGAAGTCTGCCTCCATCCGACGGTACTCCTCTGTGTCCAGAGGATCGGCTTCGCCGGTCAGTGAGGTCAGCATGCGGGCATGGCGCTGCTTGGCTTGTTCGAAACGATCCCGGAAGTCGGCGTGCAGCACATCCCCCACGCGGATACCGTTTCGGCTGATCTTGTCGGTATAGGTCGGGCCTATGCCCTTCCCCGTGGTGCCAATCTTCGCTGCTCCCTTGCTCGCTTCGTTTGCTGCATCCAGCATCCGAAGGGTCGGCAGGATGAGGTGTGCTTTTTTGGAGATGACGAGCTGCGGACGGATGTCGATGCCCGAGGTCATCAGCTCCTCTGCTTCTTGTCGGAAGAGCACAGGGTCGAGCACCACACCATTGCCGATGAGGTTGGTCTTGCCGCCCTGGAATATCCCCGACGGGATGGAGCGCAGGACAAACTTCTTGTCGTCAAACTCAAGCGTGTGTCCCGCATTTGGCCCGCCTTGGAAGCGCGCAACCATGTCGTAGTGTGGCGTCAGGACGTCTACTACCTTGCCTTTGCCTTCGTCGCCCCACTGGAGCCCGAGGAGCACGTCTACTTTCTTATTCATGTCTCTATCTGTGTAACTGTTTTTTTAGTCTGAAATGCCGGCGGTGTTTTTACCTATTCCACCTCCTACAAAGATACTATTTTTAGTGAGTCATGCCCAGACTTGGTAGCTGTATTTGGAACCGGGCATCCCCCTCCGGTGGTAGCGGTGCTCCAAGTGGAGCAAGAAGACCCCGCAGGGGTCGTCCTCTCATAGAGGGGTGGTCGAGGAGGGGCGAACGCCCCGACGATGCCCCCCGGAAAAGGCGAACCTCCCAACAACCGGCGACCCCGCCGGGGGTCGCCTTCGGATTTACCTATTGGCGACCCCCGGCGGGGTCGGAAGGAGGGAAGCTGGGGCTTGCTTACCCGGGGGCTTCGGTGCTGCGCACCTCGACCGCGGGCTATGAAGGAGGCACCCCTGACGGGGTGCAGACGACCCTAGTATCCCTCTGCTGTGTGGGCTTATCTTGCGTGCCGGTTTAGATCACCGGAGCATCGGTGAGACGCTCGATGTAGCCCTGCGGGTGCTGGCATACCGGGCACTTAGCGGGTGGTTGTTTGCCCTTGTGTACGTATCCGCAGACACGGCACTTCCAGACCACTTCTTCCTCCTCTTGGAAGATGTTGTCTTTTTCGATACGCTCTAGGAAGAGTCTGTAGAGGCGCTCGTGCTCCTGCTCTGCCTTCATGATGTTGCGCATCAGGAGAGCCACGGAGGGGAACCCCTCATCCTCGGCGATCTGTGCGAAAGTGGGGTACATGTCGGTCCACTCCTCGTTCTCACCTTCGGCTGCCTCGAGGAGGTTCTCGCGAGTCGTGCCGATCTTCCCAGCGGGGTAGGTGGCAGTAATCTCTACGGGACCACCCTCTAGGTGCGAAAAGAGCATCTTGGCGTGCATACGCTCCTGGTCTGCCGTCTGCTTGAAGAAGTCTGCGATCTGACCGTAGCCCTCTTTGCGTGCCACACTCTCAAAGATGGTGTAGCGGTTGCGAGCCTGAGACTCACCGGCAAAGGCTGTGAGTAGGTTCTTTTCGGTTTGGGTACCTTTAATACTCTTCTTTTCCATACTGTTTTGTTTGTGGTGAATAAGTGTGACGGCATCCCAGCCGTCCGTTTTGTTTCATGACAAATGTACCTAGAAGTAGGTATATTCCCAAACAATTTCGGGTGAACCAAAACCAGAAAGTCCCTCTTCCACTGAGCAAAATAAAAGGGTCGTTCCCCACCGGTAGAGAAAAAATAGGAAATAACGGGCGAAATATTTTGTGGAATCAAAAAATAGAACTACCTTTGCAGAGCAAAGAGAGATGAGGCTAACCTCACTCCCGACAACACTCTTCATTAGCTCAGTTGGTTAGAGCACCTGACTGTTAATCAGGGGGTCCTTGGTTCAAGTCCAAGATGAAGAGCAAATGATTCTCAAGAGCTGATACCGTTTTTTCGGTGTCAGCTCTTTTTTTGTATCCGGAGATTCCCTGCAGGAATGCCAAGACAAACAGAGAGAGGGTGCGCCGGGACTTTTGTCCTGACGCACCCTCTCCGGGATTGAACAGTGGTAAGTACGCTAGGTGATTTCGCGCGGCTTACCACGGTGTAGCGGTTTGTTAGCCTTCGGTGACTGCCTCGAGCTTCTTCATGACACTAAAGATGAAGACGGCAGAGAGTAGACAGCAACCGATGAGGACGCCCCAGAATGCCACAAGCGACAGCTTGTCCCAGAACGATCCCATCACGCCTACCAGCAGGTTACCCACGGCAGTAGCTGCGAGCCATCCGCCCTGCATCAGTCCGGAGTACTTGGGTGGTGCTACCTTGGAGACGAAGGAGAGACCCATCGGGCTGAGGAAGAGCTCTGCGAGCGTCAGGACAAAGTAGGTGCTGATCAGCCAGTACGGAGAGACGAGCACATTGCTGGTACCCTCGAGCGTGCTGGGGTCGGGCAGACCGATGGAGCCGACAAGCAGGACCACGAAGCCGAGTGCTGCCAGGAGCATACCGATACCGATCTTACGTGGTGCGCTAGGCTCCTTGCCCTTGCGGTTGAGGTAGGTAAAGAGTCCTACAGTCACCGGAGTGAGCAGGATGATGAAGAAGGGATTGAACTGCTGGAAGATCTGCGGCGTGATGTTGCGCAGCGCATCGCCGATCGGCTTGATGTCGACAAAGTAGCCGCCAACCAGTCCGAGGATACCCACCACGATCAAGATGACACCTGTGACGGGGTTCTTCTTACTTCCGAGGAGTCCGAAGAGACTGAGGTAGATACCGTACATGAAGCAGATGAACGGAATAAGCATCAGCAGCGAGAAGGGGATGTAGCCACTACTAGGCACCTTGCTCATGGTGTAGTCGCGTGCGAAGAACGTCATCGTCAAGCCGTTTTGGTGGAAAGACATCCAGAAGAAAATCACCACCATGAAGACCAGACCCAGTGCGATGAGGCGCTGGCGCTCCTCTTCCTTGGACATTGTCTCGACTTCTACGCCCGCTTGTGCTGCCTTTGCTGCCGCCTGCTTAGCGGTGACGTCAGCGTACTTCCACGTGCTCCGGAAGAGCGTAAAGATCAAGATCGAGATGATCAAGCTGATACATGCCACGAAGAACGCCAGGCTGTACGACTTGGAGAGGGTCGTGGCCACGTAGTGCTGACCAAAGTCGCGCGCAAAGTCACCCGTGCCGCCCGCAGGTAGCAGCGACGCCGGTACCTCCACATTAGCCACACGCTCACGGATCTCTGCCTGGCGCGCAGCATCCTCAGGAGCACGGCTCGCCATGATGGCATAGTCCTGTTCGGTAATCGCCATCGGGTCATTTGGAGCAATCTTTCCCGCATAGGTCAGCTGGTGCAGCCCAGCGAGCTTGAGGTTAAAGAGCACCTGTGCTTCCTCAGCCGGGAACATCACCCCCTTGCTCTTCTTCGCTTTGGTGATCTTCTCCGCCTGCTCATCAGCGGTCAGCTCAGACCAGTTGTGCGTATCCTGCGCTACTGCTGCGGTGAATTCAGCCGGGTCGACCGTTGCGTCATTCAGCCGCACATAGTTCCCGGGGACTGCTGCATCGTAGTAGTAGCCCTCCTTGGAGAGGATCGAGTTAGTGATCGCATTACCCATGCTTGGTGCAAAAAAAGCACCGATGTTGATGAACATGTAGAAGATGGAAAAGGCGATGTCCCTGTTTTTGGAGTACCGCGGATCATCATACAGCTTACCCACCAGTGCTTGGAGGTTGCCCTTAAATAGCCCCGTCCCGGCAGAGATCAGCAGTAGGGAAAGGAACATCACGGAGATGCCCATCGCTTCGTTGCCCAGGTCCAAGCCCAGCACCAAGTACCCAAAGAACATGATGCAGATACCGATGAGGACCGTCTTGCCATAGCCGAGCCACTTGTCCGCTACGAGACCGCCCAAGACCGGGAGAAAGTAGACCAGGGCGAGGAACGTCCCGTAGATCATACTGGTCTCAGCGGAGCTGAATCCAAACTTTGCTTGCATGTACAGGGTCAGAATCGCTAACATGGTATAGTACCCGAAGCGTTCACCCATGTTGGAGAGGGCTAGTATGATGAGCCCTTTAGGATGACTTTTTGCCATACGTTTAGGTTTTTATGATTGGTAAGTTTTAGTAATATAGTCCTATATCTCTTAGCATTCCTAAAAATGCATACGGACAAATCTAACTATTTTCCCGCCAAAAAAAGAAACAACCCTCCACATTCTGTCCCTGTTCTTCGCACCTAAGACTATGTAAAAAGGAGTCAGCCCGCAGGAGGATATTCCTCTGCGGGCTGACTCCTTTATTTGATAAAGGGTGTTACTCCTTAGCGCGGCTCACGTAGACGCCATCGCGGGTGTCGATGACGATCTGCTCGCCCTGCTCGATGAAGAGAGGCACCTGCACCTCAGCTCCGGTCTCGACGGTGGCGTTTTTCTGAGCGTTGGTAGCGGTGTTGCCCTTCACGGCAGGCTCCGTGTAGGTCACCTCGAGGGTCACGTGTGCCGGGAGCTCGCAGGTGAGGACCTCCTCGGTGCCGGCATGGACCATCGCCTCCACCATGTCCCCGTCCTTCAGAAACTGCACCCCGGCAATCGCCTCCGCCGGGATGGTGATCTGGTCAAAAGTGTCTGGGTGCATGAAGACCAGCCCCATCTCATCCCTGTAGAGAAACTGGTAGGGGCGACGCTCGATGCGTACCTCCTCCACCTTCACGCCGGAGGACCAGGTCTTGTCCAGCACGCGACCGTTGCTGACGTTGCGTAGCTTGGTGCGGACAAAGGCGGGACCCTTACCCGGCTTTACGTGCAAAAACTCTACGATCTCGTAGTATGTACCATCGATATCCAGGCACATGCCGTTCTTAAAATCTGCTGTCGTAGCCATAGTTCTATTTATCTTATCGGTATCTTGGTTAGGTATATTTTCGTAGTTATTCCTCGCCACCAAACTCCATCAGGTAGGCCTTGATGAAAGGATCGATCTCTCCATCCATCACCCCCTGCACATCCGAGGTCTGGTAGTTCGTCCGGTGGTCTTTGACCCGCCGGTCGTCAAAGACGTAGCTGCGGATCTGTGAGCCCCACTCGATCTTTTTCTTGGTGCCCTCGATCGCTTCCTGGGCTTGGCGTCTCCGTGCCAGCTCGCGGTCGTACAGCTCGCTTCGGAGGAGCCGCATGGCGTTTTCGCGGTTGGTCTGCTGCTTGCGCGACTCAGTGTTCTCGATCAGGATCTCCTCCTCTTCGCCCGTGTCGGGGTCTACGAACTGGTAGCGGAGCCGCACACCGGTCTCCACCTTATTCACGTTCTGACCGCCCGCTCCACCCGAGCGAAAGGTATCCCACGACATGCGCGAGGGGTCGACATCGATCTCGATGGTATCGTCCACCAGGGGCACCACGAAGACCGATGCAAAGGAGGTCATCCGCTTCCCCTGAGCGTTGTACGGTGACACGCGCACCAGGCGGTGGACACCGTTCTCGCTTTTCAGAAAACCATACGCCAGATCGCCCTCCACCTGTAGGGTAGCGGTCTTGATCCCGGCATCGTCGCCGTCCTGCCAGTTGGTGATGGTCACCTTGTAGCCCTGTTTCTCGCACCAGCGCTGGTACATCCGGGCGAGCATCGATGCCCAGTCCTGGCTCTCGGTACCCCCGGCACCGGAGTTGATCTTGAGGACGGCACCCAGGCGGTCCTCCTCGGCGCGGAGCATGTTCTTCAGCTCCAGCTCCTCCAGTTTGTTGATCGCCCGAGAGTAGAGCTTATCCACCTCCTCCTCTGTGACCAGTTCTTCCTTCAAGAAGTCGAGCGAGAGCTTCACCTCCTCGGTCAGGCTCTCCAGCTCCTCATAGCCGCCGATCCAGGACTTCAGCTCCCGGACCACCTTCATCTGTGCCTCCGCCTGCTTGGGATCGTCCCAAAAGTGCGGGTCTTGTGTTCTTAGTTCTTCTTCCTCGAGTTGTATCTTCTTCGAGTCGACGTCAAAGATACCTCCTCAGCGCATCGAGGCGCTCCAACAGTTCATTAAGTTGGTCTGATGTTATCATCTGAATTGCTTCGTTTGATAGGGTGAATAAAAATGTAGACAGCTCCTCCATCCCCTGCGCCGCAAAGTTACAAAATTCCCACCAATGTGCGGGAACATGCCCTTCAGGTGGAACTGGGGTCAGCCCGTACAGCCTGCCATGTCCGCCCGAATTTGGGCGCAATGGTGCTGATCACCAAGTAGCAGCAAAGTCACCATAAAATTACATATAATCTCTCAACCCTCTCTGTTTGCAGCGACTGCCATGGATCATTGCCCCGGGCTCTTAGCGGGGGGTCAGCCTTTTGTGCTATCCCGATTAAGGTTAAAAGACTTAATCTTGTATGTTCTTGATAAGCAAACAGATGGGGGTGTAGGAAAATTTGACGGATAGTAGCCAAAAGTTTCCTACTGGAAAGAGATTGCTACTATCCGTCGATTTTTTTTGCTCCGATCCGTACCTCCCCAAAATAGAGTGATGCCTAGTGTGGCGGTCATCCCAAAAGTGTAGATGCCCGCTTTCGGATGAGGGCTTTCGAAGGGAAATGACGGCTACTTTAGTGTGAAGTTGATGCGCCAAGTCGCCATTATGCCAAAGCCGGTGAGCAGTACCTCTTTGTAGTCGTTGGTCTTGGAGTCGTATGACAGCCCCATGACGTTGCGTCGGTTGGTGATGTTTTGCAGGTCGATTGCTAGTTCTTGGGTGTTCTTCTTGCCGGTCAGACGGTAGCCGAGACGCACATCCCCTCGGAAGTAGGGACGCATTTGTAGGGCGTTGGTCTTGGCGACATCTATGCGCATCTCTCCTGCGTCGAGGGACTCTGCCTCCAGGAGTGGTGAGTAGCGTTTTCCTCCACCGGCTGTACACTTGAGGTCGGCGAGGAGTGTCCACTTCTCGTTGAGGGGGTACTCCCCGCCTCCGGAGAGATTGAAGATGTACCCTCCGTCCATAGCTGTGTGCCACCTCTGGCTGGTAAAGCCGTTGGTATACGTCGAGGAGAACAGTGTTAGGTTGGTCAGGAGGTAGTAGTTTTGGCTAATGAACTTCTCCAGCGTCAGCTCGACACCGTAGTTGCGTCCGGTACCCTTATTGACCAATCCCGGGGTGGGGTTGATGCTGTTGTCGGAGGTGACCCCCACATCGAGTATGGTCAGTGAGGAGTCGGGGTCGTCCTTTACGGGGATTTTGTACAGGTGCTGCCAGTAGCCCTCTATGCGTACGTGCCAATCTCGGGCGAACGCCCAGTCGTAGTACAGATCTGCATGAAAGGCGCGTGAGAGGCCGAGGCGCCTATTGTCATCGTTCCCTGTCTCAGGGTCGCGGGTAAAGTAATAGGTTCGTGGCTGCAGCTGGCTGTAGAGGCCGGTCGCCATCCCCAGGATATGGCTCGGTGCGGGCTGAAACATCACCCCGGCTCGAGGCTCCAAGGCTCGGCTCTTGTTGATCGTTGTCCCCATCCCATGAAGCCCAACGGTGGCTGCCCACTTTTGGGAGGGCTTGTACCGGTACTGTCCATAAAAGCGGAGTAGACCGAAGCGTCCTTGCTCATTGACCTCGCCAAGATCTGTAAACGCCGGCGACTCGGAGAAGTAGTCCACGTCAAAGAGGTCGCCGCCGATGCCTGCTACAATCATCGAGGCAAAAGAGGGGTGCCAGGTGAGCTCACTCCGGAGACTCAGTTTGTTTTCCCTCGATCGATCCTTCATCATGAGATCGAGCTGCTCCTTTTTTCCTTCTTTTTGATCATGGAGGGCTAGGTCCAGGACGGTTCGGACAAGGGAGATGGTGGTGCTACCATATACTGTCTTTGACCAGTCCGCCCGGTGGGTCGCCCCGAGGACGATGTTCATGCTGCTCATGTCGATGATGGTGTTCCGGGCATCTCCGATGCCTTCCTCTTTGTTTAGGGTTTCGGTCATCTTGCGCATATCAATCTTGATGCGGCTTTTCCCCCAGAGCCCTAGAAGCGAGAGAGTGTGGTCGGGGCTGAGGTGAAGTGTCACCTTGGACGTCAAGTCCTGGTAGTGCGGGACGGCGGGTATCTTTATCAACTTTAGTCCGCTGAGGACGGCAGGGACAGAATAGCGGTAAGCAGCGAGGTAGTTGGAACCATCTCCCGTGGGGATCGGCCCCTCTGCCCCCAACTCATACCCGCCGTAGCCTGCCTGTGCCCATCCCTCGTGTGTCTTGGTGTTGCCCTCTCGCATTTTGAGGTCAAAGACACCCGATAGGGCATTGCCATACGCTGCGGGCCAGGCACTCAGCAAAAAGTCGGAGTTGGTCAGAAGATTGGTGTTGACCATCGAGACCTGCCCTCCGGTGAGCCCAATGCCGGCATTGAAGTGGTTGGGGTTGGGCACTTCAATCCCATCAAGAATCCACTGCAGGCCAGACGGACTGTTTCCCCGGATGATGATGTCGTTTCGGCTGTCGTTGACCGGCATCACGCCGGCAAAGCTTCGCACCATCCTTGCCGGATCACCGAGGGCAGAGGCAAAGCGATAGGTCTCATCGGTGCTGAAGCTCCTACCCCCTGCCAGGCTCATCGGCTCCAGAGTCCGGCTCTTGTCGTAGGGTGCCTCCACCACCACCTCGCTGAGGGTCTGGTCTGCCGGCTCCAGCGCTACCTCCAGTACGGTCTCGCGTGTCGGAATGACCGTCACCGCATACTCACGACCGACAAAGCCAACGCTTCGCACCTCTATCGTCTGGCGACCTTCAGGAGCTTTGAGGACGAATGTACCGTCCTCCTCCATCGTCGTGTAGACAAGAGGAGCGGTCCCACGCACTAGGATTGTTGCGGCGGTTACCTCGGTATGGGGATTGGCGCAGGTGATCTTTCCGCGGACAATGCCTTGTGCAGCAATGGATGCCGGAAAGAGTATAAGCAGAGAGAATGTCAGAAGTAGGGGGCGTCTGGTGCTCATGTAATAATATATAGGGAGTATGATGACGATATTACGACCTAATAAATAGACCACAACAAAGATCCCCATACGCTGTGACAATCCAGTGACAAAAGCGCTCAAAAAGGCTCTTGGTCAAATAAAATATTAGCTGTATATTTGTGGGTAATAGCGCAGAGGAGTAAGGCGCAAAAAAGAATAGGCGAAAAAGTTTTGCGTATTTGAAATATTTACTTACCTTTGCACACGATTACCCGCCCGGTCAAATGGTGACGGCGGTAGTAGATCATGACTTGGGCAGTTACCAGAGTGGCCAAATGGGGCTGACTGTAACTCAGCTGGCTTATGCCTACGGTGGTTCGAATCCATCACTGCCCACAGATCATGCGGAAGTAGCTCAGTCGATAGAGCATTAGCCTTCCAAGCTAAGGGTCGCGGGTTTGAGCCCCGTCTTCCGCTCCAATATGCCTATGTAGCTCAGTGGTAGAGCACTTCCTTGGTAAGGAAGAGGTCCCGGGTTCAAATCCCGGCATCGGCTCAAGTGGCACTAAAGGGAGTCGTCGAAAGCACCTCGGTGCGGGAGATGGTCCCACTGCTGCTAACATACTACACAGGTGGAGAAGTAGAGAGACTCATACGGGTCGATTGCCAGCCGTGTTGCCCCAGTGCAAATGGTAGCCTGAAGAGCGCACAAACGGCATGAGGCCGGGAGACTGTAGCTTCACCTCCTTGTTTACGTTTTGTAAAAGGTGTGGTCGTGTTGGCTGTGTCGCCGGAGTGTGAATTACTTAACTCAACTATATTTTATTGTTATCAAACTATGGCAAAAGAACATTACGAAAGGACCAAACCGCACGTAAATATCGGTACAATTGGTCACGTGGACCACGGTAAGACGACTCTGACTGCCGCTATCACTAAGGTTCTTGGTGAGAAGTTCGGTAAGGATGTTCGCTCGTATGACTCCATCGACAACGCTCCTGAGGAGAAAGAGCGTGGTATTACGATCAACTCTTCACACGTAGAGTACGAGACTGACACTCGCCACTATGCACACGTTGACTGTCCGGGTCACGCCGACTATGTCAAGAACATGGTGACCGGTGCTGCTCAGATGGACGGTGCTATCATCGTAGTGGCTGCCACTGACGGTCCTATGCCCCAGACTCGTGAGCACATCCTGCTCGCACGTCAGGTGAACGTACCTCGTCTAGTAGTCTTCATGAACAAGTGTGACATGGTAGATGATGAGGAGATGCTCGAGCTTGTGGAGATGGAGATGAGAGACCTTCTCTCTTTCTATGACTTTGATGGCGACAACACTCCTATCATCCGTGGTTCTGCACTTGGTGCGCTCAACGGTGAGGAGAAGTGGGTGAAGTCTGTAGAGGAGCTTATGGAAGCGGTTGACACTTGGATCCCGCTGCCTCCTCGTGACGTTGATAAACCATTCCTGATGCCCGTAGAGGACGTCTTCTCTATCACTGGTCGTGGTACTGTGGCTACAGGTCGTATCGAGACCGGGAAGGTGCACGTGAACGACGAGGTTCAGATCATCGGCCTTGGTGCTGAGGGTCGCAAGTCTGTCGTGACCGGTGTGGAGATGTTCCGTAAAATTCTGGACGAAGGTGAGGCAGGTGATAACGTAGGTCTGCTGCTCCGTGGTGTGGAGAAGGATGAGATCAAGCGTGGTATGATCATCGCAGCTCCTAACTCTGTGAAGCCTCACTCCAAGTTTAAGGCTGAGGTGTATATCCTGAAGAAGGAAGAGGGTGGTCGTCACACTCCGTTCCGTAACCACTACCGTCCACAGTTCTACATCCGTACGCTGGACGTAACCGGTGAGATCATGCTGCCTGAGGGCCACGAGATCGTGATGCCCGGTGACAACATCACCATCGAGGTGGATCTGATCAGCCCGGTAGCATGTAGCGTGGGTCTCCGCTTCGCAATCCGCGAGGGTGGCCGTACGGTAGGTGCAGGACAGATCACCGAGCTCCTCGACTAATAGAGTCGGAGCCGCTCCCTCCTATGTAAGGAGAGACTAAGGTAATAGTCATAGCAGCGTAGCCGTTTGTACGGTCTGGTAGATACAGTCGATGGCTGCACTGCTATGCTCTTACACGGGTTTAGCTCAGTTGGTAGAGCACTGGTCTCCAAAACCAGGCGTCGGGAGTTCGAGCCTCTCAACCCGTGCAAATTTAGAAATTGTATATAGAGATACTTTTAGGTTTATGGCTAAATCTAAGGATCGAAACATCTTTAAGCGCGCTTGGGATTACTGCGTACTGTGCTATGAAGAGCTGCGCTATAAGGTGACTTGGCCCACTAAAAAAGAGCTCTCATCGAGCGCAGTGATTGTGTTAGTAGCTTCCGTAATACTCTCTCTGTTTATCTTCTTGGTGGATCAGGCGTTCGAGTTCATTATGGGAGGCATTTATCGCTTCATCATCTAGACTGTTTGTGCTCAGCTACATCACCCATTGGGTATGGAGCCGGGCATGACTGCCGGATGGTGGTGTCGTGAAGATGCTTCGCCCTTCCTACTACGGACACTATCGATGACTGATGCCTAGAAAAGGTGTCGCCGGAAAAGCGCAAGAGATAGTGTCGCAGTTGGCTTGAGTGGCAGACGATCTGCGACGAGAGAAACTGCGAACCATTTACGTCAAGTGACAGTCCATATCATCAATGAGTAAGAAAGACGACTTCAAGTTCTACGTACTACGTACTATCACGGGTAAAGAGACAGATGTGCAGAGCTACATCACCGGCATGCGGGATGTGGAGCCTCTGTTTCGGACCAATGTACGCGAGATCCTGATCCCGATGGAAACCGTCCTTCAGGTCAATAAGAGTGCCAAGGGTGGTAAGGTGGAGCGGACTCGCCCGTACTACTCGGGATACGTCTTTGTAGAAGCTCTGCTAGAGGGTGAGACGGCGCACATGCTGCGTCGCGTGCCCAACGTGCTAGGCTTTTTAGGCGGTGAAGTAGAGCCTGTGTCGCTCTCGGATCACGATGTGAAGCAGCTGCGCGAAACAGCTGACAAGCTGAGTGAGTCTCCTGATGATGCGGAGATGAACTTCGTCGTGGGCGAGCGGGTGAAGGTGACCTTTGGTCCGTTCTCCGGCTTCTTTGGCGAGGTGATTGAGGTGATGGATGACCGTAAGCGACTGAAGATCTTGGTCAAGGTCTTTGGCAGGGAGACCACGATGGAGCTCGACTATATGCAGGTGGAAAAGGAGAGTCAGCCAGACTGATCGGCCTTGCTTCCCACTGTGGCTTGTGGCGTAGATGTTACGCTCTCTAGCGAGAGATGCTGCGAGACGATGGGAGGAAGTGGTCGGACGGTAGCTCGTTTGTACTTTGATGTGTTCCACAAACTTTTTTTACTAACACAAGAAATTAAATTTGAATCATGGCAAAAGAAATTGCTGGCCAGATGAAACTGCAAATCAAAGGAGGTGCTGCTAACCCTTCACCTCCCGTTGGTCCTGCACTTGGTGCTAAGGGTATCAACATTATGGAGTTTTGCAAGCAATTCAACGCCAGGACCCAAGACAAAGCCGGACAGATCCTGCCAGTAGTTATAACCTACTATGCGGATAAGTCCTTTGACTTTGTTGTCAAGACGCCTCCTGTCGCTGTACAGCTTCTGGAGAAAGCCAAGAAGAAGTCCGGTAGCGCAGAGCCCAATCGTAAGAAGGTGGCTACGCTGACCTGGGATGATGTCAAGGCGATCGCAGAAGACAAGATGGTGGACCTCAACTGCTTCACTGTGTCAAGCGCAATGAAGCTGGTAGCCGGTACGGCAAGGAGTATGGGGATAACCGTGAAGGGTGAATTCCCGGCTGATGTTCAATAACTAAGAAACAGATCGTAACAATGAGCAAACTGACGAAAAATCAAAAGTTAGCACAAAGCAAGATCGAGCCGGGAAAGGTGTACTCTCTACGCGAAGCATCAGCACTCGTGAAAGAAATCACGACAACTAAGTTTGATGCTTCTGTAGACTTGGACGTTCGCCTCGGTGTTGATCCTCGTAAGGCCAACCAGAATGTACGTGGTGTGGTAACACTGCCCCACGGTACAGGAAAGGAAACTAGGGTGCTGGTACTCTGCTCCGCTGATAAGGAGGAAGAGGCAAAGGAAGCTGGTGCAGACTTTGTAGGACTGGACGAATATATTGAAAAAATCAAGGGTGGCTGGACTGATGTAGATGTCATCATCACTATGCCCTCCGTCATGGGTAAGATCGGCGCTCTGGGTCGAGTGCTGGGACCGCGTGGTCTCATGCCTAACCCCAAGAGTGGTACTGTGACCAACGATATTGGTGACGCTGTACGTGAAGTAAAGCGTGGTAAGATCGACTTTAGGGTCGATAAGACCGGTATCGTGCACTCAACGATCGGTAAGGTGTCTTTTGACGCTGATAAGATCTATGAGAATGCCCGTGAGTTTCTCCTCACGCTTGTAAGGCTTCGCCCTGCGGCAGCTAAGGGGACGTACATGAAGAGTGTCTATCTATCAAGCACTATGAGTCCGAGCATCAAGGTGGATACCCGCTCTCTTGAGAGCGACAAGTAAGCCGGATGCTTCACTGGTACCTTTTTAATACAACAGAACGAAAACGGACCCATAATGAGAAAAGAAGATAAACAGAAAGTAATCGACTCACTCGTAGAGCTTCTCGGTCAGTATGATAACTTCTATCTGACTGATATGGAAGGTCTGCCTGCTGACAAGACGAGCGAACTGCGTCGTGCGGCCTTTAAGAATGGCGTGAAAGTGGTCGTGGCAAAGAATACACTTCTGAAGCTTGCGCTGAAGGAGGTGAATGAAGAGGCCTATAGCCCACTTTTTGACACCTTGAAAGGTAATACGGCGGTGATGTTTAGCGAGACAGCTAATGCGCCGGCGAAGCTGATCAAGGAGTTCACTAAGGATGCTCGCAAGGCAGCGGCTGCGACAGGTGCGCCTGTACGGCCTGAGCTAAAGAGCGCCTATGTGCAAGAGGGTGTCTACCTCGGAGCTGATAAGCTCGAAGAACTCGTAAACGTAAAGAGCAAGGAAGAGCTGCTGGGCGATATCCTACTCATGCTGGAGTCTCCTATCCAAGGTGTGGTTTCCGCACTGGAGTCAGCAGCAGGTGGTACGATCCATGGTGTACTCCAGACGCTCGAAGAACGTGGCGAGTAAAAATAGACAAGAGAGATTTTTTCAGTAAACAGATAACCAAACAAGATAATAACAACATACTAAAATGGCAGATATCAAAGCAATAGCTGAACAACTCGTAAACCTGACCGTTATTGAAGTAACCGAGCTGAAGAACATCCTGAAGGATGAGTACGGTATCGAACCCGCAGCTGCAGCAGTAGCAGTAGCTGGTCCCGCAGCAGGCGGCGACGGCGCAGCAGCAGAGGAGAAGACCGAGTTTGATGTAGTCCTCAAGTCCCCGGGTGGTGCTAAGCTCCAGGTCGTAAAGGCTGTGAAAGAGCACCTCGGTGTTGGACTAAAGGAGGCTAAGGAACTAGTTGACGCTGCTCCATCAACAGTCAAGGAAGGTGCTGACAAGGCTACCGCTGACGCACTAAAGGCTGCGCTTGAAGAAGCTGGAGCTGAGGTTGAGATTAAGTAATAAACTTCCTCTACTCTCGTACTAAAGCTACGAGAATATGGTTAAGAATCCCCGGTTGGGGGGTTCTTAACCATTTCATGTCTTTTTCTGTTCCTTTATTATTTATCACCTCTAATAACTCACCATGTCCTCAAATAAATCTGCACAAAGAGTAAACTTTGCGTCCATACAACACCCGGTGGACTTCCCAGACTTTTTGGACATTCAGCTCAAGTCGTTTAGAGACTTTATGCAGCTGGATACACCGTCCGAGAAACGAAAGAACGAGGGGCTGTATAGGGTGTTCATGGAGAATTTTCCGATCCATGATACTCGGAATAATTTCATCCTAGAGTTTTTGGACTACTTCATAGATCCACCAAGGTACTCTATCGAAGAGTGTTTGACCAGAGGACTGACCTATAATGTGCCGCTAAAAGCAAAGCTGCGTCTGGAGTGTACTGACCCCGATCACGTAGACTTTGACACTTCGGTTCAGGAGGTGTACCTGGGGCAGATCCCATACATGACCCCATCCGGTACCTTTGTGATCAATGGTGCAGAGCGGGTGGTCGTGTCTCAGATGCACCGTTCGCCCGGTGTGTTCTTTTCGGAGAGTCTCCACAATAACGGAACAAAGCTCTATAGTGCGAGAGTCATCCCATTCAAGGGCTCGTGGATTGAATTTGCGACGGATATCAGCAACATTATGTATGCTTATATTGACCGCAAGAAAAAGCTTCCCGTGACGACTCTGCTTCGTGCTATCGGCTACGAGACAGATAAAGACATCCTGAGCCTCTTCGGAATAGCGGAGGAGGTGAAGGTCAATAAAACAAACCTCAAGAAAAATCTGGGTCGTAAGATCGCAGCTCGTGTGCTCAAGAGCTGGATAGAAGACCTGGTTGATGAAGAAACAGGGGAGGTAGTATCCATGGAACGCTACGAGGTCGTAGTGGACCGTGATGAAGAACTAACGGAAGAAAATGCGGAGTTGATCCTCGAGTCCGGCACCAAAAACATCCTCCTGACCAAGGAGAGTGAGGGTGGACTGGACTACTCGATCATCACCAATACCCTGCAGAAGGACCCGTCGAACTCACAAAAGGAGGCGGTCTACCACATCTACAAGCAGCTGCGCAGCCAGGATCCGGTGGATGAGGCTTCGGCGCAGGAGGTGATCAACAGCCTCTTTTTCTCCGAAAAAAGGTACGACCTCGGTGATGTAGGTCGCTACCGTATCAATAAGAAACTAAAGCTGGATATCAGTGAGGATACAAAGGTGCTGACCAATGAAGATATTGCCAGCATCATCACATATATCGTAGCTCTGAAGAACGGTCGCGCTACGGTGGACGATATCGACCACCTGAGCAACCGTCGTGTCCGTACCGTTGGTGAGCAACTCTACCAACAATTCGGTATCGGGCTGTCTCGTATGGCTCGTACCGTTCGCGAGCGTATGAACGTTCGCGACAACGAGGTCTTTACCCCGGTGGATCTGATCAATGCGAAGACCATCAGCAGTGTGGTCAACTCGTTCTTTGGGACGAACCCCTTGTCGCAGTTTATGGATCAGACAAACCCCCTGGCAGAGATCACGCACAAGCGTAGGCTCTCAGCCCTCGGCCCCGGTGGTATCAGCCGCGACCGAGCAGGGTTTGAGGTACGTGACGTCCACTATACGCACTACGGTCGACTCTGTCCGATCGAGACCCCTGAGGGACCCAATATCGGACTGATTAGTTCGCTCTGCGTCTATGCCAAGATCAACGACCTCGGCTTTATCGCCACTCCGTACCGAAAGGTTACGAATGGCAAGGTGGATTTTTCTAAGAAAGGAATCGACTACTACACTGCCGAAGCCGAGGAGGACAAGACTGTAGCACAGGGAAACGCTCCGCTGCTTGATGACGGGACGTTCCAAAACGATGCTGTGAAGGCTCGCTACGGATCTGACTTCCCCGTAGTACCCCCGAGCGAGGTGGACCTCATGGATGTTTCCCCTATGCAGATTGCCTCTATCGCAGCGTCACTCATTCCGTTCTTGGAGCATGACGACGCCCACCGTGCACTCATGGGATCCAACATGATGCGCCAGGCCGTTCCCCTAATCCACAGTGATGCACCTATCGTAGGTACCGGCTTGGAGGGACAGCTTGTTCGTGATTCGCGTACCCAGTTGGTTGCTGAGCGCGAAGGTGTGGTGGAGTACGTAGATGCTGCAGAGATCCGCATCAAGTACAAGTACACAGAGGACGAACTCTTCACTCGCTTTGAGAGTGACACCGTCACCTATAAGCTGCCTAAGTGGCGTAAGACCAACCAGAGCACAACCATAGACCTGCGTCCTATTGTTCGCAAGGGCGATAAGGTCAAGGAAGGTCAGCTCCTTACCGAGGGCTACTCTACCGAAAATGGAGAGCTGGCGCTTGGTCGCAACCTCGTAGTGGCGTACATGCCCTGGAAGGGGTACAACTATGAGGATGCTATCGTACTCAGTGAGCGCATGGTATCCGAGGACTACTTTACCAGCGTACATGTCGATGAGTACAACCTCGAGGTCCGCGAGACCAAGCGGGGTATGGAGGAGCTCACCAGCGATATCCCCAACGTCAGCGAAGACGCTACCAAGGATCTTGATGAGCGCGGTATCATCCGAGTAGGAGCACGCGTCCATCCGGGAGACATCATGGTCGGAAAGATCACCCCTAAGGGTGAGAGCGATCCAACACCTGAGGAAAAACTTCTCCATGCGATCTTTGGCGAAAAGGCAGGAGATGTGAAGGATGCGTCTCTCAAGGCTAACCCCTCGCTATCCGGTGTCGTCATAGATACCCACCTGTACTCACGTGCGGTCAAGACCAAAAATAGTCGCGTGACTACCCGTGAGGTCAAAAAGCGCCTGACCGAGGAAGAAGAGGTGGAGAAGAATGAGCTACTCGACATCATGATCGACAAGCTCGCAACGCTCACAGCAAAGAAGGTATCACAGGGAGTCACCGATACTCAGGGTATCGTGGTGCTGAGCAAGGGAGCTAAGTTCACCAAGACTGCCCTCCGACAGCTGGAGCTACACGAGGTCAACGGAACCGGGTGGACCAGCGATAAGCATACCAATGAGATGATCGCCCAACTCCTGAGCAACTACAATGCTAAGGTGAAGAAGATCGAGAGCGACTACCGACGCAAGCAGTTTGATGCCACCCTCGGTGACGAGCTCCCCAACGGTATTCTCCAAAATGCTAAGGTATTGATTGCCAAGAAGCGCAAGATACAGGTCGGAGACAAGATGGCAGGACGCCACGGAAATAAGGGTATCGTTTCCAAGATCGTACGTCGTGAGGATATGCCCTTCCTCGAGGATGGTACTCCTGTCGATATCTGTCTGAACCCCCTGGGTGTACCATCGCGTATGAACCTCGGACAGATCTTCGAGGCTGTACTCGGCTGGGCAGGTTCTAAGCTGGATACCAAGTTTGCGACTCCTATTTTCGATGGAGCGAACCTTGATGACCTCAATACTTGGACCGACAAAGCGGGACTGCCACGCTACGGCACCACTTATCTACGAGATGGTGAGACCGGAGAGCGCTTTGACCAGCCCGCCACTGTAGGGGTGACCTACTTCCTCAAGCTCGGTCACATGGTGGACGACAAGATGCACGCCCGCTCTATTGGGCCGTACTCTCTCATCACCCAGCAGCCTCTCGGTGGTAAAGCACAGTTTGGTGGTCAGCGTTTTGGAGAGATGGAGGTGTGGGCACTTGAGGCATACGGTGCGGCCCATACGCTACAGGAGATCCTTACCATCAAGAGTGACGATGTAGTAGGCCGCTCCAAGGCATACGAGGCGATTGTCAAAGGGACACCCATGCCCAAGCCCGGCATCCCCGAGTCGCTCAACGTCCTCTTGCACGAACTCCGTGGTCTCGGTCTTACTTTCGAACTAGACTGATCACGCGCTACCCTATTCATTCCTCAATCAAAGAGATATAAGCAATAAAGTACATATGGCTTTCAAAAGAGATAAAAAGGTAAAGTCCAGCTTTAACAGCATCCGCATAGGGATAGCCTCTCCCGAAGAAATCCTAGAGACCTCATCGGGCGAAGTCCTCAAGCCTGAGACCATCAACTACCGTACGTACAAACCAGAGCGAGAGGGTCTGTTTTGCGAGCGTATTTTTGGTCCGGTAAAAGACTATGAGTGCCACTGCGGTAAGTACAAAGGTATCCGCTATCGTGGTGTCGTCTGCGATCGCTGTCAGGTAGAGGTAACGGAGAAAAAAGTGAGACGTGAGCGCATGGGGCACATCAAGCTCGAGGTACCGGTGGTTCACATCTGGTTCTTTAAGTCCGTCCCCAATAAGATCGCTTACCTCTTAGGCATCCCGTCCAAAAAGCTTGAGAAGATCATCTACTACGAGAGCTACGCTGTCATCAACCCCGGCCCCAGAGAAGAGCTGGCGGTGGGCGACCTCATTTCAGAGGAGGAGTACCTACAGATCCTAGACGAGCTTCCCGAGGACAACCAAGACCTCCCCGACGGAGACCCTGGTAAGTTTGAGGCAGATACCGGTGCTCCGGCAGTCCTGGCGATGCTCGAACGCGTCGACCTCGACAAGCTTTCATACGAACTCCGCGCCAAAGCATCCAAGGAGACTTCACAACAGCGAAAAAAAGAAGCACTCAAGCGCCTGCAGGTGGTAGAGAGCTTCCGTGCAAGCAACGGCTACAGCCGTCCGGAGTGGATGGTACTCAAAGTAGTGCCGGTGATTCCACCCGATCTCCGTCCGCTGGTGCCTCTGGATGGAGGACGCTTTGCGACTTCCGACCTCAACGAGCTTTACCGTCGCGTCATCATCCGAAACAACCGTCTGCGCCGTCTCATCGAGACCCGTGCTCCTCAGGTGATCCTGCGAAACGAGAAGCGCATGCTTCAGGAGTCGGTCGACAGCCTATTTGACAACTCCGGTAAGTCCGGAGCCGTCAAGGGAGACAGCAACCGTCCCCTCAAGTCCCTCACCGATTCACTCAAGGGTAAGCAAGGACGTTTCCGTCAGAACCTCCTCGGTAAGCGCGTGGACTACTCCGCCCGCTCCGTGATTGTGGTAGGACCGGAGCTAAAGATGCACGAGTGCGGTCTCCCCAAGGAGATGGCCGCCGAGCTTTACAAGCCGTTCATCATCCGCAAGCTGATTGAGCGTGGACTGGTGAAGACCGTGAAGAGTGCCAAGCGCCTCGTGGATCGTCGCGTACCTGAGGTGTGGGATATTCTCGAACACGTCATCAAGGGACACCCCGTACTGCTCAACCGTGCGCCTACTCTGCACAGACTAGGTATTCAGGCATTCCAGCCGCGATTGATTGAGGGTAAGGCTATTCAGCTTCACCCACTGGCATGTACAGCGTTCAACGCCGACTTCGACGGTGACCAGATGGCGGTGCACCTTCCTTTGAGCAACGAAGCAATCCTGGAGGCGCAGTTCCTCATGCTGGCTTCGCACAACATCCTCAACCCCGCAAACGGCACCCCGATCACCGTACCTTCGCAGGATATGGTATTGGGGCTCTACTACATCACTAAGCTCCGCACGGATGCCAAAGGGCAGGGGCATACATTCTACGGACCGGACGAGGCTATGATTGCCTACCACGAAGGTCACGTAGCTATGCACGCCCGCATCAATGTCCGCATACAAGATGTGGATAAGGACGGCAATAAGTACGAGCATATTGTCGAGACCTCAGTCGGTCGACTCATGTTCAACTCCGTGGTACCGGAGGGCATCCCCTACATCAACGATGTAGTAGGCAAAAAAGTACTCCGTACCATCATTGGTGAGGTGATCAAGGAGTGCGGTATCGCCAAGACGTCCAAGTTCCTGGATGACATCAAGGATATGGGCTTTACCATGGCCTACAAGGCAGGTCTATCTTTCAACCTCGATGATGTCATCATCCCCGAAGAAAAAGAGGAGATGATCAGCGAAGGGTACGAGGAGGTAGATACCATCATGGAGGACTTCAGCTACGGTAACATCACCAACAACGAGCGGTACAACCAGATCATTGACGTCTGGACGAATGTGAACAACAACCTCTCCGCTGTCCTGATGTCCCAGCTCAAGAACGACAACGACGGCTTCAACCCCATCTACATGATGATGGATTCCGGAGCGCGTGGATCTGCCAACCAGATCCAGCAGCTCTCAGGTATTCGTGGTCTGATGGCAAAGCCACAGCGCGGTAGCGAAGGAGCTCAGACCATGGAAAACCCGATTCTCTCCAACTTCAAGGAGGGCCTCTCCGTGCTCGAGTACTTCATCTCCACCCACGGTGCGCGTAAGGGACTTTCCGATACCGCCCTCAAGACCGCCGATGCCGGGTACCTTACCCGTCGACTGGTGGATGTCTCACAGGACGTCATCATCACGGAGGAGGACTGCGGTACACTCCGCGGTATTATTCGCAGAGAGATCAAGGAGGGCAACAACGTCGTTGCTTCCCTCTACGAGCGTATCCTCGGACGCGTCTCCGTCCACGACATCATCCACCCGCTCACAGGTGAGCTGATCGTGAAGTCTGGAGAGGAGATCCGCGAAAAGGCAGCAGAGATCATACAGGAGTCCCCGATTACCGAGGTGGAGATCCGCTCGGTACTCACTTGCGAGAGCAAGCGTGGAGTATGTGCTAAGTGCTACGGGCGCAACCTCGCGCACAACAGCCCGGTCGAGATCGGCGAAGTCGTAGGAGTGGTAGCGGCTCAGTCCATTGGAGAGCCGGGTACCCAGCTGACGCTCCGTACCTTCCACGCCGGCGGTGTGGCATCTTCGGATACGGTTGAGCGTTTCTTCAAGGCGAAGTACGATGGTATCCTCGAGATCGACGAACTCCGTACGGTCGACTACAAGCGTGAGGACGGCAAGACCGTCATGGTCGTGATCGGTCGACAGGCAGAGATGCGTGTGGTGGACAAAAACACCCAGATGACCCTGATCAATACCAACATCCCCTACGGTGCGATCCTCTACACTAAGCCCGGATCAGAGGTGGGTGCAGACGACATCATATATGAGTCTGACCCCTTCAACGCCGTGCTGCTTGCAGAGGTGGATGGTACCCTCAAGTACGAGGATGTGGTCGAAAACGTTACCTTCCAGATACAGTCCGACTCCAACGTCTCCTCTGTACACGAAGAGCGAATCATCATTGAGAGCAAGGACAAGAAACTCTCTCCTGCACTCAATATCGAAGATAAGGACGGCAACATCCTGAAGGCGATCAACCTTCCCATCAACGCTCACCTGGTCAAGAAAAACAACACGAAGGTCAAGGCAGGAGAGATCCTGGCTAAGATCCCGCGTGTGATCATGAAGACCGGTGACATTACCGGAGGTCTGCCACGTGTTACCGAGCTCTTTGAGGCGCGCAACCCGACCAACCCCGCTGTTGTTTCGGAGATCGATGGTGAGATCCAGCTCGGTCGTATCCGTCGCGGTAACCGCGAAGTGGTGGTGACCAGCAAGATGGGTGAGGAGCGCAAGTACTTGGTACCGCTATCCCGCCAGCTTTTGGTACAAGAAAACGACTTCGTGCGTGCCGGTGATCCTCTCTCAGAGGGAGCCGTTACTCCGGCTGATATCCTGGCGATACTCGGACCCAATGCGGTTCAGAACTACATCGTCAACGGAGTGCAGGACGTCTACCGCAAGCAGGGTGTGGCAATCAACGACAAGCACTTTGAGGTCATCGTACGTCAGATGATGAGAAAGGTAGAGATCGTCGATCCGGGTGACACGAACTTCCTAGAGCAGCAGCTCGTGGACAAGATCGAAGTCAACGAGGAGAACGACCGCCTCTGGGGCAAGAAGGTCATTACCAACCCCGGTGACTCGGAGACCTACTTCGAGGGACAGCTGATCACGATGCGTCGCCTCCGCGATGAGAATAGTCAGCTCCGCCGCAAGGACCTCACCCCTATGGAGGTGCGTGATGCCATGCCGGCAACGACGAACCAAGTTCTCCAGGGAATCACGAAGGCTGCACTGCAGACCCAGAGCTTCATGTCTGCTGCCTCCTTCCAGGAGACCCCCAAAGTGCTCAACAACGCTGCCATAGAGGGCAAGACCGATATGCTCGAGGCGCTCAAGGAGAACGTCATCTGCGGCCACCTCATCCCCGCCGGGACAGGTCTTCGCGAGTACGACGACCTAGTGGTTATCTCCAAAAAAGAAGAGCAACGACTCCGAGCACTCGAAGAGGTCAAGGCTGCTACAGCTGAAGCCGGTGACGATGCCGACATCCCTTTCGAGATGCCTCAGGACTAATCTGTCCTAAGGAACCAATACAAGCTAAATAAATGAAGTCTTGGATCATCCACACGGGTGGTCCAAGACTTTTTTGTGCCCTCCACCCCCCCTACCACTGCCCGCACATCCCTACTTACATCCTTTTCAATGTCTATCTAGAGTCTATCTAGCGGGGGGCAAACTGCGATCTACTATTTGGATTAAGCTAGATTGGCGGAATCTGATAATTTCAGTAATTTTATAGCTACACAATATATAGACACCATTAAAGTATTATGGCGAAGAAAAAGAAAACAGCACAGGCAGGTACCCCAAGCCTCGAGACCATACTATTCAACTGCCGGGAGTATCTCCGCAGTAACGCTTCTCTCAATGATAAGCGTGACTTGCTGCTGACGCTCGTCTTCCTTCGTTTCATCGGAGAGAAGTTTGAGGACGAGCAGCAGAGACTACGCCGGCAATGTCTCGACAATGGCATGACAGACGAAGAGGAGATAAAAGACTTCCTCGACCAGCCTGGTATGTATAGTGGTGTCGCCTTCGTGCCTGTTTCGGCACGCTGGGAAAACCTCATCCTTCTTCCTCCGACAAAGCTCAACGCCTCCCTCGACGATGCTTTGAATGCACTGGAGGATAGTGGCGAGACCTTCAGGGGCTGTGTGCGTCTGGGGCTCTTCACGAGTATCAATCTCGAAGCCAATGTCATCAAGAAGGTGATGGACGAAGTGAACAAGATCTCGCACAAGACCTTTGGCACGGAGAGAGACCTCATCGGGCGGGTCTATGAGTACTTTCTCAAGAGTTTTGCTATCAATGCCACCAAGGAGGAGGGCGAGTTCTACACGCCCCACGATATCGTAGAGCTGATTGCCGCCTTTGTCGAGCCTTTCGATGGCACACTTTACGACCCTTGCTGTGGCTCGGGCGGTATGTTTGTGCAGTGTGCCAAGTATGTCGAGGCCAAGCAGGGCGACATCATGCAGGTCAATGTCTATGGGCAGGAGGCAGACCCTGCCACCTATCGCCTGGCGAAAATGAATCTTGCTATGCGTGGTATCTCGCACCACCTCGGCGAGCGCAATGCCTCTACTTTTACGAACGATATGCACCGCGGCTTGACCTTTGACTACATCATGGCCAACCCACCCTTCAATCTCAAGAAGTGGTACGATGTCTCCCTCAGCCATGATGCCCGCTGGGCAGACTATGGCTTGCCCCCTGAGGGCAATGCCAACTATGCTTGGATACTCCACATGCTCTCGAAGCTGCGTCCCAAGCGTGGTGTGGCGGGCTTCCTCCTAGCAAATGGCGCTCTAGGCGATGGCGATGCTGCAAGCATTCGTCAGAAACTCATCGAGGCGGACAAAGTCGAAGCCATCGTCGTACTCCCGCGCGAACTCTTCTATACGACCGATATATCCGTCACGATGTGGATACTCAACCAAAATAAGCGTGGCGGACGCTGGCACGACCGCCGGCTCCGCTCGAGACAGGGCGAAGTGCTGTTCATGGATTTGCGTAGCTGGACGGACAACCCCGTCAAGGGCGAGCAGAAGAAGAAAGTGATGCTTACCGAGGAGCAAGTCCGGCGAGCCGTAGCTATCTATCACGGCTGGCAGGCGGAGGGTACAGACGGCGCACACTATGCCGAGCCGGAGCTCTATCGCTCGGTAGGTATAGACGAACTGCGAGCCAATGACTTTTCACTGGTCCCCAGTCGCTACATCGAGTTTGTAGACCGTGATAGCCACATAGATTACCATCAAGTGCTGACCCAAACGGCACAGAGCGTGGGGACGCTACTCCAACGCCAAGAGCAGAACGACAAAAACCTACGCAAAGCACTCCAACAGCTCGGCTATGACTGCGAATAAAACGAAGTGGGTACGCCTCGGCGACTATATCGAGGTGGTGGACGATCGCAACACAGAGGGGATTGACTATCCGTTCTGTGGTATCAATAAGGACAAAAACTTTATGCCCACTGTCGCTGACACCAATAACATAGACAACACTAAATACAAGTTGGTTGCACAGGGGACATTTGCGTTTAGTGGTATGCAGACAGGGCGAGATGTTTGTATTAGAATAGCTTTGCAGAGTGAAGATAAGGTAGTTCTCATTTCTCCTGCATATACGACTTTCAGAGTAAAGAAAAAATACGAACTCACTCCTCTGTTTTTGTATATGCAATTTATCCGTTTTGAGATGGATAGATATGGGTGGTTTCTAAGCGATGGTAGCATTCGTTCCAATTTGGACTGGGACAGGTTCTGTGACATTCGCATTCTTCTGCCGAGTATGGAGGAGCAGCGAGAGTTGGTGGCGACTTACGAGGGATTGAAGCGTTTAGCCGAAGACAACGAAGCTTTGATTGCTCCACTGACCGAAGCTTGCCAGGCATTTATCGTCGACTGCAAACGCCAATACCCCTCTGTCCCCCTCAGCGACTATATCAAAGAGGTGGACGAGAGGAACAGCGAGGGAACGGATTATCCCTTTTGTGGTGTGAACAAGGATAAAGCATTTATGCCAACTGTAGCGGACACAAATAACTTGGACAACCGAAAGTACATGTTAGTGAAGCAAGATACTTTTGTGTTTAGCGGTATGCAGACAGGGCGTGATGTTTGCATCAGGATTGCACTGCAAAGCAATGAGGGAACAATACTCGTATCGCCTGCGTATACTACGTTCAAAGTCAAAGACACTTCAAAAATCTTGCCTCAATATATGTTTTTGCAATTCAACCGATTTGAGATGGACAGACTGGGCTGGTTTTTAAGCGATGGTAGTATCCGTTCTAATCTTGATTGGGATAGATTCACCGAGATAAAGATTCCTCTCCCCCCGATGGAGGTGCAGCAGTCTATAGTGAACCTCTACCATTGTATCGAGGAGGCGAAAAACATTGCTCGAGAAGCGCGCGAAAGGCTCACATCGCTCTGCCCCGCCTTAATCCAAAAGGCTATTAATAGTTGAAATTTGAAAGATATGAATAAGCATTACGACATACCACTATTGCCTCTTCCTTATGATTTTGAAACAAAGAAAGTATTGAAGCAAGTCAATTCCGCCAATCGTCGACTGGCAGAATTGAAAGGAATAGCACTGACTATTCCCAACGAGAATATTCTGATCAGCACTTTAGTACTACAAGAAGCCTTGGACAGTTCGGCCGTAGAAAATATTGTTACAACCTCGGATGAGTTGTATAAGGCAGACCTGCATATGGAGGGACAAATCAGCAATGCCGCTGCCAAAGAAGTGCTACTGTATAGAGAGGCTATGTCTGTAGGGTTTGAAAGAGCTCGTAAAAATAAGGCTCTTACACTCAATGATATCAAAGTGATACAGCAAAGCTTGGAAAATAATAATGCCGGGTTTCGAAAAGTTCCAGGTACGGTACTAAAATCGTCGAAAGGAGACGTGGTGTATACTCCACCTCAGGAGTATCAAGAGGTAGAAAATTTGATGTCCAACCTAGAGCAGTATATCAACGACCCGGGTATTCATGATCTAGATCCACTGATAAAGTTAGCGATCATTCACCATCAGTTTGAAAGTATTCATCCATTCTATGATGGCAATGGCAGGACAGGTAGAATCCTCATTATTCTATATCTGATTATCAATGAACTGTTGGATTTGCCCATCCTATACCTAAGTAGATACATCACCCACAACAAAGGGGAATACTATCGTTTGATTCAGCTTATCAGAGATAAGGGCGACAATAATTTTGAGGAATGGGAACAGTGGATATTGTTTATGCTCAAAGGCATCGAGGAGACGGCTGTACAAACCATAGAACTTGTCAAGCAGATTTCCGTCCTTATGTCTGAATATAAAAACACGTTACGACCCTTATTTGGGGGGCGTTATAAGCATGAACTGATAAACAACTTATTCTTTCACCCGTACACCAAGATTGAATATATGCAGAAAGACATGATGGTACAACGAAAGACAGCGACTAAATATCTTGACATGATTGTTGACACGGGTTTACTCCAAAAGGTGAAATTTGGACGAAGTAATTATTATATCAATACAAAACTGATGGACTTGTTTATTCATCATCACATTGACGGGAGAAATAACACTGAGACTATTGAATCTGTCCAACAATAAGAATGTGTACCCCAAAAAGCAAAATCGGGTACACGTTGGCTTGGATATGTACCCAAAATCGTTATTTCGGGTACACGTCAGCACAGATATATACCCGAGAACGGTATTTCGGGTACATGTATAGTCTGCACTCATAGCCCTATCTATTAGTCTGAAAAGATACCGGTAAACACAACGCATTCAACATGAAGTTCTACGAAAGCGAATACGAGGCGGCTCTTATCGCTCTCCTGCAAGAGGTGGGATGGGACTATACATATGGGGGTGAGCTACATCGTAGCAATGAAGAGCTCCTCCTGACGGCGGACTTGTCCGGTTTCCTCCAAAGTCAGCATCCCGAGTTAGAGCCCGACGATGTGACGAATATCATCGACCACCTGCGCCACACGGGTGGACAGACTCACTTTGATCGACTTCGTGCTACCTATCATCTCTTTGTAGATGGCTACCGCTATACAAGACAGTGCGATGGCGTGGCTTTCGATATTTCTTACATAGACTTCGATGAGGTGGAGCGGAACCGCTTCCGTGCAGTCAACCAGTTTGAGGTGGGCTATGGGCAAGGGGGAGACATACGCATCCCCGATGTGCTGCTCTTTGTCAACGGCATACCGCTCTGTATCTTCGAGCTGAAAAACCCCACAGATGCCAGTGCCTCCATAGCCAGTGCCTACGAGCAAATCCATACACGCTATATGCGGGACATCCCCCATCTCCTGAGGTATTGCCCGCTCTCCTGTATCAGTGATGCCACACGGAATAATACCAAGCTCGGCACGACCTACACGCCCTATGAGCATTACTATGCCTGGAAGAAAGTGTGCAACGAAGACCCGGCTGCCCAGAGCGGAATCAACCAAGTACGCACCATCGTTCGCGGTGTGTATGAGCCGGAGCGCTTCCTGGAGATATTGCGAGACTATGTCTACTTCCCCGACGCCAAGAGCGATAGAGAGGAGGAAATCGTGTGTCGCTACCCTCAGTTCTTTGCGACGAGACAGCTGCGCGACCACGTGCTCAGGGCTTACGCCGAGGGAGACCCTCGCGGGGGTACTTACTTCGGTGCGACAGGCTGTGGCAAAACCTATACAATGATGTTTCTTGCCCGGCAACTCTCACTACGCTGTCCCGAGCTGGGTTCGCCCACCATCGTAATGATTGTGGATCGTGACGACCTTCAGACGCAGGCAGGCAAGCTCTTCCTGAGGTCTGAAGAATTCTTATCACTCGGAATTGCCAAGGTGATAGAGAGCCGTGCCGATCTCAAAGAGGAGATGAGCCTACGTAAGTCAGGTGGCTTTTTTATCTGTACCATTCAGAAGTTTTGTGAAGAGACGGGGTTACTCAACGAGCGGCGCAACATCATTTGCTTCTCGGACGAAGCCCACCGTACGCAAGTGCGTCTCAATACTCAGCTCAAGGTCAAGGACAAAAGCGAGGAGAGATTAGGAGCATTTGTCACCAAGCCCTATGCCGAGCTACTACGTACCGCCTTTCCCAATGCTACCTTCGTGGGCTTTACGGGTACGCCTATTGATGATACGATCCAAGTCTTCGGACAGATTGTGGACAGCTACACGATGCAGCAGTCTGTTGCCGACGACATCACCCGAGATATCAAGTATATACCGCGTGTCGCCAAAGTAACGCTGGAGGCAGAGAAGGTAAGACAGATAGATGCCTACTATCAGCAGTGTGCCGAAGAGGGGGCGACAGAAGAAGACATCACTCGGAGCAAGAAGGCCATGAGTGCGATGGAGGTAATACTTGGAGATGACGAACGCTTAGAACGCCTGGCCACCGACATCATTGAGCATTACACGCAAGCATGTGACAACCGCAGCGATGTGGTGCAGAAAGCGATGATCGTCTGTAGTAAGCGAGAGATTGCCTATAGATTATTGCAGAAATTTGGGAAGCTTCGCCCGGAATGGTTTGAAGAACGGAAGTCGCCCGATGATAGTCGCCTGCCCCAAGAGGTGCTGCAGAAACTCAGCCCCATGCCGACCATAGCGATGGTGGCCACACGTGGCAGCAATGATGCGGCAGATATGTATCACTACTTAGGCGACAAGAAGCGTATCAAAGCGATGGACGAGGCTTTCAAGATGCCGGAGAGCAACTTCCGCATCGTTATCGTAGTAGATATGTGGATTACGGGCTTTGATGTACCTTGTCTGACCTATCTCTACAACGACAAGCCACTGCAAAAGCACTCCTTGATACAGACCATCAGCCGAGTCAATCGCAACTACCCCGGCAAGGACTTTGGCTATGTGATTGACTATATCGGCATTCACAAAAATATGATGGAGGCGATGCGTCGTTTCGGAGGTGATGATTTCGGACCCAGCGAGGATGATGTGGCTCAAGCTCACGAGGCTCTGTGCATTGAGCTAGAGATTATCAAGCAGCTGTTCTCAGGCTTTGACCTCTCACCCTTTACCGACCAAAAGGCGACCCCCATGGCACGGTTGGAGTGCCTCTCTCAAGCAGCTGAGTACATCCTTACGATGAGTGAGACACTGAATATAGATAGTGGTAAGGGTACCCCTAAAAAGGTGGGCGCCAAGACCTTCTTCTTAGCTCATGTGAAGCGGCTGAGAGCGGCATACGATATTTGCCAGCCCTCTGGCGAACTCTCGCACGATGAGCTCTCCCTCTCGCAGTGCTATATGGCAGTGGCGTCGTATGTGCGCAAGACTTCGGGCGAGAAGCACGATGTGGAGAGCATGAATAGAGCGGTAGAGCGCATGGTACAGGAAGCTCTGCGCTGCAACTCCGTGGTGAGCATCCTGGATACCGATGTCGAGGAGCAAATATTCAGTCCGGAGTTTTCCGAGCGGATCAAGAGCATTAAGCTCCCTGCCACAAGGCTCGAACTCCTGGTCAAGATGCTTCGCAAGACCATCCGAGAATACAGAAACACCAATAAGGTAGCAGCTGAGAAGTATGAAGAGCTGCTTCGTAAAACGCTGGATGCCTATCACGAGCGAAAGGAGGCTCTCTCTGCAGAAGAGGCGTCTGCCACTCAGAGCGAAGCCGTCTCTGCCATCATAGATGAAGCCACGAGGCAGGCGATGGAGTTGCTCCATCAGTTAGGTGAAGATAAGGAGAGCTTCAGAGGGCTGGGCTTGACTTTCGAGGAGAAAGCTTTCTACGACATCTTGATGCACCTCAGAGATGAGCATAACTTCGTGTATGGCGAGGACAGGCGGGTAGGCTCCCTCATCATCAACGATAAGTGCAAGGCATTGGCTAAGAAGATTAAGGAGCTAATCGATGTACAATCGTCGTTTACCGACTGGCTCAACAATCAAAACATCCGTGCAGATCTCAATCAGAAGATATACTTCTGCCTTCGAGCAGCAAGCTATCCGCCTCAGTATAGAAAAGTAGTCTTTGAGCAAGTGATGGAGCAGGTGGAGCACTTCAAAACCTATGCAAGGGAGTAAATGCTCGCTTTCAATATGGTAGGACACAATAAAAACTAATGGATACATTTATTGGCGTATAGGTCAAAGTTTCCTACTGGAAACTGTTTGCTTCTATCCGTCAAATCGTTTTCTTTCCTACTGGAAACTTTTGGCTACTATCCGTGAAACTCTTTGCCCCGATCCGGAACGAAAAAGTTGAGCGATTCCCCTTTTGAAGCAGTTGCCTCAAGTCGGGACTATACACATGAAGCCCCGAGGCATCAAAAAGATGCTTCGGGGCTTTCGTAGATAGGCGTGTGAGGTTTCCTCAGCAAGGGAGGAAAAGCCACACGGCAAGACGACTATTCGCGGGCTTTTTTGAAGCCCTCCTCTACGTCATCCCAGTAATCGTACATCTTTATGTGGATGATGTCAAAGAGGAAATAGCCGTTGCACTCATCCATGCATGCCTTGACGGAGTTGGTGACTGCCTGCCGCTTTTGCTCGGTGGTCGCCTTTTTGTCCGGATCCCAGTTGCCCACATCGGGTCCACCTGCTACGATGGGTGCCGCTCCATTGATCTTTTGGAACGCCAGTGTACAGAAACCCTGCATCGTCCACTCCTTATTTCCGTAGACGTTGAGCGGTGAGGCATACGCCCCGATAAGCATCTGATCCATCAGCTCTGCATATCCGTAATCGCTGTACTTGGGGGTTGCCCAGCGGAAGTGATCGGAGGTCTTGAAGGTCTGTGATGCCCAGTTGACACCTACATCGTAGTACCATCCGTACCATGCACCGACATAGACTCCGAACTCAATGGACCTATTGACCTCCTTGACTGCCGTCCTGGCTTTCTGCATGAAGTCGTGGATGTTCTTCACTCTAAACTCCAGCCATTCCTTGAAGTAGGGTGGATAGGTGTTCATCGATAGGGTCTCTGTCATGGTAGTCCCGGGGACGAGGATGTCGTTGGGGAAGTGCTCCACTTTGCGCCCAATATACGCCTCAAACTGCTCACGAGATAGATCGGAGAAGTCACTGTCCATCCCGCTATACCGTGCCCTGTCCAGGATGATGCCGTCCAGATCGTACGAGGCGAGGTCCTTTAGGAGCCCCAGTACATACGCCTGAGCATCGGGATGGATCGGGTTGAAAAACTTCTGACCGGGAGCAGGGTTGTCCAGGGCGTTGACGATACCGGAAGAGGTGAGCTCGTAGGTGGCCCACTCCTTCTTGGAGGGGTCTCTATAGAATAGACCTCGCTTGACTCCGTTTGAAACACTGCCACCGACCATAGTGTTGAATCCGGCATGTACCCTCAGCCCCAGCTTGTGACCTGTGTCGATAAAGGCTTGTAGGTAATCCCAGTCAGCAGTACGCTCCAGGGTCTCCAGCTTACCATCGATCCATACCTGCATTCTCTTGATCTCCTCAGCGCCCTCAACCTTTGAGCGGAAGAGAATGTCTCCCTCCGGTGCACGTACGTCCACGACGATGTCTGTGAAGCCTACCTCCTTTGCTTTTTTGAGATCGCGCTCTATGTTTTCTTTGCTATTGGCGTAGTCCTTGAAGTTGGCATGAGCATCGATCCAGAGGTAACCACGCTTAGTGGTTGCTTCTGCTTCTGTGTTTTCCTCTTGTCGGTTGGGGTATTCGTATTCTTTTTGATTTTGTTTTTTCCCGCACGAGGTGACACCCAATAGGAGTGTCAGGGCTAGTGCGATTGTTGTCCATCTTTTTGTCATGAAAATTGTCTAATAAAGTAAAGAGGGTGTGTCGAGAACTGTGCTTCGACACACCCTCTGATGAATCTTGTATTTACTTGTCTATGCAGTCAAACTGCACACAAGCTACCTGACCATTCGTAAACATGAAGAAGAGGTAGAGGTAGTAGCCGTCTTCGGATACCTGCAGGAGGACGTCGCCGGTACCGTTGGCATTCTGACCTCCATTGTCCTTTCCTCCGAATACGCCGTTTTTGCTCTTCCAGATGGGCTCGCTAAAGCTCTCCGGTGTGCTTGCATCGTGGAGATAAACGATGTCGTCTGAGCCCCAAGTAAAGCTGTTGATGGAGCTGGTCGCAGCGTAGGCAGCACCGTTGAAGGGCACGTAGTCTACGGCATTCATGATCCAGTTGCCGCTGATCTCAGGACCGTTCGCCTTGCGGTTGTGCGTGGTGCCATCAATCCAGCCAATGCGGCGAGGTGGAGCATAAGCCGCCATGAAGTAGTCGGATGCCGGGTTGGTCGGGTCGGAGTAGACGACGTCACTGTTGTTCCACCACGCACCGGTCAGTGCATTGGAGAGGACGAGGTCCGGTGTCTGGGAGAGGAGCTGTCCATCCTTGATCTGCCAGCGTGCGAAGCGTGCTTTGTCACCGTGGATCACTGCGGTAATGAGCGCATCCTTGGTGATATCACCGGCTACGGATACCTTACGTCCGACAGCATAACCACCACTGCCACTCCAGTCGATCAATACCTCAGGAGTGCTGTTGACATCCTTCATGCACCATACCTTGAAGGTACCTCCACCAGGGGCGAGGTTGTTTACGAGGATGTGACCGCCAGCATCCGATGTTGAGTAGAAGTTGGTCAGACCACCGACGATGCCGGACATGGTCGTGATGGTACCCAGCTTTTCTCCGTTTTTAGCATTGAGGATGATGCTGGGCTGATTGCGTGTGTTGACGATCACTTTGCCATCGGAGTAAGCAATGCCGCCCGTGAGATGGAGTTCTGCGATGCCTAGGTCTGACTGTAGAGACTTAGCCCATAGTAGCTTGCCACTGCCCTCGCGGATGCCACGATCTACCTTTGGCGGTACTCGCTTGACGATCGTGTAGACGCTCTTGTCGGTGCCGTTTTGTGCCGTGACGGTGATCTTGGGCTCGGCATCAAAGTCGATCGGTGTGGTAGTGGGGTCAGGATCGAGGGTCGCACCGTGTGAGGTGACAACGGTCGCATTCTGTAGACCAATCTCTCCGCTGTGTACCAGAGCGATGGTCTTGCTGCTCTCATCAATGATACCCGATATCTTGGGGTCAGCAACGGTGAACTCCTTGATCATCGCTTCGTTGTTCTTCCGAATCACTCCGACGATGGTGTATTGCTTCTTTTCTTTCAGCGGAGTCGTGATGGTCAGCGTCTGCTCCTTGGTCAGGTCCATGATCCCCAGTGCGGGCTCGATGGTGGTGTTGTTGTCGATCTCGGCGATAACCTTCACCTTCGAGAGCGCTGACATGGGTAAGACGTCATACGATGTCCGCGGATAGTTGTAGGGAAAGACCACCGAGATAGTTCTCTTGTCGTGGTCGATCTCGGCTTGGAATACGTTTTCGGACCGGGTGTCGTCTAGGAAATAAGCCGTGAGCGTATTGATCCCATCTTTTTCGGCAGAGGGTGTGAACGCTTCGGGTTTTTGACATCCTGCTGTAGCTATGGAGAGAGCCAGCAAGATCCCGGGGACTAGTTTCTTATATCTGTTCATACGTCTTTATTCTCTTCTTAGTTCCAATTTGGATTTTGCTCTATCAGCGAGTTGTTTTTGAACTCACTTGCAGGTATAGGCAGCAGATACAGGCGCTCGGGGAACTTTCGGTCTGCGAAGTCCACGTCGACATACTCGTACCGATCGCCCGTGATCTTGAACCCATGGCAACGGTAGTTGTCATAGGCGATATGAGCGAGCTTCCATCTACGCATATCCCAGAAGAGGTGTCCCTCATAGGCGAGCTCTACCTTGCGCTCGTGTCGGTAGACATCCATGAGTTGTTTGCCGGAAGCATTGGTCGGGGGTAGCTGTACGCGAGCTCGTACCTGATTGATCAGTGAGCGTGCCTCTACTGCTTTTTGGAGCTGAATAGCTGCCTCTGCTTTGTTGAGCAGTACCTCGGCGTACCTGAGCTCTACCCACGACTGGGTGCTCATGATGCCATTGAGGTCAAGGTGGTTTTCATCGAGCAACTTCCTCAGGAAGTAGCCTGTAGTGGTCATGCCGAAGGAGTACGGCTTGGACTTGTACTCCATGAAGCTGCCATTCTTGCCGCCGACAGAGTTTTCCATGGTCTTGCCCTTCCATACAGATCCGGGGAAGATGATGGTGGCATGGAAGCGTGGCTCCAGCTTTTCGTAGGGAGGACGCGTAGCCGCATCGGTGTGGTAGGGAGCCCAGTCCAGCTTGCTCCCATCCGCCATCTCATACTCCTCGACCATCTCTTGTGTGGGGGTGCCGAGCGAACCAAACTCAAAGCCGTCGCACATAGGTACGTGGTCTCGATCAAAGATGTGTGTCGGGCCATTGAGGTCGTACTTGTACTCGATGATTGCTTCTTTATTACCACCCTTCCAGGCATTGGCATAGTTGTCCACGAGAGCGTACTTACCCGACGAGATCACGTAGTCGGCAGCGTCGTATGCGGACTGCCAGCGCTCTGCAAAGAGCATGGCTCTCGACTTGTAAGCCGCCACCATAGCCTTGGTGAGGCGCCCCTTGTCTTTGTTGGAGGTCCACTCCTCGGGGAGATTGTTGAAGGCGAAGTCGAGGTCAGACTCTACAAGATCCCAGACTTCTTTCTCTGTAGACTTTGCCTTGTCTTTCTTCATCTGATCCAGACTGGTATAGATGATCGCACCACCATACCTGCGTGCCAACTGGTCGTAGATAAACGCTCTAAAGAACCGGATCTGTGCTTCCCATCGTGCGTTTTCCTCGGGTGTAAAGTTGGAGTATTTCTCCATCGTTGCGAGGAATTCGTTGAGTCTGCGGATCCGATTGTAGGCATCGTTCCAGTTGCCATAGAGACAGCCGGCAGAAGTGATTGCATCGGGGTTGGTCACGTAGTTATTGGGATGCCCCGCTTTGTTATCGAGTGCGACAGAGCCATACTTGTAGGTATCGGTCAGGCTCTCGGTCAGGCTACCGGAGAACTGCTGGCTTCCGAATTGACCATAGTGGTGGAAGTAGGTATAGAACCCATTGACATACAGGTCCACATACTCTGCTTTTTCCCACACCATCTTGTCGGTGGGCTTATCCTTTGGGGATAGGTCCATCCAGTCCGAGCAGCTGGGGAGCACCAGGATGAGTGCCAGAAGCAGTAGTGTATTTGAAAATATCTGTTTCATGATCGGTTATAGTGATAGATTGAGACCTAGGGAGATGGTACGTTGTTGCGGATAGTATCCGTTGTTGACACCGGGTTGCTCGGGGTCAATGTTGTACTTCGTCAGTTCGCTAAAGGTCAGTAGGTTCGACCCGTCCAAGAAGATCCTGAGCTGCTTCACACCGATATGGTCGAGCAGGCTGGCGGGTAGGGAGTAGCCGAGCTGGCAGGATTTCACGCGCACATAGTTACCATTGCGGTACCAAAAGTCGGATGCAAAGCCGTTATTGTTGCTGATACCCGTGATGGATAGTCTCGGGAAGTCTGCGTCCCTGTGCTCCGGAGTCCATGAGTTTTCCACTAGGAAGAGCGGAGAGTTACCCCCGTGGTAGAAGGGCTTGGTGAAGGCGGTATTGTCCTGGACGCCGGATCCTGAATAATAGCCGGTGAGTGCCACCGTACGTCCAAAGCCACCGAGGAGCAGCATATTGAAGTCGATACCCTTCCAGTTGGCGTACAGGCTGAGTGAGCCCTGGAAGCGTGGGTAGTCCGACTTGCCGACAAAGCTTACATCTTGTTCCTGGGTGATCTTTCCATCACCATTTAGGTCCTTGTACTTGATGTATCCGGGGAGTACTTTGTACCCGGGTACGAGAGGTGAGTTGGTGATCTCCTTTTCGTTCTGGAAGAGTCCGAGCGAAGTCAGTCCCCGCTTAGCACCCACTTCTGAGCCGGTTACCTTCATGTAGTCCGGGGTGTTCTCGGAGTCACCGGCGTAGTAGAGCCAGCGTCTCAGTGCCAGCGTACCGATCATCTTTGCTCCATACTGAAAGTCTCCGATCGTATTGTCGTGGGAGATGGTGAAGTCAAAGCCTCGGTAGTCGATCTTATTCACGTTTGCCTGGCTGTGGAAGTAGCCACCCATAGAGGGCGGATAGGATCCTGCCACACTGGCGATCAGGTCGTACTGGTATTTGTAAAAGACATCCAGCTCCAGACCGAGCAGACCGTTCCAAGCGCTAAACTCCACTCCGAGGTTGTAGTTTGTAGCTTTTGCCCAGCTCAGATCGGGGTTGCCCAGCGTCTGGGTGTACATCATGCTCTGGAGGGTGCTACCCAGGACCAGAGATTTTGGCTGGAGCTTCATCAGGTTGAGGTACGCAAATGCACCCACATTTGAGGTGGCTGTCTTACCGATACCGCCTCTCAGCTTCAGCATATCTATAGCAGAGACATCGAACCAATCCTCCTTATCAATCCGCCATCCGGCTGAGACGGCAGGGAGGTTGATCCACCGTGTCCCGCTATTGTTGGCAAAAAGGTAGCTACCATCCCGACGGTACGATACCTCTAGCAGGTAGCGGTTGTCGTAGTCGTAGTTGAGTCGTAGGACGGTACCCATGACCCTAGACTGACCGGCATTTCCACCAATGGTCGGCTCTACTTTCTCACCGGTTCCGGTGCTGTTGGATATGTTGTCGAGCTGGTCGAGCTCCACAAAGTCCAGACCTTTACCACTGGCTCTCAGGCTGTGGGATGAGTTGTCGCGCGTCTCAAAGAGCCCTAGGAAACCAACGTTGTGCTTACCAAAGGCATGGTCGTAGTTCACGCTGGTCTGTGTCACGATGGTGGTTGCTTCGTATCCACTCTCAGAGAGACCGGTATTGCCTCCCGCATCCTGGAAGGGTTTGTAATGGATCTTGTCCGTCTTTTCGCCCGGGAAATCAGCCAACATTGTCTTGACCGGAATCTGAAGTACTTTGCTGAACTGGAAGAACTTATCGTACGCTCCATTGAATTTCACCGATAGTCCTTCTACCCATGGCAGATCGTACTTGAGCATGAAGTTGCTCTGCAGGGTCGTGTTTCGGGATTTACTGTATCCGGAGTCATGAATTGATCCGATCGGACTTACGGGAGATGAGGCTGTCGGAGAGCTGACATAGTACTCCTTTCCATCTGCGGGGTCGACCACCTTCAAGGGCAGGAAGGGTGCCGAGCGCACGGCCTGCTGCGGGATGTTGTGCCACTCACTAGGGTTAGCTGAGTATCTGGGCGCAGAGTGCTCATCGATACGAGCTGCGATATTGAGCTGCATCGACAGATACTTAGTGATCTGAGAGTCCACGTTGCTACGAAGGTTGTATCGGGTGTAGTTGAAGCCATCCACATTACCCTTTTGGTCGTAGACACCTAGTGAAGTAAAGTACTTGATCTTCTCTGTACCACCGGTGGCATTGATGTTGTGCGTGCTCATCCTACCGGTGCCAAAGACGAGGTCATACCAGTTTGTATTACCCCATCCATCCTTGCCCTCCTTCATCTTTTTCACCATCTGCTCGGAGAAGATCGGCTTACCACCATCCAGCTCTGTAGCCTTGTTGTGGTAGTAGGCGTAGGCGGGACCATCCAGCCACTTCAGTTGGTTGGCATTTTGGCTGATACCAAAGGTCCCATTATAGCTGATGTCCAGCTTGCCTTCACGTCCCTGCTTGGTGGTGACCAAGACTACCGACGAGGCATTTAGTCCGTACACCGAGGCAGAGGTTGCGTCCTTTAGGATGGAGATCGAGGCGATCTCATTGGGGTCGATCTCATTGATACTGCGCTCCACACCATCCACGATGAACTTCGCTCCCTCTCCACGAACCAGGAGGGATGCCGCATCGCTACCGGGGCGACCGGACTGCTGGAGCATGGTGACTCCGGAGGCACGTCCGGCGAGAGCATTCGTGATACCCACGGGAGGAGCCTTGAGTAGCTCCTTGCTATCAATAGACGAGACGGAGCCGGTGACACTGGCTCTCTTTTGCGTGCCGTAGCCCACCACCACGAGCTCGCTGAGGAGCTCGTTGTCTTCGGAGAGAGCGATGTTCACTGTACGTCGGCCATTGAGTGGCACCTCCTGAGTCTTGAATCCGATGTACGAAAAGATGAGGGTGGACTTCAGGTTGGGTACGCTTATTGAGAAGCGACCATTGAGGTCCGAAATGGCTCCTGTAGAGGTGCCCTTGACTTTGATCGTAACCCCCACAAGAGGCTCTCCAGTAGAGCCCTCGGTCACGATACCTGTTACCTTCTCCTGTGCATACGTGATGCCAAAGCAGGAGAGCGAGAGAAAGAGCCCGAGCAGGACTGCTCCGAACCTTTCAAGAGACAAAGGTCTTTTGTGCGGCTTCTTGTCTTCCATACCGTTGTTTTGCAATAAGTGAAATAATAAATACTAAGTCTAACCTGTATAAGCTCCCCTCTCCCGACCGTCTGTCTAGGCTATTGGAGAGAGGATCGTAGGGCGTTATAGCTGCTTACGAAAGTGGTGCAGGTATCGGTCGTAGAGATACCCCGCCTGCTCGTAAGTTGAGTTTGGACTCATGAAGTGCGAAAACTCGAACGTAATCGCATTTTCCATACCTGCCTTGCGGGCAGCCTCCAGCTTGAGCAGGAGCTTTTCCCACTTGATCGGCAAGAAGCGGATCGGCATATCGCGGTCAAAGCTCTCTATATTCGTCCAACAACGCATACCATGCTTGGTGGCAAGCTTTTTGTTGATTACCAGGTAGTCATAGAGCTCATGGTAGTCCACCTGACCGTCCTGAAACGCCAGGATATCGATGGCTCCCTCATTGTACGACAGGATCTCGTCCCACTCCTCTTCGTGCTGAGACAGAGTGATCGCCTGGTCACCGGACATCACTTGGTCCGTCTTGACCCCATGGATATAGGGGGAGACGAGGGTAGTCAGTCCGCCGGAGATCGCCTTGGCGTGCTTGCCGACCTGCGCATAGATCTTGGACATGTTTTTGGTCCGACGGCTGATCTCCTGCGAGAGGTACCAGCCCTTGAAGGAGCGGTGGTGCCCATACTTCGTCCACACCTCGTCGATGAGGCGAAGGTTGAGGTCGATCTCGCGCTGGTAGTCCCCGCCGATCCAGTACTTGCCGGAGTCGTACATCCCAAATAGGAAGTTCATCCCATGCTTGTCAGCAAGGGTGAGAAACAGCTCTACCAGGTCGACGGGTGGGTAGTAGACCTCCTCGCTCCTGAGGATGCAGTCAAAGGGTGATGCGATCCATCTACCCAGTCCCGCACGGATCATGACGACGGTCTCGATACCCATCTTCTTCATGGCGGCAAAGTCGCGGTCCCACTCTTTGACCCCCCAGTTTTGGTGGGGGATATCCCAGCTCACCTCATCGAGGAAGGTCGCACGGATAGGCATGCCCTCAAAGATTCCCGGAGTCTCAAACTCCGAGTCATCCGGCAGGTAGCCCCGACCCGGTGCGACCGAAGGACCGTAGGAGCTCAGGTCACCCAGGTCACCTGCCTTGCTCTGCAGACTGCTTAGGGCTGAGGCTGCTATCAGACCACCTGCACCCAGTGCCATCTTTTTCAAAAAATCCCGCCTCCCCTCATCTTGGGAGTGCGTGGGGGACAGTAAGTCCTCCTCGGTTCTATTGGACCGCTTGTGATTGCTCATCTGGTTTTTTTTTATGTGGACAGCAAATCCGGTGTGGACCTTTGCCGTTCAGATTATTATGTGTTTAAACTTGTGGCCTCGTCCGATCAATTTCGCCGGCGGCATGTTGAGCCGGCAGTCATGGATACGCTGACAATATACTAATATTTTATATAAAGACCACTTATTTTATAAAACAAATTTTTCGCTTCGGTGGGTTAAATCCAATATTTGGCCCCCGAAGACAGGGTTTGGTCACGGATTTCACCACCCCTTTTATTTACCCGTCGTCTAAAAGAGTTATTTGTTTTTCCAGGCTCGCCTTCGGGCTCTAATCATTAATTTCTTAACGTTTGGGTCATGCAAGCAGCGATTATGCCATTAGCACTGAGGCATCAGAGTCATCACGTTTAGAAATCCCGGGTATTTGCTCCTTACTTGACGCCAAAAAATTGGACGGATAGTAGCGGAATGTTTCCAGTAGGAAAGCGAATGATTTGACGGATAGAAGAGAAATGTTTCCAGTAGGAAACTTTTTGCCCTCAGCCGCCCGCCTTTTTAGAGTGGTGTATCGGTTTGTTTGTCAATGATATAGGGGGTGGTCTCTTCGGTGGTGGTACGACCCCAACGTGCGTCGGGGTCGGGAATTCTTTGCTGATCAATCACCCCGGGTCAGACGCTCTTACGGAGCTCTGACCCGGGGCTACATTGTGCGACCCCTTCGGGGTCGTCTCCATCGGTGCATACTGCAGAGGTGAATGACCCCGACGCACGTCGGGGTCGAAGAGTGTAGCCCAGGGTCAGAGTTCCGTAGGAGCATCTGACCCTGGGGAAACGATCCTCTCCCCAAAACACGACTCCGACGAACGTTGGAGTCGTACCATCCTCAACCCTATGGCGACCCCTGCGGGGTCGGGAGGAGGGGATGATTCGTCTTTTCCGGAGGTCATCGTCGGGGCATTCGCCCCTCCTCGACCACCGGCTATGAAGGAACGACCCCTGGCGGGGTCGGCAGAGCCGAACTCACGGGGTTGCCATGTTGGTTTGGTAGTTGGTAGACAGCACCCCGCAGGGGTGCCTTTTTCATAGCCCGGGTGTCGAGGTGTGCAGCACCGAAGACCCCGGAAAAGGAAGTGCCCGCCCCGCAACAAAACGACCCCGCCAGGGGTCGCCATAGGGTCAAACTGATTGCCAACCCCGCAGGGGTCGGTGGAACCGAACTTCCCAATACTCTGTCCACACCTTATTTACAATAGATGGCGTTCCAGACGAATGCCGTTGTGCGTTCCCGACGACCGTCGGGGGCGGGGGGTGAAATTAGTGGGAATAGTGTATCTTTGCTTGGGAGGATTGTACTGACATTGACTGTTATGACACGAAAAGAGCTACTTGAGCAGATTAGAGTTAAGCGTTCATTTCTATGTGTGGGGCTGGATAGCGATCCACTGAAGCTACCCCGGCACCTGGATGGAGACGCGGAGGGTGTCCTTTCTTTCAACCGGCAGATCGTGGATGCCACGGCGGAGTATGCTGTGGCGTATAAGCCCAATGCCGCTTTTTATGAAGCGATGGGTGCCAAGGGTCATGAGGTGCTGGAGGAGACGATCCGATACATTCGGTCGAAGCACCCGGAGATCTTTGTGATCCTTGATGCCAAGCGCGGGGACATCGGAAATACCTCCAGCCTCTATGCTCGAGCTGCGTACGAGGTCCTCGATGCGGATGCGGTCACGGTGGCTCCGTATATGGGCTCCGACAGTGTCTCGCCATTTCTCAAGTACGATAGTCGGTGGGTGGTGCTGCTGGCTCTGACCTCCAATAGGGGCTCTGCCGACTTTCAGCACCTCCGGCTCGACGGTGGAGGGGAGCTCTATGAGGAGATCCTCCGGACATCAGCCGGATGGGGCGGCCCCGACGAGATCATGTATGTGGTGGGTGCCACTCAGCCGGAATACTTTCGCTCCATCCGTGAGATCGTTCCTCACTCTTTTCTCCTGGTCCCGGGTGTGGGTGCTCAGGGCGGCTCTCTCGGTGAGGTCTGCCGCTACGGGCTCAACGATGAGTGTGGCCTACTGGTCAACTCCTCCAGGGGTATCATCTTTGCGAGCGACGGACCGGACTTTGCCGAAAAAGCTGCCGAGCAGGCACACAAGCTGCAGCAGGAGATGGCGCAGATCCTCGAGGAGAGAGGGATCGTATGAAACTAACTCTAAAAGACAATCAGAGATAAGTGAAGAAGACAGAAATATCTGCTCAGAAAGTAGCAGAGTACCTAGGTGGAGTCGTGGAGGGGGATCCGGATGTGATCCTCTCCGGCTTTAGCAGTATAGAGAAGGGGGGAGAGGGGGACTTGAGCTTTTTGTCCAACTCTGCGTACGAGCACTTTTTGTACACGACGAAGTGCAGCGCCGTCTTGGTGAATAAGGACTTTGCGCCAACCGAGGAGGTGCGGACCACGCTGATCCGTGTGGAGAATGCCTATGAGTCGCTGGCTACCCTTTTGGCGCTCATCAAGAGCCAATCCACCCTGACACCCGGCATCTCTGAGCTGGCGGTGGTGCACCCGACGGCGGAGGTGGATCCTACGGCTTATGTGGGTCCGCTAGCGTATGTCGGTGAGCATACCAAGATCGGCGCAGGCTGTGCCATCATGCCCCAGGCATTTGTGGGCAATAACTGCAAGCTGGACGAAAACACAAAGGTGTACCACCAGGCGGTGATCTGCGACCATACGACCATCGGCAAGCGCTGCATCATCCACTCCGGTGCCGTGATAGGGTCGGATGGGTTTGGCTTCGCACCGACGGAGGATGGGTACAAAAAGATCCCCCAGACCGGTAGGGTCATCCTCGAGGACGATGTCGATGTGGGAGCCAACTCCTGTATCGATCGCGCTGTGCTGGATGCGACGATCATCCGTAAGGGGGTGAAGATCGATAACCTGGTACAGCTGGCACACAACACGGAGGTAAACGAACATACCGTCATTGCTGCCCAGTCCGGTGTCGCGGGCTCCTCAAAGCTTGGGGCGTGGAACCGTCTGGGCGGACAGGTGGGCGTATCGGGTCACCTACAGACCGCTGATCGTGTGACCCTGGCTGCCCAAAGCGGGGTCATCAGTGATATAAAAGAGGAGGGGGTCTACTTCGGCTCTCCCGCTCATCCTCACGTCAAAGCGATGAAAGCGGCAGCCAAGTATATCAGTCTGCCCACCATGGATCGCGAACTATCCCGCCTACGCAAGGAAGTTGACGAGCTGAAGCAACAGCTGAGTGAGCTGAAAAACGGCAATGCAACACCAGGTAAGACCAATGAATAATAAGCAACATACACTAGCCAATTCTTTCGAGCTACAAGGGAAGGGACTCCACACGGGGCTGGATATCAACATTAAGTTTAGTCCGGCGGCGTGCAACTACGGTATACGGATCCGTCGTGTCGACCTGCCGGACAAGCCCACCCTGAGTGCACTGGCAGAGTTTGTGTCCAAGACGGATCGGGGCACCGTCCTCTCCAACGAAAAGATGAAAGTAAGCACCATCGAGCACGCTATGGCAGCACTGTACGCACTCGGGGTGGACAACTGTCTCATAGAGGTAGATGCGCCGGAGTTTCCGATCATGGATGGCAGTGCCCGCTCTTTTGTGGAAAAGATACAGGAGGTGGGGCTTGAGGAGCAGTCTCAGGTGCGCGAAGAGTATATCGTTACCAAGAAAATAGAGGTGAGCGACCCGAAGAGCGGTACTAAGCTGACGCTGCTGCCGGATGATCGCTTTTGTGCCAATGTGTTGATCTCCTTTGACTCGGTCATCCTGTCCAACCAATACGCTTCACTGGAGTGCTTGGATGACTTTGCCGAGGAAATCTCAACAGCACGTACGTTCGTTTTCGTGCGGGAGATCAAAGAGCTGCTGGAGAGGGACCTGATCAAGGGTGGGGACCTGGATAATGCGATCGTCATCTACGACCAAAAGCTGCCCCAGGAGCAGATGGATAAGCTTGCCAACTCGGTGGGGGTGAAGGATATCTCGGCAGACCAGCTGGGCTATATCAACAATAAGCCGCTGCAGTACAATAACGAGCCTGCCCGACACAAACTACTCGACCTGCTGGGTGACCTCGCACTCATCGGCTGCAGGCTGAGAGGGCGGGTGATCGCTACCTGCCCCGGTCACTCCATCAATACCAAGCTGGCCAAGCTCATCCGAAAGGACATCCGACAAAACCAGGAGCGTGCACCGATCTATGATCCTAACCGTCCCGCACTGATGACCGTCCAAGATATCAATAAGTTGCTGCCCCACCGCTTCCCGATGCTGATGGTGGATAAGGTGATGGAGATCGGATCGAATGATATTATTGCCGTCAAGAATTTCTCGATTAATGAGCCGTTCTTCCAAGGTCACTTCCCAGGTGATCCGGTAGTGCCGGGGGTCTTGCTGGTGGAGGGTGCGGCGCAAGCGGCAGGGATCATGGTCATGAGCCAGCTCAAGAAAACCTCCTGTGGCTACTCGACTTACTTTGTGAAGATTGACAACACTAAGTTTAGACACAAAGTAGTTCCCGGAGATACGGTGGTGTTTCGGGTCAGCTTTATCGAGCCGGTTCGCCGAAGTATGGCGAGTATGCGGGGTGTGGGGTTCGTAGGAGATAAGCTGGTGTTTGAAACAGAGTTTTTGGCTCAGATAATAAAGAATAATAGGGATAGTAATGATGAATAATAATACCAAGCAGATCAGTGAGCACGCCATCGTACATCCCGGAGCAGTTCTGGCGGAGGGTGTAAGGGTGGACGCATTTGCAATCATTGAGGACAATGTCACCATCGGCAAAGACACACACATACACTCAGGGGCAATCATCCGCAGTGGCTCCCGTATCGGGGCGGAGTGTGAGATTCATCCCTATGCCGTGATTGCCGGGCTACCTCAGGATCTGAAGTTTAGGGGCGAGGAGTCAACGGCTGTGATCGGTGACCGGACGACCATTCGGGAGTATGTGACCGTCAGCAGAGGAACGGCCTCCAAGAGCACAACCAAGATCGGCGATGACTGCCTGATCATGGCTTATGCCCACGTGGCGCATGACTGCGTGGTGCACAACCACGTCATCCTCGGTAATACTGCACAGTTGGCAGGAGAAGTAGAGGTCATGGACTATGCGATATGCAGCGGGGGTACGTTGGTACACCAGTTCGTACGCATCGGCGATCACGCGATGATCCAGGGAGGCTCTCGCCTGGTGATGGATATTCCGCCCTATACCCTTATCGGTCGTGAGCCGGCAGCCTACTGCGGTATCAATATCGTAGGCTTGAGGAGGCGTAAGTTTTCCAACGATCAGATCTTCAGGATCAACGATATCTACCGTACGCTCTACAATAGAGGTCTCAACAACTCGGATGCCCTAAGGACGATCGAGGAGGAGATCGAAGACTGCCCGGAGAAAGACAAGATCCTGAGCTTTATCAGGTCTTCGCAACGGGGAATCGTCCGTGGTTCGATAGAATAAACGAATAGAGACGCACAAGAAGATATGGTCTACAGATTTGTCATCGCCTCGAATGAGGTCAAGGATTTTCGAAGAGACATCCTCATCGATGGCTCGGATACGTTTTTGGCTTTGCACCAAGCACTACAGCGTACCCTGGGCTACGCCGCCAGTGAGCCGGCGCTCTTTAGAATCACGAATCGTCAGTGGAAGCCGGAGCAGGATATTCACCTCGTGGATATGGGATTCGGACGCTCCGACGAGGAGGTCTACGTCATGGAGGATACCTATCTGGAGGACTTTCTGGAGGACAAGGGAGACCGACTGCTCTATACATTCGACATGCTGGGCAACCGCTCTCTCTACATAGAACTCCGAGAGGTCAAGCTCGGAGAGTCACTTGATGAGCCGGAGGTCGTCCTTGAGAGTGGAGTGGCTCCGGTACAGACAAGCTCCATCGATGACCTCATTGAACCTACACAACCCATCAAGCAGAGCCAAAAGAAAGCTCCGGCGGATATCGATCTGATCAAGGAGATGGGCTATGAGAGCGACGACTACAGTGAGGACGAACTCTCCGATCTAGATATCTCGGAGGAGGAGCTCTAGTCCCCGAATGGAACTGGCGTCGGGTGTCACGATCATCGTCGGACCCACGGGAGTGGGAAAGACTGCCTTCGCTCACGCCAAGGCACAAGCGTATGGTGCGCCAATCCTATCGGCTGACTCTCGGCAGATCTACCGGCATATGTCCATAGGTACTGCGGCACCCTCCCTGCGTCTGCGACGTGAGGTAGACTACTACTTTGTGCAGACGCTGTCTCCGGATGCTGCTTACTCAGCATACGACTTTGCCGAGGATGCTCTGCAGCTCACGAGCCAGCTCCTGAGTGAGGGGCACGAGCGAGTGCTGATCGTGGGGGGATCGATGCTCTATATACAGGCGCTACTCTTTCGGATGGATCCCATCCCCAGTGTGCCTGCTGCGGTCAGGACTGAAGTGTGGGAGCTCTTTCAGGAAAAAGGCTTAGCACCAATCCGTGAAGAGCTGAGGCAGGTGGATCCTCTGTATCTGGACCGTGTCGATCCCAACAACCACAGGCGCCTGATTCGTGCCCTTGAGGTGTATCGAAGCACCGGTAGGGCTTTCTCCTCTTTTCATACGGGGTGCCTGCGAGACCTACCTTTTCCGGTACAAGTGATGGCTCTAGAGCGGGAGCGGGAGGTGCTCTACGATCGGATCAATCGTCGAGTGGAGGAGATGCTGGCGGAGGGACTGGTCGCAGAGGCTCAGGCACTCTTGCCCTATCGAGACCGGAATGCCCTTCGCACCATTGGATACAAGGAGTGCTTTGCTTATCTGGACGGAAAGATCACTCTGGAGGAGTGCAAACGACTGATCCAAAAGAACACGCGCGTCTTTGCCCGTCAGCAGCTCCGCTTCTTCCAAAAGCTGCCCGGAGTACAGGTGATCCGGCTAGACAAGGTTCACGCATTCGAGGTTTAGAGGTAGTCGATGGGGATGATGTAGGTTGGGGCTGAGCATGATGACTTTACGGAGGAGCATCAATCACGACATCAAGTAGCGCATGGGGAACGAACTAAGGAAGACGAGAAGGCATCAAGTCTCCCTATTTTTGTGACTCGGAGAGGGGTGGAAAAATTTGACGGATAAAAGGGAAATGTTTCCAGTAGGAAACAAAACGATTTGACGGATAGTAGCGATCTGTTTCCAGTAGGAAACTTTTTTAGTACACGTCAACTCCTTAGGTTATTTGGAGATCGTAGACAAAGAAGAGGGCAGCACTGTAGTTTGTCACAGTGCTGCCCTCTCTGTTTCAGTGTCGTAGTAGCCCGCTCTTAGCGGCTCTTCGCACTATCTTTTAGGATCACATCATGTGCGCCACCCTCTACGATAGAGGTCTGCGATACCAGGGTGATGTGGGCGTTTTCCTTGAGGTGTGGTATGTCGGTGGATCCACAGCTGCACATGGTCGACTTGATCTTGCCAAGTGTGCTGAGGAGGCTGTCCTTCATCTTACCCGCATAGGGGATGTAGGAGTCTACACCTTCCTCAAACTTCATTCCTGCAGTCTCACTGCCGGAGTCGTAGCGCTGCCAGTTTTTTGCCCTGTTGGATCCTTCACCCCAGTACTCCTTCACGTAGCTGCCGTTGACACGCAGGAGCTTGGTCGGAGACTCGTCAAAGCGGGCAAAGTAGCGACCCATCATTAGGAAATCGGCACCCATCGCCAGTGCGAGCACGATGTGGTAGTCGTAGACGATGCCACCGTCCGAGCAGATCGGGATGTACTCTCCGGTTTTTTCGAAGTACTCATCTCGGGCTTGGGCTACCTCGATGACCGCTGATGCCTGACCGCGGCCAATACCCTTTTGCTCACGGGTGATGCAGATGGAGCCACCGCCAATACCAACCTTGATAAAGTCGGCACCTGCTTTTGCCAGGTACTCAAAGCCATCCTTCTCAACCACATTCCCGGCACCCACCGGCACCTCCGGATAGTTTTCTTTCACCCACTTGATGGTGTCACTTTGCCACTCGGAGTAGCCGTCGGACGAGTCGATACAGAGGACATCTGCCCCTGCCTCGACCAGTGCCGGTACCCGCTCTTTGTAGTCGCGCGTATTGATGCCGGCACCGACCAGTAGAGTCTTGTCCTGCTTGTCGGACAGCTCGTAGGGGTTTTCGCGATGTGAGTCGTAGTCTTTTCTGAAGACAAAGTGGCTCAGGTGCTGGTCCTCGGTGATGATGGGGAGGGTGTTTAGCTTATGGTCCCAGATGATGTCATTGGCTTCGGAGAGCGTGATGCCGGCCTTCGCTACAATGAGCTTTTCGAAGGGAGTCATGAATTCGCTGATCTTCGTCTCACGCGGTGTCGTGCTCAGCCGGTAGTCTCTGCTGGTGACGATACCCAGCAGCTTTCCATTCGGCATACCGTCATCGGTGATGGCGATGGTGGAGTGCCCGGTCTCATCTACCAGGTCGAGGACATCCTGCAGGGTGTGGGCAGGCGTGAGGTTGGAGTCAGAGGTGACAAACCCAGCCTTAAACTTCTTCACCTTGCGCACCATCTCCGCCTGACTCTCGATCGTTTGAGAGGCGTAGATGAAGGAGAGTCCACCATTTCGCGCCAGCTCTATGGCAAGCGTATCGTTCGAAACCGACTGCATGATGGCACTGACAAAAGGGATGTTGAGCCGTATCTTTGGCTCTTCACCTTTCCGAAACTTAGTCAGTGGGGTGCGAAGATCAATGTTTTCCGGCGTGCATTCACGAGTGGTTAGCCCTGGAATAAGCAAGTATTCTCCAAAGGTATGAGAGATTTCTGTGGTGTATCTTGCCATAGTTTTAAGTCTTGCAAATTAGAAAATATGATGGATTAATTTGCATACAAAAGTACTAAAAATTACCCCCGCGCCAAAATCAATTCTTCTGAGTTGAGGCGTCGGAGCATCCGGAGCTCCGTCTGATTCGCTTGGGGACATACTAAAAAAGCTACCCGGAGGGATCCGGATAGCTTTTTTATTCATCTGTTTCTATGAAGCTTTACTGTTGGAGCTGAGCTTCGATAGCGTTGAACTCATCGTTCATCTTGAGGTTGTAGTAGACGTTGCGCAGAGCCATCAGGTACTCTTTGTTCTCACCGTCCAGCTTCACCGCCTTCTCCAGGAAGGGTAGAGCCTTGCGGAATAGTTCCTGTGCCTGTGCATCCAGCTCCTTCATCTTAGCCTCGTTGGTGATGTTCTCGGTTGCCTCGTTGGCAGTCTTTAGAGCTCGGTTGTAGTACATTCTACCGATGCCCATCACTGCGTCGGCAAAGCCGGGGTTGAGCTCGATAGCTTTTTGATAAGTCTCTTCTGCCTTAGCATAGTCCTCCTGCATCGAGTAGATGTCTGCCAGAGCGTTGTAGTACATCTCCTTGTTCTCCACATCAGACTCCAGTACTTTCTGTAGGTAAGCCTTTGCCTGATCGTAGTCACCCTTATTGAGGTAGAGGTTGATTATGTTGCCGAGGAAGAACTGGGATGAGGGGAAGCGATCTGCCCCTTCCTGCAGCGTATTGCGGTAGCTGACAGTGTCCTTGTTGTTGAGGTGAGACACGGCGAGCAGCTGGTAGACTTCCTCCTGACGGTAGGGCACGTCCTTGATGCTGTTGAGGAGCTCTATTGCCTTGTCGTTGTTATCCTCTATCTGGGTCGCAGCATAAGCGTTGAAAAAGCCAATCTCCATGGAGAGAGAGTCTTGCTCAGCTACAGGGGTGCCCTCGAAGATGGGCATCGCCTTTACCTGCATAAACTTGTCAAAGTACTTGTGTGCGTTGACAAAGTCGTTGTTGTTTAGGTATTCAGCACCACCGTTTACCAGGAAACCGTAGTAGGTCTGCAGACCGTTTTTGATCTCGTTCTCATACTTGCGGCGTACCCGACCCTTGTCGTTGGGCATGGCGTCCAGCTCATCGGCCTTCATGTAGTAGTCAGCCATGTTGTACACAGCTTCGTAGAATTGGTTCATGTTGATCTCCCTCTGCATCTGCTGTGCTAGGAATCCTCGCTCCACCTCTTTCTCCTCAACGAGGCCGGCTACATACCATGCGCGGGCATCGTTTTCGGTTTCGGGGTTGGTGAGAGCCGGCTTGATCAGGTTGCGCGCTTCCTTCAGGTTGGCGTTGTCCTTCTTTGCCATGCGCTCTACTTCCTTCACGAGCTTGGTCTGGGCAAAAGATGATGGTGCTGCCACTAGCAGGCACATCGCTATGAGTAGTAACGTTTTCTTCTTCATGAGTTATCCGTATTCTTTATTTTTGATTTTGACAATGTTCTAAATTCTAGATCCTTCTACTTGTTTGAATAGGTAAATATACCAAAAGTTTAATTTCACTCCTCTTGGTCGTCGTTCTCAGAAGTCTCTTCGTTGTCCAAGTCCTCGATCTCATCATCGATCAGGTCACTGTCTGTGACCACGTCATCCGAGAGCACTCCTTCGTCGATGATCTCCTCCTCGGGTGTGTCCTCGTCGGCCAGTACCCGGCAAACGCTGGCGATCTCGTCGCCTCTGCGGTCAAGGTTGATGAGTCGTACACCCTGGGTGTTGCGGCTCAGGACGGAGATGTCGCCCACATGGGTGCGGATGACCACCCCGCTCTTGTTGATGATCATGATGTCGTGCTCGTTGGTGACGTTGAGCAGAGAGATCAGGTTGCCGGTCTTCTCGGTGATCTTGAGGGTGATGACCCCCTTTCCTCCGCGGTTGGTGATGCGGTAGTCCTCCACTTCGGAGCGCTTGCCGTAGCCCTGCTCGGATATGACCATGATGGTCTCCTCCCGAGGATCGCGTATCGCAGCGGCGCCGATCACTCTGTTGCCCTTGCCCTCCAGGCGCACGCCTCGTACACCGGTACTATTGCGTCCCATGACACGCAGTACCTCCTCCGGGAAGCGGATGGCACGCCCGGCACGGGTGCCGATGACGATGTCGCACTTGCCATTGGTGAGCAGGACGTTCACTACCTTGTCGCCCTCCTTTAGCTTGATGGCGTTGATACCGTTGCGACGCGGGCGGGAGAAGTCCTCCAGGCGGGTCTTGCGTACGATACCATTCTGGGTGATAAAGGTCAGGTAATGGCTCTGTACATACTCGCGATTGTCCTCGTCTGAGAGACGCTTCACTCGGAGTACGGTCGTGATGCTGCTCTCCGCATCGAGGTTCAAAATGTTCTGGATCGCCCGACCCTTTGAGCTGCGGGATGCCTCCGGTATTTCGAATACACGTATCCAGTAGACGCGTCCCAGATCGGTGAAGAACATCAGTGTGGCGTGGTTCGAGGCAGCGTAGATGTACTCTATGAAGTCGTCATCCTTCGTGTCCGATCCCTTGGCGCCAACGCCTCCGCGTCCCTGGGCTCTAAAGGCCGCGAGCGGGGTGCGCTTGATGTAGCCATGGTGGGAGATGGTGATGACCATATCCTCGTCGGAATAAAAGTCCTCGGGGTTCATGTCCGCTGCAGCGTACACGATGTCGGTGCGGCGATCATCGCCGTACTTGTCTATGATCTCCCGGATCTCGTCGCTGATGACACCGTAGAGCTTGTCCTCGTCAGCCAGGATCTCCTCGTAGTACTTTACTTTCTCGCAGACCTCCTCGTACTCGGCGCGGAGCTTCTCGATCTCCATGCCGGTGAGCTGTCCCAGTCTCATCTCCACGATGGAGCGAGCCTGTATCTGTGATAGGTCAAAGCGCGCCATGAGCTTCTCGATCGCTTCGCTCTGACGCTCCGATGCCTTGATCAGTGCCACCACCTCATCAATGTTGTCTGCCGCAATCATGCGACCCTCGAGGATGTGTAGGCGCTCTTTTGCCTTCTTGAGGTCAAACTGAGTGCGTCTGGTGACCACCTCCACACGGTGGCGGACAAACTCCCCGATCAGATCCTTGAGGTTGAGCAGGCGAGGACGGTTGTCCACCAGTGCGATGTTATTGACACTAAACGAGCTCTCCAGGGTGGTGTAGCGGAAGAGTTTATTGAGGACCACACCGGGCTGTGCATCGCGCTTGACGTCGATGACGATCCGCATGCCGACCTTACCACTGGACTCGTCCTGGATGTTGCTGATCCCCTCTATCTTTTTGGTAGTGGCTAGCTCGGCAATGCTCTTGACGAGGTCTTTCTTGATGACCCCGTAGGGTATCTCGGTGATGATGATCTGGCTGTGTGTGCCCGTCTCCTCTATCTCCGCACGACCGCGGATCACGACGCGTCCACGACCGGTCTCAAACGCCTCCCTCACCCCTTGGTAGCCGTAGATGACACCCCCGGTGGGGAAGTCCGGAGCTTTGACGTGCTGCATGAGCTCGTCTATGGTGATGTCTCCTCGCTTGTCGATGTATGCAAGGGTACCGTTCATCACCTCCGTGAGGTTGTGCGGAGCCATGTTGGTAGCCATACCTACGGCGATACCTGCAGCTCCGTTGACGAGGAGGTTGGGGATACGTGAGGGGAGTACGGCGGGCTCCTTGACCGAGTCATCGTAGTTGGGCACCATGTCCACGGTCTCCTTGTTGATGTCGGAGAGCATCTCCAGCGCCAGGGGTGCCAGGCGGCTCTCGGTGTACCTCATCGCTGCAGGTCCGTCGCCATCGATGGAGCCAAAGTTGCCGTGGGGATCCACGAGAGTATACCTCATCGACCAGGGTTGTGCCATGCGCACCAGGGCGAGATAGATCGAGCTATCCCCGTGCGGGTGGTACTTACCCATCACATCTCCCACCGTACGTGCACACTTCTTGTAGGGCTTGTCGGGGGTGTTCCCCAGCTCGTTCATCCCGTACAGGATGCGTCGGTGCACCGGCTTGAACCCATCACGCACATCCGGTAGTGCTCTACTCACGATCACAGACATGGCGTAGTCGATGTACGAGGATTGCATCTGGTGCTCCAGGTTCACCGGCATTACCTTGCCTTTATTTTGATTTTCTTCTTGCATCTAATTCACTTAGTGTACTGTTGTCTCAAAGAGGAAAAAATGGGGAGCAGTCCCCGATTTTTTCCAATCTCAAAGGTACCAAAAATATCGCACTTATGCAGGCGATGGCGCAACGACATTCAGGGGCGTTGCCTCAGAAATTCGGATGTTTTTTCTCCGCTCTGTGTGTCATTGAAAAATTTGACGGATAGTAGCCAAATGTTTCCAGTAGGAAAGCGAACGATTTGACGGATAGTAGCGATCTGTTTCCAGTAGGAAACTTTTTGCGCTCCGGTAGCTGCTCTTCCGGCGCCTTTATCTTTCTGTTTGTCAATGGTATACAAATGTGTGTACTTTGATCCTCTTTGAGGGGATCATTAGCTTCGCACCAGGCGGCTGCTTTTAGCTGATGTATGGCTGTCCTTTTAGGCCGGAGTGGTAGGGGCTTGATGAAAAAAGAGCGTGTGCCGAATGTAGATCCGACACACGCTCTCCGTGCTTTTTGGTCAGGGCGGCAGCCCTTCTCGGGTTGGTCCGCCGCTCATGCCGTCCTAACGTCTCCGAAGAGACCGGGACATCTGTTTAGTCTTCGATATTGATTGCTATCTGACCACGGTAGTACCCACACTCACCGCATACGGTGTGGTACACGTGCCAAGCACCGCAGTTGGGGCAGCGGGTCAGGGCAGGTGCTGTAGCTTTGTCGTGGGTTCTGCGCTTTCTTGTTCTTGTCTTGGATTGACGTCTTTTAGGATGTGCCATCTCTACTTACTGTCTATTCTAAATGTTACTATTGTTTGTTTTCTATCTTGGAGCGGAGGTCGTCCCAGACACTGTTGTCCGGCTGAGTGGCGGTCTCTTGGTCGCCCTCTTCGGGAACTCGGTCGACAAGGTACTTCACCATCTCCTGGTCACACTCCTCTATGGGTTCGTGGGTATGCTGTATCGGTAAGTGCAGCGCCAGCAGCTCATAGGTGATCCACCCAAAGTCATAGGTGGGATCGAGTTCGTTGAGCACGATGTGCTCGTCGTCTTCGTCATCGAGTGCTTCACCCAGCTCCACGGTTACCATCTCATGCACCTCCATAGGCAGCTGCATGGGTGCCAGACAACGGTCGCAGGGGAGGGTCACCACCCCGCTGTAGTCAAAGGTGAGGTCGTAGAGACGGTTGGGCATCGGAGTGATGGTCACCACCAGATGCACATCTCCACCTGTGATCTCGGAGCCCTCAATGTGTTCAAAGAAAGCATCCTCCAGGTGGTACTCTACGGTCTCCACCTCCTTTTTTATATGGGTGAAGTCGATTACGTACGTCCTGTTTTTGCTCATAACTTACACGGTACTAAAACGTCTGCAAAGTTACCCAAAACAGTTTAATTACCCAACATCGAAAATAATGGCTCCGGTTTTATCGGTTCGTTTAGAGTCCTAAGCCGCTATTGGGGTCGTGGGGTAGGAGCTCGCCATAGCAGCGGTTGTACAGGCTCTCAAATGCCTCCTTTTCGCTGACTCCGGCAGCCTCTGCCAGGCGACGAACGATGGACTGCTCTTTGGGACTGAGGTGGTCAAAGTCCTTAAACTCCACGCTCTCCATTTCGTTTTCATTCGCATAGATGACCACCGGCACGGTGATGTTGAGGTCGAAATCGTCCTTTTGTCTCTGGCCCGGCGTGGGACCGGTGAAGGGCGAGGGCTTGCCGGTGGAGGAGTTGTACTTGCTACCGCGCGCATGGAGCAGTAGGATGTTGAGGTCGAAGGAGGTCTCCGGCTGGTAAAACTCCAGGTAGCCCTTGAGACCGATGGGGTTGGAGATACCGGTGTACCGGGCTCCTTCGCGGATCAGCTTGTCCCACGGTGTGGTGTCGTAGTAGTAGTAATAGAGGTACTCGTACCCGGACTTGAGCTCGGCACTGCGATCGGTGGCGTTTTTCATCCACCGGATGTTTTTGGCGATGAAGAAGTGCTGGTGGATTTTCTCCTGCCCGCCGGTCGCAAACTGCCCGGTGATCTCCTCGCCGGCGTTGTTGAAGTACTTGATGATCATCCCGTACTGTGTGTAGCCGGCATTGTACTTCTCGGGTCTAAAGGTGTCGTCGGTCCAGGTGCGCTTTGCCGGGTCTACGGGTGACGGATAGGTGCCTGCGGGCTCGTAAAGACCGCCTCCGAGGTTCCCGGTGACAACGAAGCGGGACACTCCTTTTTCCTTGTTGATCACAAAGCCCTTTCCCTGCTGCAGCTCAAGAACCATCGTCTGTTCGGATGCTCCATGCTTTACGCCCTTGGTCCCTCCGGATACGTGGGGCGCCATGCCGTGGAAGTGGGTCCTGAAAAGGGTGATCTCCATGCGTGCGGGATCATCGTGGAGCTTGTTTTTGGGCTCGTCTACCGGTGCCTGTGGTTGGCATGCGGAGAGAAGCACTGCAGTGAGTGCTCCGAGGAGTAGAGTGGATAGTATTGTTCTGTATTGTCTCATGATGTGTGTTGTTGTATGGGGTTTTAGAAATGATAGCGTAGGGCGATCTTGATGTCTCGCCCTGCCTCGTGTGCGTAGTAGCGTGCGAGGTTGGTGTATTCTTTGTACTCTTTGTTGAAGAGGTTTTCGGCTTGGAGGAGTAGCTCCAGGCGTTGCTTGCCCGGCAGAGTGAGCTCTGTGCCTACACTGCAGCCCCACAGATGATAGGCGGGCGGTGTGTAGGGGATGAGGTCTGTCTCGGGGTCAAACCGCTTTTGCTGTGCCGTATAGCGGTGCTCGATGGTGAAGTAGCTCTTTGGGTGAAAGGGTAGGGAGACCTCCAGCTCCTGTGTAAAACGAAATGGAGGTATATAGGGTAGATACCTCCCTGTCGTGCGCTCCGTCGCCCAGATCATGCCGGTCAACGCCCGGTAACTGACGTAGGGCAGCGGCGACCAGCGGAGGGAGAGGTCGGCTCCGTGCATGGTGGCAGCGGTCTGATGGTACCGAAAAAGTGGGTAAGCTCCGCTCACCACGGTGAAAAACTCGCCGCTCGGCTCCTTATATATATAGCCATCGATCCACTGAAAGTACCCCTCTGCACTCAGCTCCAGTGCTTCCGTCCGGTAGGTAAGAGCGGTGATCCACTTCGTGCTCCGCTCGGTGTGCATGGTGCTGTCGCCGCGCAGGTAGATCCCTCCCGACGCATCTACCCCATCGCTCCAGAGCTCGCCCACATGAGGTGCTCTCCAGGCAGTACCCAGCTGACTGCGTAGGTCGAGCCGGTCGGATAGGTGATAGTGTGCGCCGAGGGAGTAGGTGGCGTTGGTGTAGCGACGGATGCCGCCGTAGTGCTTAGAGTAGGCGTCGATGCCGGAGGCGTTGAGGTACAGTCCGTCCAAGCGCACCCCCAGCTCAGCTCCCCAGTTGGTGCCGTGGTACTTTTGGATCCCATAGAGACCGGCGGTGAGCTCCACATAGTTCGGGATGAGCGGGACGACTCCTGTGCCGGGGCGGTTGTGGTTGTTGGTATACGCCCCGTGCAGCCCCGCTTCGCTACTCCAGTGTGTGCGGTAGGCTTTCTTCCACGTCAGGTCGGTCTGGATATTGTCCAGGGTGAGCGCCACACTGGGGATGTTGCCGCGGTTCATTCGGCGGTTGTGGTACTCGTTTTGGCGATCCTGCTGATAAGCGAGCAGGAGCTCCAGCCGTCCGAGCTCCGGTGTTTGCAGGAAGCCTTTTGACCGGACGTAATGGTGCGTCGCCTCGTGCAGAGGGTAGGCAATGGATCGGGAGAAAGGTCCCACCTCGATCGGACGCCCCAGCTCTATACGCTCCTTGAGCAGGTCGGTGCTGCCCATCTTGGCACCAAAGAAGGTCCCTTCTTTGTGGTGGATCAGGCTATAGGTGACCTCTGCTCCATACTGAGCCTGTCGCCAGCCCAGGGTGCCCTGTAGGTTCAGAGCCCGGCTGCCGGTGTTGTTGAGCAGATAGCGGGCAGTAGAGTGGTCCCCGCTATTTGAGTAGCCGGCTTGGAGCCGATAGGCGAGAGCCTTTTGCGCTCCTGCCACTTCCCCCGACCCGCCATAGGCACGTCCGTTGGTGGAGTAGTGGGTACCCAGACTGCCGGACGGTCTCCTGCTCTCGTAGGGCAGGGGTGCTTCGTTCACCACGATGACCCCGCCCAGAGCATCGCCACCGTAGCGGATGGACTCCGCCCCCTTTAGCACCGAAACTTCGCCTGCGCTGCCCATATCGATGAGTGGGGCAAAGTGGTGGTTCCACTGCTGGTACTCTTGGTGAACACCATTGTTGACGATGAGGATGCGGTTGCCGCTCATGCCGTGGATGACCGGGATCGAGGTGTTTGTCCCGGAGCTGATGAGGCTGATCCCCTTGGTTCCGGACAGCACGTCCGCCAGGTCACTGTCGATGTGTCGCTGCAGCTCGGCAGTGCCGATCCTCTCGCCCACGGCTGTGACCGGGATGACCGGTGCGGTGGTCTCTACCGATACGCCGCTGAGATTTTCAGTGGCAAACTTGAGCCGAACCACCCATGGTGGAGTCAGTGCGCTGAGAGAGGCGAGGGTATGGGTCTGTGTCTCATACCCGACGAATGATAGGGTGATGCTGTCTGTAGGCGACAGATCATCCGGAAGGGTAGCGTACCCTTCGAAATTGGTGCCCGTGCGATGGTGGCGCGACGCAATGAGGACACCCTGTAGGGGTGTACCCTTTTCTGCGTCCAAGACTCTGATCTTTTGAGCCTCTGCCACAGACAGACCGGCAAAAAAGAGCGAGCCAAGCAACACCATACGCATGGCCGTATGTTTTGCCATCGTTGGTTGATGAATTGGATGAGTTAGTAATCAGAGAAAACCGCCGTATCCTGTACGGATTGGGCGTAATAACGGATGGATACTAACTAACGAACGGTGGCGCTCGAAGTGCGGGCGAGTGACCGCAAAATGAAGGAATATATGGATCAGAAAAAGAGACCTCTTCAATATAAGGAATAGAGGGCTCTGTCAGATGAAAGCTATAGGTGAAGTCGTCGAAGCTGTTGTTGACAAAAACGTCAAGCACACAGATCGAGGAGCAGCTCTCCGCGATGAGGGCGTTGCTGTCCGCAGGACGACAAGATTGCTCCAAGTGCAGTCGGTGTTCGTGCGACAAGCTGTGCACCCCAAGGGTGATCCCCAAGGTGCAAAAGACGCTGAGCAAAAACGCTGCCAGCACCGAGCTATGTCGTACACTACTCTTCACGCTACTTTTTATCGCTTTTTCGTCTGCAAATATACCCATTTTCACCGGAAGTTCAATCTCACCCAACCGCCTCGACCAGGGGCTCACATAGTAGAATTTTTTAGCACATCGGATCGGGGTGAAAAATTTGACGGATAGTAGCGAAAAGTTTCCAGTAGGAAAGAAAACGATTTGACGGATAGAAGAGATCTCTTTCCAGTAGGAAATTTTTTCCTCTCAGATAGCCACTCTCTGTGGACGTGCGAACGGGCTTCGTGAAGTGCCTGCCGGTAGAGCATCATCTCAGATATAGATTTGACTATCAATGAGTGCTTCTGATGCGTCAACCCTGCCATTTCGATGCATCGCATATGTCGGAGGGTAGATGGTGGGTGTGGTGTAGGTCTGCTCATTATATATAAGGCAGATTGGCGAGGTGGTGTGGCGTAGGTTTGGATGGTAATTATATTTTCTGTACCTTTGCAGTCGATTAAGTCTTGCCCCGAGGGGTAAGTGATTGAGAACTAACTAACAGAGTAATAAAGTAAATGCCAACGATTCAACAACTCGTCCGCAAGGGCCGTGAAACGATGGAGGAGAAGGGCAAGAGCCCTGCTCTGGGAGCGTGTCCGCAGCGTCGTGGCGTGTGTGTGCGTGTGTACACTACTACACCCAAGAAGCCTAACTCTGCTATGCGTAAGGTGGCTCGTGTCCGCCTGACCAATGGCAAGGAGGTGAACGCTTATATCCCCGGTGAGGGACACAATCTCCAGGAGCACTCGATCGTGCTGGTGCGTGGTGGTCGTGTGAAGGACCTGCCCGGTGTTCGCTACCACGTGGTACGTGGTGCGCTTGATACCAGTGGCGTACAGGGTCGCACGCAGCGCAGAAGCAAGTACGGTGTGAAGCGCCCTAAGGATGCTAAGAAGTAAAGCTAAGTGGGTCAGGCCTCTCTGTGGAAGGGCTTGGCAGACATCAGTGGGGTGGGATGCAGGCGTAGCGATGCCTGCGTAAGACAGATCAATAATGAAATGGTGGCGACGGTATGTAGTACCGTCCGATGAGGCCGAGGCTAACGAAGAATAGCAGGGTGCCACTATAGTATCGAAATCCCGGTAGGCTCATGCTTACCGCCACTTGTGACTAAAGGGTCCTCCCTGTGAGGGTGGACGATGTCAGGCAAGGTGTGCCGAAGTGGGGCGGGTCGTGAAAGATGTTTTTGACTAGCCCGGAGGAAGAGAAGCGGAAAAGTACCGACATGGGTGAGCCTGTATGACGCAGAGTGCGTGGCGTGCTGAGATCCTATCTGGTCGGAGTCACTATGCAGCGTGTGTGCGGTAGTGGCATGTGAGATAAACAACACTTTTTTTAAGAGTAAACAAGAGTCGAGTCTCGGAGAATTTAAGTCCGAGTGTCTCCCTCTGTCTCGTTTGGATAGCGCTTCGTGGCGCTGTCGATCGGTGTAGACAAGTCATTGAGTGTCGGAATGGGGCACTCCGCACCTGAGGGACATGAGGAGCTCGTGATTTGGGTACGAGGCTTGAGCGTTAAATTGCTTATTTTTTACTCGTGGCGATGCCAACGAGAAGCTACCTTGCCAGAGTAGCCTGCAGGTGGTGGGCATAAGGGCCCTTGCTGCTTGGATAAGGCGAATGGTGAGCAACTTACTTAGAGAACAAAAATGAGAAAAGCTAAACCAAAAAAGAGGCACATTCTTCCAGACCCCGTGTTTGGAGACGTAAAGGTTACGAAGTTCGTCAACCACATGATGTATGATGGTAAGAAGAACTTGTCTTTTGAGATATTCTACAAAGCACTGGAGGGTGTGAAGGGCAAGCTTCCCAACGAGGAGAAGACTCCTCTGGAGATCTGGAAGACTGCTCTCGAGAATATCACTCCTCAGGTGGAGGTGAAAACACGTCGTATCGGTGGTGCCAACTTTCAGGTACCTGTCGAGGTGCGTCCTGAGCGTAAGGAGTCTATCTCGATGAAGAACCTGATCAACTTCGCTCGCAAGCGTGGTGGTCGTTCGATGGCTGATAAGCTTACCGCTGAGATCGTGGATGCGTACAACCAGCAGGGCGGCGCTTTCAAGCGTAAAGAGGATATGCACCGTATGGCAGAAGCCAACCGTGCTTTTGCGCACTTCCGCAGATAATGCTGTTCGCGCGTGAAGATAGAGAATAAGAAAGAGCAGGACTTTTTGAAATAAATACAAGCATAAATAATGGCTAATTCCACACATCTAGAGCTGACAAGGAACATTGGTATCATGGCTCACATTGATGCCGGTAAGACAACAACGTCCGAACGTATCCTATTCTACACCGGTCTGACTCACAAAATCGGAGAGGTGCATGATGGTGCAGCAACTATGGACTGGATGGAACAGGAGCAGGAGCGTGGTATCACGATCACGAGTGCTGCTACCACTACATTTTGGAACTATAACGATCAGAAATATAAGATCAACCTCATCGATACCCCGGGGCACGTGGACTTCACTGTAGAGGTGGAGCGTTCGCTGCGTATCCTGGATGGTACGATTGCGGCATTTGACTCTGTGAGCGGTGTACAGCCTCAGAGTGAGACGGTGTGGCGCCAGGCTGATAAGTACAAGGTGCCCCGTATCGCCTATGTCAATAAGATGGACCGCTCCGGTGCCAACTACCTGGAGGCAGTACGTCAGATGAGGGATATGCTCGGTGCTAATGCAGTGCCCATCCAGCTCCCAATCGGTGCGGAGGAAAACTTCAAGGGGGTCGTTGACCTGGTAACCATGAAGGCTATCCTGTGGCACGACGAGACCATGGGTGCTGAGTACGAGGTGGACGAGATTCCTGAGGAGCTCATGGCGGAGAGCCAGGAGTGGAGGGATAAGCTGCTCGAGTCGCTTGCCGAGCTCGATGACAGCTTTATGGAGAAGTACTTTGAGGATCCATCAGCGATTACGGTTGATGAGATCAAGGCGGTGATCCGCAAGGGTACTGTGTCCATGAAGATGAATCCGGTGATGTGTGGTTCGTCCTTCAAAAACAAGGGGGTGCAGACACTGCTTGATGCTGTCTGCGCATACCTGCCCAGCCCGATAGATACTCCTACAGTGACCGGTCGTGATCCGCAGGATGAGAGCATCGAGCTGACCCGCGAGGTGTCGGAGGATGCACCGCTCTGCGCTCTTGTATTCAAGATCGCTACCGACCCGTATGTAGGTCGCCTCTGCTACTTCAGAGTTTACTCCGGTAAGATCGATGCAGGTACCTATGTATACAACAGCCGTACCGGCAAGCGTGAGCGTATCTCCCGACTTTTCCAGATGCACTCCAACCACCAGAACTTCAAGGAAGAGATCATGTGTGGTGATATCGGTGCAGGTGTGGGATTCAAGGACATCCATACCGGTGATACCCTCTGCTCTGAGGACGCACCCATCACTCTTGAGAGCATGGAGTTCCCCGCTCCGGTGATCTCTATCGCTATCGAGCCTAAGACTCAGAAGGATATGGATAAGTTGGGCCTCGGACTTGCTAAGCTGGCTGAGGAAGACCCAACATTCACCGTGAGGACCAACGAAGAGACCGGTCAGACTGTGATCAGCGGTATGGGTGAGCTTCACCTGGAGATCATCATTGACCGTCTGAGAAGGGAGTTCAAGGTGGAGTCCAACCAAGGTCGTCCGATGGTATCCTACAAGGAGGCTATCACCCAGCCCGTGGAGCTGCGTGAGACCTACAAGAAGCAGACCGGTGGTAGAGGTAAGTTTGCGGATATGATCGTCCGTGTAGAGCCTACTGATCCCGACTTTGAGGGCGAGCTGCAGTTTGTAGACGAGGTGAAGGGTGGTAACATTCCTAAGGAGTACATCCCCTCGATCCAGAAGGGCTTTGAGCGTGCCATGAAGAGCGGTGTGCTCGGTGGCTATCCTATGGATAAGCTGAAGGTGACCGTGGTCGATGGTTCGTACCACCCTGTGGACTCGGATCAGTTGTCCTTTGAGGTGTGTGCCATGAATGCATTCAGAAACGCTGTCGCTAAGGCGGGTCCCGTACTCCTCGAGCCGATCATGAAGGTAGAGGTGGTGACCCCAGAGGAGAGCATGGGTGATGTCATCAGTGACATGAACAAGCGTCGCGGACAGGTGGAAGGTATGGACTCTACCGTCAACGGAGCACGTGTCGTGAAGGCGATGACCCCTCTGAGCGAGATGTTTGGTTATGTGACCGACCTGCGTACCATCACCAGTGGTCGTGCGACCAGCTCCATGACCTTTGATCACTTCGAGGAGATGTCTTCAAGCACTGCAAAGGCTGTGCTCGAAGAGCGTGAGGGCAGAGTAGACCTTCTCAAGTAATGCTGAAGAAGTATATAATATAAGATAGTAGAGATAAGTAATGAGTCAAATTATCCGAATCAAGATCAAGTCTTATGACCACGCTCTCGTGGATAAGTCTGCAGAGAAGATAGTGAAGGCTGTCGAGCCTACCGGAGTCCAGATATGTGGTCCGGTACCCCTGCCTACACACAAGCGGATATTCACGGTAAACCGGTCCACCTTTGTGAACAAGAAGAGCCGTGAACAGTTCCAGCTCAACACCCACAAGCGTATGATCGATATCGTCAACGCTACTACAAATACTGTAGATGCTCTGGCTCGCCTGGAGCTGCCCAGTGGTGTGGAGATCGAGATCAAGACGGACATCTGATGCAGGTGCCGTAAAAGGAATTTTATTAATAAAACCAACTAAGACGTTAAGACTGAAATGCCAGGATTAATAGGAAAGAAAATCGGAATGACATCCGTATTCAGTGCCGAGGGAAAGAATATTCCATGCACTGTCATCGAAGCAGGTCCTTGTGTGGTAACGCAGGTTAAGACGGTAGAGAATGATGGCTACGATGCTATCCAGGTGGGGTATATGGACAAAAAGGACAAGCATACCACCCAGCCTCTACAGGGTCACTTCAAGAAAGCCGGCGTAACGCCCAAGAGACACTTGGCCGAGTTCAAGTCCTTCAAGGAAGACTATAAGCTCGGTGATGAGCTGACTGTAGAGCTTTTTGCAGACAGTCACTATGTAGATGTAGTAGGAACCTCCAAGGGTAAAGGTTTTCAGGGCGTGATGAAGCGTCACGGTTTTTCCGGTGTGGGTGAGTCCACACACGGTCAGAAGAACCGCCTGAGAGCACCCGGATCAGTAGGTGCCAGCTCTACTCCCTCTAAGCTGTTCAAGGGCCTCAGAATGGCAGGCCAGGATGGTAACCGTAGAGTGACTGTCCAGAACCTAGAGGTGATGAAAGTAATGCCCGAGCATAATGTGCTCCTCGTAAAGGGAAGCGTGCCTGGTGCTAAGGGAGCCATCTTATACATTGAAGACTAAGTAGTAAAATGGAAGTAAAAGTACTCAACATAAAAGGTGAAGAGACAGGGCGTACCGTGACCTTGGAGGATGCGATCTTTGGGATCGAGCCTAACGAGCACGTTATGTACCTCGATGTAAAACAACACCTCGCTAATAAGCGCCAGGGCACTGCAAAGACCAAGGAGAGAAGTGAAGTGGCCTTTAGTACTCGCAAGCTTTTCCGCCAAAAGGGTACCGGCGGTGCACGTCGCGGTGATATCAAGAGCCCACTGCTGAAGGGTGGTGGTACTGTCTTTGGTCCAAAGCCAAGAGACTACTCCTTCAAGCTCAACAAGAAGGTGAAGCGTCTCGCACGTCGCTCAGCTCTCAGCCTCAGAGCAAAGGAAGATGGCATCATCGTGGTCGAGGACTTCAACCTAGATGCTCCGAAGACCAAGGACTTCAAGAACATCCTGAAGGGGCTGAACATCGTGGACAGCAAGAGTCTCTTTTTGATGACTGACGTAGACAAGAATACTGTGCTGAGTGCACGCAACCTCAAGGGCGTATCGCTCATCCCCGCAGATCAGGCAAATACCTACCGTATCCTGAATGCACAGAAGGTGGTCCTAACCGAGAGCGGGCTCAAGCAGCTAACCGACGTACTCAACGCATAACGAGCAGCAACAATGAAAACTCTAATAGCACCAATCATTACAGAAAAGATGTCCGACATCACCGAGGGTATGCCCAATAGGTATGGCTTCATAGTCGTGCCCTCTGCTACCAAGATAGAGATAGCAAAAGCGGTCGAGGAGATGTACGGTGTGAAAGTAACTAAGGTGAACACCATGCGGTATGATGGTAAGCGTAGCTCACGATACACCCGCGGTGGTCTTATCGAAGGCAAGAAGCCTGCGTTCAAGAAGGCTATTGTAACACTAGCAGAAGATCAGACGATTGACTTCTTTAGTAATATCTAAGCAAAGACATGGCAATTAAGAAACTAAAGCCCACAACTCCAGGGCAAAGACATAAGGTTATTGGTACATTTGACACCGTCACAGCAAGTGCACCAGAGAAGTCCCTTGTAGTCGGCAAGCGCAAGAGTGGAGGTCGCAACAATACAGGAAAGATGACCGCACGCTACATCGGTGGTGGTCACAAGCAGCGCCTTCGTTTCATTGACTTCAAGAGACAAAAAGACGGTGTGCCAGCTACTGTAAAATCCATCGAGTACGACCCAAACCGCTCTGCTCGTATCGCTCTCCTCTACTATGTAGATGGTGAGAAGGCGTATATCCTATCGCCGGATGGTCTACAGGTAGGACAGCAGGTGGTGTCCGGTGCGGACGCTGCTCCCGAGGTCGGAAACAGCCTCCCCCTTGGTAAGATCCCCGTAGGTACCGTCATCCATAATATCGAGCTACGCCCCGGCCAGGGTGCCAAGCTAGTACGCTCAGCCGGTACATTTGCCCAGCTCACCTCCCGTGAGGGCACGTACGTAGTGGTAAAGATGCCATCAGGTGAGACGCGTCGCATTTTAGGAGCTTGTAGAGCTACTGTAGGTAGTGTAGGCAACTCTGACCACGCTCTAGAGCGGAGTGGAAAGGCCGGACGCTCACGCTGGCTCGGTCGCAGACCTCACAACCGTGGTGTCGTGATGAATCCTGTAGATCACCCAATGGGTGGTGGAGAAGGACGCGCATCCGGTGGTCACCCAAGAAGCCGTACTGGCCTATATGCTAAGGGCTTGAAGACACGTGCTCCGAAGAAGCACTCCTCTAAGTACATCATAGAGCGTGCTCCTAAGAAGAAGCGTAAATAATACATACTGAAAACATATAGAGTCAGATATAAATTATGAGCCGATCACTGAAGAAAGGACCGTACATTGACATAAAGCTGGAGAAGCGTGTGCTCGATATGAACGAAAGCGGCAAGAAGAGTGTCATCAAGACCTGGAGCCGTGCTTCGATGATTTCGCCAGACTTTGTAGGTCACACTATAGCTGTACACAACGGGAATAAGTTCATCCCTGTGTTTATCACCGAAAACATGGTAGGACACAAGCTCGGAGAGTTTGCACCGACGCGTACCTTCCGTGGTCACAGTGGCAACCGTAAGTAATACTCCGCTACTGTACGGAAGATAATCATTAGTAAGAATAGAGAATAAATAGTAGAGAATATGGGTCAAAGAAAAAGAATGTCCGCAAATGCTCGCAAAGAAGCTAGGACAACACAATACTTTGCCAAGCTCACGAATATCCCCTCTTCACCACGCAAGATGCGTCTGGTGGCTGATATGGTACGCGGCATGGAAGTCAATCATGCTCTGGGAGCCCTCAAGTTTTCAAGCAAAGATGCAGCACGACCAGTAGAGAAGACGCTCCGCTCGGCTATCGCCAACTGGGAGCAGAAAAACGAACGACGTGCAGAGGAGGGTGAGCTGTACATCACCAAGATCTTCGTCGACGAGGGTGTGACCCTCAAGCGTATGCGCCCACGGGCACAAGGTAGAGGTGCGAGGATTCGTAAGAGAAGTAATCATATCACGATATTCGTGGATACCAAGGACGCTAATAACAACTAATATTACAGATGGGACAAAAGACAAATCCAATAAGCAACCGCTTAGGCATCATCCGCGGATGGGATTCCAATTGGTTTGGTAAGAAGGACGACTTCGCAGATACCCTCCTCGAGGATCACAAGCTCCGCACCTATCTACAAGCTAGGTTGGCAAAGGCAAGCGTATCCAGAATTGTTATTGAGCGTACGCTTAAGCTCGTCACAATCACGATCTGCACAGCACGTCCCGGTTACATCATCGGACGTGGAGGTTCCGAGGTAGATAAGCTCAAAGAAGAGCTCAAGAAGATCACCGACAAGGAGGTTCAGATCAATATCTTTGAGATTCGCAACCCTGATGTTGATGCCACTATTGTAGCAGACAGCATCGCACGCCAGCTCGAAGGTCGTATGAACTACCGTCGTGCCGTGAAGATGGCTATCGCTAATGCGATGCGCTCCTCTGCAGAGGGCATCAAGGTCCAGCTCTCCGGACGACTCAATGGTGCGGAGATGGCACGTAACGAGATGTTCAAGGAAGGACGTACGCCCCTCCACACCTTCCGTGCGGATATCGACTACGCACTCGAGGATGCTCTCACCAAGGTGGGACTGATCGGCGTGAAGGTTTGGATCATGCGTGGTGAGGTATACGGTAAGCGCGACCTTGCGCCCGACTTCACTCAGCAGCGTGATAGTGGACGTCGCCCCCAAAACGCCGGTGGTCGCGGACGTCGCGGTGGACGCCGTGGTGGCCGTCGCTAAATAATTTGTAATAAGAAACTCAATACCACACTTCTGACTCCCTCTACCGCGCTGCTGTGCAGACGGAATGGTGTCGGTGGTATATAATGTGCAGATAAGCAATGTTACAACCAAAGAAAACCAAATTTAGAAGAATGCAGAAGGGCCGCTCCAAGGGCAATGCTCAGCGCGGCACCCAGCTTGCATTTGGGTCGTTTGGCATAAAATCCCTCGAGACAAAGTGGATCACCGGAGCCCAGATAGAGGCAGCTCGTGTGGCGGTAACACGTTACATGCAACGTCAAGGACAAGTATGGGTGCGCATCTTCCCGGATAAGCCCATCACCGCAAAGCCTGCCGATGTACGTATGGGTAAAGGTAAAGGTAACCCTGAGGGATTCGTAGCTCCGGTGACACCGGGCCGCATGCTTTTTGAAGTCGAGGGAGTCCCCTACGATGTGGCAAAAGAGGCACTTCGCCTTGCTGCTCAGAAGCTGCCGGTTACTACTCGCTTTGTTGTCCGCCGTGACTACGATATGAGCAAGTAATCCTCTGAGTGAGATATAAACATAGCTTTTGATAGAAAAGACAGCATGAAGACAAAAGAACTACGTGACCTCACGATGGAGGAGATCAACCAACGCATCGAGGCAGAGACAATAGCCTACAGGCGTATGCAAATGAACCACAGGGTCAACCCTCTGGATAAGCCCAGCACGCTGACCGAGCAGCGCAAGCTCATCGCGCGACTCATGACCGTGCGCCGCGAAATGCAATCACAAACTAATAACGATTAATATCCGCTCTGAAAATGGAAGAAAGAAATTTGAGAAAAGTGAGACAGGGCGTCGTTGTCAGCAACAAGATGGACAAGTCTATCGTCGTGGCTGTGCAGTGGAAAGAGAAACACCCTATGTACGGGAAGTTTGTGAGCAAGACTAAGAAGTTTCACGCTCACGACGAGAACAACGAATGCAACGAAGGCGATACCGTACGTATCATGGAGACCCGTCCTCTGAGTCGTACCAAGCGCTGGAGACTACTGCAGATTGTCGAAAAGGCAAAGTAACACAACATAGACGTAAGTATATAGAGATATGATACAGCAAGAATCAAGGCTAACGGTAGCGGACAACAGCGGTGCTCGCGAAGTACTCTGCATCAGAGTACTGGGTGGTACACGCCGTAGGTATGCTTCGATTGGCGATATCATTGTGGTAAGTGTCAAGAGCACGATCCCCAGCAGCGATATCAAGAAGGGAGCCGTCACCAAAGCCATCATCGTACGTACGAAAAAAGAGATCAGAAGAGCCGACGGCTCCTACATCCGCTTTGACGACAATGCATGCGTCCTCCTCAACAACACCGGCGAGATACGCGCAACACGTATCTTTGGCCCCGTAGCACGTGAAGTACGTGCCGTGAATATGAAGATTGTCTCACTAGCTCCGGAGGTACTATAAGTATTGTACTCTTCTGCAGCGTACTCCCTACGATTGAGACGAGTAGCTGCAGGGAAAATAACCAACAGATCAGATTATGAGAAAGTTTCATATAAAGAAAGGCGACATCGTATTTGTCAATGCCGGTGAAGACAAAGGCAAGACCGGGCGTGTCCTGATGGTGGATACCAAGAAGGAAAGAGCAATTGTCGAAGGGGTAAACATGATCACACGTCGTACTAAGCCCAGTGCTCAGCACCCACAAGGGGGTATGATCAAGCAGGAAGCTTCCGTACATATCAGCAACCTCAACCCCGTGGATCCCAAGACGAATAAGCCTACCCGCGTGAAGAGGCAGAAGAATGATGCCGGTAAGCTGGAGCGTGTATCTGTAAGCGGAAATAAGCTCTAAACCTCTGTGAAAAGTAGGTTGTAGATATTTTCATCTACCAGATACTGCTTATCCCGGATTAATCCCCATAATATTCAGAGAGACGACGACAAGTATATGTCTAAAGAAAATAGCACAAAGAAAGACTACAGGGAGCGCATCGTGCCTGCGCTGATGAAGGAATTTGGGTACACGACACCGATGCAGGTGCCCGTGCTCGAGAAGATCGTCATCAACCGTGGTATCGGTGACGCTACAGGTGACAAGAAGCTGATCGAAGTAGCATCCAAAGAGTTGGCGCTCATCACGGGTCAGAAGCCTATTGTACGGTATTCCAAAAAAGATATCAGTAACTTCAAACTCCGTAAGGGGATGCCTATCGGTGTCATGGTTACGCTCAGACGCGAAAAGATGTACGAGTTCCTAGAGAGACTCGTCCGTATCGCACTGCCACGTATCCGCGACTTCAAGGGCATCAAGAGTGATCTCGACGGAAGAGGCAACTACACCCTGGGTGTCGATGAGCAGATCATCTTCCCGGAGATCAACCTAGACTCCATCACCAAGATCATGGGTATGAACATCACGTTCGTTACCTCTGCCAATACTGATGAAGAAGGGTTTGCACTGCTCCGTGAGTTTGGCCTGCCTTTCCAGAAGAAGAACTAAATAATAAAAAACAGATACAATGGCAAAAGAATCAATGAAAGCGCGCGAGCGCAAACGTCAGAAGCTCGTAGCCAAGTATGCTGACAAGCGTGCCCAGCTCAAGGCTGAAGGCGACTACGAAGGTCTGCAAAAGCTTCCCAAGAACGCCAGCCCTGTACGCTTACACAACCGCTGCAACATCACCGGACGTCCCAGAGGATATATGCGTATGTTTGGGATATCCCGTATCCAGTTTAGGGAGATGGCTTCGAAGGGTCTGATCCCCGGCGTCAAGAAGGCTAGCTGGTAAAAATATATCTGATAAGACGACCCTCCGGGGGGAGCCCCGGATCTCCCCACAGCGTCAGATGTACGGCATCTGCCTTACCCCTCAGGCTTGGGAGGAGAGAGCGTCGGTCAGACCTAAAAAGTTTACCCCGAGTGTTGTCAATAACGACGATCAAAGGGGAAAACTTTTTGGTATCCGAGTACCTCATCATTGTCCATCTGCGTCAGGGGTGACGCAACTGGGTTTTTGCACCTTCGGGACCGAGCGAAAAATTTGACGGATAGAAGCGAACTATTTCCAGTAGGAAAGAGAAATGTTTCACGGATAGAAGCAAAATGTTTCAGGTAGGAAACTTTTTGTGCTCAGGCTCGGGCTTGTATAGATTCTCCAAATTTGTTAGGAGAGTTGGACAATTTTATATACCTTTGCACTGCCATTTTTATCACCGGTACATCCGGTGCTTGGGTGGCAATGAGGTTCGCTAATGCTGAAGAGCCTTTACGGCGTAAGGCATGGCAGAGTCTCAGGTGTTGTTTTAATATTATCTGTAGGCTGTGCTTGATGCAGGTCAGGTAGGTCGACAGAACAATTTAATCAAAAGATTTATGACAGATCCAATAGCAGATTACCTGACACGGGTCCGCAATGCCATCATGGCAAACCACCGTGTCGTAGAGATTCCTGCCAGCAATATCAAGAAGGAGATCACCAAGATCCTTTTTGAGAAAGGCTATATCCTGAACTATATGTTCGTGGATGGCGAGAATCCACAGGGGACCATCAAGATCGCACTAAAGTACGACATGGCCTCCAAGAAAAGTGCTATCCAGAGCCTGGAGCGTGTGTCGCGTCCGGGTCTGCGTAAGTACGTCGGACACAAGGATCTTCCTCGTGTCCTCAACGGCCTCGGTATCGCTATCCTCTCTACATCTCAGGGAGTGATGACGAACAAGGAGGCGCAAGAACTCAAGATCGGGGGAGAAGTCCTCTGCTACGTGTACTGATTTTTAGAAACCATTATTTGTTAAGAATACAACATGTCAAGGATAGGTAAACTACCAATTGAGATTCCTAGCGGTGTAACGGTTTCTATCAAGGACCATGTAGTCACTGTAAAAGGACCAAAGGGAGAACTAACACAGAAGATAGATCCTTCTATTGAAATAAAGGAGGAGGACGGGCACCTGCACTTTACCCCGCTTAATGATGAGAAGCAGACGAATGCTTATCACGGCACCTACCGTGCGCTGGTGAACAACATGGTGGTCGGAGTGTCCGAGGGGTACAAGGCGACCCTTGAGCTGATAGGTGTGGGTTTTAGAGCTACCAACCAAGGGCAGCTGCTAGAGCTCTCCATCGGCTACTCTCACCCGGTCTTCTTGATGCTGCCGGATGAGGTTAAGGTCGAGACAAAGATGGAGCGCAACAAAGCGCCACTCGTAATGCTTGAGAGTGCTGACAAGCAACTTCTTGGACAGGTTTGTGCCAAGATCCGCTCGCTTCGTAAGCCGGAGCCTTACAAGGGTAAGGGTATCAAGTTTGAGGGCGAAGTTATCAGACGTAAGTCCGGTAAGACAGCCGCTGCTGCGAAGTAATCTTATCATTAGCTAAAGCAAAAGCACTATGTTAACGAAGAGAGAAAGAAGACTAAAGATAAAGAAGCGCGTCCGCAAGAATATATCCGGTACGCCGGAGCGTCCGCGTCTCACGGTGTTCCGCTCCAATAAGCAGATCTACGCACAGGTTATCGATGACGTGGAGGGTAAGACGATAGCAGCAAGTGACTCTCGTGGAATCACCGAGAAGCTCCCCAAGAAAGAGGTCGCTGCACAAGTAGGAGAAGCTGTTGCCAAGAAAGCAATGGATGCCGGTGTGAAGAGCGTCGTTTTTGACCGCAACGGATACCTCTACCACGGTCGTGTGAAGGAACTCGCTGATGCAGCTCGTAAAGCCGGACTGGACTTCTAAGCTGTTTTGATCCCGAATAGAAAGAAGAATACGAAAGAGATATGAAAAGAGTAACCTCTATAAATGGCTTAGACCTCAAGGATAGACTCGTGGCTGTGAACCGCGTGACTAAGGTGACCAAGGGTGGTCGTACTTTTTCGCTCGCAGCGATGGTCGTTGTCGGTGATGAGAATGGTATCGTAGGCTACGGCCTCGGTAAGGCATCTGAAGTGGCATCCGCTATCAGCAAGGGTACTGAGTCTGCAAAGAAGAACCTGATCCAAGTGCCGGTGCACAAGGGAACCATCCCCCACGAAGTGAGCGCAAGATACTCCGGCGCGAGTGTCATGCTCAAGCCCGCATCCGAGGGTACGGGTGTGGTAGCCGGTGGTGCGATGCGTGCTGTCCTCGAGAGTGTAGGTATTACAGACTGCCTGGCAAAGAGCCAAGGCTCCAGTAACCCCCACAACCTCGTGAAGGCTACAGTAGCTGCTCTATCACAGCTGCGCAGCCCGCTTGACGTGGCACAGACCAGAGGCATTTCGGTAGAGAAGGTATTCAAGGGCTAAGTAGACGCCTCACACAGTACTTGATCATAGTCAAATATTAATCCAGATATGGAAACAATCAAAGTGAAGCAAGTGAGGAGCCGTATTCGCTGCCCAAAAGATCAAAAAGCAGCGCTTGATGTCCTCGGCTTGAGAAAATTGAATAGGGTGGTTGAGCTTGAGAAGACCCCCTCAGTGATGGGTAACCTCCGCAAGGTAAGCCACCTCATCCAGATAGTAGAAGACTGAAGTAGATAACGATATGTGACTGCTATGCCTCCGGTGCCGTTCGTTCGGTCCAAAGAGTATAGCCACGATAATAAAGATTAGAGTAATGAGTTTATCTAATTTGAAACCAGCAAAAGGGGCGACTAAGAATAGACGCCGTGTAGGTCGTGGTCAGGGAAGTGGCTACGGTGGTACATCTACACGCGGGCACAAGGGTGCCAAGAGCCGCTCTGGGTATAAGACGAAGTTTGGCTTCGAGGGTGGTCAGATGCCTTTGCAGCGTCGTCTGCCTAAGTTCGGCTTCACAAGCCCCAATCGCGTGGAGTACCGCCCCATTAACCTAGACACCATCTCCGCCCTTGTTGCAGAGAACGGCCTGAGCGAAGTGACCCTGGACGCATACGTTCAGCACGGGTTGGCTCGCAAGGGTGACCTCATCAAGGTCCTAGGCAGAGGAGAGCTGGAAGGTAAGGTGACGGTGCATGCTCATGCATTCTCTGCAAGTGCCAAGGAGGCCATCGAGGGTGCCGGTAGCGAAGCACACGTGATCAAGTAAGTAATCCTGCGATAAAAGAAACACGATACCCATGAAGTTTATTCAGACGATCCGGAATATTGGGAAGATAGAGGACCTACGCAATAGGCTGATCACCACAGTGTGGCTGATCGTCCTATACCGGCTGGGTACTACTATCATCCTGCCCGGTATAGACCCCGCGTCCCTGGTGGCACTGCGTGAGCAGACTCGAGGTGGCCTGATGGCACTGCTCGATATGTTTTCCGGTGGTGCATTCAGTAACGCTTCTATTTTTGCGCTCGGAATCATGCCGTACATCTCTGCTTCCATCGTGATGCAGCTCATGGCAATAGTCGTTCCAAGCATCCAAAAGATGCAGCGCGAAGGCGAGAGCGGACGCCGAAAGATCAACCAATGGACAAGGTATCTCACTGTATTGATCCTACTCATCCAGGGTCCCCTTTACCTTGTCAACCTACGCACTCAGCTGCTCAACGCAGGTGCTGCGATGCCCAGTGGCTTTTGGTTTAGCTTCTCGTCCACTCTGTACATGGCAGCCGGCTCTATGCTGACGCTATGGCTTGGTGAACGTATCACAGACAAGGGTGTAGGTAACGGTGTCTCCTTCATTATCCTTGTGGGTATCTTGGCTCGCCTGCCCCAGGCCTTTGTAGCCGAGCTGGCACTACGCTTCCAGCTCCCGGGCGGTCTCTTTGTGGTTATCCTGGAGATCATCCTGCTCCTACTGGTGATGGCAGGTGCTATCCTCTTGGTACAGGGTACACGCCGCGTGCCGGTACAGTATGCAAAGCGTACCATTGGCAACCGTCAGTTTGGTGGTGCACGTCAGTACATTCCTCTCAAGGTGAATGCTGCGAACGTGATGCCGATCATCTTTGCTCAGGCAATCATGTTCATTCCACTCTCCTTCATCGGTTTCAATCCTGATAAGATGTCCTCGTTCTGGCAGACCTTCCTGGCCGGTCAAGGATTCTGGTACAACTTTGTGTTTGCTGTCCTGATTATCCTCTTTACCTACTTCTACACGGCAGTGACGATCAACCCCGGTCAGATCGCTGACGAGCTGAAGCGCTCCAATGGTTTCGTGCCCGGTGTCAAGCCCGGTAAGTCTACCAAGGAGTATCTGGACGAGGTGATGAGTCGCATCACGCTTCCCGGTGCTATATTCCTAGCGCTGGTAGCGATCATGCCCGCCTTTGCACAGATGTTTGGCGTGTCTAGAGAGTTTTCTCAGTTCTTCGGCGGTACATCACTGATCATCCTTGTGGGGGTGATACTGGATACCCTGCAGCAGATTGAGAGCCACCTCCTACAGCACCACTATGATGGTCTGCTGGAGACCGGACACATCAAGGGCCGTCAAGGCAACCTTTATTGATCCCCGTAGCTAGGCAGCAAGATGTTAGGTAGACACAATCATATCAACCTGAAGACAAGAGAGCAAATCGATCTCCTGTACCAAGCGAACCAACTTGTCGGGCGTACTCTCGCCGAAGTGGGTAAGCATATCGCTCCGGGTGTGACTACCAAGCAGCTTGATGCCATCGCCCACGACTTCATCATGGATCATGGAGCAGTACCTGCTTTCTTGGGCTATGATGGTTTCCCCGGCAGTATTTGCGCCTCTGTCAACGAAGTAGTTGTTCACGGTATCCCCAGCGACGATGTTGTGCTAAAAGAGGGAGACGTGATCAGCGTAGACTGTGGGACGATCCTCAATGGATTTACCGGTGACAGTGCTTTTACCTTTCCTGTAGGTGAGGTGGATGCGCGTGTGCGTCATCTCCTCAATACCACTATGGAAGCCTTGCAGAAAGGTATAGATGCCGTCCATGTTGGCAGGCGGATAGGAGACATAGGTCATGCGGTCCAGACCTATTGTGAGCGAGAGAATTTTAGTGTAGTGCGCGAGTTTGTCGGTCACGGTATCGGTCGCGAGATGCACGAGTATCCCGATGTCCCCAACTATGGCCGTCGAGGTACCGGTCCTGTCATCGAAGAAGGACTATGCATCTGCATCGAGCCAATGATCAACCTCGGTTCCAAAAACGTGGTGATCGACGATGAAGACGGTTGGACCGTTCGCACTAAAGATGGGAAACCCTCTGCACACTACGAGCACTGCATAGCAGTCGTGGATGGTCGTGCCAAGATCATGAGCTCCTTCGAGTTCGTATTTGATGTCTTGGGTAAGCGGAGTTTCTGAAGTGTACGATAAGTAGTAATTTTTAGTAAAGATAAAGACTAGAGCATATGGCAAAACAACCAGCAATAGAGCAAGATGGTGTCATTTTGGAAGCCCTATCGAACGCGATGTTCAAGGTAGAGCTCGACAACGGTCACCAGATCACTGCACATATCTCTGGGAAGATGCGTATGCACTACATCCGTATCCTTCCTGGTGATCGAGTGAAGGTAGAGATGTCTCCCTATGACCTCACCAAGGGTCGAATCTTCTACCGCTACAAGTAATATAACGACAGAATAGAGATACTATACCATGAAAGTAAAAGTTTCACTGAAGAAGCGTACTCCGGACTGCAAGATCGTTCGCCGCAAAGGACGCCTCTATATCATTAACAAAAAGAACCCTAAGTTCAAGCAGCGTCAGAAGTGATGTCCGGCCATCACCGTAGGATGCAAAAGCTTTTAAATAAGACAATATTTACATATGGCAATAAGAATCGTTGGTGTTGACCTACCACAGGAAAAGCATGGTGCTATAGCGCTCACCGCCATATATGGCATCGGGCGTAGTGCTGCCTGCACAATCCTCGACAAGGCTGGGATTCCCCATGACGTTAAGGTAAAAGACTGGACTGACGACCAAGCAGCTGCTATCCGTGAGATCATCTCCTCTGAGTACAAAGTGGAGGGAGACCTCCGTAGCGAGACTCAGATGAATATCAAGCGTCTCATGGACATTGGTTGCTATCGTGGTATACGTCACCGTATAGGTTTGCCTCTTCGTGGTCAGAAGACCAAAAATAACGCTCGTACTCGAAAGGGACGTCGTAAGACTGTTGCTAATAAGAAGAAGGCAACAAAGTAACGTAGTAATCAACCCCCAGAATTAGTATGGCAAAAAAAACTACTACAAGGAAGCGGAATATCCAGGTGGACGCTATTGGGCAAGCCCACATCCACTCATCCTTCAATAACATCATCATCACCCTTACCAACAACCAAGGTCAGGCTATCGCACAGTCAAGCTCGGGTAAGATGGGCTTCCGTAGCTCCAAGAAAAATACCCCCTACGCAGCACAGATGGCTGCCGAAGACTGCGCTAAGACTGCGTATGATGCAGGCCTGAGAAAGGTGACTGTCTACGTCAAGGGCCCCGGTAACGGTCGTGAGAGTGCGATCCGTACCATCCACGGTGCAGGCATCGAAGTGATGGAGATCGTTGATGTGACTCCTCTGCCCCACAATGGCTGCCGTCCTCCCAAGAGACGCAAGCCCTGATCCGCTACACCCATAAGTGATCATATAAGAGTGAGAATGAGGGCTGCACGTAGATATTTTAGTGGATCGGTAGGCTATTTTAGCCATAGTCTCGAGCTACTCCTTAGCTCCCACCGATACCAACGCGGCTGTGCGTGCTGATCTTCATGATATACATTAGTATAAACCTCTATAAAACAAAGTTATAATGGCAAGATATACAGGTCCAAAGGCCAGGATTAATCGCAAGTTTGGTGAGCAGATCTTTGGCAACGTAAAAACCAAAAAGAATTACCCCCCGGGTCAGCACGGCAACAACCGCCGTCGCAAGACCTCTGAATACGGTATTCAGCTGCGCGAAAAACAAAAAGCAAAATATACCTACGGAGTACTGGAGCGCCAGTTCCGCAACCTCTACGAGCGAGCATCTCGTATGCCCGGTGTTCGTGGTGAAGTCCTTCTACAGCTCCTCGAGCAGCGTCTGGACAACATCGTATTCCGTCTAGGTCTTGCTCCTACACGTGCTGCAGCACGTCAGCTCGTGAACCACCGTCATATCGTGGTGGACGGTCGTGTCATGGATATCCCCTCCTACAGTGTACAGCCCGGTCAAGTAGTCGGCATACGCGAGCGCTCCAAGAGCGTTGAGGTCATCACCAACGCTGTGCAGACACTCAGCCACAACCAATACCCCTGGCTATCGTGGGACGACGCATCGTTGAGTGGTACCTTACTCCACATACCTGAGCGCGCCGATATTCCCGAAAACATCACCGAGCAGGCTATTGTTGAATTGTATTCTAAGTAATACGAACTACATAACCCCGTTTTACTTACACATTTATCCCTATAATAAAGAGACATGGCATTATTAGCATTTCAAAAACCCGATCGCGTGATCATGCTTGAGTCCTCCCCTACACATGGGAAGTTTGAGTTCAAGCCACTTGAGCCAGGATATGGAATGACCATCGGTAATGCACTCAGGCGGATCCTACTATCATCCCCCGAGGGCTACGCTATCAACTCTATAAAGATCGATGGGGTTCAGCACGAGTTTGCTACCATTCCGGGTGTTCTGGAGGATGTGACCAATATCATCCTAAATCTCAAGAAAGTACGCCTCAAGCATCGTGCTGATGCAGATGCCGAAGAGACTGTCGTGGTCACTGTCAATGGTAAAGAGAGCTCTCAGTTTACCGGCAAAGACATCTCCGCACAGCTCCAGGGTTTTGAGGTGCTCAACAAGGACCTCGTCATTTGCAACCTCGACAAGTCCGCTGCATTTACCATTCAGCTGACCATCGACAAGGGCAGAGGATGGGTACCGGCAGAGGACATAGCGGAGAGCTTCAGCGACCCGCTACAGATCGCTATTGATGCTATTTATACTCCTATTACCAACGTCAAGATCGATGTCGACAACACCCGTGTGGGGCAAAAGACCGACTACGACAAGCTGACCATCGACATCGACACCGACGGCTCCATCTCCCCCAAGGACGCGCTCAAGTCCGCAGCAGATATCCTGATGCACCACTTTGCGCTCTGCACCGATGATCACATCGACATTGAGGTAGAGGAGGAGGAAGAAGTCGTATTCGACGACGACACACTGCGCACCCGTCAGCTACTCAAGACCAAGCTAGCCGACGTGGAGCTCTCTGTACGAGCGCTCAACTGCCTTCGTGGAGCCGGAGTAGAGTCTTTGGGAGACTTGGTGGGCTATACCCGTTCAGAGCTCTTGAAGTTCAGAAACTTTGGGAAAAAATCCCTCTCCGAGATCGAAGAGCTGTTCGAGAAGCTGGGTCTGACGTTTGGAATGGATGTGAGTAAGTACAAACTTGATAAAGAGTAACAGACGATAATGAGACACAATAAGAAATTCAACCACCTTAGCCGTACTGCCAGCCACCGTAGCGCTATGCTATCCAATATGGCTAACTCGTTGATTGAGCACAAGCGGATCACCACTACCCTGCCAAAGGCAAAAGCACTGAGAGTGTACCTCGAGCCATTGGTCACCAAGTCCAAGGAGAATACCACTCACTCACGCCGAGTAGTGTTTAGCAAGCTGCAAAACAAGCATGCAGTAGCGGAGCTCTTCTCCAACATTGCGGACAAAGTAGGCGATCGTCCCGGAGGCTACCTTCGTATCCTGAAGATTGGCCGCCGCCAGGGTGACGATGCCATGATGGCGATCATCGAGTTTGTAGACTTCAACGAAGACCGCACCAAGATTGCCAAGAAGTCCGACAGCGTGAAGAAGACACGCCGCTCACGTCGCGGAGGAAAGAAGAAGTCCGAAGCTACGGCTACAGAAGCAGCCAAGGTCGAAGAGACAGACAACAGCGACGTACAGGCAGAAGCAGAAAAGTAAGCGAAGAGGGTGATAAGTAATCCCCCACTTACTTTACCTGATACCCAATGGTGGTTGTACCGATCCGGTACAACCACCATTTTTTTGTAGGACGGGCATGTCATCCATCTGTGGTGAAAGTCCACACGGAGCTATATTCTTCGACCCTTCCGGGTTCGGCAGATCCCTTTCCGCTTCGTCCCCTTTTATATTCGCCCCTTATTAGGATAGCCGGCTGGTGTGAAGCACCCCGTAGGGGTGCCTCCTTCGTAGCCCGGGTGTCGAGGAGGGGCGAAGCCCCGACGATGACCCCGGGAAAAAGCGACCGAGAGTCATCCCCCCGACCCCGCCAGGGGTCGCCAAATGGTTCAAACCTATGGCGACCCCTGCGGGGTCGTTTTTATTTTGGGGCTATTCGGTTTTCCCGGGGTCTTCAGCGCTTCGCGCCTTGACCACCGGGCTATGAGCGAGCGACCCCTCCGGGGTCGGCAGGCCCTACTCGGGAGGTGAAAAGTTTAGTACTGGAAACATTTCTCTTCTATCCGTCAAATCGTTTTCTTTCCTACTGGAAATAGTTTGCTACTATCCGTCAAATTTTTTGGCAAGGAGCATAACGTGAAATCCCCGGGACTCTAGTGTATTCCTCCTTCGTGTTTTTTGCAGGATAATGTTGCCGGCAAATGATGTGAAGTGTTTATAGTACTGCAAATAAATCTTATATTTGTGTCAGTCAGATGAATGATATGAAGTGGCAGCATACCATATACGGGTGGTTGGTGGGTGGCATGATCTTGCTTGTCGGTCTTGTCTCATGTCGCTCGTCGCATGAGCCCGTTGGTGATTCGATGCCGATGTTGGACAGCTTGGACCGACTGATAGCCAACCAGTCCTACTATGCTCAGCTCAAAGAAGACCGCCTGCGAGATCTGAGTAAGGCTTTGGCTGCCTCATCGGACGACCGGGAACGTTTTCGTGCAACCCTGCAAGTGGCTCAGGAGTATCGTCCTTACCGCTTTGATTCAGCGTACCTGTATGCCAAAGAGGCAGTAGAGCTGGGGAAGGCTATTGGTCCGCGAGAGCAGAGGGCGGCAGAGATCTCCCTAGCCTATTGTTTTCTATCGTCCGGGCTCTTCTTGGAGACATCAGACGTGATTAGGAAGCTCGATCGATACAACCTCACTCGGGAGGAAGAGGTAGAGCTCTATCTGTTGCAGATGAAAAATAGCTTTGATCTCTCCTTGTACAACAGCCATACTGTTGAGCTGGCAGAGACCTATCGTCGTGAGGGCCTTGCCTATGCTGACTCCGCCCTGAGGCTTTTGGATGACGACTCATCACTCAAGCTCTATGTGCTGTCCCACTACTACCTGGAGGGAGGTAGGCAGGATCAGGCTCTGAAAACCCTCTCTGCCTATCTGGAGAAAAACGACTTGAGCAATAGTGATCGAGCGATTGCCTACTCGCTGCTTGGGCAGACCTATATGAGGCAGGCAGAGGTCTCACAGGCGGTCCGGAGCTTTGCCACTTCGGCGTGCTACGATATTTTGTCCGGGACTCGTGAGACCACCTCCATGGGTCAGCTGGCATCCCTTTTGTACCAAGCGGGAGAGGTTGAGCGAGCGATGAAGTACATAGATGTTGCTCTGGAGGATGCCAACTTTTACGACGCCAAGCACCGCAAGATGAGCGTGGGGGATATACGTCCTGTGATTGAGCAAAGACGTCTGCGTGAGATCGAGCTGCGCCGGCAGCAGATGATGACCTACACCGTTGCCGTATCGATCCTCTGCCTCATGCTTATCGGGGCGTTTGTAGTCATTGTAGCGCAGATGCGTCGCCTCCGTCTTGCCACCAGAACTATCGTGGAGAAAAACAATGCACTGAGTCTCACCAATGAACGAATGGAAGAAGCCAACGCTATCAAGGATGAGTATATTGGCTTGTCCTTTAGCCGTCAGGCGGGCTATATCCGGGAGCAGGAGGAGCTCTTTCACTTCGTCCTCAAAAAGATTGAGGCAGGTCAGTACGATGCCATACGTCATCGGCTCAAGCGCAGCTACGTGATCCAGGGACGAAAAGAGATGTATGTGGACTTTGACGAGACGTTTACCCGCCTTTTCCCCACCTATATAGCGGAGTACAATATGCTTTTTCCCCCGGAAGAGCGAGAGGATATCCAGCCCGGAGGAGCCATGACCCCTGAGATGAGGATTTTTGCACTCATCCGAGTAGGAATCACCAAGCCTGAGCAGATCGCTCGTTTTCTCAATTATTCGGTCAATACAATCAATACCTACAAGACGCGGGCAAAAAATAAATCTCTTGTCGATAATAAGGATTTCGAGAGCGAAATCATGAAGATCGGAAGAATGAAGTGAGGAAATGGGGTTTTTGTGCTCTATATTTTATTAAATAGGGGATATATCTATTATATTTCAGAAGTCATCGTGATGGCTTAACTGTTTTGTAATCTGTGACTTGTGAAAATATCCTTGGTGAATTAGCTATATTATTTTAGGGTTATTTGCTAGGAGGGGCTTTTTCTACGCAACTTTGTGCTAGAGCCGTATTTCATTATTTAGAAGAGCGTCTGTCCCGAGACAGGACATCTCGCTCAACGGTAGAAAAAGAACCATAAACCACTAAAGTATGTAGCATGAAACCACGTACTCTCATTTACTTATGTATTTTGTCGCTAGCGACATTCACGATGGCGCATGGACAAGAAGTGCTCCAGTCCCCCAATGGAAAACTGAGCATGACTTTCCGGCTGACTCCGGATGGTGAACCGACCTATCGACTCTCCTTTGACAATCAGTTGGTGACAGAGACCGGCAAGCTGGGTTTTTATCTCAGAGACCATCAGCATGGCGACCTCTTATCCGGCTTCGAGCAGACCGATGTGCATCGGTCAAGCTTTGATGAGACTTGGACTCCCGTATGGGGCGAAGAGTCTGAGATCCGCAACCACTACAATGAACTGCTGGTATGCCTCAAGCAGAAGTCCAATGGCAGGCAGATGAACCTTCGTTTTCGTCTGTTTGATGACGGTCTGGGCTTTCGCTATGAGTTTCCCGACCAGGAGAACCTGGTGTACTTCACCATTAGAGAAGAGGCGACGGAGTTTGCCCTGGTGGGCGATCCTACAGCCTGGTGGATCACCGGAGACTACGACAGCCAAGAGTACGACTATACGGAGAGCCGTGTCTCTCAGATAAGAGCTCTGTATGATCAGGCACATATGTACAATGCCTCTCAGCAGGACTTCTCCAAGACAGGCGTGCAGACGCCGCTGCAGATGAAGAGTGAGAGTGGCCTCTATATCAACATCCATGAGGCGGCTCTCATCGACTTTCCTGCCATGAATCTTGAGCTGGATGACCGGAGGATGGTCTTCCATGTACACCTGACACCCGATGCAACCGGTAACAAGGGCTATGTGCAGACCGCCTTTGACACACCGTGGCGCACCATCATCGTGAGTGATGATGCACGCGATATCCTGTCGAGCAGACTCGTGTACAACCTGAATGAACCGTGTAAGCTGGAGGATACCTCCTGGATACAACCCATGAAGTACATGGGCGTATGGTGGGAAATGATCACCGGTCACAGCACCTGGGCGTATACGGATGATCTGCGAAGTGTCCACCTCGGTAAGACAGACTACAGCAAAGTAAAGCCTAACGGTAAGCACGCAGCCAATACTACGCGGGTAAAGGAGTACATCGACTTCGCCAGCAAGCACGGCATCACCGGTATGCTCGTAGAGGGATGGAACGAAGGATGGGAGGACTGGTTTGGCAAGCAAAAGGACTATGTCTTTGACTTTGTCACGCCTTACCCCGACTTTGATGTCAAGGAGATCCAAAGGTATGCCAAGGATAAGGGCGTCAAGATGATCATGCATCACGAGACCTCCAGCTCAGCCCGCAACTATGAGCGTCACCTGGACCGTGCCTATCAGTTCATGGTAGACCATGGCTATGGTGCTGTCAAGAGCGGCTACGTGGGCGACATCATCCCCCGTGGCGAGTATCACTATGGACAGTGGATGGTCAACCACTACCTGTATGCTGTCAAAAAAGCCGCAGAGTACAAGATCATGGTCAATGCCCACGAGAGTGTGCACATGACCGGCCTCAGTAGGACGTATCCCAACCTCATGTCTCAGGAATCTGCAAAGGGGCAAGAGTTTCAGACGAGTGGCAATCCCTCCAACCACCTGACGGTACTCCCCTTTAGCCGGCTCATAGGTGGTCCGATGGACTATACCCCGGGGATTGTCAATATGGACCTGAGCAGACTCAATCCGGATAACCACAATGTCGTGCGTACGACTATAGGCAACCAGCTGGGGAGCTACCTCACTATGTACACCCCTCTACAGATGGCTGCTGACCTTCCTGAGTTTTATGAAGAGCGAATGGATGCCTTTGAATTTATCAAGGCGGTGCCTGTGGAGTGGAGCCGGAGTATCTATCTCGAGGCGGAGCCCGGACGGTACATCACAGTTGCACGCAAGGACAAACACAGTGAGGACTGGTACATCGGCGCTGTGAGTGGGGTCGATCGGGTGACGGAGCTCAAGCTGGACTTCCTCACACCGGGCGTGCAGTACGAGGCCAAGATCTGGCAGGATGCTGAGGATGCTCACTACCTCACGAACCAGTATGCCTACGACATATCTACCCAGTCCGTAGATGCTCAAAGTACTCTGAAGCTAAATGCGGTAGAGGGTGGTGGCTTTGCCATCATGCTTAGGGCTAAGAAGAAATAAAGATCCACTAATAATATAAGACATAAATCATGAACATAAAGGCAACAGTAAGCACCCTGATGCTCCTCCTATGCATGGTGCTTGGCACAAGTCAGGCCTGGGGTCAAGAGCTGACGGCACATGGTAAAGTGGTCGACCAGCAGGGTGATCCGCTGATAGGCGTGACGGTACAGGTGACGGCTAAGCCAGGGCTTGGTACCATCACCAATTTCGACGGAGAGTTTAGCCTACGGCTGGATAAAAAAGACATCCTCACATTTTCATACGTTGGCTTTCAGACCCGGGAGATCGCTGTTTCGGAGGTCTCCATGCCCTTGACAGTGACGCTTCTTGAGGATCGCGAGCTACTTGATGAGGTCGTGGTCATTGGCTACGGGTCATTGGACAAAAAGGAGCTGTCAAGCTCCATTGTGCAGATCAGCAAGGAGTCCTTCAACCAAGGGGCTATGAACAACCCCATGGAGATGGTAGCAGGTAAGGTGGCGGGTCTCAACGTCAGCACATCTGCTGCAGCAGACCCCAACGCCAGCTCTTCCCTACAGATACGTGGAGCCACCTCTATATCTGCCTCCAACGGACCTCTCGTGGTGGTGGACGGTATCGCGGGAGCTGACATCCGCAATATCGCTGCTCAGGACATTGAGTCCATCACGGTACTAAAGGATGCAGGATCTGCCGCTATCTACGGGACGCGAGGAGCCAATGGTGTGATCCTCATCACGACCAAGAAGGGCTCCAGAGAAGAGGGTACCCCTACCATCACCTACGATAGCTACGTGGCACTCAATGTAGCAAAACCACGCCCCGACATCCTATCGCCGGAGGAGTTTAGACGCTCACGCCGAGGGGTAGACTACGGATACGACACGGACTGGTATAGTCTCATTACCCGAAAAGCAGCCTACGACACCAACCAATACCTATCAATCGACGGAAGTACCAAGAATGGATTCTACGGAGCATCGCTCAACTATAAGCGTGCTAATGGACTGGATATCATCAGCAATAGAGAAGAGTATGGTGCACGGCTTGTGGCAGAGCAAAAGGTGATCGATAACCGTCTGACGCTCAATAGCAGCCTTTCTGCTCGTAGAGTGAACGAAGTGTGGGGCGATACAGGATACATCGATACTGCCCTCAATATGAACCCCACCATGCCGGTAAAAAATGAGGACGGCACCTACTATCAGCCTACTTCTCCCACGGGGGCGCGCAACCCGGTGTCTGAGATGAATCAGAATACCAGTGACGGTCAGCGGCTCTATCTCTTGGGCTCTGCAGATGCGAAGTACAGCATCTTTAGGAACGAGATGCATGATGTCAACACATCGCTCAGCTACTCACTCCACTACAACGACCTCAAGCAACACTACTACACGCCCTCGACTGCAGGTGAGTCCTTTTGGAACGGCTATAATGGTAGAGCTGAGATGCGCTACCAGAAGTGGTGGACCAATAGACTGGAGTGGCTACTCAACTACTCACTCGATGTAGAGGAACACAATCTAAAACTGATGCTCGGGTACTCCTACGAACAGTCCAACTGGGAGCAGATGTTTGCACAGAACAATGACTTTACTTTTGATAACACCAAGCACTGGGGCATCGGTAGCGGGTCTTATCTGAAAGAAGGAAAAGCGGAGATGTATGCTGGTAAGTCTCAATCCGTGCTAGCCGGCTTTTTTGGACGACTCAACTACAACTGGCGCAACCTCATCTTTGCTTCGACATCGCTGAGGTATGAGGGATCATCCAAGTTTGGTGCCAATAATAAGTGGGGCTACTTCCCCGCAGCTTCTCTAGCAGTCGAGCTGACCGAGCTAGACCTGCTATCTGACCACAAGGAAACGATCAACTCGCTCAAGCCCCGGGTGTCCTATGGCGTGACCGGTCGTTCGGACTTTGGCTCCTACCTCTCTCTATCCACCTACAGTACAAGCGGTAGTTACCTATTTGATGGAACTTGGACGACAGGATATGCGCCCTCAGTCAATGCTAACCCCAACCTAGCGTGGGAAAAGAGTGTTGCTATCAATGTCGGTGTTGACTTCTCTCTATGGAATCGACTTCGTGGATCCATTGAGTACTTTGACCGTCGATCCGAAGACCTACTTTATCGCTATACCGCACCTCAGCCACCGTTTGTATACGATAATATCCTAGTGAATGTAGGTACCACCCAAAACCAAGGTGTGGAGCTTTCACTAGAAGCTGATGTCGTGAAAAACGAGCCGTTTGCCTATACCACCGGCATTGTTTACTCCTTTGGAGAGACAACACTGCGCAAGCTCTCGAATGATGTGTACAAGGCTTCTTACCTTGAACTTTATCAAAAGCCGGGTGTAGGTAGTAGTGAGTACTTCTTCCGTATCGCCGAAAAGGGTAAGATCGGTCAGTTTTACGGCTATGAATACAGTGGCGTGGACGAGCATGGTAATATGCTCATCCTGGATGATAAAAACAATGAAGTACCCGTATCTCAGGCGGATCCGAAGTACAAGCGTTACATAGGTAACGGTGCACCGCGTCACTTCTTGTCGTGGAATAACTTCATGACGTACAAGAATTGGGACCTGAGCTTTATGTTCAATGGTGCCTTTGGCTTTGATATCTTCAATATGCGCAAATATGGTATGGGCCTCCAGGGAGCCGGTACGGATAATGTCCTGCGCTCTGCATATCTGGAGGATAAAGCTGTACGCACGAGCGGAGGGACGATCACCTCGTTCTTCCTGGAGAACGGAAGCTACTTCAAGCTCTCCAACCTGACCCTGGGCTATACCTTTGTCCCGGAGAATAAAGCGGTACTCCAGGATCTCCGTCTCTACCTCTCCGCAAAGAACCTCTTTACGCTTACGAAGTACTCCGGCAATGATCCATCTATTGTGCGGACCAACGGAATCGAACCGGGTGTGGACGTCAGTGACGCATATCCGACTGCGACTCAGTTGAGCCTGGGAGTTACCTTCCGACTGAAATAACCACTATAGACAGAGAGAAGTAATGAATAAATACAGATATTATATACTTAGCTTTGGGCTCCTCTTTGGCCTACTTTTTAGCTCATGTACCAATCTCGACGAGCAGGTATATGACCGAGTAGATGCCGGGAACTACTACCAAAACGAGATGAGCCTCAAGGGCGCAGTAGGCGCTATCTACGAAAAAGCAGCAACGAGCTATGTGGAGTACTTCTGGTACCTGCAGGAGTTTTCGGCAGACCAGGTCGCATGGCGGGCATGGAACGGTGGACTATGGGGCTACGATGAGGCGGAGAAGTTTGTCCTCTCGTCTCATACTTGGACCCCCGAGTCCAAAATCATCCAGCAGACCTGGTCCACGGCTTGGACGACCATCGGTCTATGCAATACGGTCCTGGATGACCTCAAGGATCTTGACCCTGCTTCTATCAACGTCAGCGCAGCAAAGCTGGCATCCTATGCTGCAGAAATTCGTACGCTTAGAGCATGGGCTTACTACAATATCTTTGAAATATGGGGTGGGGCACTTCCCCTCTATGAGTCGGCATCCGGTGAGATTCCCGGCAGTGTAGACGATGACTTTGACAAGGGATGTCAGATGATTTATGACTACATCATCAAGGAACTAGACGAGTCTCTGGAGCCGCTCATGAAGGAAGATGGGTCGGGAGCAACACGCAACCGGATGAATCAAGCGACCAACCGAATGATCAAGATGAGACTGCTCCTAAACTCTGAGGTGTTTGTGAAGCAGGCAAAGTACACGGAGTGTGCTCAGATCGCACAGGAGATCTTGGATGGCAAGTACGGTGTGTATCAGCTGGCAGACGACTACCGTGATATCTACGACATCAACAATACCCAGTGCCCGGAAGTGGTGATGGCGTTTGCTAACGAAGTAGGACAGGTGAACCTTGGATGGATGCGCGTGATGCCCTTCGTCCCCTATAACATCTGGGACTACATGGGTGGTACCTACTCGCAGAGTGGGTGGAACTGCGTGATTCTTGCCCCTTCGTGGGACAACAGTGGACGCGTACTTCCCTACGGTGGTACGGACAAGCCCAAGAGTTTCCTACACGACTACTCGGATAAGCTAGGTGCTGTCTATGAGCGATTCAATGACAAGGATATACGGAAACAAAACTATACCTACGACTACGGCACAGGTGAGCACAAAGGCATGTTCCTGAAGGGTGTTATTCGCGAAAAGTTTGGCACCGGATCGCCCCTCAAGGCGGATGCTGACCGTGATGGTCAAGACCTTGTCTATGTAGACCAAGTCGGGACGTTTTTGAATAAAGGACGCAACCTCGAGACAGTGATGTCTCCGCGATGGGGAGAGACCAACTCCGGTGTACGCCTGGTCAAGTATCCTATCTATCCAGAGGGTGCAGGCGTCGACTTTCAGGATATTGATGAGGTGGAGTTCAGGCTATCCGAGGTCGTCTACACCCTTGCTGAGTGCAAGCTCAGGGGTGGAGACGTCGAAGGCGCGAAGAGTCTCGTGAACAGTGTACGTAGCCGATACTTCATGCCAAAAGACCGTGGCGAACTCCAGAAGCCCGGCCCCGGTTTTGAAGCCTTTGACCTAGACTGGATGCTGAGCGAGTGGGGACTTGAGTTCCTCTCCGAAGGCAGACGCAGACGTACGGACCTCCGGCGTTTCGACAAGTTTACACAGGGACAGTGGTGGTTCTTCGGACGCGCTACTGACGATGGATTTCACTATCCGGCTAAGCGGGATCGCAAGTATGAGTGGTTCCCACTTCCGGGACGGGCGATCCAGGTAAATAGTGGACTCAAGCAAAACCCGGCTTACCTATAATCAGCAATGCAAATAACCATGAAACAGAGAACATATACCTACCTCCTTGCTCTTCTAGCGTTTGTTGCTACCCTCGCAGGGTGCACCCGGATGGAGGAAATCGTCTTTGACCATGAGCTCCCAAAGTTTGAGCTTCGTGACGATGCTATACTACTCGAGCTGATCGTGCCACAGGGTACTCAGCCTGATGAAAAGCTGTACATCGTAGGTGACTTCAATGGAGGCCAAGAGGCTGCGATGCAGTCTGGTAAGTGGCAGTTGGAGAAGGCTCCGGATACCAACGACAAATGGGGCATCTATCTCTTCCCTGGCGACTTTGTCCCAGGCAAGAGCTTGGCGGATGGCTTCTACTTTGTGAGCGAAGAGCATGGTGCCGAGCGAACCCTCAAAGATGAGGAGGTGCTGCACAAGCTGGATGCCAAAACAGGCAACCGCTACGACCTCACATCGTATCGCTGGGTCTCCTACTTCATAGTACCTGAGGAGCCTGAGGAAATCGTACACGATGGGTATGTCATCTACGTCATCAATAATACGGGCTGGGAGTCTACCGCACTGTATGCGTGGGGCAATGATCTCCCCGAGCTTTTTGGCGGATGGCCCGGAGTCGTGTCCACGGAGACTGAGACCAAGGAGGGGCAGACCTACATCTACTACGACACCGGCAAGGACAACAAAGGACTGACCTACAACCTAATATTCAACCCCAATGGAGGTGAGGGCAACCAGCTTCCTGACTTTGAGATTACACTAGATAGAGACTACTACCTAGAGCTTACAGAGGATGGTGTCGTAGAGCTAAACGCCCTCGAGCCTCAGATCAAGCACGATGGTTTTGCTATCTTTATAGACGATCAGACCACTTGGGGAGCCATGGCTCTCTACGGATGGTTTGATGGTGAGCCCGAGCTCTTTGGAGGATGGCCGGGTATGGCTACTCCCACCGGACAGCAGACGATAGACGGAGTTATTTACAACTACTACGACACCGGTGAAGCCAATATAGGCAAGAGCTCCAATCTCATCCTCAATAACAATAATGGTGGTAAGCAGTACGATGTGACCCAACTAACAATGAACAGGCACTACTACTTCAGAGCCACGGATGATGGAGCCGAAGAGCTAGAGGCTCCCCAATGATTTAGACAACAGCTAAGACAATTAGGTAACTATGACTCAAAACTTGAAGCACCAGAGATGGTACCTTCTGCTATTCCTTAGCTCCATTTTCTTCGCTACATGTAGCGGGTGCAAGGAGTCCAATGGAATAGAGAATCATAAACCTGAAAATAACGTCCCTTCAGAGGTGTCCCCTTCACCTCTGGACGGGCTCGTTATGTACGAAGTAAACCCCCGCTTCTATGGGGATCAGGCAACGTTTCAAAAAATCACCCAAGACCTTCCTCGAATCAAGGACTTAAGGACAACAGTGGTGTGGCTGATGCCCATCCAAAAACCCGGACAGCTCAAGGCTATAGGGTCACCATACTGTATACAAGACTACACCGCACTCAACCCCAAGTATGGCAACTCCGCTGACCTCCACGAGCTGGTAAAAACGGCCCATCAGCTGGGTATGAAGGTGATTATTGACTGGGTCGCCAACCATACCTCTTGGGATCATGACTGGATCACTAAGCACGAGGACTGGTACACCAAGGATGCCAATGGTACGACCACCCATCCCGGGGGAACCAATTGGCTTGATGTGGCAGACCTCGACTACGAGAGCACCGACCTCCGTTCTGCCATGGTGGATGCCATGAGGTACTGGGTCAGTGAGTACGGTATTGATGGGTACCGATGCGATTACGCAGAGGGGGTGCCCTTGGACTTTTGGAAGACCGCTATTGCTGCGCTCAAGAAGGAGTCTCCCGACCTGCTGATGCTGGCTGAGGGAGGCGACAATCGGCTCTATGAGGCAGGGTTTGACCTCCTGTATGGATGGGGCGCTTATGGGAGGCTCGCTGCCTACTACCAAGGCAAAGGTACGTTATCTGCTTTCCTCCAGGAGGTCAAGGATGAGACAAGTACTATAGACCAGAGGAAGCAGAGACGTCTACGCTATGTGACCAATCATGATCTCATGAGTGAAAACGCTATGATCGGTGTATTCAAAAGTCCGGAAGCTGCGCTATCGGCTTTTGTACTGAGTACGTTTGTGGACGGAGTACCACTCCTCTATAGCTCACAAGAGGTGGCACCCACCACTTCGCTCTCCTTCTTTGAGTACCGGACTCTGGATCTGAGTGCGCAGCCTGAGCAGACTCAGCGGCTCAAGGAGATACTCTCCGCCTATACTCAGACTGTACAGGTAAGGACTGGCAGCCGTACTGTAGATCATGCTGGCGGTGTCGTGTTCATTACCTACCGGACGGACTCGGAGCAACTCCTCGTGCTTGTGAATACCACCGGTGAGCAGCAGAGTGCCAAGATTCCCATCTCATGGGCTCGAAAGAAGGTACGTTCGCTGCCCGACGGCTCCGAGATGATACTCCCATCCGAGATGATACTCCCCTCCTATAAGTACCAAGTCTATGCGATTAAGTAAGTTATATCCTATTGTACTCCTAGTCACCCTGTGCTCACTCTTCACGCAGGTGATGAGTGCCGGACAGGTCAAGGTCGCACCTCAGTTCTGGTGGAGCGGGATGAAAAACCCCATCCTCCAGCTGCTCTTGTACGATGAGGGTATTGGCTACATGCGTCCCTCCATCGAGGGTGCAGGTGCCACACTGTCTGAGGTGGTTTCTTTCGAAAACCCCAACTACTTGCTCCTCTACCTCGATCTCTCTGAGGCACCGGCACAAACACTGACCATTTGCTTGGAAGGGCAGGAGGGGACGACTGTCAAAATTCCCTACGAGCTGCGCGAGAGAGAAAGCAGTCGCACGAAAGCACAAGGATTCGACTCCGGTGACGTCCTCTACCTCATCATGCCGGACCGCTTTAGCAATGGCGACCCCACCAATGACACACCGCCCCGGCACTTCTTGGATCAAAAGGTAGACCGCACCCATCCTTTTGCCTGGCACGGTGGGGATATCGCAGGCATCCGACAGCATATGGACTACTTCACCGACCTGGGAGTGACCGCACTTTGGCTCAACCCGGTTCAGGAAAACGATATGCCCTTTGGATCCTACCATGGGTATGCGATCACAGACTATTATCGGATTGATCCCCGCTTAGGAAGCAACGAAGAGTTTAGAGCCTTTGTGGACGACGCCCATGCGAGCGGGCTCAAGGTCATCATGGACATGATCTTCAACCACTGTGGCACCAACAACTACCTTTTCAAGGATCAGCCGAGTGAGGAGTGGTTCAACCACGGTCGCGAATACCATCAGACCTCTTTCCGGACCGCGGTGCAAATGGATCCGTACACCACGCCCGAGGCTTTTGCACAAGCTGTTGATGGCTGGTTTGTGCGCTCCATGCCTGACTTCAATCAGAGAAACCCGCACGTCCTCCGCTACCTGATCCAGTCGAGTATCTTTTGGATTGAGTATGCGGGTATAGATGGCATCCGGCAGGATACGCACCCGTATGCCGACTTTGACGCCATGGCGCAGTGGTGCCGAGAGGTCATGGAGGAGTACCCTGACTTCAATATCGTCGGTGAGACCTGGTACGACTGCAACACCCAGATCGCTTACTGGCAAAAAGATAGTAAGCTCGCCTCCCCCCGAAACTCCCACCTCCCCACGGTCATGGACTTCCCACTCTATATACAGATGGGCAAGTGCTTTAGGGAGGAGACAGGGCCACATGCCGGAGGCTTTCACGACCTCTATAATCTCCTGGCTCAGGACTTTGTCTACGCCGATCCGATGTCCGTGCTTGTCTTCTTGGACAACCACGACACCTCTCGCTTTTGCACCAACGAGGCTGAGGCGACCGATCTACCTCGGTACAAGCAAGCTCTGACCTACCTGCTCACGACACGCGGCATCCCACAGCTCTACTACGGTACGGAGATACTGATGGCGGCGGACAAGCAGGACGGCGATGGCGGACTGCGTGCCGACTTCCCCGGCGGCTGGCAGGGAGATCACACCGATGCCTTTGCAGCAGAGGGACGTACCGGGGTTCGGGGCGAAGCCTACCAACTCACCAAAAAGTTGCTCCACTGGAGACAAAACAACCCCATTCTGACGAAAGGCACCTACCGCCACATACCCGTAGTCAGCAGCTGCTATATTTACCAGAGGACTTATCGTGACGAGTCAGTCACCGTGTTGCTCAACGGTAGCGACCAAGAGCAGAACATAGAGCTATCGGCGTTACCCATGACGCTCCCAAGCCGCTTGGTGGACTTCTTTACCCAAGAGACCTACACGAGCCAAGACCTGGTACGCCTTCCTCCGAGAGGCACCCTGATCCTACAATCATCGAAGTAATGACTACAACAAATAAATACAGAGCATGAACAAGCTACGACTACTTTCCCTCATTATTACCGGCACTCTACTCTTTTCCTGCAGCCCTGCCGAAGCTCCTATGAGCATCACCTCGCCCGATGGCTCCCTTCGACTGAGCACCTCAGTGGATGATGGTATCCTGACCTACGAGTTGACACGCGATGGAGCACCCCTGCTGACCCCCGGTAGGCTAGGCTTGCTCCTCCGAGAGGTGGACTTCACGGAGGGGTTGTCTCTCTTGGGCTCTGAGACCGATACCTTTGATGAGACATGGGAGCAGGTCTGGGGGGAGGAAGTCCAAGTGCGAAATCACTACAATGAGCTCACCCTACACCTCAAGAAGGCGGACGAGGACAAGTACCTAGACTTGATCTTCCGACTCTTTGACGATGGACTGGGCTTCCGCTACGCCTTTCCAAAAAAAGGAGTACTGGACAGCATCACTATTTTGGACGAGCGTACACAGTTTGCCTTCGCTCAAGACTACCAAGCCTGGAGTATGCCCACGCATACCACTGAGTTTTATGAGGGACTCTTCACCAGGGAGCCGCTCAGCAAGAAAGACACCATCTGTACACCGGTCACCCTCGAGGGTGGGGCGGACCTCTTCATGGCACTGCACCAGGCCAACCTGACCGACTATGCAAGTATGAATGTCTTCCCCGTAGCGACCAATGGCGAGGGGACTACCCTACAGACAGACCTGGTGCCCTGGTCTACCGGGGAAAAAGTCTTTGCTCAGGTACCTTTTATGACACCCTGGCGTACCCTTATCGTTACCCGGTCGGCAGGTGATCTCGCTCTGTCGCGCCTGATGCTCAACCTCAATGACCCCTGCAAGATCGATGACACCGGCTGGATCCGGACCGGTAAGTATGTCGGGATCTGGTGGGCAATGCACCTAGAGAAAGCAACCTGGTACTACGGTCCCAAGCACGGAGCAACCACCGAGCGCACCAAGCAATACATCGACTTTGCGGCTGAGCATGGATTTGAGTCCGTACTGGTCGAGGGCTGGAATAAAGGCTGGGAGGACAATTGGGCAGACGATATAGACATGTTTTCGTACACGGAGTCTTATCCGGACTACGACCTTCCGGAGCTGGCGAAGTACGCTCAGGAAAAGGGAGTGACACTGATCGCTCATAACGAGACAGGTGGGCAGGCGGCTAACTATGAGGAGCAGATGGAGGAGGCATTTGCACTTTACCGGTCGCTGGGCATCCACAGCATCAAGACCGGCTATGTAAACGGTCTGATGGATGGCAAAGAAAACCAGCACAGCCAGTATGGGATCTGCCATTACCGAAAAGTGGTAGAGACAGCTGCCAAGTATCAGATCATGGTCGATAACCACGAGCCGGCTATGCCCACCGGGCTGCAGCGGACCTACCCCAACCTCATGACGCACGAAGGGCTCCGAGGACAGGAGTACAATGCGTGGGACAAGCGAGGAGGCAATCCCCCCTACCACGCATGTATCCTTCCCTTCACTCGTGGACTGGCAGGGCCTGTGGACTATACACCGGGGATATTTGACTACGCAAACCCTGCGCACCCGGGGACGCATCCCCAACACACGAGGGCAAAGGAGTTGGCTCTTTACGTTGTCCTCTACAGCCCACTACAGATGGCGGCAGACCTTATTGAAAACTACGATGGACACCCCGAGTTTGCCTTCATCACTGCATGTCCCACCAATTGGTCCAAGACGGTCTACCCAAGTGTTGAGCTAGGAAAGCAGGTGACCGTGGCGCGTCAGGATCGGGAGAGCGACGAGTGGTTCTTGGGAGCGATCACAGACGAAGAGCCCCGTACGGTATCCATCACCCTCGACTTCTTGACCCCGGATGTAGTCTACAAAGCCATTCTGTATCGGGATACTGCGGAGTCAGACTATGAGACCAATCCGTATGCGATTGATATAGAGGAGCGAGAGCTTTCGTCTACCGATACGATCACATTGGATCTAGCCCGTAGCGGTGGTGCTGCCATTCGCTTCATCCCGCTGAGCTAAGACTGTTTTATGTTTCGATGCAAGCAGGAGGGTGTGCCGGTATTTTCCGGCACGCCCTCCTGCTTTGGCTTGAGCATTGGGGCGGAACGGCCGGGTCGACAAACACCTCGCCCCTCTGGCGACCCCGTAGGGGTCGTTTGTTCATAGCCCGGTGGTCGAGGTGCGCAGCGCCGATGACCCCGGGAAAGCAGAACCGAAACTTTTCCCCCCCCCGACCCCGCTAGGGGTCGCCAACCGCCCCGACCCTATGGCGACCCCTTCGGGGTCGTATTATTTATTGAGGCTATTCTGTATTCCCGGGGTCATCGTCGGGGCGTTCGCCCCTCCTCGACACCCGGTCTATGAAGGAGGCACCCCTGCGGGGTGCTGCCGCCCCAACGTTTATCCAATAAGGGGCGGTGCGGAGGGGCGCAAAAAATTTGACGGATAGAAGGGAAATGTTTCCAGTAGGAAAGAAAACGATTTGACGGATAGTAGCGAATTGTTTCCAGTAGGAAACTTTTGCGCCCCCATATCTATTTGGGTGTCAGCTACTCGGAGGCTGCCTTTTGGACTTGGGAAATCCCGGATAACGGGGGCGGGTCTTTTCGCAATCGTATCGAAATGAGTATATTTACGAAGCTGAATGAATGATCAGCCAAATAACATACATGAACACGCTGTCCTGCAGCAACTAAAACAATAGACGAAACGAATGATCAACCAAGAACCAAAAATTGTATTCGAGTACTTTGATCAACTGACCAAGATCCCCCGCCCATCCAAGAAGGAGGAGAAGGTGATCGCCTTTCTGGAGGCGTTTGCCAAGGAGCACGACCTGCCTTTCAAGAAGGATAAGGCGGGCAACGTGCTGATCTCCAAACCTGCCACCAAGGGCTACGAAAACCGCAAGAGTATCGTCCTGCAGAGCCATATGGATATGGTGTGCGAAAAGAATAAGGATGTGGACTTCAACTTTGATACCGATGCGATCCAGACCTATATCGAGGATGGCTGGCTGAAGGCTAAGGGAACCACTCTGGGTGCAGATAACGGTATCGGTGTAGCTATGGAGCTGGCGATACTGGCATCGGACGACGTGGAGCATGGCCCTGTGGAGTGCCTCTTCACGGTCGATGAGGAGACCGGTCTGACCGGTGCGATGGAGCTGGAGCGCAGCTTTTTTGAGAGCGATATCCTGCTCAACCTTGATAGTGAGGATGAGGGCGAGATGTTCATAGGCTGTGCCGGCGGCAAGGGAACGATGGCGGAGTTTGAGTACACCAAGACCTATGCCGATCCCAACCGGGTCTATCTGCAGATCGATGTGAAGGGTCTTCGCGGGGGACACTCGGGTGGCGATATTCACCTGGGGCTCGGTAATGCCGTGAAGATCTTGGCGCGTGCCCTGTATGAGCTGGGAGCGGAGGTGGACTATGAGCTCGCCAGCATCGATGCCGGTAACCTGCACAATGCGATCGCACGTGAAGGTCATGCCGTGATCGGTATCGACCCGAGCGACAAGGAGTCGGTGGCGATCTGTATCAACAACTTCTCGGCGCTGGTGCAGGATGAGCTGAAGGGTGTCGATGACGGTGTGAAAGTGACGGTGTCGACGACGAGTACACCGGACTTTTGCATCGACCTAGAGTCGTCGGATCGTCTGATCGCTGCTCTGATCGCCTGCCCGCACGGTGTGCTCACGATGAGCCATGCGATCGAGGGACTGGTGGAGACCTCTACCAACCTGGCTTCGGTGAAGATGCAGAATAAGGAGGGGGATGACGATGTCCTCTTCGTAGAGACCTCGCAGCGCAGCTCCCATGACTCTCTGCTCGAGATGGTAGGGGATATGGTGACGGCTACGTTCTCACTGGCTGAGGCGTATGTCTATGAGCGCGACGGCTACCCCGGATGGGAGCCCAATATGGACTCGGAGATCCTAAAGGTGGTCACCGACAGCTACAAGCGTCTCTTTGATAAAGAGCCACAGGTGAAGGCGATCCACGCCGGACTGGAGTGCGGTCTTTTCAAGGAAAAGTATCCGCAGCTGGATATGGTCTCCTTTGGTCCCACCATGCGTGACGTACACTCGCCCAACGAGCGGATGGAGATCGCCACGGTGCAGATGGTATGGGATCACCTGCTGGATATCCTGAAGCACGCTCCGGTACAGGCGTGAACAGTGCTGCTGTGAGCCTCTTTTTGAGAAAATAAAGAAAACGACTCTACCATCATGGAGCCACCGAAGCAGAGAGGGACGACGGTGTCACTTCCCCTTCGGTGGCTCTTCTTGGCTATCCTCTGTATGGGTACTCAGCCGCTGTATGGACAAGGCGAGCGACTCCGTGTCGTCTCGTACAATGTCGAGAACCTCTTTGACACCCTAGATGATCCTGGGACGGATGATGAGGCGTTTTTGAAGGAGGGCGCCTTTCGGTGGACCGAGGATAAGTACTACCGCAAGATCAAGCAGACAGCCGGTGTGCTGGCGGATCAAGGAGGGTGGGGCTATCCTGCCCTGATCGGTCTGGTCGAGGTCGAAAACCAAGCCGTGGTCCGAGACCTAATCAGCCACAAGAGTCTGCGTCGACAGCACTACCGCATGGCGGTGAGTCGTGGTGCCGATCCCCGAGGGGTGGATGTCGCTCTCCTCTGGCATCCGCGGCACTTTAGGCAGGTGGCTGCCTATGAGATACCGCACTACGGGGATCTGCTCTACTATCCTCTGCGCCGTGATCCGCGTACGCATGAGGAGCGGTCGGGCACCGGTCGTAGTACGCTGTGGGTGGTGCTGGAGAGCAAAAAGACCGGCGTCCTGCTCGATGTGCTGGTGGTGCATCTCCCCAGCCGAAGGGGTGGGGTGCGTGCCACCTCCGTGAAGCGGGGTGAGGTCTGTGCCAAGATCCACAGGGTACTCGACTCGATCATAGAGGAGCGGGAGACCCCGAGAATCCTGCTAATGGGTGACTTCAACGATACGCCTACGAATGTGGCACTCAAGGACTCCCTGCAGACCTTTGCCGTGTCGGATGCCGGGGGAGACTATAGACCGGATCGGCTCTATAACCTAGCCATACCGCTCCAGGAGAGAGGCGAGGGAACACATGTGTTTGGAGACGAACAGTGGCTGCCGGATCAGATCATTGTGTCGGGAGCACTGCTGAACGAACAGCCGGGGCTCTACGTCGATCCCCCGGAGCAGAGGGTCTTTAGCCCCGAGTACCTGAGGCAGGGGAGGCGACCTAGGCGCTCGTTTAGGGGAAGCCGCTACTCTGGCTCCGGCTTTTCTGATCACTTCCCGGTGTATATAGACTTAATCATCAACTAATCAATACTCCTATCTTTGTTATTTTATGAAGCGTTTCATCCAGTTCATTGCTCTTGTCCTCTGCACGATCCCCACGGCTCTTGCACAGCAACAACAAGAAGAACCATCGTGGCTCCGCTATACGTCCATCAGTCCGGATGGTAGAGATATCGCCTTTTCGTACCGAGGGGATATCTACACAGTACCGGTATCGGGCGGACGTGCGACCCAGATTACCTCCAACAGAGCGTACGAGAAAGCACCTGTCTGGAGTCCGGATGGCTCGAAGATCGCTTTTGCATCGGATCGCGACGGGCATAACTTCAATGTCTACATCACCGGTCGTGAGGGTGGCAGCGCACGACGCATCAGCTACGTCAACAGCAAGAACCAGGTGCCGGTGGCTTTTTATGACGACAAGCATATCGTCTACAGTGCGGACATCAGACCCGATGTGAGGATGGGACTTTTCCCCTACTCGACGTTCGAGCAACTGTACGTGCAGTCGCTCGAAGGGGGACGACCGAGGATGTTTTCGGCAACCACCATGCTGGAGCCATCGATAGGTGAGGATGGACGGATACTCTATACGGATATCAAGGGGTATGAGGACCAATTTCGGAAGCACCACACCTCCCCCATCGCTCGGGATGTCTGGATGTGGGCTCCGGGAGAAGGCGCAGGGACGTACCAAAAGGTCACAAACTTCAAAGGAGAGGACCGCAACGCCGTCTGGCTCCCGGGACAGTCTGCCTTTTTGTACACCAGCGAACAGGATGGGACGTTTAATATCTATAAGGCTTCGGTAGAGGGAGGTGCGACTCAGCAGATTACCCACTTCACCGACCACCCGGTGCGCTACCTGAGTGTCGACCGGAAGGGCAATGCTGCCTTTTCGTGGAATGGACAGATCTACTACCTGCCCTATAACGGTACCCCGCAACGTGTGCCGGTAGAGATCTTGGCGGACTACAACGCTGATCCGGTGGAGTACCGGACCTATCGGAGTGGATTTAGCTCGGCAGATATTTCCCCGAATGAGAAGGAGATGGCCTTTGTGGTGCGTGGTGAGGTCTTTGTGACGAGCATCGAGTACGATACGACGCGCCGTATCACCAACACCGCGGCTCAAGAGCGGGATGTCTCCTTTTCGCCGGACGGACGCCGACTGGTCTATGCTGCTGAGCGAGACGGTCAGTGGAACCTCTTCATGACCGAGCTGGTCCGTAAGGATGAAAAGCTCTTCACCTACGCCTCTGAGCTCAAGGAGCGGCAGCTGACCAACGCCGACACCCCGTCGCAGCAGCCGGTATTTAGTCCGGATGGTAAGAAGATCGCTTTCCTGAGAGACCGCTCCGCAATCTATGTGCTCGATCTGGAAAAGGGTACGGAGTATGAGGTGATGAACAAGCGCTTCAACTACTCTTACTCGGATGGTGACCAGCACTTCTCATGGAGCCCGGACTCGCGCTGGCTCCTATCCAACTACCTGGGTATCGGTGGGTGGAATAACCTCGACGTCGCTCTGATCAAGGCGGATGGATCGGGGGAGATCATCAACCTCACGGAGAGTGGCTACTCAGATACGGGAGCGTACTTCGTGATGGAAGGCAAGGCGGTCGGCTTTTACTCGGACCGTCGCGGCTTCCGCAGTCATGGCAGCTGGGGCTCGGAGGACGATATCTTCTTGATGTTTTTAGACCAGGATGCGTACGATACTTTCCTCCTGAACAAGGAAGAGCGTGAGGTCTTGCTCAGCGACCAAGAGGGTAAGCAGGAGGATGAAGGCAAGAAGAAAGCGGAGAAGAAGTCGGACGACGACGAGAAGAGTCCGGTAGAGCCCCTCTCTTTCGAACTGAAGAACCGTAAGTACCGCACGGTCCCGGTGACGCGTACCACCGGATCGCAGGGCGGTTTCGTGATGGATAAGAAAGGAGAGACGCTGTATTATCTGGCTATGTTTGATGGCGTGACCAACCTGTACGCCTTTGATCTGGTCAAGGGAGATACCGAGTTGCTTGTGCCCAATACCGGGATGGGGTCGCTCAAGCTGGGCAAGGATGACGGTACGCTCTATCTCCTGAGCTACAATGGAGCCAAGAAGATAAAGGGTAAGTCCGTCACCCCGATCACTTTTGCCGCCGAGGTCGAGAACAACCGACCGGAGGAGCGAGCTTATATCTTCGATCATGTCGTGAAGCAGGTCGCTAATAAGTTTTACGACGAGAACCTCCACGGCGTGGACTGGAACGGCTACGCCGAGAAGTATGCTGCGTTTCTACCTCACATCTCGAACAACAACGACTTTGCCGACATGCTCAGCGAGCTACTGGGTGAGCTAAACGCCTCCCACACCGGAGCTCGGTACAGGAAGTCTGCTCAGCGTGCCACCGGTAGCCTGGGACTGTTCTATGACGAGACCTACAGCGGCCCCGGAGTGCGCATCCAGGAGGTCATGCTCACCGGACCAATGGATCGTGCCAAGAGCATCGCCAAGCCCGGCGTGGTGATCCTCAAGATCAATGAAAAAGAGATAAGCGAGGACAAGCCGATAGAGTATTACCTCAATGGTCACGCCAATGAGCGGGTGCGTCTCACGATGAGAGATACGGACGGTCGTATCGTAGAGGAGTCGGTCAAGACCATCTCCATCGGAGGGGAGAGCGAGCTTCTCTACAAGCGTTGGATCGCTCAGCGTGCCGAGATGGTTCGGGAGTGGAGTGGTGGAAAGGTCGGCTACGTGCATGTGAAAGGCATGGACTCCGACTCCTACCGACAGGTCTTCCAGGACCTGCTGGGCAAGTACCGCAATTGTGAAGCGGTAGTGGTCGATACCCGCTTCAATGGCGGCGGCTGGCTTCACAACGACTTGGCGATCCTGCTCAGTGGTCGAGAGTATGCTCGATTTGTGCCACGGGGGCAGTACATTGGCAGCGAGCCGTTCATGCAGTGGCACAAGCCGTCGGTCATGCTGGTCTCCGAGGGCAACTACTCCGATGCACACGGTAGCCCCTGGACCTACAAGGAGCTCGGCATCGGTAAGCTCGTCGGTACCCCGGTGGCAGGTACCATGACCGCTGTCTGGTGGGAGACCCAGGTCGATCCCTCGCTTGTCTTTGGGATTCCGCAGGTGACCGTCAAGGACATGAAGGGCAAAGCTCTGGAGAATACCGATCTTCAGCCGGACATCGTCGTCTACAATACCCCGATACAAAACCTCCAAAACTACGACGCACAGCTCAAAAGCGCCGTGGATGAGCTTCTCAAACAAATCAATAACTAACCCCGCACCGACCATGAAGATTAGCGAACTGATCCATTTCTTTGAGTCAAAAGTACCTCCCCTGCTGCAGGATGGGTTCGACAACACCGGTCTGCAGGTAGGAGATACCGGGCAAGAGCTCACCGGAGTGCTTGTGGCAGTGGATGTCTCGGAGGCGGCCCTTCGGGAAGCACGCGAGCTGGGAGCCAACCTCGTCTTCACCCACCATCCGATCCTCTTTCATGCGCTCAAGAAGATCACGCCCCGCAGCTATGTAGAGCGGTGTGTAGCCTATGCCCTCAAGCACGACATAGTCCTCTATGCCGCGCATACCAACCTAGACAACTCCCCCATCGGGCTCAACCACTACTGGGCTCACCGGATGGGTCTGCAGGACTGCCGGGTACTATCCCCCGTCAGTGACTACCACTACAAGCTCACTACCTACGTCCCGACAGCAGAGGCGGATCGCCTGCGTGTTGCCTTTAGGGACGCCGGCTTGGGCACACAGGGCGACTACAGCGGTTGCTCCTTTAGCACCGAAGGGGTGGGGCGGTTTGCTCCCGGCGACGGGGCACATCCCTATGTGGGCGCCGCCGGCGAGTGGCACCAAGAGCGAGAGGAGATGGTCTCCATCCTGCTCCGGAGGGACCAGCTCAGCACTGCGCAGTCGCTGATCGCCGGCACCCACCCCTACGAAGAGCCGGCAGTGGACATCTACCCCCTCCAGTACCACGACCCACGCACCGGTGCCGGCATCATTGGTCGTCTGGAGGAGCCCCTCTCCATCTCGGAGCTTACCGATCGAATGAGGTCCTGGCAGCCGATCCGCAGCATTGCGCACAGCAAAGTCCTCCGCGATCCGGTCCGGAAAATAGCCTTCTGCGGAGGGTCAGGAGCATTCCTCATGAAGGAAGCAGCCCGTCAGGGAGCGGATCTTTTCATCACCGGTGAGGCGAAGTACAACGACTACTGGGATGCCCGCGATCTGGTCACCCTGATGACCATCGGACACTACGAGAGCGAAGAGCTCTCTGTGCGACTCATTTACGACCTATTGTCGCAAAAAAAAGGTATCTTTGCCATTCACCGGGCTTCGTCCTGTGAAAACCCCATTCATTACGTCAAGTGACATATGGCTAAGAAAAAAGAAGAGACCCCCAAAGAGGTAACGATAGAAGAACGACTCAAAGCACTCTACAAGCTTCAGACTGTGGCGAGCCAGATCGATCGTATCCGTACCATCCGTGGCGAGCTCCCCATCGAAGTACAAGAGCTGGAGGATGAGCTGGAAGGCAGACACACCCGCTATGCCAAGTACGAGGAGGAGATCAAGCGCCTTCAGGACAAAAACAAGCAAAACACCGAGGATATCCGTATCGCTACAGAGGCGATAGAGAGATTCACGGAGCAGCTCAACACCGTACGAAACAACCGCGAGTACGATCTCCTGACCAAGGAGGTGGAGTTTCAGCACCTGCAGGTGGAAGGGTATGAAAAGAACACAGCGACCAACAAGGAGCGCATAGCAGCGATCCAGGAGGAAATGAAAATTCTCGCTGAGGAGACCGAGGGACGCCAAAAGGACCTCGACCTCAAGAGAGAAGAGCTGGACCAGATCATAGCCGACACGAAGCAAGACGAGGAGCGCCTGCGTATGGAGGCTCGTGAGCTGGAGTCCGTCATTGATGAACGGCTTCTGACCGCTTTCAACAGGACACGCAAGAGCTCTCGAAACGGACTGGCTGTCGTCTCCATCGACCGCGATGCCTGCATGGGATGCTTCAATAAGATACCGCCTCAAAGGATGCTCGATGTCAGTGCGCACAAAAAGATCATCGTCTGCGAGTACTGTGGCAGAGTGCTGGTCGACCCCGAGCTTGCCGAAGAAGTACACCGGGAGGCAAAAGAGCAATAAGCAGGAGCGACGAACACTTTGCCGCTCATGGTTCACCTCACCCCTATGAGGCAGGACTGAGGCGGTCACATGTCATCGCACCGTGAAGACAAAAGGCGACGGAATTGCTGCTCCCGGCAGTATTCCGTCGCCTTTGTTTTGTATAAGAAAATGTTGCACCAAAGAAACCGGATCCCAAACTTATGAGCGTAAAAGTAATCCTCGGCTTGAGTGGTGGTGCCGACTCTGTCGCACTGCTGGACATGCTGTACCGTGACAAGGACTACCGAGTCATTGCAGCGCACGTCAACTTTCACCTGCGAGGAGACGAGAGTGACCACGACGAAGCTTTCGTACGGCAGTTGGTCACCGAGCGATACCCCGGAGTACCGCTGGAGGTGCACCATCAGGACACCATCCGCTACGCCGACCGCGAGCACCTATCGATAGAGATGGCGGCACGAGAGATCCGCTACCGCTGGTTCGAGCAGCTGAGGGAGCAGTACCACGCCGAGCGTATTGCCGTAGCTCACCACGCCGATGACCAGGTGGAGACCATCCTGCTCAACCTATCTCGAGGCACAGGTGGCGAGGGGCTCGTAGGTATGCAGGAGCAGCAGGGGCATATCTGGCGACCCTTGTTGGGCATGCGCAAAAGTGAGATCATGGACTACATGCGCAAAAGGCGCTTACCCCATGTCGAGGACTCCACCAATAGAGATACCCATATCAAGCGCAACAGTATTCGCCACGAGCTGATCCCGGCATTCGAAAAGCTCAACCCCGCTTTTTGCAAAAGCTTGCTCTACAGTCGAGGTATCTATGTGGAGGAGCAGGCGGTCATTGCTGAGGCGGTGAACCGCTTCCGAGAGAGCTATCTGGACGAAGAGACCCACAGTATCTCCCTTGCCGATCTGCCTCCTCATGCCGGACTCTATCTCTACCGACTCCTCAGACCTCATGGTTTCTCTAGGCGCCAGGTCGACCAGCTTATCTCCACGCCAGGTGAGAGTGGAGCGCGCTTTCAGGGACAGTTCATGATCGAGCGCTTCAGGAGACGAGCCTACATGTGCCAGCCGCAGCAACTGTACGAGCGACCGCTTGAGGCAGATACCACCCTGCCCGGGGTGGGGCGGCTGAGGGTCGGGACGAGTGGAGCGATCCGCATAGCAGATAGGTATACACCGGAGAGCCTGATCCTCCGCAGTGCGAGAGCAGAGGATCAGTTTGGTCCCCTAGGCATGAAAGGAAAGCACAAAAACGTCTTTGAGTACCTCAAGGAGCAGGGCATCCCGCCCTTCTACCGTCCCTACTGCCCCGTGCTGGTAGCTTCGGATGGTACGATACTCGCCGTCCTCCCCTTTCGTGTGGCAGAGGAAGCCCGCGTCAAAAAAGGAGAGAGTGACTGGCACCTAGACTTCGCCCCCGCCAAAAGCCCCCTCGGTGCCCTCCTCCGCCCCCGCCAAACGGTTTGATCCTATGGCGACCCCTTTCGGGGTCGTTGATTAATGGGAGCTATCGCCATCCCCGGGGTCATCGTCGGGGCTTCGCCCCTCCTCGACCACCGGGCTATGAAGGAGGCACCCCTGCGGGGTGCTGCCGATCAATCGCCTCTCCCTTCTTTTTTCTAAATTGGCACCCCTGCAGGGTGGGGTCTGCCGACCCCGTAGGGGTCGTTTTTTCGTAGCCCGGGTGTCGAGGTGCGGAGCATCGAAGACCCCGGGGAAACAGGACCGAAGCCCCACCTTCCGACCCCGCTAGGGGTCGCCAAATTCCCCGACCCTATGGCGACCCCTGGCGGGGGTCGAACAACCTAGCCCCTGGTCAGAGCTCCGTAGGAGCGTCTGACCCGGGGTAAATGATTCCGCAATTGCTCTCCGACCCCGACGCACGTCGGGGTCGCACCGCGTCATCTGATGGTACGACTCCAACGTTCGTCGGAGTCGTTTTTTTTGAGAAGGACCGTATTCCCAGGGTCATTCGCTCCTATCGTCGCTCTGACCCTGGGCTATTGATGTACGACCCCGGAGAGGTCGTTTTTTCATAGCCCGGAGGTAGAGGTGCGCAGCACCGAAGACCCTGGGAAAAGGGCGGACCACCCAACCCCAAAACGACCCCGCAGGGGTCGCCATAGGAGCGGATCGGAGGAGCGCAAAAATTTGACGGATAGAAGGGAAATGTTTCCAGTAGGAAAGAAAACGATTTGACGGATAGAAGCGAAGGGTTTCCAGTAGGAAACTTTTTGCGCCCAGGCACCTAAGCTTTTCGGATAGTATATCTGGTTGTTTATCAGAGGTATATAGAAAAAGAGTGTGCCCCGAGACAGGAGTCCCGAGGCACACTCTTTTCTATCGGTCAGCCGGGCGAGTGCCGGCTGGCGCCCATTTACTTACGCTTAGCGATAGCGTTGTAGATGGCAATAAGGATGACGGCACCGACGACTGCTACGACGAGCTGTCCCCAGATTCCTCCGTTTGCTGAAAGTCCAAGGAGGCCGAACGTCCATCCTCCTACGACACCTCCTACTAGTCCCAGGATGGTGTTCCAGATGAGTCCACTAGCTCCACCGGGCATGATCGCTGAGGCGATGAGTCCGGCTATCAGTCCGATGATTAGAGATCCGATAAGTCCCATAATTAGTTTTCTTTTATTGGTTTGAAAAAAATGAAAAGTGAACTGCGCCATACCGACGTAGTTCTGTGAAACCGGCTTCGTTGCTGAAGTCAATGGTCTTGGGGTGCTCTACAATGAGTAGGCCATCCTCTGCCAAGAGATCGGACTCCAGTATGTAGCCGGGTAGATCCTTGAGCTCCGCCATGTCGTATGGCGGATCTGCAAATATGAGGTCGTACTGCTCAGAGTGCTCTGATGCCTTGAGCCACTTGAGGACATCCATCTGTGTGACGGCATATGCGGGGTCGCCGAGCTCTCGGGCTACCTTCTTGATGAACGCTGCGTGCTTGTGGTCCTTCTCGATCGCCCAAACTTTTTGTGCCCCTTGGGAGAGCATCTCAAAGCCTATGCTGCCGGTCCCGGCAAAGAGATCCAGACAGCGGCAAGTGCTCCACTCGGTGCGGTTGTTGAGGATGTTGAATAGCGCCTCCTTGGCAAGGTCCGTGGTGGGACGTGCCCTAAAGGTGGTGGGTACCTGGAACCGGCGCTTGCCGTACTTGCCTGAGATTATACGCATAGCAGCCTGAACTGTAGGAGTGGAGGAAGATCGGGCAGCACGGTACGCTTTGCTCCAAAGGCTGCGTAGTCGTTGACAGACACCTGCGAGACAGACTCGGAGAGTAGCGCTCTCACTCGCTCCGGGAGTGCCGTGTCGCGCCCAAAGAGTGCGAGGTGGTCTTGTGCTCCCACGAGCTCAAAGTGGCGCCAGGCAGCCGAGATGAAGTAGAGTGCATCGACCTCGTCCTGAATGCTGTAGCGATTGGCTAGCATGAGCCGATCGTCTTGGTAGTAGACGAGGTCCATCGTGGGGGTGTCGACCAGTGCTATGAGTGTGCGGGGGTTGCTCTGGCGGCTGTAGGCAGCTGCGGAGCTTAGGAGCGAGGTGATCGGATGCCGGTAGGTCTGGAGGGAAAAGGAGCGCTCACAAAACTCGTGTACCGCCCGTGGAACAGTATAGAAGACTCCATACTGTCGGTCTGCGGCCGGGCTCTCCATCACCTGTGTCTCTGCGCTGATGTCGCCAAGCCAAGCCGTAGGCGGAATGCCCTGGCTCAAAAAGCTCTCCGGTACCACACAGTAGCTTCCTCCGTAGTCGATGTAAATAGTGGTGTCGGCATAGGGGAGGGCGAGCTCCGGGTGCTCAAAAAAACGTGCGGAGACCGATCGTGGTGACCCATCCGTATCGATGTGGATGGATGATGTCACACGACCATCTGTCTCGTCCTCTACAGCGAAGTAGATCGCATCGGAGGTGAAGAGTACGTGAGCGTTGTTTCGGGCTATGGTCTGGTTGGCACTATTATCCGCCACGGGTTACGGAGTTTTGCTGAAAAAGAAAAGCACCACACATGCCCCTCTGTGTCAGAGGGTGCGCGGTGGTGCTTGTTGTACTTGTGTTTGCGGTACTACGGCTTACTCCCAGTTGCCGGCGTAGTTGTTGATCTCGGTCAGTGAGCCCACCTTCAAGCCCGGGTAGCGTCCGAGCTGCTCTTGCTTGTCGATCAGGTTGGCAAGCTCGCGCTTGTCGAGGTCACCTAGGTAAGCGGTGTAGGGCACCTTTGCCTCAAAGATCTTGATGTCGTAGCCGGAGCCGGTGATGACGCTGGCAGTGTCCATCTGGAACTGTACCCCGCTCAGAGTAGGCACGTAGCCAAACTTGCTGAGGTCAAAGTCCTTGGGGAAGAGAGTCTGTGCCGGATTCGCCTCCATCGTGTCGCGACGGAATGAGATACGGGTGCCGTTCTCAATGTGGGAGAGTCCCTTGGCCTCGGCGTCCTTCCAGTTGCCTGTTGCCTCTGCTTTCTTGATGATGTTGACAGCCTCTTGCTCGGTCATACCGTCCTCGAGCTGCTTCTCGGAGAGTTCCAGCTGTTTGCGCACGGTCTTCACCTTACCATTGGCGAGCCAATCGCGGAGTCCGTCCATTGAGGGCGTGTGTACAAAGTGTTCTTGCTTATATGCAATCTGAGCCGTACGTACATCCATCAGTGCGTGGATGATCTCTGCCTCTCGAGCCTCCCTTGTGCGGGTGAAGGTGATCGAACCACGAATACTGGAGATGCAAGCGTACCCAAGTCCGATAATAACCAGAACCAAAACGGTCTTTAAAACGTTCTTCATATGAGGATTATATTTATTATTTTATGTTCTCTGTTCTTGTAAGCAGGTCAAAAAATGGTATCTTGGTTTGTTGTTGCTACAAAGTTAGTAAACTTTGTCCAAACAGCCCCACCTTTCCACGTTCAAAATCACCACTAAGGTAAGATAAAAATGGCAATTAAGCAAAAAATCGTCAATTATTTCCCCTTTACCCCGACCGAGTCCCAAGCGAAGGTGATGCAGCAGCTGGAGGATTTTCTGTCCTACAGTGCGCCGCATGCTTTTTTTATCCTCAGAGGGTATGCCGGGACGGGGAAAAGTACTCTGGTCGGTGCTTTTGCGCGGATGGTGGATGACCTCGGTATAGAAGTGCGGCTGCTGGCACCTACGGGTCGAGCTGCAAAGGTGCTGCAGGGCTACTGCGGGCTGCCTGCCGGTACGATCCACCGGATGATCTACCGCGAGCGGATCGGTGCCGGCGGAGTCTCTGCGTATGAGCTGGGGTACAATAAGGCGAAGGAGGGGATCCTCTATATTGTCGATGAGGCATCCATGATCAGTAACGTCCCGGAGGGGCAGACCACTTTTGGCTCCGGCTGTCTGCTGGATGACCTCATGGAGTACTGCTGCAATGTGTCTGGGTCGAAGATCCTTTTTGTCGGTGATGATGCGCAGTTGCCGCCTGTCGGGACGACCCTCAGCCCCGCTCTCAGTGAGCAGTACCTGGGCGGATATGGCTATCCGTTGTTTAGTAGTGCACTGACGGATATCGTGCGGCAGGAGTCGGCAGGGGAGATCGTCCTGACCAGCTACGAGCTGAGGACGCTGATCCTCAAACTGGCAAACGACCACCCGTGGGTAGAGCCACTCCTGAGTCCGCCCGCCTCCGGAGGTGAGATCACGGTCATCAACGGACGGGACTTGCCGGCATATATGGAGGATTCTTTTGGAAAAGTGGGGGAGGAGGAGACGGTGCTGGTGACCCGATCGAATAGGGATGCTGAGGGGTTCAATAGAGCGATACGGCACCAGTCGCTCTACTACGAGGGGGAGGTCCTCCCGGGGGAGCAGGTGATGGCGGTGCGCAACAACTACCTCCACTTCCCTACCGACCCGGAGGGCAAGCCGGCGGGTAGCTTTGTGGCAAACGGTGAGCTCCTGAGGGTGATCAGTAGTCGTAACGAGCAAAAGCTCTACGGCTTTACCTTTCGCGATGTGGAGCTGGAGGACTCGGAGGGGGGCTTTGTGGATGCTAAAGTGATGCTGGATAGCCTCTACTCAGGTGCAGCCTCACTGACAGCGGAGCAGCGCCAAGCACTATTTGATGCTGTCTGCGAGGACTATCCTGAGTGTACCTCACGGCGTGCTCTCTTTCAAAAGCTCCGAAAAGATCCCTATCTCAACGCTCTGCAGATCAAGTATGCCTACGCCATGACCGTGCACAAGGCACAGGGTGGGCAGTGGCGTCATGTGTACCTGAGCTTTGGCTACCTGACGCCGGAGATGATCGATCTCTCTTTTTGCCGGTGGCTCTATACGGCGATCACCCGTGCGTCGGAGCACCTGTACATCATCAATCCACCCGACTTCATCTTTGGTCGGCTGGATGAGTACCTTTGAAGTGCAAGACCCGTGTCGCATTGAGCACGGCGAGGAGGGTCACACCGACGTCGGCGATGATGGCCAGCGTCAGGCTGGCGTAGCCTAGTGTGGCGAGGATCATCACCGTTGCTTTGAAGGCGAGTGAGAAGACAATGTTCTGAATGACGATGGTGTTGGTCTTTTTGGCAATATCAAGGGCGTTGACCAGTGAGTATGGGTCGTCTCCCTGGATGACCACGTCGGCTGCCTCTATGGTGGCATCGCTACCCAGTCCGCCCATTGCCACGCCTACCGGTACCATGCTCATGACCGGGGCGTCATTGAGCCCATCGCCTACGTAAGCCACCGTATGCTCTTGCATGAGTATACGGACTTCACGCATCTTGTCATCCGGCAGTAGTCCGCCCTTAGCATCGTCGAGCCCTAGGTCTTGGGCTACATGCTCCGCTACGTCTGCTTTGTCCCCGGAGAGCATTACGAGCGGACTAATGCCATACTTGTGCAGTGCTGCAATAGCGGCATGACTGGATGGCTTGATGGCATCGGACAGCGTCACTGTGGCGGCAAGCTCTCCTCCCTTGCTGAAGTAAAGGACCGTCTTGCCGGGATGAATGGTGTCCTCCTGCACCGTGACGCCTCGTTCGTTCATAAGGGTCAGGTTGCCCAGACACAGCTCTTCCGACCCATGCATGGCGACCATTCCTCTGCCTGCCAGCTCCTGTATGTCGGTCACTTCTACCGGAGGAGCATCAGCCAAGCTATTGACTACGGCCTGTGCGATCGGGTGGTTGCTGTGCTGCTCCATGCTTTTGATCAGTGGTGCCACATCGGATTGCTCGAACGTCCCGACCGGATTTAGCTCCACGTGCTCAAACGTTCCTTCGGTAAGGGTTCCCGTTTTGTCAAAGATCATGGCATCGACCTTGCGGAACGCCTCGAGAAAGACTGCGCCCTTGAATAGCAAACCATTTCGTGAAGCTGCACCGAGGCCGCTATAGTAGCTGAGCGGTACGCTGATGATCAAGGCGCAGGGGCATGAGGTCACGAGGAAGACGAGCCCCCTGTAGAGCCAAGTGCTGAAGTCGTATGCCGATCCTTGTATCAGGTAGGGAACAGCAACGATAAGTACGGCGAGCCCGAAGACTATAGGCGTGTACACCCGTGCAAAACGACGGATGAAGAGCTCGGTTTTTGGCTTTTCCTCTGCTGCCTCCTCGCTCATACGCATGATGCGAGACAGCGTACTTTCGCTAAAGGGCTTGGTGACCTCAAGTTGGAAAGACTCCATGTGGCTGACGCTACCTGCCAGGATCTCGTCGCCTACATTCTTGGTCACCGGCATGCTCTCTCCTGTCAGAGCTGAGAGGTCAAGGTCGCGGGGGCGATCGCCGAGCAGCTTGCCATCTAGGGGAACAATGTCACCGGTCTGCACCAGGATCACAGCACCCACCGGTACCTCCTCTGCGCTTACCTCTTCGTAGCCCTCCTCGGTCACCAGCTGAACCTTATCCGACCGGCTGTCAATCAGCGAGCTGATGCTCTGCCGCGCACTGTCTACAGCCTTGTCCTCAAATATCTCCCCAAGCGCGTAAAGACACATCAGCATCACTGCCTCGGGGTATTCGCCTATGGCAAAAGCACCCATACTGGCTATGAACATGAGGGTGCATTCGTTGAAAAACGTCTCCTCTCTGGTGATCTCGATAGCCTCCAGGAGTACCGGAATACCTATCGGGAGGAAAGCAAGGATGTACGCCGGTAGTCGCAACCACGAGGTCGCCTGCCACACTCCCTGCCAGTCAAGTACGAGAAAAAGGGCTAAGAGTACAAACGATGCCAACAGCCTCCTGACCATGCCGGTCGTGCTGCCGTGCTCATGACTTTCTCCGTGGTGGTGCCCCTCGCTGCTTTCGGTCCGATGATCGCCTTCTGCAGGTGTCATTGTATTGTTCGTTACTTCCATAGTATCTCTCTATATCAATTGTGGTGATGGCCGCAACAGCCGTTGCCGTGATGGTGATCCTTGCAGTCACATCCTCCATGGTCGTGATCGCATCCACAGCCATGGTGGTGGGGTAGGAGCCGCTTGTAGTCCTCCTCTGTGGGCTGACTCACCTCGGTGATATGTCCGATGAAGTGGAGCGTCTCGCCTGCCAGGTCGTGGTTGAAGTCCATCTCCACCGTATTCTCATTGACTTTCACCACTCTGCCCAAGACTTGCTGCCCATCAGCTGTGAGCATCGGAAGGTATTCGTCCTCTGCGACCATCTCGTCGTCAAAGGCTCCGTCCACGAAAAAGACCTCCTTGTCCAAAGTAATGTTGAGATCATCCCGGCGGGGACCATACGCATTTTGGGGATCCAGTACGAAGTCAAACTCGTCTCCGTCACTCTTGCCCACCAGCTCGGCTTCGAACGCCGGAAGCATCAGCCCGGCACCAAAGATAAACTCGAGCGGAGTCTCCTCCGTTGTTTCTTCCACAAAGTCTTCGTCATCGGTACCGGTGCCACAGTAGAGTTTGTAGTGGAGTTTTACTAGAGCGTCGTTATTTATTCTCATCTGTTTAATTGCTTTTTTTGTGTAAAAAATGATGTTGAGTCGTCGCAGTTCTTACCTGACTGCTTCCCAAAGATACGGATTATTTTGCACGCGACCCTGCTTCTTAGAGGGTCGTGAGCACCTCAGTGAGAGGCTTGCGCACCTTCTTTCCGGGCTTGTGATCGGTCGACGGATAGCCCAGAGCCAGTATGGAGATGGGGGTGTGCTCACCCATCTTGAGCCCAAAAAGCTCGGCACAACGCGGTCGGTCAAAGGCGCAGATCCAGACACTGCCGATACCCAGCTCCCATGCTTGCAGCTGCATGTAGGCGGTTGCGATGGCGCTGTCGATGTAGAGCGCATTGTTTCGTCCGTCCTTGAAGGTCCAGGGCTCATCCTCATTTCCCACGATCAGGATCACCTCAGCGGCGTCGGCAAACCATGCGGGCTTGTAGCAAGAGCAGATCTTCTCCCGTGCCTCTTCACTCTTGAGGTGGTAGAAGTGCCAGGGCTGAGCGTTGGTGGCAGAGGGCGCCAGTCGGCCTGCCTCCAAGATTGTCCGGAGGTCCTCCTCCGAGATGGGACGCCCGGTGTCAAAGGAGCGGACGCTGTGGCGCTCCCGGATCAGTTTAGTGAGCGGTAGCTGCGGTGCGGTTTGAGGATTCATTTTTGAATAGAAAATAAAAGAGGATGGTAATCACGAGGGCATAGCCCGAGAAGACAAACCAAGAGTGTGGATAGCCAAAGTAGCGAACCACATAGCCGGCGGCGTAGGATCCGATGAATGATCCAAAGCCATTCGTCATCATCAGGAATAACCCCTGGGCAGAGCTCCGGAGCCGTGGTTCGACCTGCTTGTCGACATAGAGCGACCCGGAGATGTTGAAGAAGTCAAAGGCCACCCCATACACCAGCATGGAGAGTACCAGCAGCCATACACCGCTGCCGGGATCACCCAGACCTAAGAAAGCAAAGCGAAGTACCCACGCCAGGAAGCTGATGAGCATGACCACCTTGATGCCGTACCTCTTGAGGAAAAAGGGGATCAGTAGGATGCAGACCGCCTCTGAGATCTGACTGAGGGATATCAGTGTACCGGAGTACCGCACGCCAAAGGTGTCGGCATACTGCGGATCACTACCAAAGTGATTGGTCAGGTAGTCGTTGGCAAAGCCGTTGGTGATCTGCAGACAGATTCCGAGCCCCATGCAGAAGAGGAAGAAAATAGCCATCTGCCGATCCTTGAAGAGCTCAAATGCCTCCAGCCCCAGTCGCTGCTTGAGCGTCTGCTGCTCCCGGACCGCACTTTTGGGCTTGCGGGTGGCGGGGAAGGTAAACATGTAGAGCGCAAGCGCAAAGGATAGCCCGGCGGAGACATAGAGCTGCTCCGGACCGGTCTTGAAGCCCAGTGCATCTACACTGATCATGGCGATGATGAAGCCGATGGTCCCAAATACACGGATCGGAGGAAAGTGCCGGACAGTATCCAGGTCATTCTCTCCCAGTACGGTGTACGCCACGGAGTTGGTCAGCCCCAGCGTAGGCATGTAAAAGCAGACACTCAGCAGTATGCAGGCATAGAGAGCCTCGTAGGTGGTCTGCTGAGCTGCCACGATCATGAATGCCCCTGCCATGATGTGGCAGAGGCTGGTCAGTCGCTCCTCTGGGATCCACTTGTCGGCAATGATGCCAAAGAGTGCCGGCGTGAAAAGGCTGGCAATCCCCATGGTGGCAAAAAAGCTACCAATCTGAATCGGGCTAAACTGCAGAGCATCGCTCCCCAGGTAAGCGCCCAGAGAGATGAGCCAAGCTCCCCAGACGGCATACTCGAGGAGGTTCATGACCACGAGCCGCAGCTTCGTGAGAAAAGTATCACTCATGTTGTGTGTGTGGGTTGTATAGTGGTTGTTTTTATTGTCGGTGTTGTCAGGGTTACCTCACGTTATTTTTGCAAAACTCGCTCCCGTTGATTTCGTCAAGGACCACGCGTAGCTTCTCCTTGTTGGACTCCTGCATGGGCACGAGGGGCAGGCGGAGGACATCCGGGAGTACGCCCAGCTCGGAGAGTGCAGCCTTGATGCCTACAGGATTACCGTCCACGAAGAGGAGCGGATAGAGCTCCTTGAATAAGTGGTGGAGCCTGAGAGCATCGTGATACTGTCCCTCCTGGATGAGGTGAACCATTTGCCCGAAAAGAGTGGGGTAGGCATTGCTGAGGACAGAGATCACCCCGTCTGCTCCCATGGTCATGAGGGGAAATGTGATGGTGTCATCACCACTGAGGACAAAGAAGTCCTTGGGACGACGCTTGACGATCAGGTCGATCTGCGAGACGATACCGCTCGCCTCCTTGATACCGATGATGTTGGGGCAGTCGTTGGCGAGACGAAGCGTAGTGTCCGGCAGCATATTGACCGAAGTACGGGCAGGGACGTTGTAGAGGACGATAGGCAGTGGCGAAGCCTCGGCTACTGCTCGGAAGTGGCAGTACAACCCCTCCTGCGATGGCTTATTGTAGTACGGGCAGACGACCAGTGCCGCATCCACCCCCTCCCTAGGCATGGTGCGGAGTCGGTCGATGGCACGAAGGGTGCCGTTGTGACCGGCGCCCACTACTATAGGCACGCGACCGGCGTTGACCCGGACCACGGTGCGGATGATATCGTCTTGCTCCTGAGTGCTGAGGGTAGGGGTCTCGGCAGTCGTGCCCAGAGGGACCAGGAAGTCGACTCCGGACCGGATCTGATACTCCACCAGTGCTTCAAGCGCCGGAAAGTCTACGGACTTATCTTCGTGAAAAGGGGTGATCAGGGCAGGCCCAACCCCCCGCAGGTATAGTCTATCGCTATTCATATAATGTGGAAGTAGGTGAGTACTATGTTTCTTATACCCTACAAATATAGACAAAAATGCTTGGCGACCGTGCTCGTATCTCCGGGAAATAAGTCCTCTCGAAAGCCCCAATCCCGCCAAACGATCGGCGGGGTGGAGGAGCTCCATTATTCCGCCCTCACCTTAATTATACACACCCCTTACGGGGAGTGTCTCTACCTAACTGATAAACAGATAGATAGGTCCGGTGAAAAATAAGGTGCCTGATGGCAAAAAGTTTCCTGCTGGAAAGAGTTCGCTTCTATCCGTCAAATCGTTTTCTTTCCTACTGGAAACATTTCGCTACTATCCATCAAATTTTTTGCGCCCGTGCCAAAGCTCCGGAAGAGCGCATGATCCGGGGAAAGCGAATCCCGCAAAGACACGACCCGGCAAACGTTTGGGATCGTACAGCGGCTTTATGAGATTCTAAACAATTTGGGTACCTTTACGAAGCTACAAACCGGATAACAGTCTATTACAAAAGGTATATATTTTACGACAAACATGACTAAGTTTAACTTTGACGAACTCATTGACCGCCACAACACCCATTGTACAAAGTTTGACGGCTACGGCAGCTTCACCAGCGACTACGATGAGATAATCCCCATGTGGATCGCGGATATGGACTTTGCCACACCCGATCCCATCAGCGATGCGATCCGTAAGCGACTGGAGCACCCTGTCCTGGGATACTGTATCCCTCCCGAGGAGTATTACACCACACTGCAAGACTGGTTTAGCAAGCAGTACGGACTGCAGATATCCAAGGACGACGTCACCTACACGCCCGGGGTGGTCGCCGGTATCTACAAGCTCATACAGTGCTGGACAAAGGAGGAAGACGGAGTGACTATCTGCCCTCCGGTCTACTACCCGTTTGCCGACGTGATCCATGGCAGCCGCCGTCGTCTCGTAGAGGCGCCGCTCTTGATCAAAGACGAGCGCTACTACATCGACTGGGAAGCGCTGGACAAGGCTCTGGCACAGTCCAAGATCCTGCTGTGGTGTCACCCGCACAACCCCGGTGGTCGCGTATGGACGGCTGAGGAACTCCAGAGAGTAGCCACGATGGCCAAGCAGCACGGCTGTCTCGTCATCAGCGACGAGATCCACGCCGACCTGACCTTTAGCGGACACAGACACATGCCCTTCCCATCCGTATCCGACGATGCCAAGGAGGTGGGGATGTCGCTGATGGCTCCGTCCAAGGTGTTCAACATGCCCGGCGTGATTGCTTCGCAGATGTACATACCCAACCCTCGCCTGCGTGACGTGGTATTTCCCTACATGGTCCAAAACGGACTCGCCCACGCATCATGCTACACCTATAGTGCGGTGATAGCAGCCTACAAGGAGTGTGGAGCGTGGAGCAAAGCCTGCATGCAGTACATCGAGGAAAATGTCGAGCTGGTACGCAAGTACATCACCGAGCGTATCCCGCGACTAAAGATGATACAGCCCGAGGCATCGTTTTTGATCTTCCTGGACTGCCGCGAGCTAGGGTTTAGGACGACAGACGAACTGGCAAGCTTCTTTGTCGAAAAGGCAGGAGTCATGCTCAATGATGGCTCTACCTTTGGGACCGGTGGCGAGTTTTTCATGCGCTTGAACGTAGGGACCCCCCGCTCAGTACTGGAGGAAGCGCTTAAGCGAATCGAGAAGGCGGTCAACGCTCTCTAAGCACTCGGTAAAATCAAACCCACAGCCCCCGTCCTGTCCCCGATGGATAGGATGGGGGTATTTATTTGCTCGGGGCGGGAAATATAACTACCTTTACAAAAACAATATAGGCAGACGCAATGGCCCCGCTCAATAAGGACGAAAAAAGAGAACTAAAAGAACGACTTCGAAAGAGCTACGACTACCTCCGGAAGCATAGTCCCGACCTTTCGTACTCGGACGTGGCGTTATTGCTGGAGATCAACCCCATGACTTTTCGAGCTGCCTTTGCGCCCTCATCCTCCTACATGAGCACAGAACTGGTGGAGCAGTACGCAGACTTTTTTGCCGACACGTTTTCAAAAGAATGGCTCCTGCACGGGACGGGCGAGATGCTGGTGCCGGAGCCTAAGCATCCACGCAGTGAGCATGCCCGGCGCTGGCAGCGCATCCGATACATCATGCAGAGGGAGAAGCTCGACTATCGGGAGCTTGCGGACAAGATCGGCATGGATACCTCCACTGCCTATAGGATCATACAGGGACAGAGCCGACCACAAAACAATACCCTCGAGCAGCTAAGGAAGGTCTATCCGAAGTACAGGTGGGAGTGGCTGCTGATCGGGAGAGAACCGATAGAGACGACAGTGACACGTGGGGATGAGTACGGAGATACTCAGAGAATGATCGAGGCACTGGCGGCTAAGGAATTCCCCGGCGCCAATGCGGAGCCCTTTGACCCGGAAAGCATCATGTCCGTACCGGTGGTGGACGATCCGGCAGCCGCCGGGACGCTTACCGGCTACGGCGACCCGATCCCGGCGGAGGATCTGCGCATCATCAACGTACCGGTGGATCGGATACACAGTGGCGAGTACCGGATTTTCACCGTACGCGGTATCTCCATGGACGATGGTAGCCTGATGAGTTTGGCGGATGGTGACCAGATCCTGGCACGCTACATCCGCCCGGACTACTGGTGGGACGGTCTGCACACCCGTACCTGGCTCTACTTCATCTTCATCACCCGAGAGCAGGGGATCATCGTCAAGAGTGTGGCAGATCAAGACCAGGAGCAGCGGACATTCACCCTGCGCTCGCTCAATCCCGCCTTTCCGGACATCGTTGTCCACGAGTCGGAGGTCCTAGCGATCTACAATGTGATCAAGGTCGTCGACAGGGAGCTGAAGCGGTAAAGGCATCCGGCACTAAGCAGCATCGACATCCGGCAGGTGGTAGTGAGCCGAGGCAGCAGAGGTAGTGAGCCGAGGCGGTGGAGGGTAAGTGTCGAAACGGTAAGGGTAGTAAGTAGAGGTGGCAGGGGTAGTGAGCCGAAGCGGCAGGGGTGGTAAGCCGAGGCGGCAGGTGGTAGTGAGCCGAGGCGATAGAGGGTAGAACGCTGAGGCGATAGGGGTAGAACAGGATCAGCTGTTCCCCTCTCCGCGCACCTTGGGTACGGGTCGCTCTTTCTTTTCCTCCTTCTTGTGGTACTCCGGCGGCACTGTTCGTGGGTTGCCGTCACGCATATTGTGGTAGGTAGGCGATAGGATCTCCACATCGCGCTCGCGGCAAACATCCTGTATATGTCCTCTAATCTCCGAGTAGATACGCGCCTGCTGGTTTGCCTCGATCGTATATCCGTTGACGGTGTACACGACATCGTAGTCTCTAAACTCCGTCTGGCGGACAAAGGGCTTGGGTGCAGGGAGGATGTCGGGGCAACGACCGATCGCCTCAAGCAGTATCTCCTCTATCATGCGCCACGGAAGCTCGTAGCCAAAGCTCCCCTCGACGGAGAGGATCAGCCCCTTAGTCTCCACGAGGGCACTGTAGTTGATGGTGTTGCTGTTGAGCACCTTAGAGTTGGGGATAGTCACCTCCTCGTTGGTGATCTGACGGATCTTGGTCACGAGCATGGTCTTGTCGGTCACATCGCCCACGATACCATCGATCTTGATTCGGTCCCCGATCTTGAAGGGGCGCATGTAGGTAATGACCACTCCGGCGATCATATTGGCAATCGCACTGGAGGATCCTATCGATACCAAAAGACCGAGGAACACCGACACCGCATTGAATGCCTCAGAGCCCGCACCCGGTAGGAACGGGAAGACCAAGATGAGACCAAAGACAATCAAAAGCGACCGTATAATAACAAAGGTAGGCTGCGCAAAGTCCGGATGGAACCCCGATATCTTGAGCTTGTTCTGCTCAATCTCGTCAAAGATATAGTGCACCAGCTTGATCACGTACCGGATGACGACGACGATGACGATGATATTGATCAGGTTGGGCAGGTAGTGCCAGATCGCCAGCAGTATATTCTCTATCGGTTTCCAGAGTGTCTGAAAGAGGTCGACCGACCACCCTCGGGTAAAGGGGAAGATGCTGAACATGATCGGCACCAGCACCACGAAAAGCATGATAATGGTCACCCACTGCAGAATGATCAAGCCCTTTGAGACCAAGTGTGCCTCCTGCGCCACCGTGATGAAGGTGTAGTCCTTGTACTTCAGATCCCTAAACAATCTGTTTCTCCCATCAGCGGTTCGCATGCGCAACCATCTGAAAAAGATGGAGACGAGCTTGAGAAGCGACACCATCAGTACGATACAGAGGAGTACCAGGAGCACACGCTTGATGGTATTCTTGACGGTATTTTCCTCTCGAGCCCGGAGGACTGAGTCACGGATGGCCTGGCTCAAAACCTCCGAATACTCCTGTGTCGTATAGTCATGAAGCAGGGCGTCGTTCTCCAGCACCGTCATGATGATGCGGTCATCAAACGTGATGTCCGTATAGCCATCGCCGTTCTTGAGCGTCAGACTGTCTCGTGGCGAAAAGTCCTCCTCATACAGCGTCTCGACCCGCTGACTGATTCGCTTGGCACGTTCTTCAGCCGAATAGGAGCCGATGCGCATATACACCAGTGCTATCGTATCATTGAGCACCCCATAGATCGGGTAGCCGTGAGCGACCTGCTTGAGCGAGTCGAGGTACTGCTTGCGATCCTCCAGTCGTTGCTGCTGCTTTTCTTGGATCAGCCGAAGCTCGTCCAGTATATCGGACTTCTGGATGTTTTCTACCGTTCTGAGCTCAGCCAGCTGCTTCTCCAGAAACTCCCTCGTCAGCGAGTCTACCACACGCTGGTCGTTCATCTCTTCGATGCGCTTCTGCAGCTCAGCCAGCAGAGCCTGGCTGATGCTGTCCTCATGGTGCTGTTGCTGTGCCGGATCCAAGGGCGTCTGTGGCATCACCTCCTGCCCCCGGACATCCGGGCACCAGGAGAGCAGTACTAGCGTCAGCAGTATGAGGAGGTTTCTTTTCATATTTGGTGTGGGTGATCCTATCGTCAGAGAATCCGTCCGTCAGCAGGCTTCTTATTCGCAAAGCTATACCAGATAGCTGCGATACCTGCGATGACGAAGGGCACACTCAGCCACTGCCCCATGTTGAGCGTCATCGTCGCCTCAAAAGCGACCTGGTCATTCTTGAGGAACTCAATAAAGAACCGCGCCAAGAAGGTCAGGGTCATGAACACCCCAAAGATCAGCCCGACATGCTTGCGGGCGTTGGTGCGCCAGTACATCCACATACAGATCCCAAAGATTGCAAAGTAGCACAGCGCTTCGTAGATCTGCGTCGGGTGTGATGGGAGCGAAAAGATGGGCTCGGCTCCGGCACGCCACGCACCGATGTTCTCGATGTAGCGGAAGCCCCAGGGCAGATCCGTCGGGTGCCCGTAGATCTCATGGTTCATGAGGTTGCCCAGTCGGATCATACCTGCCACCAAGCCTGTGGGCACACAGAGACGGTCAAAAGTCCAGAGCATACTCCGGTGCGACACTTTTTTGGAGTAAAAGTAGACCGCTATGATGATCCCTATCACCCCTCCATGGCTTGCCAGTCCTCCCTCCCAGACCTTGAGGATCTCGACGGGGTTCGCCAAGTAGTACTCCGGCTGATAAAAGAGGCAGTGCCCCAGACGAGCACCCACGATGGTCGCTATGATGATGTAGTAAAAAAGGGACGTGAGCCAGCGCTCGGGGAGTTGCTCCCGGCGCCAGATCTTATCCATGATGGCAGGACCAAACAATACCAGCCCGACGGCAAAAAAGACGCCATACCAACCAATGGTCATCCCCTTGTAGTCCAAGAGTATAGGATCTACCGTCCACGTCACAACATTCAGCATAATACAGATCGATATTTGATGATACAGTCCGGGATCACCTCAGCATCCCATGGTACACAAAGGTAGAAAGAATAATCGTAAATGCAGATAAGTTGACCGGACTCACGGTCCGGAATTTTCCCGCTCCTAAATCACGCTAAAAAATTTGACGGATAGTAGCGAAATGTTTCCAGTAGGAAAGAAAACGATTTGACGGATAGAAGAGATCTGTTTCCAGTAGGAAATTTTTTGCCCCCGGGCACCTCCCTTTTTGGTGTCTCTATCTGTATGATTCTCAGCAGTGTGTGGGGTTGTATGTTTTGGCGGGAAGAAGACGAACCATTCATACAAAAGAGGGTGCGCCGGTATCGGCGCACCCTCTTTTGTCTTTGGCTGTATACCGGTGCTTACGGCATGGATGGAGTATAGCGACCTGCCTTTAGATCTTCAAAGGTGGGGTTGTACTTGTTTCCTTTGAGCTTCCATCCTTTTTCCGTCAGTCCGTCATGCTCGACGGCATTCTTGAGTCCGGAGTAGTCGGTCAGGGCTCTGTAGTTCTCGATACGTACAGATCCGATGGACTCTACTTCGGAAAAACCATCAAGGTTGGAGAGGCTTGAGTTCCCCCTCCATCCCTCAAGGGAGAGACTCTCGATGGACTTGAGCTTCGGGAAGCTCAGTGACTTGAGGGCAGTTGTCTGGTCGAAGGTGACCTCTTGCGCCACTTTTAGGATCGGCATGGAGATGCTGAGCAAGGAGCCGGACTCCACCTTTAGCTCTCCGACTTTCTCGAGTCCGACTGCAGAGAGCGCCGTGAAGGCTGATCCGGATACATCGAGAATCTCGATCTCCTTGAGTACCGATGGGAGGATGAGCTCCCGGGTATTGATGTGCTCAAGTCTCAGGGTTTCCAGCTTTGAGGCCCCCTCGATCTCGGGGAGAGCTCCCTCGATGGGGTTGTCGTCGTCATCCGTGAATCTCAGGCTCTTTAGGTTATTCGGTAGGATTAGCTTGTCCATGCTTTTCCAGGATTGGTAGAGGATAAGGTCTGAGCACTCAATGCCCGATAGGTCTACTGTTCCCGCTAGGTCGATCTCGTCAAAAGCGAGGGTTGGGATGTGCTTGGGCTTGTTGCTCCACTCTATTTTTTGCAAGGCGGATGATTCCATGATCCAGAACTCCTTGCTTTGCTCCAACTCCGGAAGTGAGATAGAGGGGAGCCCATGAGCAGCCCGTATGGACAGCCTACTTCCTACCGACTTGAGGGCAGGTAGACGCAGCTCGGTGAGTGCCGTGTTTTTGCTGTTGTAGAGATAAAAGTCCAGCTTCAACTCCTGATCTACTCGCTCCAGTCTGCTGAGATCCAGCTCCTTCAGAAGCATGAGCCTACTCGTCATGAACGCGCCTGTGCGCACGAGGTTGGGCATGCGGAGCTCTGATAGCTGCGGAAGCTCGGAGATGCTGATACTCCCCTCAGAGGACGATAGCTCGGGCAGGGAGAGGGTGGTCAGTGGCGACTCGCCGTCGCCGTTGAGGGCAAAGTCCCCTGCGATACTCTGCAGCTTGTCCATCGAAAAGGTGGTGAGGTTGCCCGACACCAGATCGAGACTACCCAGCGTCACGAGACCGGGAGCGGACAGTGTGGTCAGAGCCGGGCTTTTGCACACGAGCGTGCCGATCTCGGTAGCCTTGGGCAGGCTGATGCGCTCTAGAGTACTCCTACCATCGTTGATCTTGAGCCCGAGCGTCATGGTCCTAAGCTCAGGTAAGATGATTTCCTTGAGGTTGGGCGGGGTGCCGTTGATCACGAGTTCGCCGACACGCTGTAGGTTTTTTAGTTCGCTCAGGTCGCCCGTGTAGGTGGGGTTGATGACCAGTCGGTACCGAACCTCCTTGAGCTCCTTGAGCGGACTGAGGTCGCTGATGGTCTCATCTCCGCTCTCTGCTCCGATGACCAGGTCGCCGATGAGGACGTTGACTCCGGACTCACCGAGCCGCTTGACGTCTTCGTCGGTGAGGAGGTGGGATGAGTAGGTGGAGCCTTTGCCGGTCGGGTCTTGCTCGGAGGCGGTCACGTCCTGCGGGTCGAGGACCACCGTGTACTTGCGGAGATCACCATTGGCGGCTTTTACGGTAAAGGGTACGCCGCTCCCGCTCCATGAGGGCACTTCTTTGGGGTTGGGGCTGATCGTGGCACCGATGCTTAGCTTGCAGCGTGCTCCAAGCGGAGCCTGCAGTAGGGTCTTTGGTACGGGCACCACGATTCGCTCTCCCGTTATCTTAGCCGGATAGACTTGGCCGTCACTCATGAGGGCAAAGTCTACGATGTAGTTGTCCCCACTCAGGGGCTCGTCTGTGCTGCAGCCGCCGATCGCCAGTAAAAGAGTCAGAGCGAAGGCGGTGGATAGTATTCTGTGTAGATTATTCATGATTCTTAGTTGCTGGGGGTGAAACGTCCGGCTTTGAGGTCAGCTATGGAGGGGTTATACTTGTTTCCTCCTACGTTTAGCTTTTGGAGAGAGCCATTCTCTACCGCTTTTTTGAGGAAAGAGTAGTCATCGAAGGCTTTCATGTTTTGTAGCTGCACTTCTCTGACCTCCTCGAGGGCAGTGAGGGGGGATAGATTCTTTAGGTCATCATTGCGCTGAACCGGCCAGTTGCATGCCAGGCTGATCTTGTCTGCTTTTTTGAGCTTGGGCATATTCAGCTTCTCGATAATGTGGGAGTTGAAGTCGATGTTCTTCACCTCCTCAAGCAGCGGGAAGTCCAGAGTAGATGGAGGTAAGAGGTGAGCCTTGTCGCTGTTTTCGACGTAATAATTGGTGATGTAGAGGAAGTAAAGAGATCCGCTCGTGACCCGCTTGAGGTTTGGGAAATAGAGGCGGGTGATGTTGGCACAAGTGAGGGATAAGCTGCCGACCTCCTCGAGGGACTCAATGCCGTAGACCTCTGTCTTTTTCTCAGGACAAAGCCTGGAGAGACTGAGCTGCTCCGTCACTTTTTTGACCCCCTTGATCTCGAGGAGGTGGGGTAGCATCAAGCCGACGTCGACCGATACACTTACTTTCTCCATCTCCTCGGGAAGGATGAGTGTTTCTACATTGGGACAGTTGTCTAGTTTGAACACAGCAAGCGACTTTGTCTTGCTGAGGTCGATGCTCCCATCGCCCTGGAAGTGAACGATCTCGATCTCCTTTGCCTCTTTCACCTGAGCTAAGAAAGGGCTAACATCACTGAGTGACGTGAGCTTGTCTAGGCTGAGCCTGCCTCCTACTTTCTTGACCCCTATTTGGTTCAGCGAGCTAGCGCCTACACTGGTTAGCTCTAGATCGCCTTGGACCTCGGTAAGAGCACTTAGGTTGATGTGCGCCAGCTCGGGTGCACTGTTGATCTTGATATTCCCAATGGTCTTGGCCTCGGGAAGAGCTAAGTCGGTCAGGTTTGCCCAGCCTATCTCCAGTGACCGGAGCGTGGTGAGGTGGGGGAGGTTGAGCGACTTGAGAGCGGCAAGCGATGAGAGAGAGAGCTTCCCGGAGATCTGCTCCACCGACGGCATCAGGAGGGCATGTAGCCCCTTGAGATTGGATAGGTCGATGTCGCCATTGACGGTGCGGAGCTTGGGCATGCTGATGTTCCCGATATCTTCGGATCTCGTGTAGGTCAGCCCTCCCAGGACCTCAAGACCGGGTAGTACCAGAGACCTGATGGCGGAGTCGGACGCATCGAGTCTGCCCTGTATCGTGGTCACTTTCGGTAGGTCCAGTCGACTCACACTCTTGCTCTTGACCGTGAAGTCTTGGTGGACGATCTCCAGTGACTTGAGCTGCACCTCCTCCAGATACTTACAGTCATTGATCAAGACCGCTCCGGCGCTACGGATGTTGCGGAGCCCTTGGAGGTCTTTTCCCTTGTATGTGGGGTTGACGATGATGTTGTAAGCAACGGAGGTGACACGCGTGAGGGCAGAGATGTCGCTAATCGAATCTGTGCCGGTGGGGGCGCCTATGACTAGGTTGCCCATGATGTCTGTCGTCCCGGTCTTTAGGAAGTTAGCCAGGTCCTCGTCTGTGTAGAGGTACACTGATCCTGTGGGGGCGGCATCGCTTTCGCCGGGTCTATGGATGTGTATGAGATAGGATCTGGAGGAGGTGTTGCTATTCTTTACCGCAAATACTTGGTCCTTGCTCCAGTCTTCTACACGCTCCGGTAGAGGAAGGATTTGGGCGTTTTGGCTGATGCGGTAGGTTGGCTTGGCACCACTCAGATCGACGGAGCGTGGAATGGTGAGCTCGAGAACGTCCCCCTCGGAGATCGTAGCTACATACTCGGTGCCATCGCCGGTCGTCAGTGAAAACGCCAAAAGCCGGTTGTCTCCGGTCGGAGTATTCAGCTCGTCGCAGGAGATAAGCAGGAGGGAAAGGAATAGTGAAAAGAGTATGGTGAACTTTTTCATAGTCGTCATTATTGTGGAATCTGGATGTCAATGATTTGGAATACCTCGGTGGAGTTCTCTCCAAGCCAGCCTGCCTTGGCGTTGGCTCCCGTCTGTACTTTGACAAAGTCAATGTAGTCGAGCTGTACCGGATTGCCCTCGTGATCGATGGCGTGCTCGATCTTGAAGTGGTTGGCATTGGGTGCGGCATTGTAGTTGTCATCTTCGGTCAGACGATCAATCGGGCTAAAGTTATCCGCATACCCCCACTCAAACTCGGGGTTTACCCAGAAAGATCCATTGCCGGACTTGTCGTAGGGCACGAAGTCCAGTCGGGTACCTCTCAGAGTATAGCTGTCTGTGGGTACCCATAGGGGATAGTAGCTGTCTTGTTGGTGAAAAGTAAGCCAGTCGACCGTCCCTCTGTTGCCTTGGTTGTCCGTCCATTGGACATCCGTTTTGGCCGAGCTTGGACGGTAGTAGGTGATTTCATAGTCTTGGATGGTACCCGGCTTGCCGGTCTCGCTACCCTTGAGCTCGTACCAGTTGTCATCCGGGATGCCATTGCCGTTTTCGTCCTGCATGACCCAGACAATACCCGGCTCGGAGCTACCGGCGAAGGAGTTGCCCATTATTGCAAAGTCGTATCCCAGACCTTTCTTTGTATTCCGAACACTGTGGTCAAAGCCCACGACGACATAGCCACCAAAGCCACCGAGTGAGACGTAAACATTCGACTCGAACCGCTTTCTTGCGAAGTCGTTCGCCTCCTTCATCGTGTACATGGAGGTGCCTTCGTTGATGAACTGCCCCGGTGCGGGTAGGTACTCAAATACATCAGTTGCGAAAGGGCTGTTACCGGCTGCGGCAGCACGGAAGTGTTGATTGGGCTCAGAGGCTTGGACCACAACGGTAGCTTCGCCGACGAGGTTTTCGTCCGCAGCAGCTCTTGTCCCTTCCAGATCCTTTGTGGAGGTGCTTTTGCTCTTAGTCGCTACGACGCGAATCTCAGTGCTCCCAGTCGCTGTCGGTGTGAAGGAGTAGTAGTCCTTGGTCTGTGCTTTGTCCTCGACTCCGTTCACAAACCACTGGAACGTCACGTTACGCTTGGAGGGGAGAATTGGGATGATTCGCATCAGCCTTCCCACTGTTGCAGACTGTGTCTCGTAGGGGAAAGATACTTGCAGAGGTACCGACTTCATGACGGTGATGCGGACATCGTACTTATCCACACCGTCTGCATTGGTAGCTTCGAGGGAGAGAAAGTAGACCCCGTCCTCGTCTTTGCTGAAGGTGTACTGAGCTTCCTCAGATACGACCTCTCCGCCTTCCAGCCATTTATACTTGAGCTCCTCATCATTTTTGACCTTGGGGACCAGTGTGAGCTGTTCGCCGGTCTCGATGATGAGGTCATTGCCGCCATCTATGGAGATGATAGGCAGGTCAAGGTCGACGACGCTGATCTTGACCTCCCGGCGTGCTGTCCCATCGGGGGTGACTACTTGAAAAGTCACATAGTACGTCCCGGTACTTTCTGCGGAGAAGACCAGTTCTTTTTCTCGACTGATTACCTGTCCTTCTCTGCTCCAAGAGTAGGCGGCAAACTCGTTGTCGTACTTGATTGTTGGGGTGATTTTGAGGAGCCTTTCCGTTTTCACGGTGTACTCCTGCTCATCAAAAGTGATCACAGGGGGTAGTGTAGGATCAACCTGCCGGCAAGAGAAAAGACCGAGCAGGAGCAGCAGCCCTACTACAGATAGTTTTTTTCGTCTCATGTGTGTGGATGATGGATGTTTAGTTGTTATTAGTTTTGTTGTTTTATGCTTTCGTTGTTTGCTTCTCGTCTGGGACTATTCCCTCTTTTCGTAAAGGAAGCAGATATGAGCAGGGATGTCTCCCGTATCTACCTTCCATCGGAGCATGCCGTACTTGTCGTAGCAGAGTAGGGTGCCCGGCGTGACATAGTCAATCGCATCCGTCACGTAGATATCCCCATTGATCGGGTTGACTCGTACGCCATAGGGGATTCGGATGTCCTCCTCCGTGCCATCTTTGATGAAGTTTCGGGTGACGATCTCCTTGGTCCTCGTATTGAGGACGCCGTACGAGATAGTGTTGCTCTGCGTGTTGTAGCTCCACGATACGGCATAAAAGTAGGCCAAGTCCCCCACGATGTCCAGGTTGCTGACGGGTAGGTCCATATGGTCGACCACTTCGTCCGTATTCGGATCGATGAAGTAAATGCTCGACCCTACATCGTAGTAGTCCCCGCGAGAGGTCACGAGCAGTTGGTCGGATGAGGTCAGGCGCAGACGGTGTAGGTTGATGCCCACATCTATCTTTTTCACCTCTTCAAAGGTGTCGATGTCTACCACAGAAATGGTCCGGTCGTAGTTCGGAAACATATATCCGCCTGAGTTGGCTACATAGAGCCGCCCTCTAGTGATGACCATCTCCTCAGGCTGGTAGCCTACCTTACACATACGCTCCACCTGTAGGGTTGCTGTGTCCACCTCATACACCGCACCTACACGGGCATTTTCATCAAACTTCACCGGAGCAACATAAGCAGATGCATAGAGTTTACCCCTATGAAACTCCACGTACCGCACATTGGGGATCTCTATCTTACCGATGTGCTTGGCTGTTTTGGCATCCATCACTTCGATGTAGTTGGACACGTTGATGACCGCATACAGCTTGCTCCCATAGATCGCCACGTCATTACCGACATCGCCCAGCTCTTTCACCACATTTGGGTTGGCCTCGGCATAGATATTCCGGTGGTACACCCCTTTGGTGAAGTCAAAGTAGTCCAGGCTCGCCTTATTGCTGCCCATGTTCCCCTCGTTGAGGAGATAAAAGCCCACCAGCTGCCCCTCCTGACCTTCCAGGAGTTGGGCACCCAGCTCCGTGCCGTGTGAGCTCGAGTAGATGATCTCATACTCGCCCCGGCAGCCTGCGACGAGGGTCAGCAGTAGTGTGAAAAGGAGGGCGGACGTGTATCTTAGATAGTTTTTCATGATTCAGGCCTCGATAGAGATTACATCTTGAAGAGTAGCGTCATCTTGTAGTTGCGCCCGGGCATCGGGTAGTTGAGCACGACATCGTAGTGCTGGTTGAGCAGGTTGTTGATGTCGAGCGATACGCGCAGGCTATACCGATGGTCAAAGCGAAAGACCTTCCGAAAGCTCAGGTCGTGAGTATACCACGGGAGCATGCGGCTGTTGTCGTCGTTGTACTTAGCGTTGAATCGCTCACCGGTGTAGATGAAGCTGTAGTTCATTCCCCAGCTCTTGTAGTCTGCCGAAGCAATCACCGACCCGCTGTGCCTGGGGATGTACACGATCTGGTGCTTGTAGTTCTTGTCCTTCTCGTTCGTTACGTCCCGGGCGTCTTGGTAGGTATAGCTCACTTGTCCGCTGAGGGAGAGGTCCTTGGTAGGCTGTGCGAGCGCATTCGCCGTCAGTTCCAGCCCCTTTATGTCCACTTTCCCTAGGTTCAGCATCATCCACCGAAACATATTGCCCGCCGGTACCGCTACGATCTTATCCGTCACCTTATTGTAGTAGGTGTCCAGCTTTAGTTCGAGCGCGCTTAGCCAAGAGGTGTTGGGGGCAATGGCGTAGCGCAGCCCCAGGTTGTACTGCGTAGCGTACTCCGGTCGTAGAGTGGCGTTCCCGATGAAGGTGTAGTACAGGTCGTTGAAGGTCGGCATCCTAAAGATGTCCTTGTAAAAAGCCTCGATGAAAAACTCCTCGTGCTCAAAAGGTTTCACCGACAAGACGACTGCGGGGGTAAAGATATCCTTCTTCGGTGCCGACTCATTCATCTTCACATGGTCGCGTACGAAGGTCCCCAGACCGCTCACTTGAAGGGTAAACCACCTCCACTTCGCCTCTGCTGCCAGGGCTGTCAAGACGGTGTTGCGGGTTGGCTGGGAGAAGTTGATGAGGTTCGCCTGCATGATATTGAGCTGGTAGTCGACGGCGAAGTTAAACTTCAGCCAGTCCCAAAGCTCGAAAAGGTTGGCAATCGAGGCGTAGAGCTCATGCTGCAGATAGCGGTTGTCTACGTAGATAGGGCTGGTCCACTCATTATCTATATAGCGCGTATAGTCGTTGGCATACTTCGCATTGACCTTGAGGCGGTAGTGGTCCGTCACTCTTTGGTTGTACTTGCTCTGCACAAAGTAGCTCTCATCATGGAGTCGTTGACCGTGCTCAAATACGTTTTTCACGATCGGTCCCGGCAGACCTCTGTTGGATCGGTAGTAGTAGCCGTGCAGGTCCCAGGCTCCCTCCGGGAGCGTGTGGTAGAGTGCCAGCTCAGCCCTCAGAGCAGTGATGTCCCCATTTTCACGCACTGCCGTCGTGTCATAGGCCACCGTTCCGTCCTGAAAGATCCGTTTGTACCTAAAGGGATACCGCCCATGAGAGGAGGTCAGCTCAGTAGTCGCTGACATCGAAAACCCCAGAGGCAACCGTTGCTCCCAGGTCACTGACGGGGAGATCAGGCCAAAAGAGCCCCCCTTTAGTCCCACACGGAGGTTGTACTTCTTATCCTCCTCAAAGGTCGGGTACTTCGTGGTGATGTACACCGTGCCGGCTGACCCGTAGTCTTTTGCCCCTTGGAAGATATTGCTCTTCTGACCATTGTACAAGCTTATCTCCTCCACATTATCCAGCGAAAACCGCCCCAGGTCGATCTGCCCGTTTTGAGCATTACCGAGCTGGACTCCATTGTAAAAGATACCCATGTGATTGGTCCCCATGCTTCGGACGTTGATCGTCTTTACCCCACCTATACCTCCGTAGTCCTTGATCTGCACGCCGGAGAAGTAGCGAATCGCATCCGCTACGGAGAAGGTACTCAGGTTTTGCAGCTGAGGACCGCTCAGCTTCTGACCCGGAATCACCTCCCGAGGGGTTGGGGCAGTGACCACCACCTCAGGTAGATTGTGAGGAATAGAGTCGTTGAGAAACTGACCATACGCAGCAGGAGTCGCCATGATCATGGTGATCAGAGTACAAAGCAACACCGCTGCAGGGGTGTGCGTTTTGAGCAGAGCACTAGCGAACCGATACATTCATTCAGGAGCTTAAAAAAAAACCAGTAGCCAAAACATACATGCACACGAGGAGCGTGGTGCGACTGTGCAGGGAGATTGTCTACGGTTTCAGATCCAAAATGAGTCGACAGAGAAGCGACTTTTTCGCTCGAAGTACCAAGCAATGAAACATCACTCAGTTGTTGGGCCCGTTGCTTCAATCCCCGGAAGCAAAGCAATTACCACGGTGCCAAGTGCACCATCCAAAAGTACATGGTAGGTCTTCTGACTTACTCTACGGAGCCACCCTGCGTCTTCCCAGTGATGGAGTACATCCACCAGTGACTTTTTGAGGTCGGTAGCTACGTTTTCCTGTCGCTCGGGAGCGGTACAGGAAGAGCTTACAGCAGCGGGACTGTCCGGGACTTACACCCGGTTCCCTCTTAGTGGGCTTGACCTGAGTGGCCTTGCCCAACCATATACTCCAAACAAAGGTACACAAAATCTCATATCCCGAAGCAACCAAAAACACCTCCGTCTCAGGACTTACACATCAGAAATCCCTCCGCGTTTTCCATCTCCACATCAAGCCGAAAAATTTGACGGATAGTAGCCAAATGTTTCCGGTAGGAAAGAAAACGATTTGACGGATAGAAGAGATCTGTTTCCAGTAGGAAACTTTTTACCCTCATATATCCAATTTTTTCAGATCGGATATCTAATTGTTTGTCAGTGATATAAGACTTGTTTTGCTTGAGGTGAAGTGCGTTTTTTCGAGAGGTATATGTTGGGGGATTTTGTGGGATGGAAAATTGTGGGTACCTTTGCAGTCCGAACCGATCAAAACGTCCTCGTAGGAGGTCGTCGGTGCGGCAAAAGAGAGATCATAGACATATTGGCAAAGTAGAATACTCCGGAGTGTTTGTTTCTTTTAGGAGGAATGGATGTTTCGGGGTAGCGTTAAAAGTAATAGAGTAAAGACGAAATAGGTGGCTGATGCTGTCCTTGCCGGTTTTTCGGTGTGGGTGGTGTTGGCTGCGACACGCGAGTAATTTATTTTAGATCAGATTTTG
>LT635551.1 GCA_900120395.1 Porphyromonadaceae bacterium FC4 | reverse complement strand
TGAGTGTCCTCTTCCTGAAAAAAGTACACAGTTGGGGAGGTGTTACTGAGATGGTACACGGGTTATTTTTGTTAGTCCTGTGAGCGTACTCATCTGTTCGTTTTACTCCTGCTGGGGTACACGACTTGTGTCGTCTTTACTGCGGAGGTACACAAAGATAGCTCTTTGTCGGGAGTTGGGCGGCATAGGCTCGGAGTTTTGAGGCTCGGAGCTTTTGGAGAATTGTTCTTAGATGTCTGGTTCTTAGACGGTTGTGTGGTTAGAGGGTTGGGGTATTCTGGTATGAGCATCTGCATCGGAGTCTTCTTGTTGAGGGCTCGATGAGGACGCGCTGTATTATAAAGGGCAATAGTTTGAGAGAGGATCTCTCGAACTTGATCTATGGGCTTATCCTCGAAGTTGTAGAGCCAGTCGTTCTTGATGATCCCGTTAAGTCGCTCTGCCATAGCGTTGTGGAGGGGGTTGCCTGTCTGGGTAACGCTGGTTACGATGCCTAGGCTGGCCTCGTAGTCGGTCATCTGCTTGGAGACGTATTGACAGCCTCGGTCGCTATGGAAGATGAGTCCTTTGAGGTCAAAGCCATGCTTTTGGTAGAAGTCAACGGTCTGTCTTAGTGCGTTGTAGGGACCCTCTGTGGAGAGCGTGGGCTGCAGGTCAAAGCCTGTGATGATGCGACTATAAGCATCCATCGTCAGGGAGAGATATGCGAAGCCCCCTAAACATTTGACGTAGGTTATGTCTGAGACGGTGAGCCGGCAATGGTCTGTGGCGATGTACTTAGGGGTGGTGTTCAGGTGGTCTTGGAAGCCATGATTGACCACGCCTTTGGTCGTCTGGAGTGGACGCTTACGCTTGCGACTTCTTAGCAGCATATCGTTGGCTCCTAACACTTTGTAGAGCCAGTCTCGACCTACTTGGAAGGTCCCTTTGAAGTATTTGTTGGTACACTCCTGGAGGGTGTCTACGCCTGCCCTGGGGAGCCAACTGCGCACATACTGGCAATAGTGCAGGACGGAGGCTACTTTGACATCTTCGTCTTGCTCGGTGAAGGTGTGCTTGTAGTAGCCTTTACGGCTGACTTCTAACAGCTGACAAAGGTAGGTTATGGAGAGCTTTTGATCTCTCACTTGGGCGGACTCAAGCTGTCTCACGGCTACAAATCGGTCTTTTTTTTTAGATCAATGTGGTAGCGATTCAAGACCACTTCGAGTAGCGTTTTGTTGACTAAAGCCTTGCTCTCAGCCTGAAAGAGGGCTGCTTTGAGGCGAGCGTTTTCGCGCTTGAGTTCTGCGTAATCTGGATCTACGGCTTTGTGCTTGTTTGTCTTGCTCATAGTGCTAGGGGTGCTTTGGTTGGGTAACTCTACACCAAAGGTACGCAACCAATTTCGAATGGTGCGTGTGGTGATGCCGTAGCGCTGGCTGGTGGTGGCGATGCTCTCGCCGGTGGCTAGGAGGTCGTCGATGACTCTCCACTTGAAATCTAGGGGATATCCCTTTCGTCCTCGGTTACTTTTTTCTGGTTTCATTGTTGTTGGGGTTGGCTTCCCCAACTGTGTACTATTTCAGGAGAGGACAGA
>LT635550.1 GCA_900120395.1 Porphyromonadaceae bacterium FC4 | reverse complement strand
GGTCCTAAGGATTGTAAACTTCTTTAGTAGGTGAGTAGAGACAGGTACGTGTACCTGTAGGCAAGTAACCTAAGAATAAGTATCGGCTAACTCCGTGCCAGCAGCCGCGGTAATACGGAGGATACGAGCGTTATCCGGATTTATTGGGTTTAAAGGGTGCGTAGGTGGTATTGTAAGTCAGGGGTGAAAAGCTATAGCTCAACTATAGTCTTGCCTTTGAAACTGTGATACTTGAGTGTAGATGCTGTGGGCGGAATGCGTAGTGTAGCGGTGAAATGCATAGATATTACGCAGAACTCCGATTGCGAAGGCAGCTCACAAAGTTACAACTGACACTGATGCACGAAAGCGTGGGGATCAAACAGGATTAGATACCCTGGTAGTCCACGCCGTAAACTATGATTACTCGGAGTATGCGATACAATGTATGCTCTCAAGCGAAAGCGTTAAGTAATCCACCTGGGGAGTACGTCGGCAACGATGAAACTCAAAGGAATTGACGGGGGCCCGCACAAGCGGAGGAACATGTGGTTTAATTCGATGATACGCGAGGAACCTTACCCGGGATTGAAATGTATACGCCGGACTTATGAAAGTAGGTCTGTTCACTTCGGTGACGTATATGTAGGTGCTGCATGGTTGTCGTCAGCTCGTGCCGTGAGGTGTCGGCTTAAGTGCCATAACGAGCGCAACCCTCATTGTTAGTTACCAACAGGTAGTGCTGGGGACTCTAACGAGACTGCCGTCGTAAGGCGAGAGGAAGGTGGGGATGACGTCAAATCAGCACGGCCCTTACATCCGGGGCGACACACGTGTTACAATGGTGAGGACAGAGGGCAGCTCTCAGGCGACTGACTGCGAATCTCCAAACCTCATCTCAGTCCGGATCGGAGTCTGCAACTCGACTTCGTGAAGCTGGATTCGCTAGTAATCGCGCATCAGCCATGGCGCGGTGAATACGTTCCCGGGCCTTGTACACACCGCCCGTCAAGCCATGGAAGTCGGGGGTACCTGAAGTGCGTGACCGCGAGGAGCGTCCGAGGGTAAACCTGGTGACTGGGGCTAAGTCGTAACAAGGTAGCCGTACCGGAAGGTGCGGCTGGAACACCTCCTTTCTGGAGCCATTTCGAGAGGAATAGTTCTCTGTTATAGATGGTTTAGGTGGTAGACATTCGGAGG